>JBJEPE010000018.1:0-21773 GCA_051881075.1 Acutalibacteraceae bacterium | reverse complement strand
AAACCCTTGCGATGGGTTTTCCCTGCTCCCTTTCCTTAACGCTTTTATGCTTCGCTTACAGCGCACAAAGTATAATTATATCAAAATTAATTCACGCATCGAAACTCTAGTGTAGAGATTTTAACTTTGTAGTCAACTTGCTATAATTCAATACATTATAATCTAAGTACTTGTGTCCCCATCCCCCAACCCCCTTCCCCAAGGGTCGGTAAGACCGACAGCAATGTTGCGTACAGAGATATTAATAATATAGGGTGTGTATCACGCATCGGAGTTAGTTATTTATTTGCTGAGGCTTCGCCCTATGCACTCCAATGGTCTGCACATCGTACTATATGACAAAATCAATCCCAAAACAGCTATAAAAACAGAGCATATAGCACACATCGAAACAAACAGTTATCTGCTAAAGAATCGCCCCTGCACTCCTAAGGTTTGAATATCTTACTATAAAGAAAAACAAACCACAGACACGTGATACTTAATTTGTACTATGGACACTTTATACAGTTTCTATTACATATAAAAACAGACCGCATACTCTGATGCGGCCATGTCATTATTTATATCGTACTAATTTTTTCTTAGTCGTCAATCTTTATCTTAAATATCATCTCCGGGTCACCGTCATGTACAGGCTTAAACTTACGTGTGCGGTAATAGAACGGTGCGGTAAACGAAACTTTTATATTTCTGCCATAATACTTAAAGCTTTTATGAGCTTTGTGCACTTCAAATACATTATATAAATTTGCAAAAGCAACACAGAAGCATAGCTTACCGTACATAAGCTTATATGTTCCGTAGCAGTTATGATTTTCAAAGAAATTCCTCATAAGTGCCAATGTGTAAATATATCCGTTAATCTTGCCTGCCATTGCACTTGACATTATACTACCCTTGCGTTGCGTATAATTATATAGGCATTTATCGGTTACGGCTATTTTATTGGCAGAATGTATAAGCTGTGGACAGATAGCAATATCCTCAAAGTAAATATCATTGAATTTTATCCCGTTATCCGTGAAAAGTGACCTTCGCCATAGCTTATTCCACACATAAGAGCGTACTCTGATATCATTAAGTACCATTTTCGTAAACTTGGTGTTTGTGTAAACCTTTTCGCTGGGTTTACGTATAAGTATTGTGTGATACTTGCCCTTTTCCTGATAGAACTTAGCATAGTTACAGGTAGATATATCAGCATCTACCGCCGATGCAGTGCAGTACAGTACCTCTAAGTATTCCGGCGCAACAAAGTCATCGCTGTCTACAAAGGCCACATATTCGCCGGTTGAATTTTGCACTCCCACGTTACGTGCATTTGCAACGCCTTTTTTCGCATTATCAAAAAGCTTAAATTGCGGTAACTTTTCTGCATATTCTGCGGCAATATCACGGCTTGAGTCGGTCGAGCCGTCATCAATCATTATTACCTCATAATCCGAGAAAGTCTGTGCCGCTACGGAATCAAGACAACGTCTCAGATATTTTTCAACATTATATATCGGAACTATTACACTCACTTTTGGTGACATCATTACTAACCTCTGCCTGTTTAATGTTTTCTAATTTATTATTGGCGCCCTTAGTAAGAAATGAGAATGGGGCCGTTATTACTATCATTGCATAATAGGTTATAAATCTCCACAATAAAATAGCGGATTTAATGGTAGCCGCCGTGAAGAACATTGAAAAGAACATAGAGAAGCTTAGCTCCGCCGCACCCGAAGCGCCAGGCAACGGTATCATAGAGCTTATTATATTAACTATAGCCTGTGCGGATATCATATCAAACAGATTTGCGCCATTTAATCCCAGACCTCTGTATATGCAATATACTACGGAATATATCGCCATACACTGTACGACCACCACAAGGTATGACACTATAAGCAGCTTCGGCTTAGAGTACAGCTCTTTATTCGCATCATGAAAACACTTAAGCTGGGCAAGAATCTTATCTCTCTTTTTATCTACATTTTTTACTATTTTAATTTTACCCAGACACTTTGCAATAAACAGAATCAGTCTGTTAGTAAGCCTTTCGTTTACGGTTGCGACTATAACTGCTGTAACCACAGCAAGCTGAGATATAATGCCGATCGCTACAAATAACCACATAATAAAAGAATCTACTGCCTGTAAAAACATTTTGTACTGTATAACAATTATAATTATACTGCTGACAAAGCTGGTAGTAAGGAAGATAAGAAATTTTTGTATCAACACACTGCTTGCAAAGCCTACGTCCATATTCATCTTTGACATAAGGTATATCTGCATTGGCTGACCGCCTGTAGATGCCGGAGTAACTGCATTAAAAAAAGCTCCCACAAGTCCTATCTTAATCGCCTTTCTAAAGGTCATATCCTTATATCTGGGCTTTGTGAACATATATATAATAAGTATGTCTATAAATACGTTAAAAAGCTGTAAGAATATTGCCGCACTAATCCATAACCAACTAACCTTCTCCGTTACTCTCAAAAAGTCACGCAGACCGTCTTTAGAGAAGATAAAGTATGTAATCAGCCCTATGCTAAGCGCAAAAACCGCAATATTAAAAATAAGCTTGCCGCTTATATTAAATCTCTTTTTGCTTTCCATCCGCAGTACCTACCTTTTTTGATTAACCGTACAAAAGACATTCGCATTATTATATCATACATTATACTATTTTACAAGTACTTATACTTATGATTTTACTGCGTTTTTCTGCGCATTTCTTCGATAAGTTTTTCTTCTTATTTACATATTTACAGCGGAATAAAGTAGAAATTGCATGAGTCTTGACATATTTTAAAAAACAATGTATAATGTTAAAGAATGGGAGAAAATAATCATTTTTGAAAAAACGTTGTTTTTTTTCATAATATTTATGGCAAAATCCCATTAAAAAAGAGGTAATAATATATTAGTAAATCAAAGGAAAGGAAATCACCCACCGTGTATATTGCGTAAGGGGTGCAGGGATAATTAAAAATGGATGCAAAAATGATCAATGACTACTATAAATTCGTTGTATCAGAGCTTAACGCATTTGAGGAGAAGATAGACCCACTTCTCTCTTTTGCCAGAGAATATAACGATACTATAACATCTATGCTTCAGTCATTCTTGGGTGCGGCCAAGATATTCAGAGACGGTACAGATACTCACTACGTAACATCTAACCCGTCATTACTTAACGATTTTACAACTCTCATCAAGAACTTTAAATCTTCATTCCTCGTATTTCCGGCATTCTTGGAGTACGGCAGCATGAAGAGCAGAATATCAGACTATAAGCGTGAAAACGGCTTTAAAGATACAGAGATTGAGGACTTTTACGCTGTACTTGACGATACATTCACTACATATCAGGAGTTCCTGCAATCATCAGATGACCGAAAGAAGGCAATAAGCTTCGGTCAAAGCGTTATTAAACTTGAGGAATATTTCAAGTCACTTAAGATAAGCTATCAAAATATAATTAAATTACTTGACAACGCTACTAAACCCGTAGCAACCAAGCCGACAGAAAGACCTGAGATTAAGGCACCCGCCGTACAGGTGCAAAACCCTTTACAATCTCAGCCACAAGCTAAGCCCGCATTTGTTCCGTCACAGCCAATCAATACAGCACCTCAAGCAAAGCCGGCAACCGAGAATAAGCCACAGCAATAATGTTTTATCCGCTGTGATGCAATCCCCCACACAGAGGTGAGTTATGAGCCGCTTTAAATTGTTAATTATAAATTTAATAATGATTATCGTTGTTAGCGGCTCTTGCCTTATAAACGTTAATGCCGCAAGTACAGACTCAACCTTTGGGTATAGGTTACTAGATAACAGCGACCTTATAGAGATTACAAGCTACAGCGGTAACGGCGGATATGTTGCTGTCCCTGACTATATTGACGGTCAACAGGTATCTGCCATAGGTGACCGTACATTTATGAACAGGCACGATATTTCTATAGTTTTTATTCCCGATACTATCACCAGAATCGGACTTAAAGCATTTGAGGATGACTCTGCGCTTAATGAAGTAACTCTACCGTATAATCTGGAAGAAATAGGCAACAAGGCATTCTATGATTGTGTTTCGCTTACATCCGTTGTTATACCGCAGGGTACTCAAAAGATAGGTGAAAGCTGCTTTGAGGGTTGCAGAAAGCTTACCAGCGTATTTATGCCTGAAAGCGTAACCGAAATAGGAAGTAAGTGCTTTAAGGACTGTGAGAATCTCACCGTATATTGTTATAGCGGCTCATATGCCGAATCATACTGTGACCAGATGAATATACATCACAAGAGCATCAAGGATGCATCTTATAATCCGTATGAATACGCATATAATGAGTCAAGCCGTACTGCACCTTATGTACAAAGTCAGGGCGTAAGCTGGATAATATATTTTTTATGTGCCGTTGTAATAATAGTGTGCATAGTACTTATAATTTCAATTAAACTTAATATGCGTAGGGGCAAATCAATAATTGCGGCCTTGGGTCGCAGACCCAAAAGGTAAATATAAAAGTAATCGGTGCAGGATTTTATCCTGCACCGTATTTTTTGTCATATTAACTTTTTAATGTATATCATCGTACTTGACCCGTACCGTATATAATAAATTTAGTAGATGTAAGATCATTTATACCCATAGGTCCACGTGCGTGTAGCTTCTGTGTAGATATGCCTATTTCCGCACCCAGTCCAAATTCTCCACCATCTGTAAAGCGTGTAGACGCATTTACATATACTGCGGCGGCATCTATTTTAAGTGTAAACTTTTTTGCGTTTTCATAACAGTCGGTTACTATCGCCTCGCTGTGTCCGCTTGAATATTTAGTTATGTGCGCCATTGCTTCATCCAAAGAAGATACCACCTTAACGGCAAGTATATAGTCAAGGTACTCCGTCCACCAGTCTTCTTCCGTTGCAGGCACTACACAATCGCCCAATATCTCTCGGGTGCGCTTACATCCACGCAATTCAACGTGTTTTTCATCAAGCTTAGCCTTTATCATTGGCAATATCTTTTCTGCTATATCCTTATGGACAAGTATGGTTTCTATAGCGTTACATACAGATGGCTTGGACGTTTTGGCATTATAGATTATATCTACAGCCATTTGCATATCACAAACCTTATCAACATATACATGGCAGTTGCCTACACCCGTTTGTATAATAGGCACTCTTGCATTCTCAACAACTGATCGGATAAGCCCTGCGCCTCCACGTGGAATAAGTACATCAAGCGCGCGCAACCTCATAAGCTCCATAGCTGACTCACGTGATGTATCTGTAACTATCTGTACGCTGTCCTCAGGTAAGCCTACTGACTTAATGGCACGGCGCATAATGTCCGCTATACATTTATTTGATCTTATTGCCTCTTTACCGCCACGCAGTATAAGCGCATTACCTGCCTTAAGGCAAAGTGCCGCAGCATCGGCGGTAACGTTTGGACGTGACTCATATATTATGCCTATTACACCAAGCGGTACTCTTACACGCTTTATCTCCAAACCGTTAGGCAGAGTATCTCCGCTTATAACGTTCTCTATCGGGTCTGCGAGCATCGCCACCTTACGCACACCGTCCGCCATTGCCGATATACTGTTTGACGTAAGTGTAAGCCTGTCTAAAAAGGCATCTGTCATGCCTGACTGCTTGGCTGTAGCCAAATCTATAAGATTCTCGTCCAGTATCTCTCTTATGTTACTTTCAAGAGCATCTGCGATAGCATATAATGCCGTATTCTTCATATTACGTGCGGTAGCAAGCACCTGTGCCGCTGCCTTAGCACGTTCACCCATTAATTCTATTTCTGTCATAGCGTTTATCTCCTTATAGCTTAATGCCTATTAAATATTATTTTGCGGTGCAACAAAGAGCGTACCTATATCTGCACCGTCAAGAAGGTCATATAGAATATCCGGCTCGTCGCCCCTTATTATGTGGCAGTTAATGCCTGCGTCCATTGCCACAGCCGCCGCAGACAGCTTAGTTGCCATACCGCCCGTACCTCTGTTAGAGCCTGTACCGCCGGCTACCTGCTTAATTTCCTCTGTAATATATGTTACACGGCTTATACGCTTTGCGTCAGGGTATATCCGTGGGTTTTTATCGTACAATCCGTCAATATCGGTTAAAATAATAAGGCTGTCTGCCTGTACTAAGTCGGCAACTATTACCGATAACATATCATTATCACCGAAGTTCTGACCCTCAAGCTCATCTATGGCAACGGTGTCGTTTTCGTTTACTATAGGGATTATATCCATATCTATAAGTTTTTCAAATGTATTCATAACGTTAAGCTTTTTGTGGTCGTTCTCTACTATATCCCTTGTCATAAGAACCTGTGCAACGGTATGATTATACTCTCCGAAAAGCTTATCATACATAAACATAAGCTCACACTGACCTACCGCTGCAACAGCCTGCTTATCTTTAGTTTCAGTCGGGCGTTGCTTCAGTCCCAGCTTGCCTACCCCGACGCCTATTGCACCTGAGCTTACAAGGATTATCTCTTTGCCCGAATTTTGTAGGTCGCTGAGTACCTTGCATAATTGCTCAAGTCTACGTATATTAAGCTTGCCGTTAGCATAAGTAAGAGTTGATGTACCTACTTTAATTACTATTCTTTTATAGGACATTGCAATTTCTCCGTTCATAGTTGAATGTATTTACTCATCAGTTTATGATAGCACGAATTAACATAAATTGCAACATTAAATTGTACCGTTCTTGACTTTTTAAGCAATCATTGGTATATTATAAATAATTACAATAAAGGGGATGTACAACATGAAAACATTTTTTAAAAGGGTATCGCTCATAATCGCATCTATTTTGTTTTTACTTATACTTACGACATTTTCCATACTGTGTACAATAGGCGTAATATACTTTGTAAACTACAAAGATCCATCCCCGGCAACATCTACAAATGCCACTCAAACCGATGCGACGCCTCTTAACGCTACACCGGATTCACCTACGGAGCAGAATATAACACCTACCGATGCAGACTCTATACCAATAGTAGCTCTTAAAGTAAAAACTATGTATGCGCAAAGCAAGACCGCCGTATATTCAACAGGTGAAAAGGGAGCAGAAAAGATAGGTACTCTGAAGGCAGGAGAAGAGGTAGTTGCATATATAAACGAGGCTCTTGGTAAAAACGCCATGACCCTTATAGAGACAGACACTTTATCCGGATACGTTAAGCTTAGCTTACTTGCCGATAAAAGACCTGAGGATAAACCGTCAAGCAAGCCGGAGAGCAACACATCAAGCGAAGACACCGTCAGCGAAAGCAGTGCTGACGCAAGCTCACAGGCAAACAGCTCTACTGCAAACAGTTCTCAAACTAGCAATTCACAGTCGTACAACTCACAGGCAAGCAGTTCAGTTGCATCTATCATAAACAGTGCAAGCCTTAATCCGATGAAAACAAACAACGCAAAGCTTGACAAGCTTGTACAAAGGGTGCTTGCAAGCTGTACAACTAGCAATATGTCCACTTACGAAAAGGTAAAAGCAGTATATGACTATATAATAAAGCATACTACATATAAGCAGAACATAACAAGCATTGAAAGCGTACACGCATTTGTCGGCAATTCTCCGTACCTAACGTATAATGATTCATATGTTGCATATGATGCCTATGTGCTGTTATCCACAGGATACGGAGTATGTGATAACTATGCGGCGGCATTCACCGTACTTACCCGTGCAATAGGCCTTGAGTCATACAGAGTAGGCGGACAGGTAGAAAGCTACAGTGGGGGATATACGGGTCACGCATGGAATAACGTGAAAATAAACGGAAAAATGTACTTATTTGACGCACAGATTGAGGATAACGACTTTGACCGTAACGGCTCAATAAGATACATCTATTTTTGTAGAACAGACAATGAGCTTGCCGGCGTATACCAGTATGACAGCTACAATACCCCTGAAAACTTCGGTAATTTTGCGCTCGCAAGTGAGCTTAAAGTAAAAAGCACTGTAAAATTCGGTGATAAGAAGATATCTGCTACAAATACCCAAATGAAGCCGAACAGCTCTTTCTTCTCATCCTCAGATTATTCTGACGAAACGCTTGAATATATAGGACAGACACTTCCTAAGCTCTCAGTAACCTTTGATATTATAAGCGGTACTGCTCCGTATAAGCTTACATTTACCGTTACCAGATATAAAACAGGCGTGCCGACTACCGTACATACAGACAGCAAGACGATAAATTACGGCTCGCATACCTTCAGCTACACTCCTGATGAATTTGGAGATTATGAGGTGAGCTACTCGCTTTCTGACAATTCGGGCAGAGAGATAAGCAAGAGCATAAACGCATACTCGGTATCTGATGCTCCTATAAAGGTAGAGGGTATAACCATTGAGCAGTTTGAGGATAGCTTTATAATTACCGTACTGTACAGCGGCGGCGGAATGGGCGTAAGCTGTGACGTAAGCGTAAAGGACTCTAAGGGTCAAGAGGTAAAGTCAACCTCCATATGCTCCGCAAACTCTTATCTTTTCCCACTTAAAAAGGGAAGCACCTATACCATAACGGCAACTGCCACCGACTCTAACGGAAACCGTGATGAGCTTACACAAAAGTGTGTGGCAAAGAATACTAGGTAAGACCTGCGGCAATGTTGCGTACACGGTATTTTAGGATAATTCAGTTTTGTCACGCATCCGGAATTTGTTTTCTTTAATAGTAAGATATTCAAACCTAAGAAGTGCAGGGGCGGAGACCTAGCAGATAACCGAACAATTCCGATGCGTGCTATGCAAACTTTGTAATGCAGAGCGTGAATTGATAATATTTCAATTAGTACGATGAGCAAACATTATGGGTGCAGGGGCTTCGCCCCTGCAAGTTTCTCCCCCTTCCTCTGGGGAAGGGGGTCGGGGGATGGGGATACAAAAATTTAGATAATGAGATACTGGATTATAGCAAGTTGACTACAAAGTTAAAATCTCTGCATCAAAGTTAAGATGCGTGATACATACTTAATCTCTCTAAGTCACCCTATGCAAAGTCTTACTACAGGTCTAATCGACAACAATGCGCCGATTAGACCAATGCAGGCGCTCATGCCGCCCTGCACCCGGCACATCCTTTCTTTATACGAAGAAAGGATGCAAAGACGTAGCGGGAAAACCCTTTCGATTGGGTTTTCCCTGCTCCCTTTCCTGAACGACCGCTTCGCTGAGCAAACTAAGTGTTTTATTATCTCACTTTACCGCCTGCAGCCAACCGATTGCTAATCTTTAAGCAGTACGATGCGCAAACCTTTGGAGTGCAGGGGCGAAGCCCCTGCAAGTTTCTCCCCCTTCCTAGGGGAAGGGGGTCGGGGGATGGGGATACAAAGATTTAGATAATAAGATACTGGATTATAGCAAGTTGACTACAAAGTAAAATTAATGTCATGCAGTTTCGATGCGTGCTATACACTTATTTATAGCAATTACTTTGTGCGCAACGCTAGTACTGGTCTAACCGTCAACAATGCTGTCGATTAAACCTAGTAATTACGATGCGTGCTATGCACTTATTTATAGCAATTACTTTGTGCGCAACTCTGCCGCAGGGCTACCCTGCCCGCCCTGCACCCGGCACATCCTTTCTTTATACGAAGAAAGGATGCAAAGACGTAGCGGGAAAACCCTTTTGATTGGGTTTCCCCTGCTCCCCTTCCTGAACGACCGCTTCGCTGAGCACACATAATCTTTTATAATCATAATTTATCACCTGCGACATAACGATTGCTAGTCTATTTGCATAGCACTACGTTGCGTGCTATGCAATTAATCATATCAAACCACTTTGTACACATCTTTACTATCGGATTTACTTACCTTTTTTCATGTTGTCCGATGTGCAGACCATTGAGGTGCAGGGGCGAAGCCCCTGCAAGTTTCTCCCCCTTCCTTGGGGAAGGGGGTCGGGGGATGGGGAAACAAGAACTTAGATTATAATGTATTAAATTATAGCAAGTTGACTTCAAAGTTAAGATGCGTGAAATTAATTTTGATACAATTATACTTTGTGCGCTATATGCGAAGCATAAAAGCGTTAAGGAAAGGGGGCAGGGAAAACCCATCGCAAGGGTTTTCCCGCCGCTTCTTTGTATACTTTCTTTGCGTAAAGAAAGTATATGCCTAGTACAGAGCGGCATGAGCGTCTGTTAGGTTAGATTTATAAACATCTAACTGTTATGCGAAGATATGAAACCTGCCTCGATTGCGTGCTATATGCTTAATCACGCCAAAATCTCTGTGCGCAACTTTGCTGTCGGTCTTACCGACCGCAACGCTGCCGCAGGTCTTACCTGCCCTACAAAACAACAGCGGATGTACTGTCATACAGGCAATACATCCGCTATATTTATTACTTTTATATTTTAACGCATTATGCGTTTATGATTTCACTATCTTTCTTTGAGTACATATTGTACACGGTTCCTTCTTTAGAAACCATTGATATTGTGAGCGATGGCGCAAGCGTCCTTACCATCACTACAAATCCGCTTAACTGACCGTCAGGCGGCATACCTGTTACTATCCTTGTGGCGTTTACCTCTTTTGCATATTGCACAGCCACTAAGGGGGCTTTATCGTGGAAGACTATTCTCATCTCCGCTCCGTATTTTTTAGCCGTCTGATATAAATATTCTACCTCTGCGCTTATTATACAGTTGCCGCCTGCCAGCTTAGGCACGCACAGCACCTTTAAATCTTCGTTCTTTATGTCTGCTACAGCTCGCCCCGCTTCAATGAGTCTGTCACAGTTCATTTGCTCCGTTACACAAACAAGCACACACGGTTTTTTTGACATATTTGTATCTCCTCCTTTCGCTAGACCATAAATCTTTATAGAAGAAAGATCGGGGTTTCTTAATCTTCAAGTATATTATAACATACGTTTGCAAAAAATGAAACAACAATTTGACAACAATTTATAGAATTTTTATTAAGAAAGTATATACTTCTTTATCTATATGTTACTATTTTTAATAAACGACAATATATATTTGTAATTTATGTGAATTAAGCAAACAACAAATTCGTATATATTGGAATTTTTGGTGCATTATAAATGTTATCATCAAAATTTTTGCAGTACAAATTAAGCCGTAATACCACAACCGTCGGGTAACGGAATAATACCCGCCAATCGGCTTCACGGCTTATTCAAATCAAAAGGAGTTATCATATGAAAAATATAAAATCCGCAATTTGCTTCGTTATAAGCCTGATACTTATAAACGAGCTGTGCGTCATAAAGAGCAATTCTCTGTCAAAGTACGGATCAACAGGCAGTGAGGTAACCGCCATACAAACCGAGCTTAAGGCGCAGGGCTACTACAGCGGTAATGTTGACGGAATATACGGCAGCGGCACGAAAAAAGCCGTTGAAAATTACCAGAAGGATAACGGGCTTGCCGTAGACGGCATAGCAGGTACTCAGACCCTTAACTCTCTGGGCATTTCCAAGAGTACCTCCGTACAGACCGGGGGATTTTCAGAGAGCGACATAGACCTGCTTGCACGTATAATATCAGCGGAATCACGTGGAGAGCCGTATGTAGGACAAGTGGCGGTAGGCGCGGTCATTCTTAACCGTGTGGAGCATCCGTCATTCCCCAACACAATAGCAGGCGTAGTATATCAGAAGGGCGCATTCTCATGCGTTGATGACGGTCAGATATATGAGGCCGTATCATCTACATCCAAAAAAGCCGCAGTAGATGCTATTAACGGATGGGATCCTACAGGCGGCGCAATATATTACTACAATCCCGATAAAGCCACCAGTCAGTGGATATTTTCAAGAGAAACCCTGATAACGATAGGCGCACACCGTTTCTGCATATAATATTATATTAAACCTATATATTTTTTATTATCTTTTAAAAAATTACCCGATAAAACTGCCGGCAGTTGTAAAACAATCGGGCATCCGTGTAATGCGATTATACGGATGCCCGTTTCTTTATCTTAAATACTTATAATTGCTGTCGGCAGGTTTACAGAAGTTAAGAGCCTTATTTAACAAGAGGTCTCTCCCCATAATAAAACAATTTTACACAACATTTTCGATATGTCATCTTCTTCTAAAAAATAATGGAGAAACTCAGGCTCAACATTTATTCCGACAGTTCTTAATAGCTTATTTTTTACATAAACACAGGTACAGAGTATGTGATGTTTGCCTATTATAACTGTAAACTTCAGTAATTGTTTGTTGCGTTTTGTTTAATGTTGCCATTTAACTCACTGTTATTGCTCCTCTATTGCCTCAACAGGACAGCTTGCCATAGCTTCTGCCGCCAAATCTTCATTACTTGCATCGACCTCTTCATTGATTGCTTTTGCTACACCCTCGTCTGTAAGTTCAAAGACATCAGGGCAGGTTGCGGCACATAAACCGCATCCTATGCAATTTTCATTTACAATATATTTCATTTGTATAACCTCCGTTAATCTATAATTTCTCCGCCTATTGATATTGTAACTACCTGCCATGGTATAAATTTGCCGCTGTTTTGCAATGCTTTCTTTACGGCGTTCTCTATACCGCCACAGCAAGGTACCTCCATACGTACAACAGTTACGCTTTTAATATCATTGTTTTTTATTATCTCTGTAAGCTTTTCGCTGTAATCAACGCTGTCAAGCTTAGGACAGCCTATAAGTGCCGCTTTGCCATGCAAAAATTCTCTGTTAAAATTTGCATACGCATATGCGGTACAGTCTGCGGCTATCAGCAGTTTTGCTCCGCTGAAATACGGTGCCTTAAGCGGTGCAAGCTTTATCTGTACAGGCCAGTTGCCAAGCAGAGATACCTGATCTGCATTTGGCACGCTCTCAGTCATCGGCTTAGCATGGGTTATCTGCTGTGCTCTTGAGCCCGGACAACTGCCGCCATGAAAAACACCGGCTATCTTTTCCTGCATAGCCTTACGCCTTTTATTTTCTTCTACAGCCTTTTCATCATAAGCCGCCGCCTCTCTTTCTTCAAAGGAGATAGCACCTGTAGGACACTCAGGCAAGCAATCTCCCATACCGTCGCAGTAATCGTCACGCATAAGCCTTGCTTTTCCGTCTATCATAGCTATAGCACCCTCATGGCAAGCACTTGCACAGGCCCCACAGCCGTTGCATTTATCTTCATCAATCTTAATTATCTTTCTTATCATTTTATCGCTTCCTCCTGTTGCTTGATTGACTTTGTGAGTTCATTATAGTATAATATCAAAATTAATTCTGTTGTTTTTACAACGAAAAGTGAGGAAGTTATGGAGAATTTTATTCCTGTATTAAAAAATACAACGCTTTTTGCAAATGTAAGCGATGATGAGATAATTACAATGACAAACTGTTTGCATACAAGGATAAGGGAATATCAAAAGGACGAGTATGTATTCCGTACAGGCGATTATATAGATGCTATCGCAATACTTGTAAGGGGATCACTCCTGATACAAAAGGGCGATTACTGGGGTAATAGGAGCATAGTCAACAAAATATCGGTAGGGGAGATCTTTGGTGAGGCATACGCTATGCAGGATAACGAGGCATTACTCAATGACGTACTTGCGATTGAGGACAGCACCGTTTTAATGTTTAACGTTAAAAGAGTTATGAACGTATGCTCAAACGCTTGTGAGCATCATACTATTATTATTCAGAATCTTATTCGCTCTATTTCACACAAAAATATAATTCTTACTCAAAAAATTGACTGCATGGCGCAGCGCTCTACCAGAGAAAAGCTGACGGCGTATCTATCCGCACAGTCAAAAAAACACGGTAATGCCTCTTTTGACATACCGTTTAACAGGCAACAGCTTGCCGACTTTTTATCGGTTGACCGAAGCGCAATGTCAAACGAGCTGTGCAAAATGCGTGATGACGGTATGCTTAAATTTAATAGAAATCACTTTGAGCTTATACAAAAATACAATGACTGATTTTGATTTTTAACTATATGATAATATTTGCTGTTTTTGAAAAATTACTCTCTCATTTGTATTTTTACTTATATTCATACACTTTAAAATAGGCAAAAAAGAAGTAGGACGATCCAATAGGGGATAGCCTGCCTTTTTGATTTATGTATCTTAATAAATTAATTTGTTACAGAAGCTTATAAACCGTTAATTTAAAGTCGCATCTTAAAATCATATCATAAAGTAATTGACAAATCAGTAAAAATAATATATGATACTTATATATAATTCATTAACATTGGATTAGTATAGCTTTATATAAAAGGGAGTTGTAAAAATGAAAAAAACTTTATGCTTTATAATGGCATTAATGCTTATTTCCAGTTCATTTATTACAGCAAATGCTGCAACAAGAGATGAGGTTATAAACACAGTACAAAGGTTGACACCAAGCATTTATGATGAACTTTTCTTAGATACTGTGAAAAATATCTTCTCACAAATTGAAACAACAGACGAGCAATGCGATAAGCTTATTGAGATTATGGAGCGTTCTGCAAAGAAAATTGACTTTACAAAGGGACATTCCATCCATAATTTTTCAGATGAAGAAGTAGAATATATGTATAGTGTATTTGATGAAATATGCGCACTTCTTAATATAAGCTATAAAATTGTACCTAAAGAATCCGGCTTACTGCATCCAGGTGACATTAAGGTTTTGGTATACGGACAAAACGGAGAGCTTATCGGCGAGCTTGACGGTGATATCGTAAAGAGAACCGACGCTCCCGACAAAGCATTAGATTTTACCGGATTGTATGTAACGGGCGGACTGCTATTACTTGCAGCAGTTGCTTTTCTTCTTAGAAAAAAGCTTGTAACCGATTAAGACAATAATTATAATCTAAATAATAAAAGGGTGGGGTACTTAAATGTACCCCATTATAGTGTGAATAAAATGAAAAATACAAAAGTAAAAGCTACTATACAAATAATATTATCGTTATTGCCGTTTTTACTTGTAGTTCTTGCTGTTTTCTGTCTTTCATCATGGCTTTTTAACACGGTTATTTTTGAGTCAACATACTATAAGCTTGTTACAAATACAAAGGTTATTAACAACGACTTGAAAATTGAATTAAGTAAGAAGATCCCTGAGGTAAGTGAAGAAGTACAGGAGTTTCCCAATATACCGTATCTAAGTCAATGGGCAACGCTTAATGTAGAGGGATGGGAGCAAAAGGATATTCCTGTTTACAGCGGCGATAATGCCGACATATTGGAGATTGGTTCAGGCCATTATATAGGTTCTCCGTTTTGTGGGCAGGGCGGCAGAGTTGTTATAACCGCTCATGTTACTGAGCTGTTCTATGAGCTTGAGGATATGAAAAAGGGCGATATCGTTACGATTGATACTATTTACGGCAGATATAAATACAAGGTAATCGAAACAACGGTATTTGATTATCAGGATACAACCTATATCAGCAAATACGATAGAAATGCAACTGAAACGCTGTTTATGTATACCTGCTATCCGAGAGACCAATACGGAATCCGCTATCGAAGGTACGGTGTATTGTGCGAGAAAATAGACGGAAAGGATTGGTATGCAAATGAAAAAGCGCAGTAAATTTGTTTCGTTTGTTATCGGGTTGTTTAGATTTGTGCTTATCTGTACACTTGTTTTATCAATATTTGCGTCAACGATTTCAGTATTTCTTAATAATACTTTGCTTAATAAGCAGTTTTATAAAACACAGCTTACGTCAGATACCTACATAGATGAAATATACGAATACACAAAAAAGGCTGTTAAAACAAGCTTACTGTATCTCGGTCTGCCTTATGATGAAATTATAAAGGCAGTTACGAGGGACTCCGTCAAGGAGCTTTCAGATGAATATTGTGAAGCAATGTATGAAAGTCTGACAAGCGGTAAGAGCATGAGATCTGTTTCGTTTTCATCGGATAATATCTTTAAACTGCTTGATGAGTATTTTATAAAAGAAAACTATGATATTACCGAAGATGAAACCAAACTTATTGCAGATAACATCGCAGAAACCATCAGCGCAAATATTGTTGTTATCAAGGATTCATATGGGAGCGTAAACTTATTTAGGCCACTTTCAAAATATATTTTCGCAAATAAAATCATTACGGCATTTGCCAAATATTCGGTATGGATTGTTATTTTATGCGCTGTACTTACAGTCCTTTCTCTTTTATTGAGCGCATCGTCATTTAAAACCCGATTGTATAATGTCGCCAACGCATATTGGTTGGCAGGCTGCGTTATGTTTATACCGGTTGTATTTTTTAAGAATCATGATATCTTTTCTAAGCTTGCAATAAGCAAATCGCCGCTTAAATCATTTGTAGATATAATCGGAACACCGATTATTGATAAATTGTTTAGTATTACAAGAGTAGTTTTTATTATATCGTGTATAATATTAGCAATTTCAATGGCGGTTTATATTGTTTCGCTTATTCTTAAACATAAGAACAAGAGTAAAGAATCAACGGATGTGGCGGAGGATAACGATAAAATCGACCCGGAAATAAACGAGGAACCGAATGATAACAGCAATAATGACTGCTCAGATAAGGTTGAAAAATCAAAGGAATTAAATAGCGAAAACATAGCCGACACTATAAACAGTATTTTTGATGACAAATCAAAAACAGAAGAATAGATTGCGATAAAGTTTGGGATGTAAAAACTCGAGTTTTTTACATCCCAATTTTAATTTTTTTGCATTACCAACACTATTGACAAAAAGCCTAAATTACAAATTTACATAGCAAGTTAATTAGCATCAAAAACGGCAGACCCTTTCTGTATGAAACGGTCTACCGTTAATATTATTGCTTTAATACAGGTTATATAGCAATAAAGACTTACATATTGGCTACAATGCCATCAAGTAATTTGGTGAAATCAGCCTTTACACGGTCTGCTGTTTCCATAACCTCTTTATGTGAAAGCGGCTGGTCAAGTATGCCGGCTGCCATGTTGGTAAGGCAGCTAATACCCAGCACCCTCATTCCTGAGTGTACGGCAACTATGCTTTCGGGTACAGTAGACATACCTACTGCATCTGCACCTAATACCCTTGCCATACGGATTTCTGCCGGAGTTTCATAGCAAGGTCCGTTCATCCACATATATACGCCCTCACGTATAGTTATGCCAAGCTTCTTGGCCTCGCTGTGGCACAGCTCTCTAAGCTCGCTGTCATATACACTTGACATACTTGGAAATCTTGGTCCAAACTCGTCAAGGTTTTCACCTATCAGCGGATTTTGACCGGAAAAGTTTATATAATCGGATATTATCATCAGGTCACCCGGCTGCCAGCCCAGATTTACACAGCCTGCCGCATTTGTAACTATAAGGCTTTCTACACCCAACAGCTTCATTACACGCACATACATGGTTACGTCCTTAAGGTCATAGCCCTCATAGCCATGAAAACGGCCCTGCATCATAAATACCCTTTTGCCGTGCAATGTACCTACCCAAAACCTACCTGCATGACCCGGCACTGTAGAAACAGGAAATCCGGGTATCTTATTATAATCTAAATAGCGGCTATCCTCAAAAGAGGTAACAAAGTCACCCAAGCCGCTACCCAACACTATGCCTATTTCGGCTGTACCGAGTTCTTCTCTGATAAATTCAGCCGCACCTTTTATTTTTTCAATATATGTCATATTGCGTCACTCCTTTTTAATTAGTTTATCATAAGTGTATAGCTTTGTCAATAAAGCGATGTTGTTACTGCTTTGCTTATATTCCTATTACTTTCAGGTATTACATAAAATAAAAAGCACCTGCTATTGCAAGTGCTTTCTGGTGACCCGGACGAGAATCGAACTCGTGTTACCGCCGTGAAAGGGCGGTGTCTTAACCGCTTGACCACCGGGCCATATGGTAGCGGCAAATGGACTTGAACCATCGACACTTCGGGTATGAACCGAATGCTCTAGCCAACTGAGCTATGCCGCCATGTATGCTTGAACATCAAGCATTAGTTATTATACAACTTACTTTAAAATTTGTCAAGCCCTTTTTTATATTTTTTAAAAAAATAGGTGAAATCGCAGAGCTTACCTTTACTGATAATATTTAATAGCCCTTACTCTAAAATCCGTATAGTATTACCCCGGTAAAATACGATATACAATTTGCAAGAATTGATATCAAAAAGCACCTGCGCACACTTAATCCCGTAAGCACCCTATATACCTTAGTTTCTACAATAATTGCCAAAAGCTCACCGCAAATCACCGCTGCGGCATATACTGTATTGCCACACTTAACCCCAATGATAATCAACGCAATATTAAGCAACGGATTTGTGAGTATATTGCCCAGCACACTTGCAAGCAACACCCTTTTGCGAGGTTTAAAGTATATTACCGCAACGCCCTCAAGCAGTACTGTCAGCATCAATGTGCGCAAAAGGCTTACTATAAGCTCAGTCACGGATTTTCTTTATCCTGAGGTACGTTATCGGTATCTTGTGTTTCCGGCATTACAGGAGTATTTTGTGGCTGGCTGGGTATATTTTTTCCGCTCTTTGATAATGATACGATAAGTACTATCACAGCAACGATAATTACTACCACCAACAAAGCTATAATAGCTATGTTACTTTCAACTATGTCCTCTACCACATCAATGGGCGATGGATTTACTAAATCTAAAAAATTAACATTAAACATTACTTTCATTTCCTTCCTTTAAGCATATAATAAACGAATACAATGCAAGCAAAGTCAGCACGGTTACTATTGCTATATTTGCAAAAAGATTGTCTACCTTGACAAAGAATACCGGCAATGTACCTGCGAATAACCCTAAAGTAGTAATGCCGAAGGCAGTACCCGGCTTATGCGGCATAGCGGCCACAAGGGTAGATAGCGTAAGCGGCATAGTCATGCTGAAGAATGTAACACCAATAAGCGATACCGTCATAAGCTTATCGCCTGTTATCATAAGCGGCAGGGCAATGCACAGGCTGATAACAGCAGTCTTTCTGACACCTATCATGTCAGATAATATGCCTCCTAACATCTTTCCTGCACCCATGGCAACAAACAGCAGTACCGTCTGCCATGTTGATTTATTCCACGACAAAGGTATGGCATAGCTTAAGTAAGAGCGTGCTACTACGGTTATAAACATAAGCAGTACTACCTTGCGTACAGACAGTTTATTATTCACTTTAAAGCCATAGGCATATGTATGGCAAGGTATGCTATAGCGTGGCAGTATAAGCATAATTATAAAGGATATTAACATTAATACCATAACTATAGCTATTACATATATTGCGCTGTATTTTGCAATTAGCTTGCCTGTCATTACACCGATTGAGCCTGCTCCGACAAAAACCGCCGCAGGGGTAGATTTACCGTCAGAGCCACGCAACGTTGCCTGCGCTCCGCTAATATGTACCAAAGCATTGCCTATAGCTATTATGCTTACCGCTAATGTCTTGTCAGGTATAAACAACGCCGCAATAACGGCTATCGCACCTATTGCACCCAGATTATAATTAGGATGTTTGTCGCTGAATGCGCCGAATATCGTCTGCGGTACAAATGCGAGTGCATCATATACAAGCGCCAATATCCACACATATCCGGAATCCTTCATAACATTGCTAAGCATATAAAAACAGGTTGCTTCTACTGAAAAATGTATAAAGGCGTACAATATACCTGTAACGTTCTTTGATACTTTTCTATTCATATCAGTTCACCATATCTGACTTTATTTCTCTATATAATCTACCGACAACTCGTTAAGTATCCTGATAACCTCGTCGTATGTTTCCTTAACGGCCTTATCATCTCTTACTATAAATGTATGGTCCTTATAGTACGTAGCATATATTTTGCTTTTAAGGGTCGATATATCCTCTACTAGTTCTTTGTTAAAATAAACCTTATCATTGCGTACAATAATGGTCATGCTATCCTCAGGCAGGTCATCAAATATATGATCTCCTGAGTGGATATTAGTTGTATCGTCACGCAATATAAATCTACCCAGATCAAAACCCGTCACAAACAGTATGACAACTATCAATATCAGTACGACCAATAATATAAGTAGTTTTTTCATTGTCTATCACCTTACCTATATGTAATACTCTATATATATCAGTTTATCATATGAGAATTAAATTTGCAATAATCATTTCCTATAAAGGATTAGATAAAAGTAAAATATGTAAGGGTGTAAGGTAAAAGCGGTAACGTTGTTCGTTAGTGAGATAACAGTGATACAATTCAAAAATAAAGCTTTAAATAGAAAAAGGGTAGGTTAAAATAACCCCACCCTTAAAATGCCGTTTTGATTATCATCTTCTATGCCCATGGCTGTTTGATATTTGTATATTTGTAATTTTCAGTTCACCGCTGATGACTGCATTTTGAAGTGCATTATACACAGCATCCTGAATTCCCTTTGAGGAGTATGTTGCGCCTGTGATACCATCAACTTCTAATGACTGACCATTAATAATAGTATTAATTATTTCTTTTGCTCGTTCAAAAAACTGTGGTGTGTCATTCTCTTCCACTATGCTTATATCGGTGACTGAACCGTTCCGGACAACAACAGATACAGTAATAACGCCAATATATCCATCCGCTGAGCCCTGATATGTGCCGTCCTTAAGGGTAGCACCCGAAAATGTAACTAGGTTGTTGGAATTATCCGTTTCCGTATCTTCGGTAACATCTTCCGTTTCTTTATCATTGTTACCCTCTGAAATGTCAGTTTCTTCGCTATTTATGTCTTCTGAATTGGCTGTATCTTCGCTATTGATGACTTCTGAATTAGATGTATCCTCGATATTGGTGACTTCTGAATTGGCTGTATCTTCACTATTTATAACTTCTGAAATACCGGTTTCTTTTCCCAAGTCAGAAATTGCATAAGGTAGTGTAATTCCCATCTGACAGACATGAATCACGATAGCAACAACAAGCATTACAGTTAGTACCCGATGCAACCTCATCCAATTTTTCTTTAGTATCTTTCGTAGTACATATGTGATTCCTAAGAGTATTGCAAAGATGAGGCAAACAGTACCCATGTTCCATGTAAACAGTATATTCCCAAATGATGCCTGACTCAGTGTCGTACCCAAAGGATTCCCTGCAAGCAGGCCATGAACCAGACCTGCTACAATAAGAAATATTCCCAACGGAATGTGTATATTATGAAAAATCCGATTCATCTTTTTATTCTTTTTCGCAAAATACTTAAAGGCTGTAAGGATTGCACAAACGGTTGCAATCCATGCAGTTATCAAACTGATCATCATAAAGCATTCTCCTAACTTTTCTATCGTCTTGCATTCCTATGTTTTCATTTTGTATTTTATAAATAATTTAGCAAAAAAGTGTGTTAAAGTTGTGTATAGAATGTAATATTTCGTTGAAATCAAGGGCGGGATTTATAGTGTTACCGGATTATAACAGTTAAGCTATTAAGTCTTAATTTCTTCAATGTAGCTACTGCATTCTTAATCCACCCTAACAGACGCTCATGCCGGCAGGTTAGACCTGCACCAATGTTGCGTACAAAATATTTTTATGATTAAGCGCATAGCACGCATTGTAGTGCTATGCAAAAAGATTTGCAATCGGTAGGTTGCAGACAATAAATTAATGATTATTAATAAGTCTGTTTGCTCAGCGAAGCGGTCGGCAGGTAAGACCTGCACCAATGTTGCGTACAAAATATTTTTTTATGATTAAGCG
>JBJEPE010000017.1:0-4857 GCA_051881075.1 Acutalibacteraceae bacterium | reverse complement strand
ACCTGTAACAACAACTTTTCTCTTCTCGTCTGTAAGACCAACGATTTCAACTTCCTCAGAAGTCTTTAACTGACCTCTCTCAACTCTACCTGTAGCAACTGTGCCACGGCCTGTGATTGTGAATACGTCTTCAACAGGCATAAGGAATGGCAAGTCAGCCTTACGCTCAGGAGTAGGAATGAAGGAGTCAACAGCATCCATTAATTCATGAATGCACTTGTACTCAGGTGCGTTAGGATCCTTAGATTCTGAAGTAAGTGCAAGATAAGCAGAACCGCGAATGATAGGTGTGTCATCGCCCGGGAACTCATACTCATCAAGTAACTCACGGATTTCCATCTCAACGAGGTCGAGAAGCTCTTCGTCGTCAACTTGGTCAACCTTGTTCATAAATACAACGATGTAAGGAACACCAACCTGACGTGAAAGCAAGATGTGCTCTCTTGTCTGTGGCATTGGGCCATCTGCTGCTGAAACAACAAGGATAGCGCCGTCCATCTGTGCAGCACCTGTGATCATGTTCTTAACATAGTCAGCATGGCCTGGGCAGTCAACGTGAGCATAGTGACGAGTTGCTGTCTGATACTCAACGTGTGCTGTATTAATTGTGATACCACGCTCTCTCTCTTCAGGAGCCTTATCAATGTTTGCATAATCAACGAAGTCAGCGTCGCCGCCAAAGTTTAATACCTTAGTGATAGCTGCTGTAAGTGTTGTCTTACCATGGTCAACGTGGCCTATAGTACCAATGTTGACATGGGGCTTAGTTCTTTCAAATTTTTCCTTTGCCATTGGAATTTCCTCCCTTTGTGTGTAAAATAGATTAAGCTCTTAGACTTAACATATTTTTATTTTATCAATTTTTATTTATAAATGCAATAGCAATTTAGATTAATTGAAAAATATTTTTATATTCTTCAAAAATTATTTGTTTTTAGATCTCTCGCTTACGATGTTTTCTGAAATTGACTTAGGAATTTCAGCATAGTGGCTTGGCTCCATAACGTACTGACCACGTCCCTGTGTCTTAGAACGAAGGTCTGTAGCATAACCAAACATATCTGAAAGCGGAACCATTGCGGTAATTCTTTGTGCGCCGTTTTCTGCCTCCATACCCTGGATCATACCACGTCTGGAGTTGAGGTCACCTATAACATCACCCATGTATTCCTCAGGAACTATAACCGTAACCTTCATTATAGGCTCAAGCAATACAGGATCTGCCTTCTTCATGGCCTCTTTGAATGCCATAGAACCGGCAATCTTAAATGCCATTTCAGAGGAGTCAACCTCATGATAAGAACCGTCATACAAAGTAACCTTAACGTCAACAACGTTATATCCTGCTACAACGCCTGAAAGCATTGCACCCTGAATACCTGCGTCAACAGCCGGAATGTATTCCTTAGGAATAGCACCGCCGACAACGGAATTGATGAACTCATAACCCTTAGTTGGGTTCGGCTCGATCTTAATCTTAACATGACCGTACTGGCCCTTACCGCCGGACTGTCTTGCATACTTCTGATCAACATCTGCATTTCTGCGGATAGTCTCTTTATATGCAACCTGTGGCTTACCGATATTAGCCTCAACCTTAAATTCACGGAGCAATCTGTCAACGATGATCTCAAGGTGAAGCTCGCCCATACCGGCTATGATAGTTTGTCCTGTTTCTTCATCTGTATATGCCTTAAACGTTGGGTCTTCTTCGGCAAGCTTTGAGAGGGCGATGCCCATCTTCTCTTGACCTGCCTTAGTCTTAGGCTCAATGGCAACACGGATAACAGGCTCCGGGAATTCCATAGATTCCAATATTACAGGGTGTTTCTCATCGCAGAGTGTATCACCTGTAGTGGTGTTTTTAAGACCAACTGCGGCGGCGATATCTCCTGAGTAAACAGCCTCGATATCCTGTCTGTGGTTAGCGTGCATTTGGAGTATACGTCCAAAACGCTCGTTAGTGTCTTTAGTTGAGTTATAAACCGTATCACCGGCATTGATCATACCGGAATATACTCTGAAGAAGCAAAGCTTACCAACATACGGGTCGGTAGCAATCTTAAATGCGAGTGCAGCAAATGGCTGGTCGTCACCTGAGATACGCTCTGTTTCTTCTTCGGTTTCAGGGTTTACACCCTTAATAGCCGGAACATCTACAGGTGCCGGCATATAGTCAACGATAGCATCAAGAAGCTTTTGAACGCCCTTATTACGGTATGATGTACCGCAAACTACGGGAACCATAGTATTTGCTATGGTAGACTTACGTATCTGAGCCTTGATTTCTTCAACGGTAAGCTCTTCGCCTGAGAAGTACTTTTCCATTAAAGCATCGTCCTGCTCTGCAACGTGCTCAATAAGCTCATCATGATATTGCTGAGCAATCTCTTTCATATCCTCGGGAATTTCCTCAACCTTCATGTCGTTGCCCATGTCATCATAATAAACATCGGCCTTCATCTCTACCAGGTCAATAATTCCCTTGAAAGTATTTTCAGCACCGATAGGTAACTGAATCGGAACGGCATTACACTTAAGGCGATCTTTCATCATACGTACAACTCTGTAGAAGTCTGCACCCATGATATCCATTTTATTTACATATGCCATACGTGGAACACCGTATTTATCTGCTTGTCTCCAAACTGTCTCTGACTGAGGCTCAACACCGCCCTTAGCGCAAAGAACAGTAACGGAACCGTCAAGTACTCTGAGTGAACGCTCAACCTCAACGGTAAAGTCAACGTGGCCTGGGGTATCAATGATATTAATTCTATGATTCTTCCAGAAGCACGTTGTAGCAGCAGAGGTAATTGTAATACCTCTCTCCTGCTCCTGTACCATCCAGTCCATAGTAGCTGAACCGTCATGGGTCTCGCCTATCTTATGGTTAATACCGGTATAATACAGAATACGCTCTGTTGTAGTTGTTTTACCGGCATCAATGTGAGCCATTATGCCGATATTTCTTGTTTTTTCCAGTGAAACTTGCCTGGGCATAGAATCCTCCTTAAAGTTATGATAAACGTCCTATATCTGCGTTTATCTCACCCATCTTTGGGTATATTCTGAGCCGCCGCTTATGAGACGGCTAATTTGATATTACCATCTGTAATGTGCGAATGCCTTATTTGCTTCAGCCATCTTGTGTGTATCGTCACGCTTCTTGGCTGCTCCGCCCATACCGTTGATAGCATCAAGGATTTCACCTGCAAGCTTCTCCTTCATTGTTCTTTCAGATCTGAGTCTTGCATATCTTGATATCCAACGTAAGCCCAGTGTTTGTCTTCTCTCAGGTCTAACCTCCATAGGTACCTGATAGGTAGCACCACCTACACGGCGTGCCTTAACCTCTAATGCAGGCATAACATTCTCCATAGCCTGCTCAAAAACCTCAAGCGGGTCTTTACCGGTCTTATCACGGATAATATCGAATGCACCGTAAACGATCTTCTGGCTTACGCCCTTCTTGCCGTCATACATAACATTGTTTATAAGACGTGTTACCACCTTTGAATTATATACCGGATCAGGTAACACATCACGTTTAGCAATAGAACCTCTTCTTGGCACTTTTCTTCCCTCCTTCACAATAATGATATCATAGGTACTCGAAAGCGACTTAACTCCCGTATGCCATACAGAATATATGTAAAAATTCTGTATTAAGCAGTGCATATTTCAGCACAAGGTATCAGCCGCCCCCTTACTTTTTAGCACCTGCCTTAGGACGCTTTGCACCGTACTTAGAACGACTCTGCATACGTTTTGCAACGCCCTGAGCATCGAGTGTACCACGGATAATATGGTAACGTACACCAGGGAGGTCCTTAACACGTCCGCCACGGATAAGAACAACGCTGTGTTCCTGAAGATTGTGGCCAACGCCCGGAATGTAGGAGCTTACTTCTATTCCGTTTGAAAGTCTAACTCTTGCAATCTTTCTTAAAGCTGAGTTAGGCTTCTTAGGGGTAGCTGTCTTAACAGCTGTGCAAACTCCTCTCTTTTGCGGAGAGCTCTGGTCGATAGCACGGCGTTTCTTAGAGTTCCAGCCCTTTAAAAGAGCAGGAGCCTTCGCCTTCTTCTCGCTGACCTGTCTTCCTCTACGTACTAATTGGTTAAAGGTTGGCATATGACACCTCCTAACATAGAATTATTTGTGCTTGATGATACCTCTTATCTTACACGATAACAGCCGTGCAAGTAAGATTATTACCAAAAAACAACTTAATATACATTTGTTGGATTTATACTAATTTTTAATAAAAAGTTCAGCTGTTTTTCACAAAAAAGTCAAATGCAATCTATCAAAAACGCCATAAACCCACAGTTTATAATATTAGCATATATTACCTCGTTTTGTCAAGCTTATTTTATAATTTTTTGTGCTGAAAAAAGCGGTAAAACAACCTTTTATTCTACTTATATGAAGCGTGATTCATGCCCACTTTTTAGGTCTTAATGGATTTTATGCCGAGAAAGTTACTTGTCTGCAAGTAGATTAGTAATAGTGTGGATTTTGCAAAAGTGTATAGCTTATAATTCAGTACAATGTAAAATAATCTCATCTCTTTTATCAACTTTATTGCAGTTCTTACCTCTAGCGGTATAACCGAGCAACTACGCTGTTGATTGGACCTAGTAATTACAATGCGTGATACATAAGTCACACTATGCAAAATCTTACTAAAGGTCAAACTGTCAACAACGCTGTCGGTTTAGCCTAGTAATTACAATGCGTGCTATGCACTTATTTATAGCAATTACTTTGTGCGCAACTTTGCCGCAGGTCTAACCTGCCAATGCAGGCGCTCATGCCGCCCTGCACCCGGCACATCCTTTCTTTATACGAAG
>JBJEPE010000016.1:0-82799 GCA_051881075.1 Acutalibacteraceae bacterium | reverse complement strand
CGGACTTGGAAATCCTGTTAAATTTATTCTTACCGGCGGTGAAGAACACGACTCAAAACAAGCAATACCATTGCTTTCTCACTTAAAAATTGCCAACAGTAATATACTTGCTGACAAAGCCTACGGCACAACTGATATTCGTAACTACATTTCAAATCAGGAAGCAAACTATGTTATTCCGCCAAAAGCAAATGCCAAAGAACCTTGGGATTATGACATTTGGCTTTACAAAGAAAGACATTTAATTGAGTGCTTTTTCAACAAAATCAAAGCTTTTCGCAGAGTTGCCACTCGCTATGATAAGCTCGCTTCCTCTTTTCTTGCCTTTGTTTACATTGCTTCCATCTGGCTTTTGTCTAAATGATACAATCTTTTTGAGTTTTCAGATACGCTCTACATCGCAACAATTATATTTTTATTAAGAAATCTACACAAAAATAAAGCGCCGGGAAAAATACACCTAGATGTATTTCTCTCGACACTTATTGATTTGAAAGGGTCAATCACGAACCAACCCTTTGGGAAATTCGATAAACGTGCATCAAACTTCCTGATTTTTTACTTTGTCTTATTCAGCGTCTTTCTTGTCTTCAGTATTAACTAAAGCGCAAGTATCAACAATCTTATCAACAGCAGCTAATAAAGAATGATATCTTGCAACGATATCTGCAAGATACTGACGGCCTGATTCTGTAATTGAATAATAATTACGAACTCTGTGGCTGTCGGAAATCTCTTGTGCAGACTCATAAACATATCCTTGCTCCTGTAATCTGTAAAGTACAGGGTACAAGAAGCTCATAGAATATGCAAAGTCGCTTCTCTTTTTAAGCTCCTGAGATAATCTGTAGACGTACATTGGTTCTTCACTTAAAAGAAGTAACGTCAACATTGGACTTGTTGCTCTCTTGAAATAATCTTCAAAAGAATGACCTGAATCTTTTCCTGCCGTTCTAGCCATAATAAATCCCCTTTTTTCAAAGTCAATCTCAATTAGTGTTCGTCATATCGCTATAACAAACTATTATCAGATGTATTTTTACTATATAAATGTAACCCTAAATTTTATTCTAAAATAGTAAGACTATATATAAAGTAAAACTACATCTAAAAATAGAGATTACATATATTATAAAATTATTATGCGATATTGTCAATAAAAAATAAAAATAATCGCTTAACATATTTGAGAAAAAATTTTGATTTTTTTGTGTATTTTAACAAATTAATGTGTTTTTTAGGCGAATTATGAAGATTATAACCATTTTATCGGTGCATCTGTTGTAACAAAAAAGCAGGCACTTTACATAAGCACCTGCTCTTTATTAAACCTTTGCTCTTTTATTTACGCCTATAATACCACCGATAGCACCGGTAATTATCATAATTAACGACTTGGTTAATGAAAGCTTAGATATAGGCTCTCTGATAATCAAAAACGACACGACAAGCAGTATAATAAACATAAAAAGACCTACGAACATACCTATGAGTAACCCTTTTTCTTTAGAGATCCTTGCACCTACAAAGCTACCGAATAAAACCCCCAAGCAAGATATCATAAGTGTTAGTACGTTTATTACGTTCTCAGATATAAATCCTGTTTTAGCAAGCAAAGCCGTTACAGCAAACAGTAATAATGCTGAAAATATACTGCCGAAAAGAGTACCCCAGATAATAGATTTTATATATCGTGACACATTATTCTCGTGACGAAGCGTTTTGTCATTTCTCAATGTTGTTCCCCCTGTAGTTTTACTGATAAATAGATATTATCGGCAAGGAGAAAATATACCATTATTCTTCTGTTTTTTGTACTACTGAAGCAATTGCCCATCGAGTAATTCTGATTCTGCAGCGGTCTGTGCCTGTTTCCATAATCAAAGTATCGGTATCCTCTTTAATGGCAACAATCTTGCCTACAAGGCCACCTATTGTTGTAATCTCATCACCGATGGTTACGTTATTTCTGAGTTCAGCCTCTTGCTTTTTTCTCTTTGAGCTTGGTCTGATCATAAAGAAATAAAGTGCGGCAAAAATTAAACCATAAACAACTAGCATCATAATCATTGATGATGCTCCTGCCTGTTGTCCCGCTGCACTATTTGCGGCTATTAAATTATTAAACATTTAAAACATCCTTTCAAAAATTTAAATCCTATTAATTATAACAAAAAATTCCTGTTAATGCAATAGCGAATTTACAACTTTTAAATTCTTTTATCAAGTATATTGCGGTAATATCTGTAAAACTCCTCATATCGTCCGTCATCAAGAGCCTTTCTGATCTTCTCAAGCAACGTATTATAGAAATAAAGATTATGCAAAACGGCAAGTCGCATACCAAGCATTTCTCCGCTTTTGAATAAATGACGGATATATGCCCTAGAGAAATTGCGGCATACAGGGCAGTTACATTCTGCATCAATAGGGGAGGTGTCAAGCTCATACTTGGCATTAGCAATGTTTATACGTCCGCTCCACGTGAACAAGTGGCCGTGACGTGCGTTTCTGCTTGGCATTACGCAGTCAAAAAGGTCAACACCTCTGTAAACGCTTTCAAGTATATTTACTGGAGTACCTACTCCCATAAGGTATCTTGGCTTATCATCAGGCATATATGGCTCTACCGCTTCTATTATTCTGTACATATCCTCGGTAGTTTCGCCTACTGCAAGGCCTCCTATGGCATATCCGGGCAAATCAAGCTCTCTGATCGCTTTCATATGTTCAATTCTCAGATCCTCATAAGTTCCGCCCTGATTAATTCCAAATAGCATCTGATTCGGATTTATGGTATCTTCCAGAGAATTTAATCTATCCATCTCAGCTTTACAGCGCTTAAGCCAACGTAATGTTCTATCACATGAATTTTTGGTATATTTATATTCAGAGGGATTTTCTATACATTCATCAAATGCCATTGCAATAGTTGAACCAAGATTTGACTGTATTCTCATGCTTTCCTCAGGACCCATGAATATCTTGTGACCGTCTATATGAGAAGCAAAGTACACGCCCTCTTCTTTTATATTGCGTAATTTAGCAAGTGAGAACACCTGAAATCCGCCGCTATCCGTAAGAATAGGACCGTCCCAGCGTGTAAACTTGTGTAAACCTCCAAGTTTCTTTACATTTTCATCACCCGGACGTAAATGCAAGTGATACGTATTGCAAAGCTGTACCTGACATTTTATTTCTTTTAAATCAAGTGCGGAAACAGCCCCTTTAATCGCACCGCAGGTAGCAACATTCATAAAACCAGGTAACTGAACGGTACCGTGTACGGTATTAAACTCTCCACGACGTGCGGCTCCTTCTTTTTTTATAAGCTTATACATAAAAAACCTCCGTAATCATAGAATCGCCATAGCATCGCCAAAGCTGAAAAATCTATACTTTTCTTCTACCGCTACTTTATAAGCGTGCATTATATTATCATACCCCGCAAATGCAGAAACAAGCATTATAAGCGTACTCTCGGGTAAATGAAAATTCGTTATAAGTCCGTCAAGAACCTTAAATTTATATCCCGGATAAATAAATATATCAGTCCAACCGTCGCAGGCTACAAGCTTTCCGTCATTCATAGTTGCAACCGACTCTAAAGTACGGCAGCTTGTAGTACCTACTGCAATAACCCGGCCGCCGTTTTTCTTGGTTTCTTCTATCATGTCTACCGTTGTTTGGCTTATCTCATAATGCTCAGAGTGCATTTTATGCTCCGTTATCTCGTCAACCTTAACGGGGCGGAACGTACCCAAACCTACATGAAGTGTAACATAGCCTATTTTTACGCCTTTATCTTCAATCCTTTTTAACAATTCCGGTGTAAAGTGCAGTCCTGCCGTAGGTGCTGCAGCCGAGCCAAGCTCTTTGCTATATACGGTCTGATATCGCTCCTTATCACTGAGCTTCTCGGTTATATAAGGGGGCAAAGGCATCTGTCCAATCTCATCAAGCACAGCAAAAAAGTTACCGTCACATTTAAAGTCAACCAATCTGCCTCCGTCTTCTCCTACTCCGCAGACAACGCCAGTAAGCAATCCGTCACCGAAAACAAATTCAGTATTTTCTTTAGCTCTCTTTGCAGGCTTTGCAAGGCACTCCCACACATTTCCGCTTTTTTGTTTTAAGAGTAAAAACTCCACCCTCGCTCCGGTGTCCTTTTTTATTCCGTAAATTCTGGCAGGCAATACTCTTGAGTTATTAAGTATAAGGCAGTCGCCTGCATTAAGCTTATCTATTATATCATAAAAATGGCAATGCTCAATGCTACCGCTATCCTTATCTAAGCATAAAAGCCTTGACGAATCTCTTGGTTCCAGCGGTGTTTGAGCAATAAGCTCATGTGGCAATTCATAATAAAAATCGTTAGTTTTCATAGCTATTCTCCTACAAATATGATAAATTACTATTCAGAACAAAATTAATGCTGCAAAAAAATTGACAAAACTCAATAAAAGTAGTATCATAGGTATTATTAATGTGATATTCTATTTGTATTTTTTATGTTGATAATCAATTCTTGCAGACGGTTTACATTGGCTGATTAGCCGGCGTAACATATATTATATTGCATTGCTTGAAAAATGGCAACATTTTTTTGATTTTTTATTGGAGGCTTTTTAAAATGAAAAAGTATAAAGTAGGTATTATTGGTGCAACAGGAATGGTAGGACAGAGGTTTGCCCTTCTTCTTGTAAATCATGAATGGTTTGAGGTTACTGCTCTTGCGGCAAGCGCACGCTCAGCAGGTAAGACATATGAAGAAGCAGTTGCAGGACGTTGGGCTATGACAGCTCCGATTCCCGAAAAGTTTAAGAATATGGTAATGATGGATGCTTCAGAGGTAGAGAAGGTAGCCGCTTTGGTTGACTTTGTATTCTGTGCAGTAGATATGAAAAAGGATGAGATAAGAGCATTAGAGGAAGCTTATGCTAAGGCTGAGTGTCCGGTAATGTCCAATAACAGCGCACACAGAGGTACAAAGGATGTTCCTATGATTATCCCTGAGATAAACGCAGAACACGCCAAGATTATCCCGGCACAGCGTAAGCGTTTAGGTACTAAGAAGGGCTTTATTGCCGTTAAGTCAAACTGCTCACTTCAAAGCTATGTGCCGGCTATACATCCTCTTATGGACCTTGGCGTTACTAAGGTACTCGCTTGCACATATCAAGCTATCTCAGGCGCAGGCAAGACCTTTGATAGATGGCCTGAAATGATAGATAACGTTATACCGTATATCGGCGGTGAAGAAGAAAAATCAGAGCAAGAGCCGCTTAAGATCTGGGGTAAGGTAGTAGGCGACGAGATTGTAAACGCTACAACTCCAAGTATTACGGCACAGTGTATAAGAGTACCCGTAAGCGACGGTCATACCGCAGCGGTATTTGTAAGCTTTGATAAAAAGATAAGTATGGAAGAAATAATCGAAAGATGGGAAACTTACAAGGGACGTGCACAAGAGCTTAATCTGCCAAGCGCACCAAAACAATTTTTACATTATTTCAGAGAGAACGACAGACCGCAAATCAAGTCAGAAAGAAACCTTGAAAACGGTATGGCAGTATCTATAGGCAGATTAAGAGAAGATACTCAATACGACATCAAATTTGTTTGTATGTCACACAATACTTTACGTGGCGCCGCAGGCGGAGCTGTTCTTATGGCTGAGCTTCTGTGTGCGGAGGGCTATCTCGATTAATCCTCACTATATAATATCGGAGGCTATAATTTATGAAAAAAACAATTTTTACAGGATCAGGCGTTGCACTTATAACACCAATGTACAACGATGGCTCTGTTAATTATGAAGAGCTTGACAGGCTTATTGATTTTCACCTTGAAAATCAAACCGACGCTATCATAGTTTGCGGTACAACAGGCGAATCCGCCTGCCTTGACCATACAGAGCATTGTAAGGTCATTGAACATACTATAAACCGTGTAAACGGAAGATTACCTGTTATTGCCAGCACAGGCAGTAACGACACAGCATACGCCGTAAAGCTTACCAAAGAGGCCGAACGCCTTGGTGCAGACGGCATACTCAGCGTAACACCGTACTATAACAAAACATCCCAGAACGGGCTTGTTAAGCATTTTAGTACCATAGCTGACAGTACATCATTACCTATAATACTATACAGTGTACCGTCAAGAACAGGCTGTGCAATAGGCCTTAACACATATAAAGAGCTTGCTAAGCATCCTAACATATCGGCAACTAAAGAGGCCAGCGGCGATGTTGCGTTATCAGCACGAATCATAGCCGAATGCGGAGATGATATGATAGTATATTCAGGCGAAGATAACCTGACAGTACCCATTATGTCATTGGGTGGCAAAGGCGTTATATCTGTTTTTGCCAATGTATTGCCTAAAGAAATGCACGACATAACCTCACTTTGCTTAAACGGCAATTATGCAGAAGCCGCAAGATTGCACTTAAAGTACCTTGCACTTATGGACGCATTCTTTATGGATGTTAATCCTATTCCGGTTAAGCAGGCAATGAAGCTTATGGGATTTAATTGCGGAGATTGCAGGCTTCCGTTAGCCAATATGGAAGAACCGCAAATTGAAAAGCTTAAAAGTGTACTTAAAAGCTATGACCTTATAAAATAATTATTTCGGAAAAAATACCCGATGACCTCGGGTATTTTTGGTTTATATAAGTTTAAATCAGCACGGGAGTTGAAAGCAACATGGATCGTAAAATAAGAATATTATTAAGCGGATGTAACGGCAAAATGGGCAATGTCATATCTGAGATAGTAGCAGATAGAGAAGATTGTGAAATCATTGCAGGCGTAGATATATACGGAGAAAACAGATTTGGATATGAAGTATTCAGAAGCTTTGCCGATGTTACGGGTAATGTTGATGTAATAATCGACTTTTCAAACCCTTCATCACTTTCAGATATGCTTAATTATATAAGTAAGAATAAAACACCCGCCGTAATTTGTACTACAGGATACTCAGCAGCGCAGGTAGAGAAAATCAAAAAGGCCTCTGAAAATACTGCGATTTTTTATTCCGGCAATATGTCTATCGGCATAAACCTGCTTATAGAGCTTTCTAAAAAGGCCGCCGCAGTATTAGGGTCAGACTTCGATATAGAAATCGTGGAAAAGCATCATAATCAAAAGGTCGACGCTCCAAGCGGAACGGCACTTATGATAGCAGACGGTATTTCAAGTGAGCTTGAAAATGAACCGCAATATGTGTATGACAGACATTCATACCGTAAGAAGAGAAATAAAAACGAAATAGGCATACATTCTGTAAGAGGCGGCACAATAGTAGGTGAACACGAGGTTATATTTGCCGGCAATAATGAGGTAATAACATTATCTCACAGCGCACAGTCAAAAAGCGTTTTTGCCGCCGGCTCAGTCAATGCCGCAGTATTTTTATCTGATAAGCAGCCCGGTATGTATGATATGTCAGATTTGATTAAAAGCAGCATATAATACCTAAAATAAAATAGTATCATTTGCATTATTTTTTAGTCTAAAAAATAAAACTTTTTTCTTAAATACGTAAAAATCACCTATAAAGTTAATATACTTTATAGGTGACGTAAATACTGATAAATAGTGGGGTTACGGTTACTTTTCACCGGTTGAGCCAAATCCGCCGTTTCCTCTTACGGTTTTGTCCAGATTTTCGCATAGCTGAAAGTCGGGCGTAAGGTAAGGAACTATGACAAGCTGTGCTATACGTTCGCCATCCTCTATCGTAGCATCCTGATTGCTGTGATTGTATAACGAGATCATTATTTCACCACGATAATCACTGTCTATAACTCCAATTTTGTTTGAGGGTGCAAGACCCTTTTTGTTGGCTATGCCGCTTCTGGCACAGACAAGCCCAACATAGCCCTGTGGTATTTCAAGTGAAATACCGGTATGTACAATTTTAGTTGAATGTGCTTTTATAATCTCTATTGATTCGCTTAGCAAAGCGTACAGATCTGCACCTGCGGAAAATTCCGTACCCATTGTAGGAATAATAGCACGGTCATCAAGCAATTTTATCTTTATCGGTTGTATATTCATTAAAATCACTCCTGAATTACGGGATGTTTTCAGTATAAAACAAAATTACAGATTTTGCAATATATAACCTAAAAATCCAAAACAAATAGAAAGGATGTTTTATTATGGACAACAGATTGCCAGCACTCTTGAGAACACTGCGAAAAAAATACGGCTATACTCAAGAGTATGTTGCCTCACAGATTCATATAGACCGTACAACGTACGGAGGATATGAAAGCGGTGCATATGAACCATCATACAGCACTATCGCCGCACTTTCTAAGCTATATGGCGTACAACTTCAGGTGTTTGACCTTCAGGGGAAAAAAGCACCTTATATAGACTATGTTTCGGACTCGATTAAAGATATTGACGTTCAGAGTATAATTAATGAGGCCAGAGAAACAGGCGCAGATATCAATGAACTTATATTAAGTCGCATGAAAAAAATCGCAGCCGTTCAAAATGTGGCCGCAAGTGACAAATATAACTATAAATCAGGTAAAGACAATAAAGAAGAGGATATACAAACACCTGACGATGAAAGTTCAGACGCTACCGAAATGTATTTTTCAGCCTACTTTAATTCTGAAGACGAAGATAGGGCAGAGCAGGTAGATTCTGAGCTAATAAACACATCTTACAGCGCTATAAGAAACACGCCCATAACCAAAGATGAACAAATATTTATATCCGCTTACAGGTTATTATCCGCAGAAAAGAAGAACGAAATACTTACACAGATCAAAAAATATCTTTCAGAAGATAGAGCAAGATGACCTTAATTCAAAAAACAAACTTTTTGAATATATGGTTTGTTTATTTTTCAATACATATTGAATTTTCTTGAGAAAAATGTTATTATATATGTGTATGCTATAAAATTGTGTACATTTTATTTAATATTCAGATATCATTTTAAAGCAATGAGGTGAATCTCATGGTAAAAAGCATGACAGGCTACGGACGTTGTGATGAAAACATCAACGGCAGAGATATCGTAGTTGAGATAAAATCAGTAAATCATAGATATTTTGAATTTAGCGCAAGGGTTTCAAGGGGTTATGGCTTTCTTGAAGATAAGCTGAAAAAATACGTTCAATCAAAAATATCAAGAGGCAAGGTAGATATGTATGTATCTATAGGTGCAAACGATAACGAGGCGTCTGTAGTAGAGGTAAACCATAGTCTTGCGGAAGGCTATATAAACGCTATGCGTGAAATAGCGGAAAAGTATGATTTACCCGATGATATCTCGGTTACTTCGCTTTCAAGGTATAACGATATATTCACAGTACATAAAGCTCCTGAAGACGAAGAGCAGATTTGGCAAACCGTTCTGCCTGCACTTGATAAGGCACTTGAAAGCTTTATTAATATGCGCATCAATGAAGGCAAGAATATGTTTGATGATATTTCTTCAAGATCAGAAACCATATTACAGCTTGTTTCTAAAATTGAAGAACGTTCACCTCAAACCGTAATTGAATACAGAAAAAAATTACAGGAAAGAATAGAAGAAATGCTTGCTGATACGTCGGTTGATGAGCAAAGGCTGCTAACTGAAACCGCAATATTTGCGGATAAGGTAGCCGTAGCGGAAGAAACCGTGCGTTTACGCAGTCACTTTGCACAGCTTGACGATATGCTTAAATCAGATATTCCGGTAGGCAGAAAGATAGATTTTTTAGTTCAGGAGATGAACAGAGAAACCAATACTATCGGTTCCAAAGCTGTAGATTCTCAGATAGCATATATCGTAGTTGACATAAAGGCAGAGCTTGAAAAAATCAGAGAGCAAATCCAAAATATAGAGTAACGGAGGCAGGACATGAAGCTTATAAATATCGGATACGGAAACCTCGTGTCAGATGACAAGATAATTGCAATAGTCAGCCCCGAATCAGCGCCAATCAAAAGAATTATTCAGGACGCCAAAGAAAACGGCACACTTATTGACGCAAGCTGTGGCAGACGCACACGCTCGGTGCTTATATCAGACAGCGGTCATGTAATTCTTTCAGCAATACAGACAGAAACTATCGGTAACAGAGTAAACGATATTTCAGATATAACAGATGAAAAAAATAATTTTTAAGGAGTTGTTTTTATTATGCAACCAAATATGCGTAAAGCGTCTGTAGACGATATGCTCTCAGGTAAGCAGAGCAGATATTCTCTTGTAATAGCAGTAGCCAAAAGAGCAAGGGAGATAGCTGAAAAGTTACCTGAGGATTCTAAGGAAAAACCCGTACTTCTTGCAGTCGAGGACTTTAAAGAGCATAAGTACGAAATCTACGAGCCGGAAATCAATGACTGATAACAAAAAAGTAAAAATCGTAAGAGTAGCCGTCGATAAAGCTATATACAACTTTGATAAACTCTTTGATTATATTGTGCCGGAGGAGCTTACACCGCTTGCACAGAACGGGTGCAGAGTAATAGTACCGTTCGGAGCGGGCAATAAGAAAAAACAGGCTATGATAATGGAGCACTACTTTACGGATGAACCCGATAAAAGGTGCAAATTTATTGAATCTGTGCTTGATAAAAAGCCTCTGCTTAGTGACGATATGCTCAAACTTGCCGTATTTATCAAGGATAGGTACTTCTGTACTATATACGATGCAATTCACGCTATGCTCCCATCAGGCATCAATTATAAAATATCACTTTGCTATAAGGCAGGGGATATTTCAGCTGAAACCTTTGAAGAACTGAGTAGTGAAGAACAAAGAATTTACAGTTATTTACTTGCAAGGCGTACCGCAGTTAAAAAAGACGTTATTGAAGATGCTTTCGGCTATGATGATATGACTGATTTATTGGATGATATGACAAGAAAGTCAGTATTAATCAGCTTTGACGAAGCATCCAGACAAGTTGGAGACGCAAGTATAAAGTCAGTGTGCTTTATAGATAATTGTGACGAATCAGCTCTTACGAAACGTCAGTTTGAAGTATATGAACTGCTTAAAATGGTAGGCAAGGCCTCGGTTAAAGAGCTATGCTACTACAGCGGTACCACTACCTCGGTTATTGATGCAATAGTAAAAAAGGGCGGAGCAGAGTACTTTGATGAAGAAGTTTTCAGAACTCCAAAATACACAGAAACCGAACTGAACCGTGATGAAATAGTCCTTACGGAACAGCAAAGCTCCGCATACAATCAAATACTTGAAAAATACAATGCAGACAGCGGACAGGTCGCACTGTTATACGGTATAACCGGCAGCGGAAAAACGTCAGTTTTTACGAAGCTTATTGACCTTGCATATAAGCAGGGAAAGGGCGTTATCGTAATGGTGCCCGAAATTGCGCTTACGCCTCAGCTTATAACAAAATATCGCTCACGTTACGGCGATGACGTTGCTGTATTTCACAGCGCACTGTCAGTCGGAGAACGTTTGGACGAATGGAAGCGTGTTAAACGTGGCATAGCTAAGATTGCCATAGGTACTCGCAGTGCGGTCTTTGCACCGTTTGAAAAGCTCGGATTAATAATTATAGACGAGGAGCAGGAGTACACATATAAATCGGAATCTGCTCCACGTTTTCATGCAAGAGATGTTGCAAAAATGCGTTGTGTTCAAAACAAATGTCTTTTATTGCTATCATCAGCAACACCGTCTATAGAGAGTTACTACGCCGCAGAAAACGGCAGATATTCTCTCAGCAAGCTGACAAAACGCTACGGCAACGCAGTATTGCCTAAGGTGACTATTGCTGATATGAACGTAGAAAACAGCGAGGGTACCGGCTTTAGCTCCATACTTCTTCGTGAGCTTGAAGCCAACCTCAATAAGGGAGAGCAGTCTATATTATTGCTGAACAGACGAGGATATAACACTTTTGTTTCATGCAATGACTGTAAAGAAATAGTAACTTGCCCTAATTGCAGTATCTCACTTACTTATCATTCTGCAAATAACAGGCTGATGTGCCATTACTGCGGCTTTTCAATGAGCATACGTGACAGATGTCCAAATTGCTTTGGAAATTCTCTCAGATACTCCGGTACTGGCACTCAAAGGGTAGAAGAAAAGCTTGCCGAACTATTGCCTGATGCACGAATTTTAAGACTTGATACGGATTCTACCTTAAGAAAATACTCGCATGAGCAAAAGCTCAGGCAATTTTCCGATGGTGAATATGATATAATGATTGGCACTCAAATGGTAGCTAAAGGTCTTGATTTTCCCAATGTAACGCTTGTCGGAGTACTTTCGGCAGATCAAATGCTTTACAGTGATGATTTTCGCAGCTTTGAGAGGGCATTCTCACTGCTTACGCAGGTTGTCGGAAGGTCAGGCAGAGGAAGCGCAAACGGTAGAGCGATAATTCAAACAAATACGCCCGAAAACCCTGTAATCAGACTTGCCTCCGAACAGAATTACGACGCTTTTTATAAGGATGAAATACAGATACGAAAAGCTATGCTGTATCCGCCGTTCGCAGATATCTGCGTTATAGGATTTGTCGGCAAGGATAATTCAAAAACCGAAAAAGCCGCTTTGGATTTTCTAAAGCTTTTTTGTGACGAGGCCAAGAGTAACCACTCTGACTTGCCTATACGTGTTTTAGGCGTTTCACCTGCGGCTATTATTAAGATAAATAATAAATATAGATATAAGATACTTATTAAATTTAAAAATAACAAAACTTTCAGAGAAATGCTGTCAAACCTGATTATCTCTTTCAGTAAACAGGCAAAATATAAAGATATAACGCCATTTGTGGATATAAATCCTGACAGTATTCTGTAAAAGGAGGTAAAGTTTTATTATGGCAATCAGAAACATTGTTAAAGAAGGGGACGATGTGCTTGCAAAAGTATGCCGTCCTGTAGAGAAATTTGATAATAAGCTTGCCACATTACTTGATGATATGGCAGAAACACTTAAGCTTGCCAACGGTGTAGGTCTTGCAGCACCCCAGGTAGGTGTATTACGCAGAGCCGTGATTGTTGATGACGGTGAAAAGATAATCGAGCTTATCAACCCGACAATAATTGAACAAAGCGGCTCACAGCAAGAAACAGAGGGCTGTCTGTCATGCCCCGGTGAGTGGGGAATTACACAGCGTCCTATGTTTGTTACCGTAAAGGCACAGGATAGATTCGGTAAAGAATTTACGGTTTCAGGTGAAGGCTTAATGGCAAGAGCTTTCTGTCACGAGCTTGACCATCTTGACGGTAAACTCTTCAAAAGTGTTGCCATCCGTATGCTTGATCCAAACGAAATTGACAGTTAATCTTATTAAATCTTATGTAAAGTCAATACACTTTACATATTGTACTGTTCGATTATTACTGGATTTTTAGAGCTATGAGGTGATTTTTGATATGAAATTAGTTTTTATGGGTACACCTGATTTCTCCGTACCGTGTATAGAAGCATTATACAATGCGGGTCATGAAATAGCCGCTGTTTATACACAGCCGGATAAGCCTAAGGGCAGGGGATATACACTTACACCGCCACCGGTAAAAGTATTTGCTACCGAGCATAATTTAACGGTATATCAGCCTACCTCGCTAAAAAATAATGAAGAGGCTTTAAAGCTGCTGTCGGATATAGCACCGGATGTTGTCGTAGTTGTTGCCTACGGCAAAATTTTGCCTAAAGCAGTGCTTGATCTCCCTAAATACGGCTGTATCAACGTACACGCTTCACTATTGCCTAAGTACAGAGGTGCGGCACCTATTCAATGGTCTATTATAAACGGTGAAAAGCATACGGGTGTTACAACTATGATGATGGACGTAGGGATTGATACAGGAGATATGCTTCTGTCAGAAACTACTAATATAGATATAAATGAAAATGCCGAGCAGTTGCACGACAGGCTGGCACAAATGGGCGCAAAGCTTATCGTTAAGACTCTTGATGAACTGAAAAACGGTACGCTTACACGTACCAAGCAGGATTCGTCACTTTCAAATTATGCGCCTATGCTTGAACGTTCTCTTTCAAAGATAGATTGGTCAGATACCTGTTTTAACATTCATAATAAGGTCAGGGGATTGTACCCGTGGCCATCTGCAATTACTACCGTAAACGGTAAAACTTTAAAAATACACAAAACCGCTATTTCCGACAAAAAAGGTCAGGTTGGGGAAATACTAAGCTTAAATCCGCTTGTTGTTGCCTGCGGTGAAGGATCTGTAGAACTTCTTGAAGTGCAGCTTGAAGGAAAAAAGAGGATGACGGCTTCTGATTTTTTAAGAGGTAATAAGCTTGACAGCAAATACTTGGGTATTTAGTTTATATGCTTTTTGGCATTTTGAACTTTAATATAAACTTTAACTTATGCTTTTTAAGCAAATGGAGGTAGCTATGCCGTATTATTATTATGGTATTGATATTTATTACATTATTTTAGTAATTCCTGCGCTTATCTTTGCTATGATAGCACAGATAATGGTAAAAAACCGTCTTAATTCATACTCAAAGATTGCCAATTCAAGGCGTATGACGGGTGAGCAAGCGGCTCAAAGAATGTTATCGCAATTCGGTATAACGAATGTTGCCGTTGTATGTATAAACGGTGACTTTAACGATCATTTCGATCCTACCGCAAATGTGATAAGGCTTTCTACAAGCGTTTATTCCGGCACATCAATCGCCTCTGTTTGTGTGGCCTGTCATGAGGCGGGTCATGCCGTGCAGTATGCTACAAACTATTCTCCCGTATCTTTAAAGCGTGTTTTGATGCCGATTGCGAGAATAGGCTCTGTGCTGGCTATACCGCTTATTCTTATAGGCTTTTTGTTGCCTGTTCAATATGATATCGTTGTTCGTATAGGTATACTTTTATATGCTTCTTGCTTCGCTATGACGGTTATCACATTACCTATAGAGTTTAACGCAAGCAAAAGAGCTCTTGCCTATATCGGTCAATACGGACTGCTTGATACATCCGAGCTAAACGGAGCCAAGAAGGTACTTACAGCCGCCGCTATGACATACGTTGCTTCTATGTTCTCGGCACTTATGAACCTTTTAAGACTTATACTTATTGCTGGCGGAAGACGTGGAGGACGTGATTAAGGCATGAGCAATCCCAGAGATATTGTATTTAAGGCACTGTTGCGAATAGATATTGATGACGCATACTCTAACCTTGTTATCGACTCGTTGCTTGATGACGACAATCTCACTCCTATGGATAAAAAATTTATCTCCGCACTTTTCTACGGAGTACTTGAGCGTAAAATAACGCTTGACTATATAATAAGGCAGTACTCAACAATACGTCTTAAAAAAATCGAAAAAGAAGCACTTTGCATATTGAGAATGGGCGTTTACCAGCTTATTTTCATGGACAAGGTTCCTCAGAGTGCCGCTGTAAACGAGAGTGTTAAGCTTGCAAAAAAGTACAAGCTTTTTCACGCCTCCGGATTTATAAACGGCATTTTAAGGAGTCTTGCACGTGCCGAATGTAAATATAAACTGCCTGACAAATCAGATTTAAAAAGCTATTTATCTGTAAAATACTCTTGCCCACAGGATATAGTCAGTCTTTGGCTAAATTCTTACGGTGAAGATATTACAGTTCAAATTTTACAAACGCTTTGCGGCAGGCCACCGCTCACCGTACGTGTAAATAATATAAAAACCACCGATGATGCACTTATTGCAAAGCTTGCCGAAAATGGCATAAACGGCAATTTGCATCATAAAAATTGTATAATGTTACAAAACAGCGGCTCATTAAAACATATAACTGAGTTTAAAGAAGGTCTGTTTCATGTTCAGGATCTTGCCTCTCAGCTTTGCTGTGAGCTTACCGGAGTTAAAAGCGGATACACCGTTGTAGACGTTTGCGCAGCCCCCGGAGGCAAAAGCTTTACTATGGCACAGATTATGAATAATGATGGTAAGATTTTTGCCTTTGATTTATATGAAAACCGTATTAAGCTTATAAATGACGGGGCTAAACGCTTGGGAATAAGCATAATATCCAGTAGTATCAGAGATGCTAAATGCGATAAATGTGAGCTTAAGGCCGATGTTGTTCTGTGTGATGCGCCTTGCTCGGGGCTTGGTATATTACGCAGAAAACCGGAAATACGTTACAAAGAGGACACGGGAATACATACATTACCGAGCATACAATATGAGATTTTAATTAATAGCTCTAAGATTGTAAAAAACGGCGGTACACTGATATATTCTACCTGTACGTTAAATCCTGCCGAAAACAATGAAGTAGCAAAAAAGTTTTTGAAAGAAAATAAAGATTTCGTCCCGCTTGAGCTTAATATTCCCGAATATGTAACAAGAAAAACAGCCGAACCGACAAATATGCTTACTGTATTTCCGCAAAGTGATGGGGCAGACGGTTTCTTTATTAGTGCGTTTAAAAAGCAGGTGTAATTTTGATAGATATCAAATCAATGTATTATGATGAGTTAAAACAGTCGATTACGGCTCTCGGATATCCGGAATACAGGGCAAAACAAATTTACGGCTGGCTTAACAAAGGGGTTACAGCTTTTGAGCAAATGTGTAACATTCCAAAGTCAATAAAAGAAAATTTAGAAAAAAATTATTACATCTCTGTAGCAAATATTGAAAAAAAACAGATTTCGGCTTATGATAATACCGTGAAGTATTTATTTTCGCTTAACGACGGTGAACTTATAGAATCTGTACTTATGCAGTATCACCATGGCTATTCGATATGTATATCTACACAAGTAGGTTGTAAAATGGGTTGTACATTTTGCGCTACAGGCAAGGGTGGATTCAGACGTAGCCTTACCGCGTCAGAGATGCTCGCTCAGATAGAGGCGGCGCAAAGAGATACGGGCATACGCATCTCAAACATTGTTCTTATGGGCATGGGTGAACCTCTTGATAATTACGATAATGTACTCAGATTTTTACGCCTTGTTTCTTCTGACGACGGACTTAACATAGGTATGAGGCATATTTCATTGTCTACCTGCGGTCTGGTGGATAGAATATACGATTTAATGAACGAGCGTTTACAGCTTACGCTTTCTATATCACTTCATGCCCCAAATGATGAAATAAGAAGCAAAACAATGCCGATAAATAAACGTTATCCTATTGATGAGCTTCTGAAGGCTTGCAGAAAATACGCATCAGTCACCGGACGCCGCATTAGCTTTGAATATGCCATGATAGACGGAGTAAACGACAGCGATGAGTGTGCGTATGAGCTTGCATCAAGGCTTAAGGGTATGCTGTGCCATGTAAATCTAATCCCCGTAAATTCGGTAACTGAAACAAATTATCGCAAAAGTAAGAAAGACAGACTTTTAAGCTTTTGCAAAATTCTTGAGAGCAGGGGTATAGCCGCTACAGTACGGCGTACACTTGGTTCAGATATAGATGCCGCTTGCGGACAGCTTAGAGGTAGGCATAATAAATAAAAGTATTTCCGGTTCTATGCGTTGGGAGGCATAACTTTGAATATAATTTGCAAAACCGATGTCGGTTTGGTAAGAGATAACAATCAAGATGCTTATAAATATCGAAAACTATCTGATAATTGCGCTTGGGTTGCCGTTTGTGACGGAATGGGCGGAGCAAACGGAGGAAATATCGCAAGCTCAATGGCAGTAAATATAATTGCCGATATATTCGACAGAAGAATACAAACTATAACCGATGATGAAATTCACGGTATGATATCTGAAGCTATAGTAGAAGCCAATAAACAGGTCTATGAAAAATCAATGTCAGAGCGTGAGCTTTCCGGCATGGGAACTACGGCTGTAGTTGCAGTAATCAAGGACTCAGTGGCACACGTTGCCCATGTGGGTGACAGCCGAGCATATTTGATAAGCTACGGCGACCTTAAGAGGATCACGCTTGATCATTCCTTTGTACAGGAAATGGTCAACAGAGGAGAAATAACCGAAGAACAGGCCAGAATTCATCCGGGAAGAAATTACATTACCAGAGCTTTGGGCGTTGATAAAGAGGTTAGGGAGGACTATATATCCTTTCCTTTCTTAAAGGGTGAACTGCTATTACTTTGTACTGACGGCTTATCAAATTATTTTGATTCTGATAAGCTTAATAATATAATAAATAATTGCACATATAACGAACTTGCGGACAGATTGATAAAATCAGCAAACAAGCAGGGCGGCAGTGATAACATCACCGTTGCAGTTATTTGTGCAGATAATGAAAATTATTCGGACAGGAGTGCAACAAATGGATAAATATACCGGAAAAAAGCTTGACGGTCGTTATGAAATACATGAAATGATAGGCGTTGGCGGTATGGCTATGGTATACCGCGCATACGACACCATTGATGACCGTATTGTAGCTATAAAAATTCTAAAAGATGAGTACTCTAACAGCGATGAATTTTTAAGACGCTTTAAAAATGAGTCAAAAGCTATCGCTGTACTTTCTCATCCAAACATAGTTAAGGTTTACGATGTAAGCTTCGGTGACATGATTCAGTACATTGTTATGGAGTACATTGACGGTATTACACTTAAAGAGTACATTGCAAGTCAAAGTGAAATCAACTGGAAAGAAGCCGTACACTTTACAACCCAAATACTTAAGGCACTTGAGCACGCACATAACAAAGGCATAATTCATAGAGATATCAAGCCTCAGAATATTATGCTCCTACAGGACGGCACAATAAAGGTTACCGACTTTGGTATTGCCAGATTTTCAAATACCGAAACACGTACTATTACAGACAAGGCTATAGGCTCTGTACACTACATTGCACCTGAGCAGGCCAGAGGCGATATAACAGACGGCAAGACTGACATTTACTCTGTAGGCGTAATGCTTTACGAGATGCTCACAGGCAGACTTCCGTTTGATGCAGATAATGCCGTTTCAGTTGCTATAATGCAGTTACAGTCTGAACCGACGCCTCCTAAGACCATTAATCCTTCTATCCCTGACGGACTGGAGGAAATAACATTAAAGGCAATGCAAAAGGATGCCTCCAAGCGTTATCTATCGGCAGGTGATATGCTTGAAGATATCGAGCTTTTCAGACAAAATCCGTCCATTAAATTCCAATACACATACTTTGTGGATGAAACCCCCACAAAATACGTTGACGCAATCAACACAATACGCAACAGAGATAAGGACATAGAAGATGAGGAGGACGATTACGATTATGAGCCCGACGACAGTACTTCTAAAAAGAAATCTAAAGTAGGTATTATAATCGGCGTTTCAATCGCAGTAGTTTTAATAGCCCTGATATTCGGTATGCTCGCAATCTTCCAAGCCTGTGAAACCAGTGCTGTAGAGGACGTTGACATTCCTAACTTTGTTGATCAAAAGCTTGAGGATATACAGGCGAATCCTGCATATAAGTTCAACTTCGTTATCGAGAACACCTACGAACCCGGCAAACCGGAGGGTATAGTTCTTAAGCAAGATCCTGCCGCAAACTCAAAAAAGGTTAAGGCTGACGCTAAGATAACACTTACCGTAAACTCTACCGCAACGCTTGTACCTGTACCGGACGTTGTAGGACGTGAGTTAAAGGATGCAGAAGAAAGAATCAAGAAAGCAAATCTTGAAATTGAAGTAATAGAAATAGTTGATGAAGAAACTTTAATCGGCTATGTTAAGGAAACATTCCCGAAAGCATACCAAGAGGTTGCTATCGGTACTATAGTTCAGGTATATGTAAGCGCCAAGCCTGCGGAAAAAGAAACATCCGTGCCTAACCTTATAGGTCTTACAGTAGATGAAGCCAAGGATGAGCTTGAGAAATATTCTCTTGTTTTAAACAGTAAAGTAACAAGTAAGGAAGACCCTGCGGCCAAGGGCACAATAATCAGTCAATCACCGCTCTATAATTCAACTGTAGCAGAGGGTACAGAGGTTACCGTAGTTATCAGTGAGGGTATTATAGAACCCGAAGAAGTCACACTTGACGTATACGTTGATTTACCGTCAGATGTAAAAGATTCCGTTTACCTCAAAGTTATCATCGACGGTGTAGTGGATTCTGAATATTCAAAGACTGTAGTTCCATACTATAACAGCAAATATACTATCTCAGTAACAGGTATCTCAGGTAAGAGTACAATAGTTGTTCAGATAGAAGGACAGGAATATGCAGTATTTGAAGCAAACTTTGATACTAAGAAAGTAACTCAGACAACTCAAAGAGATTATATTCCGCCGCACACTGACGTATCGTCCTCAAATCCGGATCCGGTAATAGACGATCCAGTCAGCAGCGAACCGCCTATTGATGATCCAATCAGTAGCGAAACTTCGGGTGATGAGTCTGGCATCGAAGATCCTTCCGACGAACTCGGTGATGACGATGAAGGTTTAGGTTGATAGATTAATTGAATTAATTTTAAAAAGCAATAAACAAAAATATTCTGCGATGTTTCTGTACATCGCAGAATTTATATTTGAGAGGTTATAAATTTATGGTTGAAAAAGAGGGAATACTGATAAAAGGAATAGGCGGTTTTTATTACGTCGACTGTGACGGTATTACTTATGAATGTAAGGCACGTGGACTTTTTCGTAAACAGGGAATATCTCCGTATGCAGGTGATAAAGTAAAAATCACAGTACAGGAAAACGGCTACTCTACTTTAGAGAGCATTCTGCCACGAAGAAACAGCATAGTAAGACCGCCTATGGCGAATTTGGATAATCTGATAATAGTTGCATCAGTATGTGATCCTCAACCCAATACCATCATCATTGACAAGATGATTGCTGCTGCGGTTAATAAAGATATAACACCAATTTTGGCTATAACTAAGTCAGATTTAAGCTCGGCTAAGCAATTATACGATATATATACACACTCAGGCATCAAAACTATATGCACAACTAAATTCAGCAATGACGGTTTAGATGAAATACGTAAATTGTTGCCAAACAAATTTACTGCATTTATCGGTAACTCCGGCGTTGGTAAAAGTACGCTTATAAACTCGCTTTTCCCTGACCTTGATCTTGATACCGGTGATATAAGCAAGAAGCTGGGTAGAGGAAGACACACCACAAGACAGGTAGAGCTTTTTAAAGTGAATGGGGGATATGTAGCAGATACACCGGGGTTTTCTACCGTTGATATCGAGCACTATGAAATGATTGAAAAGGATCAGATAAAATTCTGTTTTTCTGATTTTGCTGATTATATAGACAACTGCCAATTCACATCATGCTCACACACCTGCGAAAAGGGATGTGCTGTTTTGCAGGCAGTTAAGGATAATAAAATTGAACGTTCACGCCATGAAAGCTATGTCGCCATGTACAACGAGATCAAAAACATAAAGGATTGGCAGAGAAAGCGCAATACCATTTAACACTTATATACAATATATAGTATAAATCTATATAGCTTAACATTGCGTACTATTCGATTAATACTGATTTTGTTAATCTATATATTGTATCAGTTTTAGCATTCACATTTTAACGCCGCAGTAAAAATACTGCGGCGTTGCATTTATTTTTATTCTTCTGTCTCCCTTTTTCGCTGTTTTATCTTTGCCAGAGGATTTTTACTTACAGCTTCCTCCATTTGCTTTGACGATAAGTGCGTATATATCTCTGTAGTACCCAGATCTTCATGTCCGAGTATGTCCTTCAACACACGTATGTCTACGTCACCGTACTGATACATGAGCGTTGCGGCAGTATGTCTGAGCTTATGTACGGAATATCCTGCTGAATTTAACCCTATTTTATCCAGATATTTGTAAACAAGCGATTGTACCGTTTTATTGCTTATTCTCTTGTTTAGCCTACTTAAAAACAGTGCGTTTTTATCCTTGACACCATCAACAGGTCTTACCTTTAGATAATCGTTTATTGCAGATACGCACGCATCGTTAAGATAAACTATGCGTTGCTTGTTGCCTTTACCTGTTATTGTTATGGCGTTTTCGGTATCGTTTGACTTTATATCACTTAAATTCAGAGAGACAAGTTCGGATAATCGCATACCGCAATTTAAAAACAACGTCAGTATGCAGTAGTCACGTTCTTTATACGGTCCGTCTACAGCATTTAAAAGCTCTATGCTTTGCTCCAATGTCAAGTACTTTGGCAATGATTTTTTTGTTTTTGGCATTTCAAGGTCAGCCATAGGATTAACATCTATTATATTCATCTTTTTATGCAGATAATTGAAAAATGCCCTTATACTTGAGCATTTTCTCGCCCTTGTGTTTGCGTTATTCTCACGTTCATTTAATGTGTAATTTAAAAACTCATACGCATCAAGCAGAGTTATCTTTCTTATCAGCGATTCATCCACATCGTCTATCTTTATTTTTTCAAACTCCGTTTCAGCAGGAACAAGCCCTTTTTCTCTCTTTATAAACCTTAAAAAAGTACGCAAGTCCATGAAATATTCATCAACGGTATTAGCAGACTTTCCTTTTACCGTTTGCATATAAAGCAAAAAACTACGCAATATCTCAGGGGAACTTTCAGCGTATTCACGCCTCATGTTATGTACCTTCTTTCACAAATTACTTATAACCGTCTGGATTATTCTTCTGCCAATTCCAAGAATCTCTGCACATTTCTTCCAAAGTATGTGTTGCACGCCATCCTAAAACCTCATATGCCTTATGTACATCTGCACACATTATCGGCACATCTCCGCTACGCCTGTCTTTGATACGATAATTTATTTTTATACCGGTTGAACTTTCAAAGCTTTTTATAATATCAAATACGCTGTAGCCTGTGCCTGTGCCTATATTATACGCGTCTATTCCGCTGTGTAGCTTTATCCGCTCTAGTGCTTTCAGATGCGCAACGGCCAGATCAACCACATGAAGGTAATCACGTATGCACGTACCGTCAGGGGTATCATAATCATCACCGTACAAAGGTAAATACGGTAATTTGCCTACAGCAACCTTGAGTATATAGGGGAGAAGGTTGTTCGGTATTCCCGTTGGGTCTTCTCCTATAAGCCCACTGCTGTGCGCACCTATGGGATTAAAATATCTTAACAGTGCTATGCTCCACTCATTATCAGAATTATACAAATCAAACAGCATTTGTTCTATTATGTGCTTAGTACGTCCGTACGGATTGGAAACATCACCGGTACTCATGGTTTCTACATAGGGGACGGGATTATGTCCGTAAACCGTAGCCGATGAACTGAACACAAGCTTTTTCACTCCATACCTCTTCATACATTGACACAGCATAAGTGTACCGTAGACATTGTTACGATAATACTCAAGCGGCATTTTACAGGATTCTCCTACAGCCTTTAATCCGGCAAAATGTATGACCGCATCTATTTCATTCTCTTCAAATACCTTGGATAATTCATCACTGTCGCAAACGTTGATATCATATAGCTTTATATCTTTTTGGGTAATTTCATGAACTCTTTGCAATGCTTTAGGACTACTGTTACAGAAATTATCTACAACAACTACATCATATCCCGAATTAAGAAGCTCTACACAGGTGTGTGTGCCTATGTAGCCCGCTCCTCCCGTAACTAAAACAGACATATATTTTATCTCCCTTTTAAGAACAAAATCAAAGTTAATACTATACTGAAAATAGTATACATACATAAAAATAAAAAGTCAATCCGATAATTCATAAAACCCTGCTAAAAAGATAAAAAATATGAAAAATAAAGCGTTAAATGAGGGTAAAATGAGTGAATATGCACAAAATTTCTTGTAACAAGGACTTTTAAAAATGTTTATATTGAAATTCAACACGTAATATTGTATAATTTAAAAAATACATAACTATTATAATGGTGTGAATAGCGCCTAAATATTTCTATACGGAGGAATAAAATCCATGGAAAAATTTCAAATTGCAATAACCGTGTTGCTTACCGGCATAGTTGTTGTATTCACTGTATTATTTGTGCTTATCGCAGCAATCAAAATCTATAGCACTGTAGTTTATACAGCTCAGCAAAAGAAGAACGCTAAAAAACAAAAGAAGGCGGAAGAAAAAGCCACGGCAGCTAAGCCTGTAGTTACTGAAGTAATTGAACCTGAGATAGTGGACGACGACGATACTATACCGGATGAGATAATCGCAGTTATCAGTGCCGCCGTGGATGCTATGTATTCAAAAACACGCTGCACAGTTAAATCCGTCAAGCGTGTAAAAGAAAGCCGTTCTGCATGGAGTTCAGCAGGACTATTAGAGAATACACGCCCGTTTTAATTATACATAACTTTAGAAAGGACAAAATTTTAAAATGGATATACTTAATCGTCTTTTAGACTCAATTACCAATATTTTAGAAAGCTCCGGCTTTTTAAGCCTTGGTTGGCAGAATTATGTGATGATGGCAATCGCAGCATTTTTGATTTACCTTGCAATAGGTAAAGAATACGAGCCGCTTGTATTATTACCTATAGCCTTCGGTATGCTTCTTGTCAATTTATATCCGGCACTTATGGCTCCGCCATCTTATGAGCTTCAGCCTGTTGCGGAGTACATAGCCGAGCACGGTGCGGCGTCTACCGCTTATCCTATTATAGAGCAGGCAGGAATACAATATTATCAAATACCGTCATACGGCGGATTGCTTTACTACTTATATCAGGGCGTTAAGCTCGGAATATATCCTCCGCTTATCTTCCTTGGCATCGGTGCAATGACCGACTTTGGTCCCCTTATAGCAAATCCTAAGAGCTTCTTACTTGGTGCGGCAGCTCAGCTTGGTATATTTATAACCTTCATCGGCGCTATAGCAATCGGATTTACATCCAAAGAAGCAGGTGCAATAGGAATTATCGGCGGTGCCGACGGTCCTACCGCTATATTCGTTACATCAAAGCTTGCCCCGCATTTACTTGGACCTATTGCGGTAGCCGCATATTCGTATATGGCGCTTATTCCTTTTATTCAGCCACGTATAATGAAGGCTTTGACAACTAAAAAAGAACGTGAGATAGTTATGGAGCAGTTAAGACCTGTTTCAAAGCTTGAGAAGCTCATGTTCCCAATAGTTGTTATCATACTTGTAGCATTATTTGTACCGGATGCAACACCGCTTGTAGGTATGCTCATGCTTGGAAATATCTTCCGTGAATCAGGTGTTGTTGACAGAATTTCAAAGGCTGCTCAAAATGAGCTTATGAATATAATTACAATATTCCTTGGTACAACAGTTGGCGCAACCGCAACCGGAGCTGTATTTCTTAAATGGGAAACACTCGAAATTATTGCACTTGGACTACTTGCATTTTGTTGCGGTACCGCAGGCGGCGTGCTATTCGGTAAGCTTATGTGTAAATTGACAGGCGGAAAAGTAAATCCTCTTATAGGTAGCGCAGGCGTTTCTGCCGTACCTATGGCCGCACGTGTATCTCAAAGAGTAGGTCAGGAGGCTAACCCGTCGAACTTCCTGCTCATGCACGCCATGGGTCCGAATGTTGCCGGTGTTATCGGTTCTGCTGTAGCGGCAGGCGTTTTATTAAGCGTATTATAATTTACAATTACCTGCATTGGTATATCCTTGCAGGGGAGGTTTAAAGATATATGGATCAAGAATTTACAATAAAAGCTGTCATCGGCATACTTAAGGTACATTTAAAAATGGTTATATCCTTGATATTATCATTTGGATTTTGTGCTTACGCTTATGCTACACTTTTTATTACACCTCTCTATTCTGCAACGGCTACGGTATTTATACAGAACTCAAACGAAGAAAAGGAAACTATATATACAACGGATATTTCAGCGGCAAATTACCTTGCAAAAACCTGTGCGCTTATATTTAAGGATAATCACATGATGACGCAGGTTAAGGAATCTTTAGGGCTTAATTACTCGCTGAAATATCTGGCATCACTTATTTCAATTTCTAATGAAAATAGCACACAGGTATTAAACATAACTGTCACCTGTGCTAATCCAAAAGAAGCCGCTGACATAGCCAATAAAATAGTCGAATATGCTCCTGAGGAATTTAAGAACATAATTGCAACAGGTAATGTAAAACCTATAGATGAGGCTACCATTCCTACGTCTCCATCTTCACCTAATGTAAAGAAATATACCGTTTTCGGATTAGGCATAGGTGCATTTATCGGTATCCTGCTTTCTGTTTTTCTTGAAATGCTTGATACTACAGTTAAGCCAAACGAAGATTTGTTTGTAATGTATGCAATACCGGTATTTGCAGAAATACCTGATTTTGACTTATGTGATGATAAGGAGGAGATTTACTGATGCCAATAAGCATTAAACGTAAAAAATCCAGATCCTCCGGATACTTTTACGGTAATGAAGTTACAAATGATGCCGGTAAATTTGCCATAGTTGAAGGATATAAAATAGCACGTACAAAATTAATGTTCTCATTATCAGCAAAGAATAATAAATTTGTTGCTTTTACCAGCTGGTCAAAGGGCGAGGGTAAAAGTACAGCAACAACAAATATGGCAATTTCTCTTTCTGAGATGGGTGCACGTGTATTACTTATAGATATTGACTTACGTAAGCCTAATGTGCAAAACCTGCTTAAGCTTGATAATAAAACCGGTTTCTCGGATGTTTTGGGTGGATTTAAAACCATAGAAGAAATTTTGCATAAAGAAGTACTACCGTCGCTTGACGTAATAACAACAGGACCGATACCGCCAAACCCATCAGAGCTTATAAGCTCTGAAAGACTTAAAAAAACCTTTGAAAAATTGGAAGAGGTTTACGATTACATTTTACTGGATACTCCTCCTATAGGTCTTGTTACTGACGCATTGCTCCTGAAAGACTATATATCAGGGTACGTTATGATCATACGTGAGCGTATAACTACGCACGGCGATATAGCAAAGGCGTTGCAGTTTATGAAAATGATGAATGCTCCTATTCTCGGCTTTTTGAAGGTAGGATGCTTAGGTTTACGCAGTAAATACGGATATAACTATAAGTACACATATAAATAAATTTATCCTCTAAAATAAGGAGTGATCACATATGAATTATTATCAGCCAACACCGCCAAACGCACTGGAACTACAACAGACGTACCTGAATGCTACTCCGGTATATAGTGAAGCCTATCAGAATTATTATAAAGAATACAATCAGGAGAAAGGGCTTAAAAGAGCTTGTAACGGAATAGGCGGACTAATGCTTATTGTGTTAGGAGTTCAGCTCGTTGTTACAATCGTTCTTGAGATGATTATAATATTCTCTGGCGGATTGGACTATAGTAATCTTGATAACGGATATTCCGGTATGGATCCAACGGGCTATTTCTTGATTTTGGGATTAAGCTCTTTAGTTTTTTGCGTTTTACCTGCACTAATTTTCGCTAAAATCAAGCATGAAAGACTTTTGGATCTTTTTAAGTTTCAGAGGGTTGCCGGTAAAACCGTTGTGGCATTAGTTGCCGCAGGATTATGCGTTTGTATGTATGCTAACATGATTACCGAGTGTTTTTCTATGAGTATGAAGTTTTTCTTTGGTGTAGATAATCAGATTGCTTCTGAAGGTACAGACATATCAACACTGGAAATCGTGCTTTTCTGCATTGCTTATGCGCTTGTGCCTTGCCTTACTGAAGAGTTTTTATTCAGGGGTGTAATGTTAAGTATGCTGAGAAAATACGGTGATGCTTTCGCTATATTGTCAACAGCTTTGCTTTTCGGAATACTCCACGGTAACTTTGTTCAGATACCGTTTGCTTTCATAGTAGGACTTGTGCTTGGATATGTTGTATGTTATACAAATTCAATGCTACCGGCAATAATCATACATTTCTTCAACAATTTTTCCGCTGTGGTTATGACCATGATAGTAGGAAAGACGTCCGAAAAAATCGGTGGCTTGGTAGAAATAACTTATATGATATTCCTGTTAGTTATAGGATTTGTTGGCTTTGCTTATCTTGCTAAATCTGATAAGTCTTTTATGTCTGTAAAAAATACAAGCAGTGAGGTAGAGTTATCATCAGGCAAAAAGATGGCTGCCTTGCTGACTTCAGCACCTGTAATAATATTCATCATAATCATGTTTGCACTTGCTGTTTTCACACTTACATTATAATGTTCCGGCTAAATGATGAATATTATATGCAAATAGCGCTTGAATTGGCAAAGAAAGCGTTTGAGCTTGGCGAAATACCTGTAGGAGCCGTTATAGTTACAGAGGATAATGAAATCGTTGCAACTGAATATAACAGTCGTGAGTCAGACAAAAATGCTCTTGCACACGCAGAGCTAAAAGCTATAGACACCGCCTGTAAAAAGCTTGGCGGTTGGCGACTTTTTAAATGCAGAATGTATGTTACCCTTGAGCCTTGTCCTATGTGTACGGGTGCTATAATAAATGCTAGGATACCGAAAATAATTTACGGTGCAAAAAACGATAAAGGTGGATCTTGCGGTACAATAGTGAATCTATTCGACTTACCGTACAATCATAAGGCGCAGGTTACATCAGGCGTACTTGAAGATGAATGTGCTGAATTATTAAAAAAATTCGGTCATAATTTAAGGCTTCGTCCCAAAAAGGATAAAACGATATTTTATAACAAATAAACTTTAATAGTATATTATAATTAAAATTATGTGGGAATTGAGCTTGTAAAGTCACTATGCTTTATACGTTTAATTCCCTTTGATTATGGAAAAAGCCTTAATATCAGCTAAAAACTAATTTGCGAGGAGTTTATGCAATGCAGAAAGTAATTAACAATTTATTGAAGCGACGTTTTTTTGTCATACTATTATTATTAATACAAGTTGCCATTTTAGTATTTATTCTAAGTAGTTCCTCAAGCGGCTTGTCTTTCTTTATAATACAAACATTAGCTGTTATTACCGTAATTGTTATTTATGCCTCTGACAAAGTAAAAATACAGATGGATTATAAAACGCTATGGATAATAATTATTCTGCTTTTTCCTTTCTTTGGTCTTACTTTATACTTGATGGTACACTTTCAATCGTCTACAAAGATATTTAAAAGAGAGGTTGAAAAAAGCTCAGAAATAATAGCCGCTTTGTATGAAAAATCAAACAATAAGCTTAATAAACTTACTAACCTTAACGATTGCGAGTATTTGCCGGAGTTTAAATATCTGAATAACGTGCAAAATTTCCCTGTTTATAATAACACAGAGGCAACGTATTATCCGCTTGGCGATGATTTCTTTGAGGCGCTTATTCCTGACCTTAAGAAGGCAAAGAAATATATTTTTATTGAATTTTTCATTATAGAAGAGGGTGTGATGTGGAATACCATTCTTGATATATTAAAAGGAAAAGCAGCTTCAGGCGTAGATGTAAGAATTATTTATGATGATGTCGGCTGTTTGCTTACGTTGCAAAAGGGTTATGCTGAATACTTACGCTCTCTTGGCATAAAGGTAGTAGTTTTCAATAAATTCATACCACTGCTTACAGCCGTTCAGAATAATAGAGATCACAGAAAAATTATATCCATAGACGGAAAAATTGCCTATACCGGAGGGTGTAACCTTGCCGATGAATATATAAACAAAGTTAAAAAATACGGTCACTGGAAAGACTGTGCTATACGCCTGAAAGGCGATGCCGCATGGAGCTTTACCGTTATATTTATATCAACGTGGATAATGTATAATAAAGATGATTTAGACTATAAAAAGCTTTTACCTGATTTCAGTGATAGTACAGACAGTTCGCTTGGCTTTTTACAACCGTTTTGTGATAATCCTACAGACGATGAATTAATAACTCAAGAAATTTATCTTAAAATAATTCAAAAGGCTAAAAAATATATTTATATCAACACACCGTATCTTATTTTGGATTCTTTTATAGAGAAATCCCTTATACACGCCGCCCAAAGTGGGGTAGAGGTTATCATTACTACACCATATATACCTGATAAAAAAATGGTACACCTGACAACACGCTCATATTATAAAAAGCTTGTTGATGCCGGAGTTAAAATATATGAGTACACAAACGGCTTTATTCACTCAAAAACAATAGTATCTGACGATAAAGTTGCAGTTATAGGCAGTGCTAATTTCGATTATAGAAGTCTATATCTTCAATTTGAATGCGCTGTACTCCTGTATAACTGTCCTGTAATCCGTGAAATGGTAGAGGACTATAAAAACACATTGCCAAGTTGTACTCAAATAACCCCTGATAAATGTAATTACGGTGTTATTAAAAGACTGTTCCAAGCCTTTTTAAGGTTTGTAGCACCGCTTATGTAGCTTATTCGACTGATTAGTATAGGTTTTAAATTTAATTGTTGACGAATTATGTTGTTGTGTGGTATAATAGTAAAAATATTGATGTACTTTTATTTTGTTTTACTTTGAATAGTATTTTAAATCAATTTATTTTGACGCACAGTACATTAAACACATTTTGAGAACTGATAAATTTTGTACTGGTGGGCGGGGTACAGAGCATGAAAAAATTATTTAAGATAAATGAAAGAAAATTTATATTAGTTTGTGCTGATTTATTTATCGTAGGCTTTGGCACTGTTATGGCAGGCTTTATACTTGATGTTTTGTCAGTTAAAAGCTTATCTGACAGAAGAATAGCCCTTATCACACTTTCAAATATGGTAGTTTGCTTTCTGACTATGTATATTAGCGGAGCATACTCAAAAATCTGGCGATACTTTAAGATTAAGGATTATATATCTGCGTCAATAGGTATGGCATCCGGCTTAATATTAAGCAGTACATTCCTATATTGGACAACTGATGTAATGAAGCTTAATTTCTTCTTAATCAGCCTTGTAATATGTACAACGGGCGTTTTGGTATTCAGATTGCTTTTCAGAAAAACGTTCCTTGTACTTACTGACGAAGGCGTTAAGAGTTTGAGAAAACGCACCATGATAATAGGTGCAGGAGAAGCCTGTAAAATTATACTTAAGGACATAAAAAATGCTAAACATGATCCGAGAAATCCATCTGCGGCATATAATCCTATCTGCCTTGTTGATGATGACGCATCAAAGCAACGCCAAATAATCAACGGCGTAGAGGTAATGGGTACAACCAACGATATACCAAGTCTTTGTAAGACTGAAAATATTGAAGTTATCATGTTTGCAATTCCATCATGTTCAGAGGCAAATCGTAAACGCATACTCGATATCTGTTCTGAAACGCAGTGTATTATCAAAGTTATACCTTATCTTGGAGATATGCTTTTTGACGATAAAACTAAGTTACTAGGTAAAGTAACCGATATACGCGTTGAGGATCTTTTGGGTCGTGACCCTGTTTCATTCGATAATCAAGAGGTACAGGGATTTATCAAGGGTAAGGTTTGTATGATAACAGGCGGCGGCGGCTCTATCGGCAGTGAGCTTACACGTCAGATAGCAAAGTATGACCCTAAACAAGTAATTATCGTTGATATTTATGAAAATAACGCATATGATATAGAGCAAGAGCTTAAAATGGACTATGGCAATAAGCTCAATTTAGTTACATTAATATCTTCTGTCCGTGATTACGATAAAATGAAGCTTATATTTGAGAAATATCGCCCTGACATCGTATTTCATGCGGCGGCTCATAAGCACGTTCCTCTTATGGAAACCGTGCCTGAAGAGGCTGTAAAGAATAATGTTTTAGGCACATTTAACGTAGCAAATCTATCACAGTTCTATAAAGTCAAAAAGTTTGTTATGATATCTACCGATAAGGCGGTTAATCCAACAAATGTAATGGGTGCAACCAAGCGTTGCTGTGAAATGATAGTACAATATATGGCACAGTATGAGTCAGAAACTGCGTTTATTACCACACGTTTCGGTAATGTGCTTGGCTCTAACGGGTCTGTTATACCGCTGTTTAAAAGACAGATAGAAAGCGGTAAGCCGGTTACCGTAACTTCACCTGATATTATCAGATACTTTATGACTATACCTGAGGCCGTATCGCTTGTTTTACAGGCAAGTGCTATGGCTGCCGGCGGAGAGATCTTCGTGCTTGACATGGGTGCTCCGGTAAAAATATTGACTTTGGCAGAAAACCTTATACGTATGTACGGTAAGGTTCCGTATAAAGACGTTCCGATTATATTTACAGGTCTTCGTCCTGGCGAAAAAATGAAAGAAGAGCTTTTGATGGATGAAGAGGGACTTAAAACTACCCCAAATAAGAAAATTTATATCGGACATCAAATTGAAATTGAGCCTGACGTCTTTATTCAAAAGATTGAAAAGCTTAAGGAATATGCTAAAAACAATGACTCCGAAAAAACACTTGCTGTGCTAAAGGAGATCGTACCGACTTTTAATCATAATTCATAATATATATTGACAAACAAATTTTATAAAGTTGCTTTATCATCGTACTTTTTCAACTCAGTATGGCGGACTTTGTGCTATTTGTTTGTCAATCTTATTCGTTATAACTTATTTGTTTTATCTTTATTTTTGAAAGGTTGTATTGCATATGTGCGGTATTGTAGGATATGTAGGATACAGAGATTGCAGTGAAGTATTGATTGAATCATTAAAAAAGCTTGAATACAGAGGATATGATTCTGCAGGAATTGCTGTATTTGAGAACGGTGAAATCAAGGTAGCAAAATCAAAGGGCAGACTGGTAGACTTAGAGAAAAAAATGGAAATTACCGGCAAGCCTATGGGCAAAGCAGGTGTAGGTCATACACGTTGGGCAACTCACGGCGAACCTTCTGATATAAATTCACATCCACATAATAGCGGTAAAGTAACCATTGTACATAATGGAATTATAGAGAATTATCAGGTTCTTAAAGAAAGGTTGCTTAAAGAGGGTAGAAGCTTTTTAAGCCAGACCGATACCGAGGTTGTTGCTCAGTTGCTGGATTACTATTATAACGGCGACCCTATAGCAACAATAGCTACTACCATGAGAGAATTGCAAGGCTCTTTTGCACTTGGCATAATTTTTAAGGATTTCCCTGATAACGTATATGCAGTACGCAAAGAAAGTCCTTTGATAGTCGGAATAGGCAAGGGCGAAAGCTTTATTGCCTCTGACGTTTCTGCAATTTTAAGATATACTAAAAATTACTATCTGCTTGAGCATGATGAAATAGCTGTTTTAAGCCCTAAATATACAAAAATTGTCGATTTGCACGGTGATGAAATCAAGAAAACGCTGAAAACGGCAGATTGGGACATTGAGGCAGCAGAAAAATGCGGTTATGAGCATTTTATGATGAAAGAAATTTTTGAACAACCTACAGCTGTAAAGACTACAATAACGCCAAGAATAAAAAATAATATGCCATACCTGGATGAGTGCGGAATATCTGACGATATGCTCAAGGATATTCAGCAGATAACCGTTGTTGCTTGCGGTACAGCAATGCACGCCGGAATGGTAGGCAAGTATGTTATTGAGTCTATAGCAAGAGTGCCCGTTGCAGTTGATATAGCATCTGAATTTAGATACAGAAATCCTATAATAAACAGCAAAGACCTTGTTGTAATTATTTCGCAATCCGGTGAAACTGCTGACAGTATCGCCGCATTAAGACTGGCTAAATCATTAGGCGCAAAGACCTTAGGCATTGTTAATGCAAAGGGTAGCACGATTGCCAGAGAGTCCGATATGCTTATATATACACACGCAGGACCGGAAATTGCAGTTGCTTCTACAAAAGCGTACATGGTACAGCTTTCTGTTTTATATCTGCTTGCTTTCAGATTAGCATTTGTTAAGGGAGCAATAAGTGCAGATAAATGCGCTGATTATACAACAAAGCTTATGCAAATTCCAAGCGAGATAGAAAAAGTACTTGAAACAAAGTCGTTATGCCAGTATGTATCTACAAAGCTTATTGCCGCAGACAGCCTGTTATATATAGGCAGAGGACTCGACTATGCGCTTAGTATGGAGGGTTCACTTAAACTTAAGGAAATATCATATATTCACTCAGAATCATATGGTGCAGGCGAATTAAAGCACGGTACAATATCACTTATATCTAACGGTATGCCTGTAATTGCTGTTGTAACTCAATCTAATATTACCGAAAAAACAATAAGCAATATAGAAGAGGTTAAGTCAAGAGGCGCCATGGTAATAACCGTATGCAGAGAGAGCTTAATGCTCAATGATTGCAAATCTGACCACATTATAAGAATACCCGACATTGACGATCTGCTCATACCGATGACCGCTGTAGTTCCATTACAGCTAATAGCTTATTATACAGCAGTACTCAGAGGTAATGATGTGGATAAGCCAAGAAACTTAGCAAAATCAGTTACCGTAGAATAAGTAGGCTATATATGATAATTTATTCTCCTTATTAATCATATTTTTGCATTGCAATACATAAGTATTAAAGGCAAAATATTATTAATAAGGAGATTTTTATAATTATGGCAGTCGAAAAGAAAAATATAAAATTACCGCATAATCTGATTCTTGAAAATAGAAAATCATTGACACTAACAGGAGTATCTGATGTTGACAGCTTTGACGAACAAACGGTAACAGCATATACCGATTACGGAGAACTGGTAATAAAGGGAAAAAATCTACATATAAACAAATTGAGCCTTGAAAGCGGAGAATTAACACTTGAAGGTGAAGTTTCGTCTTTAATATATACAGAAAATCGCTCTAACAATGGAAGCATATTATCTAAGCTTTTCAGATAATACTAAGCGGGGGCTTGATCTAAATGGAAATGATCTCTACTAATCAGCTTAGCATTTTTATCTGGTCATGTGCCTTTGGCATAATACCGGGAATTTTGTATGATATTTTTAGATTTTTAAGAGCATCAGGTTTTAACACTAAAGTACAAATATATATACAGGATATCGTCTTTATGTGCTTATGCGCTATATTGACATTCCTTTTTGCGATAGGTTTTAATATGGGTATAGCACGGTTTTATATGTATCTTGGTGAAGCTATCGGTATGCTTACATACAGATTCACGTTTGGTGAAATCAGTATAAAATTATTTAAGCTGATCTACCAAATAGTACGCATGATCCTTGAATTTATAAAAAGACAAACAGAACGCATAGAGAAATTGGGAATTATAGCGTTCTTAAAGTTTAAGAAAGTTGCATTGTACTTTTTAGAAAAATTTAAAAAAATAAAAGATTTAAAAATCAACTTAAAAAAAGAAAATTTGAATCCGGTCGATAACAAGTAAATTAATTAATACAGCCTTTTAGAGTCACCGTAACTTCTAAGAGGCTGACTTATTAAATCACAATTAAGCATAAAACGGCTCAAAAATAGGGCAATAAAAAATTATTTACAATTATACAAAATCAGAATTTTGTATAATTCAGGTAGTTGGCAACCTGACAAGTTTGTTGATTACGAACTTGATAATAAAATAGACTATTTCTGCAAAATGTCTCCCATACTCGCTTTATTTTCTATTTACTGTCAACTTAATAATGATTTTTTCTCTAGCGTTTTCGATGCTGGATTTATTCGTCTTAAGTCTAATCCTAAATATAATAATGTATTACGTCAGCTTAAAGAGCGTTTTTCTTTTGACGCTTTTCATTATTAATAAAATCTATACTGGAGGTGATTACTTGATTACTTTACTCGGCAAACAACATTTATCCGGTACATCAAAGAAGACTAATAAAGACTATTCTTTTAATGTGCTTCATCTTGCATCGGACGAGCCTTTAAACTCATTAGAAGGTAAACAGGTTTATAACTCAAATTGCTCTGATGATTTTTTTACTCTTTATGATGTTGGTACTAATTTTAAAGCTATTTTTTATGACAAGTCTGGTCTTGTTATTGGCGGTGAGTTATTATGACAGATAATGAGTACTTATATGCAATTTATACTTGTTTAAAGACTACTAATAGTCTTATCCTATTTTTAATCGTTCTGCTTATTTGCGCTACTGTAATTTATTTACTTTGGCGTTTACTAAGAAAATTTTTATGAAAGGAGACTACATACTATGGATGGCGTTGTTACTTTTGAGATTACTTCTTCTCTCGTTCAACCTATAGTATCTGCTATCAATTCCGGTCTTAATACTCTTGTTCCTATCGGCCTTGGAATTATGGCAACGTTTATCGGCGTTCACCTTATCAAGCGTGTAATTTACATGTTCTTGTAATTTTTTAAAAAAGGCTGAGTGTTGCCCATTGCACTCAGCCTTAAAGGTGGTGAATTTTTGAAAAAGTTTATATCAATTTTTTTTATTTCTTTAATTACTTTAAGTTCAGTTTTTTTAACCGCTAGTGCATATTCTACTGAAGAACACAACTTTGATGTGGATACTGTCTGGCCTCAGAGTTTAACTCATATTAGTATGACTGACGACACTATGTATTCTATACTTAAGGAGCATGATGCAGATCCTAATTATGTTATTTTTCGTATTACTAATGAATATGATACAGGTTTTGAGTATGACTATCAAGTATGGTCTTTTCCTGACGGTGTTGATTTTTTTCTACGTTATTCATATTCAATAGGGTGCCCTTGTATAATTACTAATTGTCGTTATGATTTAATTCGTTTAATAACTGTTTGGTTTGATGAAGGTGACGGCTATTTATCTGACTTCATTGTATCTTCCCAAATCAAATATAAACAAATTAATGATCCTGATATAACTCCTGAAGATTATACAGCATATAAAATTGTAGGTAATTCTAATACTGTTGTTACTATTGCTTGTTCTACTGAAATTTTATATTCTGGTGCTAATCAGTCCGGTAATATCCTTTTTCTGAACCCCGTTCCATTGGGGAAACGCTTGGCGATGGCGGCGGGTCAACTAGTTCCGGATCTGATAGTGAAGGATCTTCAAGCGATAGTTCCAGTGATGATAATAGCGGCTTCTTCTCTAGTATCCTTGATACTGTTTCGCAAATTCCGGGCGCAATTCTTGACGGGATAAAATTTATATTCGTACCTGATGGTGATGAGCTTAACTCTGCTGTTCAAGATAGTGTTAATCGAATAAAAACTACTTTTGGAATTGATGCGGCTGACTTGACCGGTATTCTTGGTGTCGGTACTGAGATTGCCGATCATACTGGTAGTGTTGATATTTACGGTTTGGGTACTTTTGAGGGTACTTTTTTCAAAGCTGAATATCTTGTAAAAGCTGTTACTACTTTTCGTCCGTATATCAGAGGTTTTATAACTCTACTTCTAATTTTTTATAATATTCGCCAATTCTTTGGCTTATTCAAAATTTCTTATGTTGACGATGGCGGTAATGCTTCGGATGCAGGAGGTGATTAATATTATAATCAGTCTTTTGTTAAAAGCAATGTTAAGTCTTTTTACTTCATGTTTAACAACTGTAGGCGACGTCGTTCAACTTCCCTCTCAGCTGATTAATACACTATCTACTATTACTGCATATGGTTCGTGGATAGTCGGTACAGACCTATTATTGATACTTTGTGCTTGCGTTACTTTCTGGACAACTTCAAAGATAGTGATAGGCCTTTTTGCTTACATATGGGATCTTATTCCCTTTACTTAAAAATATTTATACCTTTCATGCCGGAGTAGCTTGCAGCGGTCCGGCATGAAAGGTATATTTGGTAAGGTGTTTATTTTGATTTTTATAATTTTTAATTTTATAATTTTTTCTCCATTAATTCTTATTTTATTTATTAAAGATAAATTCAAGGACCGTAACCATATACATTTATATGGTATTTATGGCTATTTCGGTTTGCCTGGTAAAGGTAAAACTATGGCTATGTGTTATCAACTTGATTATCTCCGGCGCCGGTATAAAGATAAGATTTTAATCTGTACAAATTTCAATTACAAAGATGAGGATTTTTCTTTTGTCACCTGGAAGCAGCTTCTTGCTGATTATGATAAGCCTCTTATTGTTGCCTGGGACGAAGTCCAAAACGAATTTAATTCACGTGACTTTAAAAACTTTCCTATTGAGCTTCTTACAAAATTAACTCAGGTTAGAAAAGGTAACGGTATTCAAATACTCTATACTGCTCAGCGCTGGCATTTTGTCGATAAAAATTTTAGGTCTTTGAGTTTCGGCTGTTGTCAATGTACTACATGGCTCGGAAGATTTACTATTACAAGAATGTATACTCCGGATTCATACGATGATCTCTGTAATCAGACTTCTGAAGATCGCAAGCGAAAAATTAAACCTTTTAACAATGAATTTTTTATTCAGACGGATAAGCTGCGTAATTCTTATGACTCTTTCAAAATGCTTGAGACTGCTAAAACTAAAGAATATATGACTCGTGAAGAAATTGCGTTATTATCTCATAAAGATTAATTTAATTTTTAATAAGGAGTTTTTTATATGAATATTAAATTACTTTTAGAACTATTTAATACGGATAATCTTAATATTATTTATTCAGCACTTAATAATTTATGTGACGGTAGCAATCCATATACTTTAGATACTAAAATTAAAGCATATGAACTTTCTTGTAAGCTTGTCAATTTAGGCTTAGTTGAGGAGGTTTAATAATGTCAATAGATGAAGCTATAGATAAATTTATTTTAATATTAGGTGTTAAGCCTGTAGTTAATTCTGATCCTGATACCGATTACCAAGAACTTGACTTTACTGGTTCTCATGAGCCGCCTGCCTCGTAAAATTACGGGGCATTTTTTATTATTTTACTACAAATTAAAAATCATTGGGTCAAGCGGCTGCCGCTTGCGCAGGGGTACGGGGGCAGCGCTGCCCCTGTATTTAGCCTTTATGCGCATATGCGTGTATATTACTTATGTTAATATGAAATGTTGTGCGTTTTATATATGTCCTTATCCCCTTTATCTGCGCGCCTATTTACCCCTATTATACTGTGATTTTAAATTTAGTTAATTGCATTATATTTACTTTATTATTTTAATGTTCTTTAAGTCTGACTTTACATTTGTAACTTTTTTGTAACTGCAGTAATCTATTTCCTACTTGACCCGTTAAGTATTACGGGTCTAAATAAGTATTTTTTCTTGACAAATGTAATTTTTTATGTTATTCTTAATTCAGAGGTGAGAAAGTTGGAAAATAAAGTTGAAAAATATGATATTTCAAGACCTTATTTTAGATATGACTGGTTACATGGAACTGTACACGGTTGTTTTTGTATACAGGATTTTCTATCCGGTTTATCTGAATTAGATCCTAAGCTTTCATCTAGTAATTTTATTAAGATGGATTGTGGTTTATATAATTACACCAGCCGTTTAGGTTTATTCGGCAAGGGTACTATACAGATTTGTTGGATACAAGATAAATCTCGAATTGATGGTGATTATGCTGTACGTGATGGCTGTAATCCTGGTATATTCTTTGTGGTTTCAGGTGATGGTATTCGTTACTTAGGTGCTGATTTATTTATTAAATTATGTTTTTATCTTCATAGTTTAAAGTTTAAATGTAGTCGTATTGATGTCTGTTGTGACCTTTATGATCCTGATAATCCTTTTGTACCTCTTTATTGTACAGCTCTTGAGAATTGTTTTACTTATAATTATTCTTCTGGATCTCCTGTTGCTGTTACTCATGGTGCTAAGTTAAATCGTTTTTCTTATTATGATAGGCGTCGTAAGATTTTGGGTTTTAATTATTGGTTAGGTCGTAAAGCTTCTGAATGGGGAATGTTGCGAATATATGATAAATATTTTGAATGTTATGAAAAACACCCTAAAATTGCTGACGAGCTTGTAAATCGCTGCCCTGCGCAGTACTGGTTCCGTTTTGAGTTTGAGCTGCACAAGTCAAATGCAAATTGTCTTTTTCTTAATATTATTAATGGATGTTTCGATCCTTCTATTGGTTTTTTAAAGAGTATTGATCATTTTAAAATTGGCTTAGGTGATAATTTTCAATCTCGTGGTAAACATCCTGTTTATGAGCAATTTTTTGCTTTCCTTGAATATTATTCCGATAAAACGCGAATTTTGTATAATTCAGGGTAGGAGCATTGACAAAAAAATAAACTCTGTATAGGGTTTGCAATCGTTTTATTAATTGTATTATTAGTACTCAGAAATTCAAAAATAAAATAGAGTTTTTTACAGGTTAATCTAAATTAACTAATCTTAAAAACATATTATCGAGCTTTACTTATATAGCTAAATCTTCAAGTAATGTTATAATTAAAAAGTGGTTTACTCAAGCGCCATTGTATTTCAAATATACTATATATTGTGTAAAATCAACTAGCTTTACATTTTGTACATTACTATTATAAGCTGTTTTTTGTTTTTACGCAATACAATATATAGTACAGTGATAATTTCATCACTTATATTAAAACGGTTGAATTTTTCAGTCTAAATTTAATCGTTTTATTTTTCTGCAAGAGGTATCAAGCTACCTACATCCAATAATCTTTCATCAGTAAGCTCAATGTAATTAACATTATGTTGCCTTAAAAAGCTTTCAATCTCGGCGTGATCAGGGTGTAATTTTATTCTACCCGTAAACGCCAGTAAACTTTTATCAAGCAGCCCACAACAGCCACCGATAAATCCGTAATCATATCCGGGCAAATCAATATATCCGGGATGGATTTTTAATACATCGATTTTATTTTTAAGTGCTGAGTAAATACTGTCATCAGCAGTTATAACAGCATTTTGACTTACTATAGCAACCGAGCATTTGGTATATCCTTGATTAACGTTTATAAGCTTTAATCCACGTTTCTCACAATAATCCAATATATTTTTGTCAATGCTTTTTAGTCTTCCTATAACGTAATCTCCAAGTATAAGAGCATTAAGCGCAGTACATTCAGGATACTTTATAGTGCTTTGATTATGTATAAATTCGCTCTTTACTATATTAAAGCCCAGATTTTTCATTTCTTTACATAAATAATCGTTTGAGCACACAGCATTACCATTACCCAAATAGCATAATTGCATATCCGGGTGATACTGCTCTGCCCCATTTAGTTTTATATATAGCCTACTTTTGATGATTTGAGTATAATTTAATAAATGCTTATATATTTTTTCAAATTCACCCGAAACCGCCATTAAACTTACTGCGGATTCGGGTAAATTAGGTTTCTCTATAAAATTATATTTCATTGTATAGCTTCCTTTATTTCTGCGATTAGATGTAGTTTCGTATTTTTATTCATACCTTAGCGCGGTTACAGGGTTTAATTTAGCCGCCTTTTTTGCAGGATATACACCAAATATAACACCTGCCAATAATGAAAATATTACTGCATATAGTGCCGTATTCATATTAAATACAAAGTCAATACCAATCAGCCTTGTGCCTACTAAAAGTGCGATTACTCCAAACATCAATCCTACACAGGCACCGAATAAGCACAATAGCATCGCCTCAAATATAAATTCGCACAATATAGAGCTGTCAGACGCTCCCAATGCCTTCTTAATTCCTATTTCCTTTGTTCTTTCACTGACTGATACCAGCATTACCGTCATTATATTAAGTCCTGCCACAAGCAAAGCAACGGCACCGATTGATGTAAGTATTATGGTAACAACATCCATTATATTGAAAAGCGCCTGCTTTTGCTTCGCTAAGTTTTGGGATACATAGCCGTTACTTTTACCTGAAAAATGTTCTAGTCTGTCTATAATGGCCTTACCTGCGATATCTACATTAACACCTTCATTTACCTTTACTGCAACTTGATGAAAACCTGACATACCAATATCTACCTGTAGCGTTGAATATGGTACATATATAAAATTAGGAATATAGCTTCCCATAGCGGTTTGCAAAAGTCCGCTGCCGGTTTTAATAATACCAACTACGGTATAGTAGTCACTACTGTTGTCAGACGTTATTGCCAGCTTTTTGCCTACTATATTATCCCTTGAATAAGATCTTTCTGCAAATTCTTTATCGACTAAGCACACCTTAGAATAATTTTTTATATCCTCTTGGTTTATAAACCTACCGTACATAAGGTCTAAGGATATTATACTGCCTGCACTGTGATCGATACCCCACAAGATAGCCTCCGAATTTACTGCCGCAGCCTTTACCTCACCTGTACTAACTACAATAGGGGTCGCCTTAGCGACTGAATTACATTCCCGTATTACCTCAAGCTCTTCTTCGGTCATGTTTTCCAGCGTGTCTTTACTGCTTACGGTAAGTCCGCTAAGGCCTAAGCTGTCAAGCTCTTTACTGACTGTGCAGGTACCTATATCACTTATATTTCCTATAATAGTTACTGAGGCAATTCCGATGCTTATACCTATAACGGTAAGCACATTCCTGCCCTTTTTCCTGAAAATACTTTTTACTGAGTTGCTGAATAAATCAAACACCTATATGCACCTCACTCCACACGGCTACTGCGGTGCAATTATCGCTATATTCTCCGGATGAGGATACTATAAGGGAGTCTGTATCTATTCCGTCCGTTATCTCAATACCGCTGTCATACTCATCGCCCGTAACAATATACTGCTTCTTTATACGCTTATTCTTGTATAAATACACATATTCTCTTCCATCCGAGTCTGTCAATATGCTCTCATACGGAAGTATAAGCTTATCGTTGCCGATTGACACAACTATTGAGCATTTAGCTGTATATCCTGCCTTGATATCGTTTGTAGGTTCATTGACCGATACAGTAACATCGACCGTGGTTTCTTTACCAAGCGATGTAGTTGTCTGAGTCGCCTCATCGGCAATACTGCTTACTGTACCGCTATATACTATATTTCTAAATCCGCTGCCTGTTATTTTAACGCTCTGACCTACTTTTATATAAGAAATTTTGCTTTCACTTACAGGAACTCTTACCTGTAAGTTTTTATCCGATGCAAAAGATACAATGCAACTGTTTTTTTCGACAATATCATTTTTCTTGTAGTTTATGCTTTTTACCACTCCCGGCTCTTTCGCATATACTGTGATCTCTTTAAGCTTTTTTTGCATACTGCTATCACCGTTTGCAATATCGGCATAATCGTATACGCTTAAATCATCAGTGGGAATTTTCATTGCAAACAGTGCGTCGCCCTCTTCTATCGTATCATCACAGGCAACAAATATATCAGAGATAACTCCAACATCATCGGCATATACTCCTGTATCATCGCAATACTCTACCCTACCTGTACATACTATCGTATTCTCAACATCTGTAGGTGTAATGTTAAAAACCTCGACATACGGTATCTTACTCTTTATTACCGTGCCTGATACAATAAGCAATATTGATAAAAATGTGGCTATGCACAAAATAACGGTACATTTCTTCATACAAAAGCGTCTGAAATACGACGCACTCATCCCTTTCCGATAACAATAACATTATTATTGAAAAATTTATGGGATTTATACCGTATTATAAACTGTAAACAAATAGCAATTTTAAACAGTTACAGTTAATTATGCTCACTTAGATAAAGCCTCAAACGCCTCTCTTATGTTACGAACACCTACAAGCTCAATATTCGGAAACATAGATTTATCTATTGACTTCATGTTATGTCTTGGCAATACGCACAACGTAAAACCCAATCTTTCCGCTTCTGATATTCTTGACTGTATATGAGATACCGCACGTATCTCGCCTGCAAGACCGATTTCTCCAAAAGCAATTGAATGTTCGCCAATCGGTACATCCTTAAGGCTGCTTATGAGCGCCATAGCAACGGTAAGGTCTACGGCAGGCTCGTCAAGACGCAGGCCGCCTACTACATTTATATAGGCATCAACATTTGAGAAGAAGTACCCGGCACGCTTTTCAAGCACTGCCAAGATGAGGGCTACCCTGTTATAATCAAAGCCTGTAGCCATTCTGCGGGGATTACCGAATCCGGAAGTAGTAACAAGAGCCTGTATTTCTGCCATTATAGGGCGTGTACCCTCCATAGCGCACGCTACACAGGTACCCGAAACATTCTTGGGTCTGCCTGATAATAACATCATAGATGGGTTTTCCACCTCAGAAAGCCCCTTATCTGTCATCTGAAAAACTCCTATTTCATTTGTAGAACCAAATCTGTTTTTTACAGCTCTTAAAATCCTATATGACATCTGTTTGTCACCCTCAAAGTAAAGCACGCTGTCAACAATATGTTCTAGTACCTTAGGGCCTGCTATAGCACCGTCTTTGTTTACATGACCTACTACTATTATAGGAATTTCCAGCATTTTTGCAGTACGCATAAGAAGGTTGGTACATTCTCTTACCTGTACAACACTACCCGGTGACGAATTAAGCTCGGTAAAATTCATTGTCTGTATAGAGTCTACCATTACAAGATCCGGCTTTTCCGCACGTATCTGTTCGGCAACTATCTGTACATCAGTTTCAGTCATTATATACAGCCCCTCGGCATTTACTCCCAATCTGTCCGCACGAAGCTTAAGCTGTCGCCTTGATTCCTCACCCGAAACATACAATATTTTTAGCGTATTGCCTAAGTTATTGCATATTTGCAGTAAGATAGTTGACTTGCCTATACCGGGATCGCCGCCTAAAAGCACTATAGAACCCTTTACAATACCTCCGCCCAAAACTCTGTCAAGCTCTTTAATACCTGTTTTATACCGTGCTTCTTCGTTTGTATTTATATCATATAGCTGTATCGGGCGTGCCGCATTAGTTAAAATATGCTCGGTAGCCTTAGACACATTCTCTTTTGTAATAGTCCTTATCTCCTCAGACATGGTATTCCACTCTCCGCAACCGGGACACTTGCCGTACCACTTAGCCGACTCAAAACCACAATCTGAACAAACATAAAGCATCTTTTGTTTTCCTGCCATATTACTCTCTCCAAATCTTTTAAAACAACTATGATAAATTTTATGCTTTGTAATTATTATTGTAATAATCAAGTAAACCGCAATAAATCGTAAATGCTACATTGCTCCTATATTCATCCGTTGACAACAAATACGCCTCATCGGGATTAGATAAAAAACCGCACTCAACAACAACGGCCGGAACATCAGCATACTTAAGTAAAAATATATTGCTGTCTGCTTTCTTTATCTCACGTTCATTTTCAGGCTGTAAAAGGCCCCTGAACGCCTCTCTTATACTGGTTGCCATTAGCTGACTTTTACTGTTGTTAGGCGAATAAAAGACCTGCGCTCCGTCATACTGACTGTCTGTAAATTGATTTTGATGAATACTGACAAATATATTCGCAGGGTTTGAATTACATATTTCAAGCCTGTTTTTCAGGTCTGACGTTTTTCTTTTTTTAACGCTTTCAGTACCCTCGTCATGTATTGAGATATCCTCAGACCTAGTCATAACAACATCAAATCCGGAAAATCTGAGCAATTTTTCAAGCTTGAGGGCGATGCTTAGATTTACATCCTTTTCTACTAATCCCTCAGCACTCACCGCACCACCGTCTTCACCGCCATGACCCGCATCAATTATAAAAACAGGCTTTTCACGCACCACGTTTACATTTGAAACCTGTGTATCAATCACCTTAAAGGCGTTGGTTGACATACTGACAAACATAACACAAATTGCCGCAATCGCAGCATAATAGATTAATGTAATTTTGGTCTTTAGCTTTGCTTTCATAAAAATTCTCCCTTATACAAATTGTCTATCAAATTTTTATGAAGTAAAAGTCAAACAAATACCGAAAAATCGCACAAGCTTAATAATAATTTTCATCTATTAAAATTATTGGGATGACGCAAAGATACCGTCATCCCAAATTTTTTATTTATTAATCCTCGTCGGGCTCTTCGGGCATATCCCAGTTATGCCATACGTTCTGAACGTCATCGTTTTCTTCTAAGATATCAAGAAGTCTTTGCATTTTGGTGATTGCTTCCTCATCGGTAAGAGTCGTGTAAGTGCTTGGTACCATCTCAACATCAGCCGATAAGAAAGAATAGCCCTTAGCCTCAAGGTCATCTCTGACACCTGAGAAATCGTCCGGCTCAGTATATATCTCATATACGCCATCTTCAGCCGCAAAGTCGGATGCTCCACACTCCAAAGCGTCCTCCATAACCTTATCTTCATCAAGGTCTTCTCCGTCAATTACGATAACGCCCTTTTGAGAGAACATGAAAGAAACGCAGCCCGGAGTTCCCATATTACCACCGAACTTGTCAAAATAATGCCTTAAGTCACCGGCTGTTCTGTTACGGTTATCCGTAAGAGCCTCAACTATAACCGCTATGCCGGAAGGACCGTATCCCTCATATGTAATAGACTCGTAGTTGTTTGTGTTACCTTCGCCCGAAGCCTTCTTTATGATACGCTCTATATTTTCATTAGGAACGTTACAAGCCTTAGCCTTAGCTATACAATCCTTAAGCTTAGAGTTACTGGCCGGATCGGGTCCGCCGCCATCTCTAACAGCAACAGCAAGCTCACGTCCTATCTTTGTAAATACCTTAGCTCTTGCACCGTCAATTTTAGCTTTCTTTTGCTTAATGGTGCTCCATTTTGAATGTCCTGACATATGATCGGTATGCAGTCTTAATATCTGCATACGTCCTCCCTTCATGCTATTATATATTTCTGAAATATTTTATCATACTTTATCGTAAATATCAAGGGCTTTATATTTAAAATTTAATAAATAAAAGCCACACACTTTTATATAAAGTACACTATTAAATATACAACACATAAACTAATAGAAAATCATAAAATTTACATTATGTAAAATTACTTTTTCGACGTGATAAACTATATATTGTATATCACTTTTCGTATATTAGCTATTATTCAGTCGTAAAGTATGTAATCTTTATACAATATATTGCGTACATCAATTCTTTTGTGTTGGAACTATATATAACCGTTTTACAAATAGTAAATCAGTTATTTTCCTTTAAACACTCGTTTGCCGCAAGCATAATGCCAAGTCTGCCGCTATGGAAGTTAAGTCCGCCCTGCATCCATACCGCATACGGCTCACGCAAAGGTCCGTCAGCGGAAAGCTCTATTGATGAACCAAGCGTAAAAGCACCTGCCGCCATTATTACCTTACTGTCATATCCAGGCATATCCCACGGCTCAGGTACAACAAATGAATCTACAGGAGATCCCTTCTGCAATCCTCTACAAAATGCAATCAGCGCTTCCGGCTTCTGTAGCTTTATAACCTGTATTATGTCTGAGCGTACTTCGTTATACCTAGGAGTAACTCCGTAGCCGAGTATCTCAAATAGTGCAGCGGCAAAAACAGCCGTTTTCATAGCTTCGCCCGTAACGTGTGGAGCATTAAAAGCACCCATGAACAGCTCTCTGTTATGACCGAGCGTAGCCCCTATCTCTTTACCTGTTCCGGGTGTGGTAAGTCTGAATGCGCACTTCTCTACAAGTTCTTTTTTACCTGCTATATATCCGCCTGTAGGTGCAATTCCACCGCCTGCATTCTTGATAAGCGAGCCTGCCATAAGGTCAACTCCGCAGGTAAGCGGCTGCTTCTTCTCTGTAAACTCACCGTAACAGTTATCAAGCATAACTATGCAGTCAGGGGCTTTTCTCTTGGCTATTGAAGCGATTTTCTCGATTTCATCAATCAACAGCGTAGGCCTTGTTTCATATCCCCTTGAACGCTGAACGTAAACCATTTTTATATCCGGTGTTATAGCCTTTTCTATAGCCTCATAATCGGGTGAGCCGTTGCTGTCCATAGCTACCTCATCATAAATAACGCCGAAGTCTTTAAGTGAGCCTGCATAATTGCCCTCAATTCCGATAACTCCCCTGAGTGTATCGTACGGGGTACCCGTAACACAAAGCATCTTATCGCCAGGGCGCAAGACACCGAATAACGCAACCGTAAGAGTATGTGTTCCGCTTACAAAGTTATGACGTACCAATGCATCTTCGGCATCCAAAACATAGGCATAAACCTCATCAAGAGCATCTCTGCCGGCATCACCGTAGCCGTAGCCTGTAGAAGCATTAAAGTGCATTTCGCTTACTCTTGCATTGTGAAACGCCTTGAGCATTTTTTGCTGGAAGTAATCCTGTATTTCCTCTATTCTTTCAAACGGTTCCTTACAAAGCTCCATAGCCTTTTTAGACGCTTCAACAATTCTTTCATCTATATCAAAAAACATTATATTCACCTTTATTCAGTTATTCCGCCTGCAATCTTTTCTGCGGTCTTAGTTGCAGTAACAAGTACTGCATTTACATCATCTGTGCTGATTATCCCCATTGATGAGTGTAGATATCTGCAAGCATGAGATATAGCCACAGTACGCACTCCACCCCTTGCGGAGTGAATAGAACCTGCGTCATTTCCGCCTGCAACCGCAAGCTTTAACTGTGTTTTTACCCCTGCATCTGCTCCGCATTTAAGAGCAAGCTTATAGTATTCTCTGTCATACATTGTGCGCCTGTCCATAAATGAGATTACCGCACCCTCACCCATTTTGCAAACCTTATCACATTCATCTGCGTTAGGAATATCACACGCTGTAGTAGACTCTATAACTATAGCGGCATAAGGATCAACCGCAAATGTGGCAGTCTTAGCACCGCGCAATCCAATTTCCTCCTGTACGGTAAAGCAGAAATACATATCGTACTCTAAGTCTGATTTTATCATGTTAATGAGTACACAACATCCGGCTCTGTCATCAAGAGCTTTACCCATAATATGTTTATCATCTGCGTAAAATTCGCTGTCAAAGCAGACCATATCACCAATACTCACAGCTTTAAGGGCATCTTCCTTACTGTCTGCACCGATATCAACGCACAAATCCTCTATTTTAGGAGTTTTTCCTGACTCTTCGCCCTTTAAAAGATGTATCGGTTTAGCACCGATAACGCCGTTTACCGCTTTTTCGCCTACAGTAACAGCCTTGCCGCTAAGCACACGTGCGTCAAATCCGCCTACAGCGGCTATTTTAAGCAATCCGTCGCTTGTTATATCGGTAACAATAAAGCCCACCTCGTCCATATGAGCAGCCAACATAACCTTATTTACGGCACGTTTTTTGCCCTTTTTGAACACAATGAGATTCCCCATTGAGTCAGTCTTATAATCATCAACATGATCCTTTATCTGAGAAATAATAAATTCTCTTACTTCCTTTTCAAAACCTGAAATGCCCCTTATAAGGCACAGTTTTTTCATAAGCTCCATATCAAGCATTAAAAGCACCCCCACAGCAGATGTAATCAGCGATAAGCTTAGCGGTATTTTCCATATCCACAAGGTCGATAACCTCTACCTGAGTGTGCATATTGCGCTGAGGTAAAGATATAAGGCCTGTAGGCACACCGCATCTTGACTCTGATATATCGTCAGCGTTTGTACCGGTGTATCCGCCCATAACTTCCGTCTGATAAGGAATACCGGCCTCTTTAGCCAAGGCAATAAGCTTATCTGACATTTCTCTTGACAATGACGGTGCAATGCCTATCATAGGCCCTTTACCCAATATACCTACATTATACTCAGGCACGCCGGGTTGCTTTGCAAAGCTAACGTCAACAACTATTGCTTCATCAGGTGCTATATCAAATGCGGCGGTTCTTGCACCTATTCCGCCAAGCTCCTCAGCAAGGCTGAAAAGGAAAATAACGTAATAGTCTTTTATATCACGGTGTTTTAACAGCTCGGCACACTTTATAAACATAGCTACACTGGAGCGGTTATCAATGGCGGGCGATGTCACCCTACTTCCCAAAAGCTCTTTAGGAGTATATGCAAATGTAACATAATCACCAATACTTATAAGCTTTTTGACCTCATCTGCAGGAAGTCCGGTATCTGCCCAAACGTCCTTCATAGATATTGCTTTATCCTCGTCACCGCTTGATAGTAGATGCGGAGGAATGCAGGAAACAACGGCATCTACAGTTTGTGTTAAGCCGTGTACCTTTACATGAGTTCCCAATAAAATACGGGTATCTACTCCACCGCATGGAGCAAGCTTTAAAAAGCCGCTGTCATCAATAAAGGTAATTATAAATCCTATCTGATCCAAATGTGCATCAAGTAAAATTTTCTTACCGTTTGGATTGCCCATCTTGGCTATTACATTGCCGTTTTTATCAAAACTGACATCATCAGCATACTCAGATATAAGCTGAAATGCAACCTCAGATGCCTCACATCCTCTACCTGACACGCCTTGTGCCGAGCAAAGTGTAAATAACTTGTCTTTCATACTCTTTACCTCTCATTCAAGTCCATTAACTATAGACTTAAAGTGTTTTCCTCTTTCGTTAAAATCCTTATATAATCCAAAGCTTGCACAAGCCGGAGATAATGAAACTATATCTCCGCTTACGGCGTTGCTACGTGCTATAGCTACAGCCTGTTCCATATTATCAACACGGAATATCTGCGGATTTCCGCTATTATATCCGCTTGCGTTCTTTACTGCAGCTTCAATCTTATCTGCGGTTGCACCAAGTAATATAAGCGTCTTTACCTTTTGTACAACGACCTCACCCAATGTGTCAAACGGTATCTTTTTATCATAACCGCCGGCAATCATTATGATTTTTTTATCATACAGCGATAACGTACCTGATATTGTTCTTGTCGGACTTGATGCAATAGAATCATTGTAATAGCTTACGCCCTCAAATATCCTTACAAGCTCGGCACGATGCTCAACACCGCCAAATTCATGAGCAACCTTTTTTATACAGTCAATGCTGACTTCACCGTACACGGCGGCTATTGCCGCAAGGTAGTTCTCTACATTATGATTACCGGGAATTTTAATTTCATTTTTGTTAATGATTTCTGTATTAATGCCATTACGTGACATAACTATCATGCCGTCATCACGCACCCATATGCCGTCCGTTAGCGTTTGCCTTCTGCTGAACATTACGGCCTTACCACGTACAATAGGTTCAAAGCCTGCGGTAATATCGTTATCTAAGTTTAAAACAACCTTTCCATAAGCATTCTGATGAGTAAAAATGTTCTTTTTAGCTTCAATATACTCGTCCATATCCTTATGTATATCCAGGTGATTTGGCGAAAGGTTAGTAACTACGGCAATCTGCGGGCTTTTTCTCATAGAAATAAGCTGAAAGCTTGAAAGCTCTATTACGGCTATATCGTCACTTTCTATGCAATCAATATCAGGTAAAAGCGGATGACCTATGTTGCCACCGATATGTACCTTTTTGCCTGCAGACTTTAAAAATTCAGAGATAATGGTAGTGGTTGTCGTCTTACCGTCGCTGCCGGTGACGGCAATTATCTTACATGGACAAAGATCAAAAAATTCTTCCATTTCAGATGTAACTACTACGCCTCTTTTTCTCATCTTAACAAGCTCCGGCAGATAAAACTTCATGCCGGGGGTACGGAATACAACGTCAACATCTAAATTGCTGAGATAATCAGCCCCGCAATGTAATGTAGCACCGTATTGCTTTGACTGTACGGCAGCTTCGCCCAGCTCTTCAACCGTTCTTCTGTCGCAGGCAGTAACCTCTGCACCATGTTCAATAAACTTTTTAATAAGCGGAAAATTACTGTTTCCTATACCGCAAAAGGCAACTCTTTTGCCATTTAAGGAATCAAAATAATCCTGTACTCTGCTATCCATTGAGCAGCCTCCTTATAATAACAGCGTAAAACACCAATATTTTCATAAAATGCTGCAGTAAACCGTACTTAACGGTACGTACAACATATACCTTATTATTATAATACAAATAGAAAAAAATAGCAATAAGACTTTTATTACTTTTACTACTTTTATATAATTTATTATCTTCTTGCAGTTGATTCCTGATATATTCTTCTATTTTTTTAGTATTCTTACCTACTGTGTCAACATAATATCCCCTACACCAGAAATGTCGATTGCCATATTTATATTTCAGATTTGCGTGCCGTTCAAATATCATTAATGTGCTTTTTACTTCCCCACAAGTAAAACTTGCGGTTGTTATGTTATAATAAATAAAAACAGTGTCTGAAAGCTAAACTCTCAGACACTGTGTAATCCGATAAATTCTAATTGCTCAAAAACAAATCCTGATACGTACATAAGCTTATATCAAATCCGGTCTGCATTTTTATGTGATTTGCAAAAAAACATATTAATTAGCTTTGCTTTGCTAAAGGAATTGTTTGTTGATGGGATTTTTTGTTAAGGTTTATTATTTTGTCAGGAATTTTTTCTTGAGCAGAAAAACCAGCAGTGCGGCATTTCCGAGTAAGGAAACGCTTCCGATGCACAGTGCGACGATTGTAATCAATCTGGAGGTATCCGTCTCTTCCTGCTGGGTGTTGTTGACACTTTTCAGCGTCTGAATGGCAGTGCTGTTGATCTTATCCTGATCTGAAATCTGAGTTTTCAAAGTTTCCAGCTCGGTACGCAGAGCGTCGACATCCTCCTTATGCTTGGCTTCCAGCTCGGTACGCAGAGCGTCGATGTCCTCCTTATGCTTGGCTTCCAGCTCGGCACGCAGAGCGTCGATGTCCTCATTATGCTTGGCTTCCAGCTCGGTACGCAGAGCGTCGATGTCCTCCTTATGCTTGGTTTCCAGCTCGGTACGCAGAGCATCAATATCTTCTGCCATGGTGCTCTCCAGATCTTTCTTGGTCGCATCTAAATCGGCCTGCACCTGTTCGATGGCTTCCAGCAGTGCGTCGTCTGCTTTGTTCATAGTCTTCTCCAAAGCGGCAAGCTTTCCGGACAAGGCATCGATATCTGCTTTCAAGAGGGCATCTGCGCAGTTATAGGCATCCGTCAAGTCGGTGATGGCTTGCTCCAACGCTTCATCGGTGGCTTTACGCAGATTTTCGATAGCGGCGGACAGGTCCGCATTGACCTTGTCAATAGCTTTCTGTAGCAGATCATCCGCTTCTGCCATTACGTCACTCAGAGCTTTCTGCGCAGCTTCCAGATCATCCACCCGAGATTTTAGCAGCTCGTCGGCTGCCTGATAAGCCTTGATAAGATCAGCGATCGTAGCCTCGAAATCGCTGTTCTGTTCCTCAAGTTCTGTGGTAAGAGCGTCAATTTTATCCTGCAGATCCTTAATCAGGGCGCTGATCTCCTGATTGCTCATAACAAACAGGCAGTACGCTTCGTTGGAGGGCATTCCTCTCAAATTGTGATCTTCGTTAAAGGGAACAATCGTAAACGTGGCGCCAGACGCGGAATACCCGCTGACATCAATGGTCATCGAGTGCTCCTTCTTGGAGCAAGCCTTGATATAGGAATCCTGCAGGTCGTTATACGCATAGTAATACTGAGTGGGCATCCGTCCCGGATCCTCTGTGGGAGAAGTCCATGTCAGGGTGACTGTCTTGTCTTCGGCCGAGTACACGGCCTTCAGGTCGTTCACTGCCTTGGGCAGGTCCTTCTGGTTCTTGACGGCATACCCCAAAAAGGGAACTCCCGCAAACAGGTCGTCGGTCTTCCAACCGATCAGCTTCCAGTCAAAGCCGTAGTAGTACAGATCGGAAGTGAGGTTCTGAACCGTACCCGACGTTTCGGTGCTGGTCATGGATGCCGTGGAGATAGATTCGCCCTCCAGGCGTTCATAGCCCGCGGTAGCGCCCGCATAGGCGCTGAAGCCGAAAGCGCCTCCGCCTGCCATCAGCGTCGTATTGACAAAGCAGCCCTCGGCAACAGATTTGGTCTTTTCCTCTTCCAGCGTAACGGAATAGGTCTGGGTCTGGGTGCCGCCTGCGTAGGAGAGCTTCATCCAGGTATCGGTGCCGCCCACACTCGCCTCACTCAGATCCCAACCGGGGATCCCGTTGTATGTATAGTCGGAGGCGTCACTCGCGTAAGCGAAGGGGTTGCCCTCGTTATTCAGGAAGTACTTTTCCTTCAGCTCATCGGTGATCAAATCCATTTTGTGCGTTTTATCAACGTTGCTGTCTGTGCTTTCTTCAACCTTCTTGTTATACGCAGCGGCAAGTTCGTTGTACTGATCCATGGAAAGCGACGTGAGCACGGGGTACTGCGGAGCGGAGACGACCATGGCGTTCTCGACAAACTCGTACTCTTTGGTATCCGGGTTATAATCCGCTATGTCGTAGGCATAGTAATACAACAGTGTCTGCCGCAGGATCACCAGGTTCTGGTCGTTGGCTTCAAACGTCGTTGTATAGGTCTTATCGATGCTGTTGACAAACTCCTGGTTCAGCTCGTAAGCAAAACCGGTATCCATGCCCGCCGTTATGGGTCCGACTTCGACTTCCATGGCAAAGCCCACGTCGTAGGACACCTCTGTGGATGTACCGTTGGAGACGCGGTAACTTTCCGAATAGCTGTACTGGGTGGAGTTATTGCCGGCTTCCATCTCAGAGAAATAGGGAGCTGCCTGCAAAAACGCCACCACGGTGGGGTCCGTGTAGGCATATGCCTTGCCGGAGTACTTGGCTACCACGCTGTCGTTGCCGTAATCCACCGTGAGCAGCAGCATACTCAGGCTGTTATTCTTCCCGGTTACAAACTTCGTAGAGCCATCTAATTTGTTCAGCATCTTCATGGGACGGGTTTCATCGCCGAGGGTAGCGAATTTTACCGTTTTTTCTGTCCCGGAAGAAGATCCGTTCCAAAATACGTATTGCTTGAAATAGTAAGAGCCTTCCTCATTCGGATTGGTATGCTTCTTATAGCCGATCACAAGGGTAATGGCTTCTTCGTCTTTATCGCTGCCAAACACGTTACCTACCGATGCGCTGTGAATATATACTTCATCCACATCGGTACCGTCAATTTTCGTTGTAAGCGTTTTGAAAGGATTGCCGGGGCTCTCATTTCCGCTGATTTTCTTAAGATCTCCGTTGCTGTCCATATAATAGAACCAGCCGCTCAGGAATACGTATTCCTGGCTGTGCAGGCCATCCAGCGCCACACATTCCACGGAAAACTGCTGGCAAAGGTCCTCTGTCTCACGCAGGCTGTCGCCCTTGGTAATGGGGCTAACAGCACCATCCTTCGCCAGCGTCCGGATTTTTCCGGAACGATGCAGCTTGCCCGCACCGCTGGTTTCATAGTACGCATAGGTAACTGCATACTTTCCAAAGGCTAGGTTCCCAACGTCGTCATCATTGTCCGCGAGGTACATACCCTCATAGGAGGCCCTTAAAGGTACGTTGTTGTATCCGGCAGCGATGATCTCATTTTTGCCGTCGCCGTCGATATCACCGATGGCAATGTCGGGATAGGCCATGGTATCGATTCTTTCCGGATATTGAGCGTTCTCCTGGCAGACAGACTCTGTGTCGATGGAAAGATCGGCTACCGTTTTTTCGGCGTCCCGCTCGCCATAACCGACGGAAAGCTGGGGTAAGCAGGTGCCGGGGAAATTATAGTCGGGAGAAGTAGATTTAACATATTTGCCGTCAGCCGCTGCCGTATACGAGATCACGACCAGGTCGTCAATGCCGTCGCCGTTCACGTCGCCGCTGGCAAGAGACGTGCAGAGCCGGTTCTTTACCGCGCTGTCGATATTGTCTATGGATGTATAATTGTATTCGGTATGCAGGTATTTGGAAATTATGTCATAACTATCACTATTACCCCGGCCCGCCACATGACCGTGAATAAGCTCACAATTGCCTTTTCCGTACGTGTATTCGAACATATCGGTGACGGAGTAGATGACAAGGCTGTCTTTACCGTCGCCGTTATAGTCACCCGCGGTGATCTGAAGAAGGTTGTTGGAGTCTACAACGGTAAGGTTCGCTAAAAGAGCAGACAGCGCCTCGCTGCTCTGGAGGATCTTATTATCTACCACTTCTTTTGTTTCGGCATTGATGACGTACAGCCATGCAGAGGCACCGATGACGCCGGTGGCCTCTTTTCTGTATCCCACGATTGCCACGTGATCCCTGCGGCCGGAGCCGGTAGCGTCAAACGCCACGCCCTTGGCAAAGTACAATGCGGGAAGCTTGTCAGCATTCACCAGGGAAGCCGTGCTGTATCCCAACGAAGAGCCTGTTGTCAGATTATCGTAAAAAGTCGGAGCATACGATGTGCCGCCATCGGCTGCATATTCAAAAATTTCCGCCTTCTCAAGCAGGGTAAACGCTTCTCCCTTTTGGGTGCCGTAGGGCGTCAGGGTGTCGTCGGAGAAAGACCCCGGCGCCGCCTGATTCAGCATATCGTTAAATATGGTCTCACCGCTTGCCGTGGAATTGTAGCCATTTCCTGCATCGGCATTCGGATAAAAGGGCAGTATGGGAATCGTATCCGCCAATGCCTGCGTCAGAATCAGGCTCAGCAGCATATACACGCTAAGGGCGAGTGCAATTATTCTTTTTTTCATAATGGTTTTTCCTCCTTTAATAAGTAGTCCTTTTGGGACAAATACAGTGCGATGCCTTTCTTCAGAACACTTAGCTGCACTTGAAGATAGAATTCATCCTCGAACAGCGCATAGTGGACACAGGCGCGGATCAAAATGAAAATCAAAGGTGTGATAATGTCTTTCGGAATTTCGATTTTGCTTTCCAGCTCCGCGGCATATTCGGAATACCTCCGGTTAACGCCCTCAAAGAAATCCTTGCCATGGGAAAAATACTTGGGATGGGTGTATACCTGATACATAAGCCGGTATTTCTTTCCGTGCTTTCTTGCCGTCCAGTACGGTATCTCGTCAATGAACCGCCATAGTTCCTCAATATCCGTGGGCGCCTTCGCCATAAAATCATCTTCTACCTTACTCATGCAGTAGGCCGTGGATTGGACAATCAGATCATCCAAATCAGCAAAATAGGTATACAGGTTTGCGGAGGTACAGCCACACGCCTCGGCAAGGCCCTTAATGCCGACAGCGCCCAGCCCGTGCTCTGCGTAGCACTCATAGCATTTTTCCATAAGCTCGTTTTTCTTGCGTTGGTATTCTTCTTCGTTTCTTACTCGCATCTCACCACTTCTTTTCATTAACTGATTGATTGATTAATTATAACACAAGCATATAGAAAATGCAAGAGGTATTTATTTCCGGGACAGGGTTTTTGAATGAGTAAATAGTAAATATACATATCATATCCGGCTGGCCGGACGATAAATATTAATGATTGACAGTAGCCGCCCCTGCAAAACGCAGAGGCGGCTATTTTATAACACGGTATTTTTTTATAATATTAATCAAAATCAGCGCATTTCAATATTCAAAGTATATGAAAGCTTCTTCAATATCTTTTGAACGTACTTGTCTATCTCATCACCGGTAAATTCATGGTCCTCAGGAGTAAATACAATCTTGAATGCCATACTCTTTTTGCCCTTACCGATTTGTATACCGCTGTAAACGTCAAACAGTTTAACTGATGTAATATACTTGCATGATGATGCAATAGCATCCTCAACCGAACTACAGGTTACAGCGTCATCCGCAACAAGTGCTAAATCTCTTACCTCATCCTTAAACTTGGATATTGGCTTATAGGATATCTGATTTTTTGTAAAGCTAACCAACTTTACTAAGTCGATTTCGCTGATGAATACCGGCTTTTCAATAGCAAGCTCATCGCAAACATCATAAGCAAGACGGCCTATATAACCTATCTCTTCACCGTTACAGCTTACCTTAGCAGTCATACCCGGATGTAAGAATGTCTTAGTATCTCTTTCATATGTTAGCTTGATCTTTAACGATTCAGCAAGTGCCTCAAGTGCGCCCTTAACAGTAAAGAAGTTTTCATTCTCGCCAAAAGCACCTATGCAAAGCATCATATGCTCATCAGGATAACTTTCAAGAGGAAGCTTATCTGCAATAAATACGGAGGCTGTTTCAAAAAATCTACCTGCCATATTACCTCTGCGTAAATTACGAACTACTGCGTTTATCATTGACGGCGCAAGAGTAGTTCTCATAAGTGAAAGATCCTCACTTATAGGATTTAATATACGTATAGCCTTTCTCTCGGCGGCATCCTCAGGCAAATGTATCATGTCAAGATCCTTAGGTGAGAAGAATGAGTAGAACATTGACTCAAAGTATCCTTGCTTGCAAAGTGTTTCTTTTATCTTAAGCAATAACTTTTGAGATTCGCTTCTTCCGCCACAAGTAACCTGTGCGTTATTTAAAAACCTAGGTACAATATGATCATATCCGTATGAACGTATAACCTCTTCGGTTATATCCTGTACATGATTATCAATATCTTCACGATAAGCAGGTACCATAACGTTAAGCTCATCACCATTTATGCTTGGCTCAAAGCCGAGTGCCGCAAGGTTCTTGATTATCTCCGCCTGCGGTACTTCAATACCGAGAAGCTCGTTCATCTTAGCTATGCTTACCGTAAGCGGCTTAGGATCAACACTGTTGCCGGTATTTACATCCTTGTGGAAGTGTGAAACCTTACCGCATTCAAGCTCACAAACAAGGTGCAAGGCACGCTGCATACCTAATTGAGTTGTATATTCATCAACACCCTTTTCAAAGCGTGCGCTGGAATCTGAGCTTTGACCGAGCATACGTGATGTTTTTCTAACATTATCTCTTGCAAACTTTGCAGACTCAAACATAACATCGGTAGTCGTATTCTTTATCTCTGAGTTAAGACCGCCCATTATACCTGCCAACGCAACGGGCTTATTGCCGTCACAAATAACAAGATTGCTGTCATTAAGCTCAAATTCTTTATCGTCAAGAGTAACGATTTTTTCTTTATTTTCCGCACGCCTTACAACTATTTCCGAATTTTCAAGGTCGTTTAAGTCAAAAGCGTGCATAGGCTGTCCAAATTCCTTGAGGACATAGTTTGTAATATCTACTATGTTAGAAATAGAATTTATGCCCACAAGCGAAAGTCTGCGCTTCATCCAAGCCGGAGATTCGGAAATCTTTATATCTGAAACATAATGTCCGATATATCTTGGGCAAATATCGGGTGCTTTTACGGTTATTTCAAAGTCGATATCTTTACCGTCCTCTGTGTAGTCAAGAGCAGGCATTTTAAACGGCTTTTTAAGCACAGCCGCTACCTCACGGGCAATACCTATTATACTCTGGCAGTCGGGGCGGTTAGCGGTAATGCTGATATCAAATATATAGTCATCCAAGCCAACTATAGGCTTTACGTCCGCACCTACAGGGGTGTCCTCAGGCAATACGAGCAATCCGCAATATCCTGCGCCGGGATAAAGATCCTCGTTAAGACCGATCTCAACGCCGGAGCAAAGCATACCGTTAGACTCAACACCCCTGAGTTTGCCCTTTTTAATAGTCATAACACCCTCTATGGTGACATGATCCTTAGCCGTGGCATATACGGTAGCGCCTACAAGTGCAACAGGGTATTTACCGCCAACGGCTACATTATCGGCACCGCAACAAATCTGAAATTCTCCCTTATCGCCGCAGTCAACCGTACAAATATGGATATGAGTATCAGGTATAAGCTCACAAGTTTTTACCTCGCCTACAACAACACCCGAAATATCCTTTCCAAGCTCAATAAGCTCCTCAACCTCAAAACCAACCGAAAAGAGCAATCTTTCAAGCTCTTTGGCTGATACATCTATATCTACATAATCTTTAAGCCAACTTAATGGTGCAAGCATTGTAATATCTCCCTTCTCTTATCAGCTTTTAAATTGCTTTGCAAAGCGTACGTCAGACTCAAACAAAGTCTTTATGTTATTTATACCGTACTTAAGCATTGCAATACGCTCAACGCCCATGCCGAACGCAAAGCCGGAATAAACATCAGGGTCAATACCGCAATTTTCCAGTACACGGCGATTTACCATACCTGCGCCGAGAACCTCTATCCAGCCGGTTCCCTTACAGAGCTTACAGCCCTTGCCACCGCACTCAAAACAGCTTACGTCAACCTCAACAGACGGCTCGGTAAATGGGAAATATGACGGACGCAGGCGTGTTCTTACGCCCTCACCGAATATACTTTTTGAGAAAGTATCAAGCATACCCTGCAAGTCACAAACGGAAATGCCTTTATCAACAACCAAGCCCTCCATCTGTGAGAACATCGGTGAATGTGTAGCGTCATCGTCAGAACGGAAAACCTTACCCGGTGAAAGTATCTTTATAGGCGGCTTTTTATTCTCCATTACATGAATCTGACCGGCAGATGTCTGTGTGCGAAGTAAAAACTCCTCTGAAACATAGAACGTATCCTGCATATCACGTGCAGGGTGATCCTTAGGAGTATTAAGTGCGGTGAAATTGTAGTAATCGTTCTCAATCTCTGCACCCTCGTAAATCTCAAAGCCCATACCGGCAAATATGTCGATAAGCTCATTTACTATCAATGTATCAGGATGAAGTGCACCTACCTCTTGAACCTGTGCAGGCATAGTAACATCTATTGCCTCAGATTCATTTCTTCTTTTAAGCTCAAGAGTTTTTATCTTCTCGTCCATTTCATCAAATCTTGAAACGGCCCATTGCTTCACTTCATTGATAACCTTACCCATAGTAGGGCGTTCCTCTTTGGGTACATCACGCATATTCTTCATAAGCTGTGATATCTTGCCTTCTTTATTGTCTAAGAAAGTCTTTCTGAACTCATAAAGAGCCTTAGAAGAATCAAAGCTTTCAATCTTCTCTTCTATCTCTCTGCGTATTTCCTGAATAGTATTTTCCATCATTTTTTCTTTAACCATCCTTTTCACATCGCATGCAAGCGGTGTATTAAATAGATTTATATGTAAGCCACAAAATCCGATAAAATCTAGGCTTTTGCGGCTGTAAAGTACATTAAATTTACAGCGTTTGCAGTACTATTCCGCTATCATTTGCCGTTACATGAATTCCGCAGATATCTCCATCTGCGTTCTCAATAATAACGTTAGCTATCTTGTCCTCTACCTCTTTGCAAATTTTATTGCGAAGATCTCTTGCGCCGCTTTTACCGCCATATGATTTTTCAGCAAGATAATCCGTTGCGGCCTCATCGTATGTTAATCTTATCCCCTTCTCTGCAAGGGACGGAACATATTCATCGATCATAAGTGAGGCAATAGCCTTGTAATCTTCTTTAGACAGAGTGTTGAATACGATTATCTCATCAACTCTGCTTAAGAACTCAGGACGCAAAAATTCAGACAACGCTTTAGTAGCACGCTCCTTATTAACTTGATCCTGCGTTTTATTAAATCCCAATGCGCTTTCACGCTTTTCGCTGCCTGCATTGGAGGTCATTACAATAACTGTATTCTCAAAGTTTACTCTCTTACCGTGAGCATCCGTTACCTTACCTTCGTCAAGTATCTGAAGAAGTATATTCAGCACATCGGGATGTGCCTTTTCTATTTCATCAAATAAAAGTACAGAATACGGACGGCGGCGTACCTTTTCGGTAACTTGGCCTGCCTCGTCATATCCCACATATCCCGGAGGCGCACCGATTATTCTTGATACTGAGTGCTTTTCCATAAACTCTGACATATCAAGTCTTATCAACGTTTCGGGAGTATCAAATAATTCTTGTGAAAGTACTTTTACAAGCTCTGTTTTGCCTACGCCTGTAGGCCCTACAAATATAAATGATGCCGGGCGACGGCGTGGACTTATCTGAACTCTGCTGCGTCTTACAGATGATGCAAGCGCCTTTACCGCTTCGTTTTGTCCTATTATTTTTTGATTTAATCTTTCTTCAAGTCCTGCAAGCTTATTAAGCTCGTTTTCCTTTACTCTTGAAGCCGGTATTCCTGTCCAAAGCTCAATAACGTGTGCTAAATCATCCTCGGTTACATTTTGACCAAGCGCATCATCCTTGATTTGCTCTACCCTTTCGGTCTTACGCATTATCTCTGAGCGAACCTTAGCAAGCTTCTCATAGTCTATCTCTTCTGCAACTGATAACTCGTTTTCATCGTTTTCAAGAGCCACTATGTCCTTAGAAAGTGTATCGTACTCTTCCATAGCCTTATTGCGTAGCGCCGCACATGAGCAGGCTTCATCAAGCAAATCTATAGCCTTATCGGGCAGAAAACGATCCGTTATATATCTTTCGGAAAAGATTACGGCCTTGCGTACTATGCTATCAGATACGCTGAGTCTGTGGAAATCCTCATAATAGCCCTTAATTCCCTGTAAAACCTCTATGGTTTCTGATATAGACGGTTCGCTTATTGTAACAGGTTGAAAGCGTCGTTCAAGAGCCGAGTCTTTTTCGATATACTTACGGTATTCGTTGAATGTAGTAGCGCCTATTACCTGTATCTCTCCTCTTGAAAGAGCAGGTTTCAGGATGTTTGCGGCATTCATAGTACCCTCTGAATCGCCTGTTCCTACTAAATTATGGACTTCATCTATAAACAGTATTATATTACCTGCATGGATGACCTCTTCAGTAAGACCCTTAATACGGCTTTCAAACTGACCCCTGAACTGAGTGCCTGCAATGAGTGAAGCAAGGTCAAGCAGGAATATCTCTTTATCTTTAAGTCTTGACGGTACGTCGCCTCTGAAAATCTTTAATGCCAAACCCTCGGCAATGGCGGTTTTACCTACGCCGGGCTCACCTATAAGGCAAGGATTATTCTTTGTACGGCGGCTTAATATCTGGATAACACGGCTAATCTCCCTGTCACGTCCGATTATATTATCAATTTTACCCTGAGCCGCTCTCTCGGTAAGATTACGGCAATACGCATCAAGATGTTTTCTGTTCTTATTTTTCTTTTCTTTTTTCTTAGCTGCATCGGCAGAGCCTGACTTACCGTCACTCTTTGCACTATTGCCGGATTGACCGCCGAAAAGCTTCTCTAAGAATGACTTAGGGATAGCTCTGGCTCCGCCTGCTTTAAAGTCATCGTCGCCGTCACTATCATCATTTTCTTCAAAGTCATCACCTGTAAGCGGCATTGATATTGCATCGGCATTCTGCATCATTTCTGCAAGTCCCTGCTGAAATTCCTCTGCGCCGCCGTTTTCCATCATCTCATCTATCTGATCTTGTAAGCTTTCAAGATTTTCATCAGTAATTCCCATTTGCTCCATTATATCATTAACAGGCTTAATACCCATTTTCTTTGCACAAAAAATACACAAGCCTCTGGTTTGAGGTGAACCGCTGTCATTAGATATAAAAACCGATGCCGGGCGTTTATTGCACATATAGCAAAGCATATAAAATTATTCTCCTTTTTTCACTGTCTTATCATTGACAGTCTTACCTGACTCTTTAATCAATGATTTAAACATCATAAAATATTTGATTACTGCAAAAATCATCATCGCAGTAGTTACGCTGAAAAGCGAAATAAGCAAAGCTGTTCCTGCCTCATACTTAAATATTATCTTCATAACAACAAGCAGCGTTACCGAAAAATAAAATAACGCCGTACCTACCTTACCGTACCACTTAGAAGCAGGTGGAGTAATTCTTTTCTTGATAAGAACTGCTCCGCCAATAAGCATAAGTATGTCTTTTATTATAAGTATAACAGCAAAGCAGACAACAGAGGGAAACATAGTACATATACATATAAGTACTGTGATAAGTGTCATTTTATCCGCAATAGGATCAAGAATTTTTCCAAGTGACGTAATTTGATTTAATGCTCTTGCAGCTATTCCGTCAAAAAAGTCGCTTATTCCCGATAAAACAAGCATAGCTGCCGCATAGAAGTACTCTTGTCTCTTAAAAAATAATACAAACGGTATTATCAAAACCATTCTTATAGCAGATAAAAAGTTGGCAAGCGTTAAATTTTCTTTTAAATATTTTGACCTACTATTCATCAAAAAACCTCTTTTTAAAACACGTCTATTATACAAACAAATTCTGAATATCATATAAGAAGTCAAAATTATACAAATACCTGAAAAGTAATGAACTCTGTACGGATTCGGCTGATAAAATTGCCGGCATATCGGTAACTATAGATGCGGCTATTCTTAATACAACTGCCAGCACAACAACTAATATAATACCCTCAACAACACCGATTACACTGCCGGCCGCAGAATTAACGAATTTAAGCATGAACACACTGAGTATTTTTTCAATAAGCTTAACTAAAAAGTTGAGTACAACCCTCAAAACTATAAACATAATTATTATAGCGATGACAGAGATAAATGTTGTAATGATGGGCGCAACCATAGGTTCTATGGTTTCTGCGGCAGCTCTGGCATTATCCATATTTATCGCATTTCTTACATCTTCAACGGAATATCCGAAGTTTGTAAGTGCTCCCTGCACATACTCAGGCAAAGCGTCAAATATCTTGCTTAGTGTAGCGTCAGCGGCTTCTGTACCTTTATCAAACAATATCAAGGAAATCTTATCAATAACCGAAGATTTAAAAAAGGCAGTATAAATAGATTTGGCTACAACAGAACCAACGAACACAGAACCTATTGACGAAAGCACCGTACCGCACAGATTTGCAAGAGATCTGGCGGCTCCACGCTTATAGCCTATATATCCGAATATTATTAATACAACTACCGTTATCACATCTAACCAATTAACACCCATTTTTATACTCCCTTTCACATAACAAAATTTAATTAATTGACTAAAAAAAGATACAATATGTACATTGTACTTTATTTTTAAGATTTTTTCAAGTAAAACATGAAATATTTACCGTCGTTTAGTGTTTTTGCTTATCTTTTTTGTCTAAAAATAAATATTTAAGTTGCTTTTGCCGTATTATGTAAACGAAATTTGACGAATTTCGTTAATTCCCATTACATAAGCCATCTTTTTGCTTACCATAATTATTTTACTGGCATCATTACCTGCACCAAATGCACCTATAAGTTTACCTGTATTATCGTAATAATAAGCCGTGCCGCCGGACAGATATGATATTTTATCTTCTGCACAGCTAACCGATAAAATTTTATGAGATGTAACAAAGTCGGCACAAACATCGCCGTCAATATTAATTGAGGTTATCTTGCATCTGTTACCGTCACCGGATGTAGACAGTGATACTACTATGCCACTCTCAGGATCAATATAAAAGTCAGTTAAAGACAATTTACTGTAATCATACTTGATTACCTTATCATTGTCCGGGTCTATAACATACGCCGCCGTATCTCCGACTACGGCAATATTATCATTTTCAAGATACTTGATGCCAAGTATAAACTCATCGGTAAATCTGTAGATATTTCTAGGCGTTTCAGAAGAAAAATCTATGATATATACTGCGCTTTCAAGTCCGCCCTCAACAGATGAAAAGCCGCTTACAGCCGCAGTTTTGTTATCGTTGTTAAGCGATATTATATTTGCATAATAATCGGCAAACGAGTAAATATAACGCTTCTCATTAAGCGGTGTATAGACCGTTGCCCTTGAAAGAAATCCCGCTGACTCGGTAAGCAAGGCGTATGTACCGTCATCGTTTATATCCGCATATCGTATTTTGTCGTCAACGGTCTTGCTGGTGACGGTTTCCGACTTACTCTCTATACTAAATCCAACACCGCCGATGTTATACAGTATTGCACGGTTTTTGCTGGTATTTATAGCAGGATTACTGTAGCTATGCTGTTTATTAAATAGCTCTTTGGCCGAACTGTTAAGTACAGAAAACGAGGTATCACTCGCTATAACAAGCTTCTCACCCATTAGCTTAATGTTACCGGCACTTACATTTGTACCGTTAATGGGACATGGATATCCGTCACCAGTACCGGTGCCGAACATCTCTCCCTGAACCCAGTCTATGCCTTTTTCAAGCGAAATGTTATCCCAATTAACCGCAATAATAATGAATAAAGCACTTACGCCGAGTATCGCCGCAACCTTAAGCAATTTTTTCACGCCTTCAAGCGTTATCTTTCGCTCGCTTCGTTCATAATCCTCAAGCGGCATATCCTCATAGCTGAGTGCCTCTCTGTTTATTTTTTTCTCTTTGAGAGCGTATCTGTTCTTTTTTCTTTTAATTTTCAACAAAATCCCTCCCTAAAAAATATCAGCCTACTAAAAAATAATAATCAATAAAAAACCTTTTCAAGATAAAGTCCTTGCGGCGGAGCTGTTGGACCTGCCTTTGACCTATCCTTAGCCTCTATTATATCGGTTATACCGTCAACAGGAATTTTTCCCTGAGCAACTCTCAATAAGGTCCCTACTATTATACGAACCATGTTGTATAAAAAGCCGTCAGCCTCTACCGAAATAATGACCATATCTCCGTCACGCCGCACTGAAAGCGACTTTACGGTACGTGTAAAGTCACCCGGCTTTCTCCTATCAAGAGTGCAAAATGATGTAAAATCATGCTTGCCGACAAAGGCCTGTCCGGCATCATTCAGCATTTTTTCATCAAGACGATATCTATAATGCAGTGCATATCCATCCAAAAACGGATTTTTAACAGGTGCATTCCAAATCTTATATATGTACCTTTTTCCCTTGCAGGAATACCGTGCATGAAAGTCACCGTCAACTTGCTTACAATCATACACGGCGATAGAAGCAGGTAAGAAGTTATTAAGAGCCGCCTGTAGTCTTTCAGGAGTTATCCTGTGTGCTGTCTTAACACTGACACAATACATCAGGGCGTGGACACCTGAGTCTGTGCGACTGCAACCTTTAATTTCAAAGCAATCACCTATGATTCGTTTCAAAGCATTCTGAAATACCTCTTGTACTGCCACGGCATTCTCTTGAATTTGCCAACCGTGATAATACTTACCGTCATAGGATATTGTACACAGCAAATTTTTTATCTTATCGTCGCCGGCAGATAAATGTTGCATAATATCACTCCTATACATAATACGGCAGACGCAGTAAGTGCGATGTAATCAAGTCTTTTCATTTTCAATGACTTCATCTTAGTACGTCCCTCGCCGCCCCTGTAGCAACGGCATTCCATAGCCATTGCCAAGTCATATGCTCTGCGGAATGCAGAAACAAACAGTGGTATAAGCACGGGTATAAGCGCCTTGATACGCTGCATAAGTCCTCCGCTCTCCATATCTGCGCCACGTGCCTTCTGAGCATTCATTATCTTATCCGTTTCTTCGATAAGTGTAGGTACAAAGCGAAGCGCAATAGTCATCATCATTGCTATCTCATTTGGCTGGATATGAAATATCTTAAGTGGCTTAAGCAATCTTTCCAGAGCGTCGGTAAGCTCTGTAGGCGATGTTGTAAACGTAAGCATAGAGCTGATTATGATAAGTGTTATAATTCTGATTGCAATAAATATTGAATTGTTTATACCTGCTTGCGTTATCTTCAAAAAACCAAGCTCAAATATTGGCTCACCTCTGCCATAAAATAAATTAAGCAGCGATGTAAAAATAACGATAAAAATTATCATCTTAAGACTTTTAAAGTACATCTTTACAGGCACACCCGACATAAGCATAAGAGCAAACACCGAAACCGTCATAAGTGCAACGGCAACGTAGTTACCTGTTATAAAAATCATAACGATATATGCAAGCAGGAGAATTATCTTCATCCTCGGATCCATTCTGTGCAGAACGGATTTACCGGGAAAAAATTGACCGATCGTGATATCTCTCAGCATCGGTTATCCCCCTTTTTATTATTCAAAAGCCTTACAAGCTCTCTGAAACCGTCCTCAACGGTGAGAACACCCTCGGGCAGGTCATAACCCTTATTGCGAAGGCCTGTTATTATCTTTGTTATCTGCGGTACACGCAGCCCCATTTTTTCAAGTTCATCAGGACGTGAAAAGACGTTGCGTGTAGAGTCGAGCATTACTCTTTTACTGTCGTTTATTACCAGTACTCTGTCTGCTATTCTGGCAATGTCCTCCATGCTGTGAGAAACAAACAATACCGTATTACCGCGTTGCTTATGATATTGCATTATCTGCGCAAGCAGTACATCTCTGCCTTTAGGGTCTAATCCTGCGGTAGGCTCATCAAGTATAAGCACATCAGGATCCATGGCAATTACGCCTGCTATTGCGGCTCTTCTTTTCTCTCCGCCGGATAGCTCAAATGGTGATTTAAGCAACAGCTCACGCTTTAACCCTACAAAATCCGCGGCCTGCAGTACAAGGCGTTTGATTTCTTCATCACTCAGACCCATATTCTTTGGGCCAAATGATATATCCTTAAATACGGTTTCTTCAAATAGCTGATATTCAGGATACTGAAAAACCATGCCAACCTTAAACCGTATCTTCATTATTTCTTTAGGGTTTTCCCATATATCAGCACCGTTAAAGAGTACCTTTCCGCTGCTCGGCTTCAATAATCCGTTCAGCATTTGCACAAATGTAGATTTACCGGAGCCTGTATGACCGATTATACCCAAAAACTCGCCCTTTTCTACAGACAAGGATATATCGTCAACAGCAACACGCTCAAAAGGTGTGCCTGCGCCGTAAATATGTGTTAAATTGACCGTTTCTATTATATTCATCGGTTATTTGCTACCTTTCAATAATGTTAAGCTATTTATCTTTACAGTTTCGATTAACTCCGATTAATTCTAGCTTTTTATCTATAATATCAACACATTCCTCGGCGGAAAGTGCAGTTTTATCAAATTTTATTCCGTACCCTTGCAAAAGGTAGATAAGCTCGGTTGCCTGCGGTACGTCAAGACTATGTCGCTTTAAAAGCTCTACCTGAGAGAAGATATCATACGGCGTACCCTGTGTCAAAATCTTGCCATTGTCCATTACTACAACTCTGTCAGCAAGCACAGCCTCATCCATATAGTGTGTAATAAGCACTATCGTTATGCCTTTTTCTTTATTAAGACGAAGTATAGTTGACAGCACTTCATCTCTACCCTTAGGGTCAAGCATTGCCGTAGGCTCATCAAGAACAATACAATCCGGTTGCATGGCTATTATTCCCGCTATTGCGACACGTTGCTTCTGACCGCCGGAAAGCTTGTGAGGTGCATGAGTACGGTACTCGTACATATCTACATCTTTAAGCGCACTGTCTACACGTCTGCGTATTTCATCCTGCGGTATGCCTAAATTTTCGGGGCCAAAGGCAACGTCCTCTTCTACTATACTTGCGACAAGCTGATTACCCGGATTTTGCAGGACAAGTCCCACTTTAGTACGTATATCGTACTTTTTCTCTTCGTCAGATGTATCAAGCTCATCTATAAGTACCTTGCCGGATGTGGGCAAAAGCATAGCATTAAGGTGCTTTGCCATTGTTGACTTGCCGCATCCGTTATGCCCAAGCAATGCGATAAATTCGCCACGTTTTACGTTGAGGGTTACACCGTCAAGCACATTTTCAATTTTAATTTCTTCTTCATCGCTTTCATAGCGAAAGCACACATCCTGCGCCTTAATAATATCTGTCATTACTTTGAATTACCCTTTCCGTAAAAATCCTTATGATATATTTCTATGCCTGTTAAGGTCTTCTTTGCCAGATAGCGGTACTGCCGCATGGCAGAGAAACGCCGCTTTCCGTAACGTTCAGCCCTATCTCGTCAGAAAAAACATCTCCGCCGAATTGCGGTATAAGTTGAACGCTTAAAAGATAGTTCATAACGGCAGGTGAAAGCCCTGTTGTGTATGAATTAAGTATAAAGAACTCGGCATTATCACTTAGTATAGACTTACAAAGCTCTACAAGCGAGAATAATTGCTCCTCAAGCTGCCAAACCTCTCCGCCCGGACCTCTGCCGTAAGACGGAGGATCCATGATAATTCCGTCGTACTTATTACCTCTGCGCTGTTCTCTTTGCACAAATTTAATGCAATCATCAACCAGCCAGCGCACGGGCTTATCCTCTAAACCGGAAGATATTGCATTCTCCTTAGCCCACTGCACCATACCCTTTGAAGAATCCACATGACACACACCGGCACCAGCATTTGCACAGGCGAGCGTTGCCGCACCGGTATATGCAAATAAATTCAAAATTTTTAGCGGTCTTCCTGCATTTCTTATCTTATTATCTACAAAATCCCAGTTTACTGCTTGCTCCGGAAATATTCCGGTATGCTTAAAGCCCATAGGCTTTATATTAAATTTAAGCGAATTATACTTTATCTGCCATACCTGAGGTACTTTTTTATAGTATTCCCAAGAGCCGCCGCCCGAATTTGAACGGTGATATCTGGCATGAGCAGTCTTCCATAACGGATTTTGCTTAGGTGTATTCCATATTATCTGCGGATCTGGACGAATTAGTATTATATTGCCCCAACGTTCAAGTCTTTCACCGCCCGATGTATCTATAAGCTCGTAGTCCTTCCAATTTGCTGTACGCATACTTTCTCCTTTATTTTATGCAAGGTTTACCCTTACTACGTTTGCTGTTTCTTCTGCAAGGCGTTCTATCATTTCCATATCTTCGCCCTCAAGCATAACTCTCAAAAGTGGCTCTGTACCTGACACACGCACGAGTATTCTGCCCTTTTGACCAAGCTTCTTTTCAACCTCTTTGATTTTATGCTGTACCTCTTTATCGGTATAAAACCTAAGCTTACCGTCAGGACTTATTCTTACATTTATCAATACCTGCGGATATCTCTTCATAATGGTTGAAAGCTCAGCTATGGTCTGATTGCTGTTTTTGATTATATTAAGCAGTTGTACAGCCGTTAGCTGACCGTCGCCTGTAGTTGCATAGTCGCCGAATATAACATGGCCGGATTGCTCTCCGCCGAAATTATAGCCACAAAGCAACATTTCCTCTAAAACATATCTGTCGCCAACCTTAGTAGCAACAAAATCAATCCCATTCTCATCGCAGAATTTATTGAAGCCCATATTGGTCATAACTGTGCCTACTACGGTGTTTTTCTGCAGCTTATCCTTCTTCATAAAGTCAAGTGCACAGATAGCCATAATATAGTCGCCGTCCATGATATTACCGCTGCCGTCAACAGCTAAGCATCTGTCAGCATCACCGTCAAACGCAATACCTATATCAAGCTTATTATCTATAACAAAATTTTTAAGATTATCCATATGTGTTGAGCCGCAGTTGTTGTTAATATTAATTCCGTCCGGCTTGTCAGATAGCATGAAGCATTCAACGCCCAAGCTTGTAAAAAGCTTCTCTGCCGTACGTGATGCCGAGCCGTTAGCACAGTCAAAGGCCACCTTTAAGCCTGAAAGACTGTTATCTCCTATTGTTGATGCAACATACTGTATGTAGTCGTCTACAGCGTTCTTTATAAATTTTACCGTACCTAAGTCCTCACCTACAGGTGTAGGATACGGTATATCCTTATCAATTACTATAGACTCAATCTCTTCCTCCAACATATCCGGCAGTTTGTAACCGTCGAGGTTGAATATCTTTATACCGTTGTATTCATGTGGATTATGTGATGCAGATATCATTATACCCGCATTTGCGTTATATTTTTTTACAAGATATGCTACTGCCGGTGTAGGAACAACACCTACGCTCAAAACGTTTGCACCTATGGAGCAAAGCCCTGCCGTAAGCGCACACTCAAGCATATCGGATGATTTTCTGGTATCTTTACCTATTACTACAGTTGGCATTCCTGAAGCTGAATTTGCAAGCACCATTGCCGCAGCCCTACCTATATTCACGGCAAGCTCGCAGGTAAGCTCAGTATTTGCAACGCCTCGTGCTCCGTCAGTACCGAATAATCTGCCCATAACACTATATTCTCCTTTGTAAACTATATTTAGAATAACTTTAATTGATCTGTATTATCTGTTCCCGGCATTTCATAGCCTAAATGCTTACACGCCGCCATAGTTACACATCTGCCCCTTGGAGTTCTGTTTAAAAATCCTATCTGCATCAGGTACGGCTCATAAACGTCCTCAATCGTTACTGCTTCTTCGCCTATTGCCGCTGCAAGGGTTTCAAGTCCAACGGGACCTCCTTTATAGAACTTTATCATTGCTTCAAGCATACGTCTGTCGTTAGAGTCAAGTCCCAAACGGTCTATCTCAAGCTTATCAAGCGCTATCTGAGCCGTATTTTTAGTGATTACTCCGTCGCTCATAACCTCTGCAAAGTCACGCACACGTTTAAGCAGTCTGTTGGCTATACGCGGTGTACCCCTGCACCTTGATGCAAGCTCCAAAGCTCCCTCATCATCTATAGATATGCCCAAGATATCTGCACTTCTTTTAATAATAATCGAAAGCTCCTGCGGTGAATAAAGCTCTAAGCGCAGTACAACACCAAATCTGTCACGAAGCGGTGCAGATAGCTGTCCTGCCCTTGTGGTAGCGCCTACAAGCGTAAACTTAGGTAACGGCAAATGATAAGATGCCGCCATTTGTCCCTTACCTGTGATAATATCTATAGCATAGTCCTCCATTGAAGGATATAAAATCTCCTCTACCGTACGTGAAAGGCGATGAATTTCATCAATAAAAAGAACATCTCCGGGGTTAAGATTAGTAAGTAATGCCGCCAAATCTCCCGGACGCTCTATAGCAGGACCGGACGTAATGCGAATATTAACTCCCAGTTCATTGGCAATAATACCGGCAAGCGTCGTTTTGCCAAGCCCCGGTGGGCCATAAAGCAAAACATGGTCAAGCGTTTCGCCCCTCTTTTTAGTGGCTTCAATAAATATTGAAAGGTTTTCTTTTACTTTTTCCTGTCCGATATATTCATCCAGCGTTTTAGGTCTTAACGGGTTATCGCCGTCAGTTTCTATTATGTCGTCTGATAATTCTTGCGGAGAAACAATCCTGTTTTCAAAGTCAAAATCCATTTTCGCACTCCTTTCGTGTTTTAATTATCTATATCAAATTTATCTTTTTCCCATTTCAACAAGCGTCATACGAATGAGCTGCTCAACAGGGAGCGAGCTGTCAAAGCGTGAAAGTATGGGTGTAACATCCGCTGATGAATAGCCCAAAACAGCAAGTGCCGCCACAGCCTTTGGTATATTACCAATGTCAAAGCCCGTGATTTCTGCTGTACTGTCTGACGCACCCGAATACGCAACACTGCCAAATCCCTTAAGCTTATCCTTAAGCTCCAGTATAATTCTCTGTGCAAGCTTATTGCCAACACCTGCGGCTCTTGTAAGAGTCTTGCTGTCGCCCGAAGCTACCGCCATAGCTACTTGCTCAGGCTTAAGCTCGGAAAGAATAGCCAAGCCTACCTTTGAACCTACCCCTGATATACTTGTAAGAAGCTTATAACAGTTGAGTTCTTCCTGCGTATTAAATCCAAACAGTACGACGGCATCTTCACGCACATTCATGTATGTAAACACCGTTGCCTCCGTACCTGTTCTGGGTAAACTTTTAAGTGTGTTCATAGTTGCAAAGCATCTATAGCCTACGCCTCCGCATTCTATAACAAAAAATCCCTGTTCAACATGAATTATGTTTCCTCTTAAACTGTATATCATCTTTAGTTAATTCCTTTCTTCATCATAAATTGCCTCAGGCTGCTACCTGCGGCGTGTGTATGACAAATAGCTATTGCCAGAGCGTCGGCGGTATCGTCAGGCTTAGGCATTTCTTTAAGCTTCAAAAGTCTGCGGGTCATCTCCATTACCTGCGGTTTTTTCGCCTGACCGTACCCGGTAACGGCTTGTTTGACTTGCAGCGGAGTATACTCAAAAACAGGCACTCCGTTAAGCTGTGCCGCAAGCAGTATAACTCCCCTTGCCTCTGCTACGCAAATAGCGGTTTTCTGGTTATTCTGAAAATAAAGCTTTTCTATCGACATTACATCAGGCTTACAAGACTTGATTATCTCATCTGTACGCTTGAATATTCTTTCAAGCCGTTCATTAAAAGGTTCTTCGGCTTGCGTTAAAATAGCACCGAAGCCGAGCGGTAAATATGATCCGTTTTGATATTGTATTGCGCCATAGCCAACTATTGCATAGCCGGGATCTATACCTAAAACGACCATAAAACAACCTCCTATTATTAATTGCAAAAGCCTATACGTGTACATAATCGTATAAATTATAACATGAATTTTAAAAAGTATCAATACAATATTAAATTTTTTTCATATATATATCGCTTTTTTGCAAATTTTATGTATGTAAAGTCAATACACTTTATAGTATTGTAATTCCCGATTAATTCTGAATTTATAGATAGAAATAGTATATACTCTTAAAAATTCACAGCAAAACCTTAGGAATTACACAGAACGAAAAATCATATTGAATAATGCTTGCTATAACTTTTTAATTTATAATATGACCGACAAGTCTCAATGTTAATATAAGTTCATCTGCTGTAAATAGACTTATAATTCTATATATTTTTATTCTGCAATGCTACGCAAAAATAAGAAAGAAATCTTATGAAATTTATCTTCTTTAGAAACAAAAAAGCGATATAACCGACAATTAAGTCGATCATATCGCTTTAAGTAAGCAATTAAATTATATTTATAATATTTATATTAAATCACTTTTTAGCTTCCTTAGCGGGAGCCTTTTCTTTTCTCTCTTGCCACCATACCCAAAGTGGACCTGCTACGCAGATTGATGAGTATGCACCGGAGATAATACCAAACATCATTGGGAGAGCAAAGCTCTGAACTGATGAAAGGTTAAATACTATTGATACTACATATACTGTTGCTATGGCAATAAAAGTTGTTATAGATGTGAACAATGTTCTTTTTATAACCTGTGAACAGCTTAGGTTGAATATCTCTGCTGTAGATTTACGCTTGCCCCATAGTTTTTGATTTTCTCTAACTCTGTCATATACAACGATGGTATCGTTAAGAGAGTAACCGAGAATCATAAGAACAACAGCAATAAAGTTACTGTCAATAGGCATTCTAAAAATAACAAATATGAAGTAAATAATGAGAACATCATGGAACAATGCTACAAGGCCTGTAACACCCGCTGAAAGGCCGCTTATTCTCTTAAACCTTACAGCTACAAAAAGTACCATGAGTACACAAGCTATAGCAACTGCGGCTAAGCACTTGAGGAAGAACTTAGAACCCATTGTTGCGTCAACTGAGTTTGATTCACTATACTCAAATTTATTATCTTTATAATCTTCTTCAAGCATCTTTGTCATCGCAGACTGTTGTTCAGTAGTGATAGCATTGTTGCCCGGGAACTGTATAGTAATAAGATATCCGTCTTTAGAATCATCACCGGCAATAAGGTTTTCGCTAATAGAGAATGTAACCTCTTCTTTTGTTACCTTTTGTAAGGAATCCTTAAGCTGTTCTTCGTTTACCTCGCCTGTGTATGTGTACTTAACCATTGAACCGCCTGAGAAAGTGATATCAAGAGTTGTACCGAAGATAAAGTTGCATATAATACCGATAAGTATTATAGAGCAAGATATTATCAAATAAATCTTTTTATGACCTACAAAATCAATTATACGTTGCTTATTATTCATTTGCTTTTACCTCCGTATAACCATTTTTTACGCAGGAACTTATATCCGGAAAGTGACTTAAGCATAAGTCTGCTTGCTGCAACACCCATGATAAAGTTGGAAATAACACCAACCAATAAGGTGTAACCAAATGAATAAATAGTACCTGTTGTTGAAGAACCGAATATTGCAGAAAGTAGGTTGAACGGTCCAAATACAAGGATAAGGATTACAGCAACTATAACAACGGTGATGTTACCGTCAACTATAGCCGATATACTGTTCTTAGTACCGTTATGTACAGCGCCGTCCAGTGTCTTGCCTGCACGAAGTTCTTCCTTTATACGCTCTGCGGTAATGATGTTTGCATCAACACCCATACCTATGGAGAGAATCATACCTGCTATACCGGGCAATGTCATTGTGAAGCTTGAGAAGCTTGGGAAGAAACCTGAAACAGCCGCTATAGTCAATGCAAGCTGACCGATAAGAGATATAACTGCTATTAAACCGGGAAGTCTGAAGAATACAAGCATAAGTATGCATATGATGATAAGTGCTATTACTGCGGCATAACCCATAGCAGTAAGCGATGATGCACCGAGTGTTGGGCTGACTGAACCGAAGGATACGGTTTCAAGTGCAAAAGGCAATGCACCGGCATTGATCTTTGTTGCAAGGTCAACTGCCTCAGAAACTTCAAATCCGTTTGCTGTTGATCCACCGGTAATAATAGCCTCACCGTTTGTAATCTGCTCATTTACTGTAGGTGCAGAAATACAGGTTTGATCCATCCAAATAGATATGGTCTGACCTTGAAGTCTGCCTGTAGCTTCACTGAAAAGCTCAGTACCTTCTTCGTTAAACTTAAGTGTAACTACATTCTGTGTACCGTTTTCTGTTGTAGTTACGCCTGCGCTTGCGCTTATTATCTTGCTACCGTCAAGTATTACGTTACCTTTCTCTGTAACTTCACCGGTTTCTTCATCAATAACGTCTTCGGTGTAGTCAGTACCTTCACGGAAAGTAAGCAATGCAGTTGCTGCAAGCTCATCTACAGCCGCCTCAGGATCAAAGGATGTTTCATCCTCTTTCCACGGATAACGAACTATAATTCTGTCACTGCCGTAATCAGCATAAAGCTCGTAATCTGTAACGCCGCTTGACATAAGACGTGTTTCAATAATTGCCTTAGCTGAGTCCATTTGTTCATCAGTAGCCTCAACATCATTGGCAGGCTTAAAGGTTGCCTCTACACCGCCCTTGATGTCTATTCCCCAACGAATATCTTTAATTCCCTTAATCTTAGTGCTTGCTATATCACCGTTATAAGTTAATACTCCGAACACTGAGAGATACGCCAAGCTGAAAATGAGAATAGCTATAATGAGGAATACCGGCTTTGAAACTCTTTTCATTCCAAAATCCTCCATTCTTTTTTCGTCTGCAATTTTCGATTGAATTTAATTGTATTTTAATTCCAATAAAGAAATTAATCTTGATAATCGGAAAAATAGACAGACATATCAAGATTAATTATATATTTTTTTCAACAAAAGTCAATGCAATCTCTGCAATTTTAGTTAAAAATTTATTAATTTTGTGTAAATGTACGATAATTTATTGGTTTTCGGCCTGTAAAATTAATTTTTCTGTCACAGCAAGTGATGTACATAAGCAGAAAAGGTCCATTGCAAGAGCCAATTCCTCCAATGAAGGATATGACGGAGCTATACGTATATTGCTATCGTTAGGATCGATGCCGTAAGGATATGTTGCACCTGCCCCGGTAAGCTTTACGCCGGCATTCTTGCACAGCTCAACCACCCTTTTGGCACAGCCGTTCATAACATCTACGCTTACAAAGTAGCCGCCGTTTGGTTTTATCCACTTAGCCGCACCTGTACCGCCAAGCTTAGACTCAAGCTTATCTACTACTGTATTAAACTTTGGTGCAAGTATTGCTTTATGCTTCTGCATATGAGCAAGTATTCCGTCATAATCGCCAAAAAACCTTGCATGACGCAACATATTAAGCTTATCGTAGCCTATTGTCTGATACTTATATCTTTCTTTAAAGACTTTGAGGTTCGCATCTGACGCCGCCATAGCCGCTACACCTGCGCCCGGGAATGTTATCTTTGATGTTGATGTGAACATTATCGGCAAATCTTCGTTACCGTTCTTAATACATTCATCCATAAGGTTAAGTAAGTTATCCGGAGTATCTGTAACATCATGCACGCAGTATGCGTTATCCCACATGATTCTGAAGTCCTTAGCCTTTGGCTTTAATGCCGCCAAACGTCTTACGGTTTCGTCAGAATACGTAATGCCCTGCGGATTTGAATACTTAGGCACGCACCACATGCCCTTTATGGATTCGTCGCTTGAAACAAGACGTTCTATCATATCCATATCCGGGCCTGTTGCGCTCATAGGAACATTTATCATCTTTATACCATAATATTGTGTTACACCGAAGTGTCTGTCATATCCCGGTACAGGGCATAAAAATTTTATCTCACCTTGTTTTATCCACGGGTCGCAACCTGAAACGCCTGCCGTCATAAAGCAAGTGATAGTGTCAAACATCATATTTAGGCTGGAATTACCGCCGACTATAACATTTTCAGGTTTAACCCCTAAAATTTGTGAGAATACTCTTTTCATAGAAGTAATTCCGTCTAATATACCATAGTTACGACAATCTGTGCCATCCTCGGTCTTACAGTCGCTTTTACTGTTTATTGTATCAAGCATACCCTGAGAGAGGTCAAGTTGATCACTGCCGGGCTTGCCCCTTGACATATCAAGCGATAATCCTCTGGCCTTAAAGTCGTCATATTCTTTTTGCAGACGCTCATGTTCAACGATAAGCTCCTGCTTATTCATTTGTATATAGTTTTTCATAATAAACCTCCACGCTTAATTTAAAACAGTAACATAATACTATATATTTTTAAAAAATGCAACATAAATTTAAAAATCTTGTAAAATTCCGCAACTTTTACACCGATATAAGCTAAATTATGAGATTTTTATATAAAACTCTTGCATTTTTTAGCGCAATATTCCTTATATAATTTTAGTTAAAAGCACTTATACCTTATATAGACTAAATTACTTAGAAATAACGTATTGAAATTAATTTTGACAATTTTTCAGCAGAGAAATGCAAAACTGTTATTTTTATGTAAAAACTGAAATATCAAAAGCTTTTTTGTAATCGGTTTATTACAAAATTGTTGTTGATTTTGTGTAAGCGTCAGTGTAAAATTCCATGTTAATAAGACCGCAGTTTATTATAAGTCAAAATCATACAATCATCGAAAGGAAGATTAATATGAAGAAAAAGTTATTTGCTTTAATTACCGTTTGTTTTTTATTTTCTGCATCTAACACTTTGTCCTTAACAACAAAAGCATATGCTTCATCCGGCATATCAGAGGGCGGTCTTATTGTTGAAGCTCAGAATGCAATGCTTACAAAGGGATGTACCAATATACAGTACACAACCGACGGAACGCTGGCGCACGTTGCTCCCGGTACCGACATAACAGTGCAGGCATATAACCGAATAGGCTATAAGATAACCGGTTGGCAGGTAGAGGAGTACGGCGACGATTACTCTGACATAACACCTTACAGCGGCAGCAGTAACACATTTGAATTTACCGTATATGACTATAACTGCAAGATAACCCCTATATATGTAAAAACCGCAAGCAGTATAACATTCTACGATTGCTCACTTATATCAAACGGATATGAAGCATACTCAAACGGCAGCGGCTTCACCGTAAACGCATACGCAGGCGACATAATAAAGGTAAAAGCGCTTGGCAGAATAGGCTACGAAGTAAATCAATGGAAATTAGAAGCGGTAGTGCATGACTCAACCGGCGATAAGGCATTAAGCCCGTCAAACGTATATACAGGGAACGATGTGCTGGAATTTAAAGTAACCGACTGTGACTATGAGATAAGTCCGGTATATAGCAAGGCGAAATACAACGTATTCGTAAATTCCGCTGATATCATAGTTGAAGGCGTTAAAATGTACAAGATTGACGGCGTATATTCAAACAATGTTGAATGGGGTACAAAAATAACTATAACGGCAAATGAAATAGAAGGCAAAACCTTTACCGGCTGGATAGTAAACGGAGTTACCCTTACTAAAGAAAAGCTTACGGAAAAGTGTATAACCTTTGCCGTTCCGTTATCCGACGTAAGCATCAGCGCAACATATGACAACAATATCTCTGTAAACAGTGCCGTAACCGAAAACAGCACTGTCAATACAGGAAATTACAGACTTGATATCAACTCTAATCTTATTATAATAATGGTACTGTGCGTAATGCTTCTTGTACTGATATTGAGCGGAAGCCCTAATAAGAAAGAAAAAGTATCAAACAAAAAGTAATACAATTAATTTCAAATTCAATATAAATCACAAATGGTAAATTATATAGAAATCCACCGCTCCTCCTATACAGACAGGTCGGTGGATTTTAATTTACGGATGACTGTTAAAGCACTTTAAAAGCTGTTTAAGTGCTCGCTTCTCAATTCGTGACACGTATGAGCGTGATATATTTAGTTTTTCTGCCGTTTCACGTTGGGTTATGGGTTTATCACCGCACAAACCGTACCGCATCTTTATAATGGCGCTTTCACGCTCATCAAGCACCTCATCAACATATTTATACAGTTTTTGCGTTTTCAGCTTTAAATCAAGGTCATCTATTATGTTATCCTCTACGGACATAATATCCATAAGGGTGAGTGGGTTTCCGTCCTTATCGCTGTCTATAGTTTCATCAAGTGATATAGACTGGGAATTGCGCCGTAAATTTCTGAAATACATCAGCACTTCATTCTCAATACACCGTGAGGCATAGCTGGACAGCTTTATATTCTTATCGCTGTCATAAGTATTTATAGCTTTGATAAGTCCTATAGTACCTATCGACACCAGATCATCCTGCTCAGTTGATGAAGCGTAATATTTTTTAATTATGTGCGCTACCAAGCGCAAATTATGTTCAACAAGCTCGTTCCGTGCGTTTACATCTCCCTCCTTTAGCCTTTTAAGGCAATCCTGCTCCTGTTGTGCGGTAAGCGGCTTAGGAAATGAACCTGCGCCGGTAACATGAAGAATAAAAACCCACACATAACTTCCTAACAATCCTAAAAAGCTTAGCATATGCCTATCCCCTCCTGTGATATCCGCACTAAATTTATGTAATGTCAATGTGCTTTACATACGTGCAAAATCCGCTCTATAAGCCGATTTATCAGCAAATGACCTTGATATACGTTTGACTACGCACTCCCCTATATATAGTAAATACGGCGGCATTTTGATTTTAAATTCTATGATAATTGTATTTTTCTTCGGCTTGTTTCGTGCAAGTCCTCAAATAAAAAATCAAAAAATTTATACAATAGTCGAATTTTGTACACGCCGTAAGAACTTTTTTTTAAATGTAAAAAAATTATTAAATGGTAAATTACCCCTTGATTTTTTTGACAAATGTGTTTACAATATAAATTAGCACTCGAAGTGTTAGAGTGCTAATTTATAATATACTTTTAAGGAGGCATTCACAATGACTGTTAAACCACTTTTAGACAGAGTTGTCATAAAACCCGAAGAAGCTGAGGAAACGACAAAAAGCGGTATAATACTTGCTGCAGCCGCACAAGAGAAGCCGCAAATCTCAAGAATCGTTGCTGTAGGCCCCGGTGGAGTAGTAGACGGCAATGAGGTCGTTATGTACGTTAAGGTAGGCGACAGAGTTATTACCGGCAAATACTCAGGCACAGAGGTTAAAATAGACGGCGAGCAGTACACTATAGTTCGTCAATCAGACATTCTTGCAATAGTTGAATAATTAAATTTTAAAGGAGTTGATTTGTTATGTCTAAGATAATTGCATACGGCGAGGACGCAAGAAAAGCTCTTATGAGCGGTATTGACCAATTAGCAGATACCGTAAAAGTAACACTTGGCCCTAAGGGCAGAAATGTTGTTCTTGACAAAAAATTCGGCGCACCGCTTATCACAAACGACGGTGTAACAATAGCTAAAGAGGTTGAGCTTGACGATCCGTTTGAGAACATGGGCGCACAGCTTGTTAAAGAGGTTGCTACTAAGACAAACGACATCGCAGGTGACGGTACTACAACCGCTACATTGCTTGCACAGGCTCTTATCCGTGAGGGTATGAAGAACGTAACCGCAGGCGCAAACCCAATGATACTCAAGAAGGGTATTCAGTCTGCTGTCGATATAGCTGTAGAGGCTATTATTAAAAATTCAAAGAAGGTTTCAGGCACAGAAGATATCGCAAGAGTTGCAACAGTATCATCAGGTGACGAGGTTATCGGTAAGCTTATTGCAGATGCAATGGACAAGGTAACAAGCGACGGCGTTATCACCGTTGAGGACTCAAAAACAGCAGAAACATATTCTGAGGTTGTTGAGGGTATGATGTTTGACAGAGGTTACATCACACCGTACATGGTAACAGATACAGAAAAGATGGTTTCTGTTCTTGATAAGCCACTTATACTCATCACAGATAAGAAAATATCAAATACACAGGAAATTCTCCCTATCCTTGAGCAAATAGCCCAATCAGGTCAAAAGCTTCTCATCATCGCAGAGGACGTTGAGGGTGAGGCTCTCACCTCTCTTATTCTTAATAAGCTTCGCGGTGTATTCACCTGCGTTGCCGTTAAGGCACCGGGCTTCGGCGACAGAAGAAAAGAGATGTTACAGGATATCGCTATACTTACAGGCGGTCAGGTAATCTCCTCTGAGCTTGGTTTTGAGCTTAAAGACACTACTCTCTCCCAGCTTGGAAGAGCAGGTCAGGTTAAGGTAGAAAAGGAAAACACAATAATAGTAGACGGTATGGGTAGTTCTGAGGAAATTGCCGCAAGAGTTGCACAGATACGTTCTCAGATAGATATAACCACATCTGAATTTGACAAAGAAAAGCTTCAGGAAAGACTTGCTAAATTAGCAGGCGGTGTTGCCGTTATCAAGGTTGGCGCAGCTACAGAGATTGAGCAAAGAGATAAGAAGCTCCGCATTGAGGACGCTTTGGCAGCTACAAAGGCAGCAGTTGAAGAAGGCATAGTAGCCGGCGGCGGTATAGCTCTTATGAACGCTATTCCTGCACTCAGCGAGGCAGTAAAGAACAGCGAGGGCGACGAAAAGACAGGTATGTGCATAGTTCTTAAGGCACTTGAAGAGCCACTCCGTCAGATAGTTGCAAATGCAGGTCTTGAAGGCTCCGTAATAGTTGACAAGGTTAAGAACTCAGATACAGTCGGCTACGGCTTTAATGCTCTCACAGAGGAATACACCGATATGATCTCAGCAGGTATAGTTGACCCAACGAAGGTTACACGCTCTGCACTTCAAAATGCGGCTTCAGTAGCAGCTATGGTACTCACAACAGAGTCACTTGTATCTGACAAGAAAGAGCCTACAGTTCCACCGATAACTGCTGATGCAGGTATGAACGGAATGTATTAATAAAACAAACCCTATCCTAAATTTATAATATAAAATCAAAACCACCCGTTAAACGGGTGGTTTGTGAAAGCCCTAAAAGGGCTTGA
>JBJEPE010000015.1:0-5102 GCA_051881075.1 Acutalibacteraceae bacterium | reverse complement strand
GTTGCTATTGTAGCATATATTTTTGCTATTTGCAAGCTTTTTTTATTTTAATTTTGTGTTACGGTCTGTGTTTTCTCCGCATTCTCGGCGTTATCTACCGCTGTTTCTCCTCGGAAAAGCAACTTCATAAATATCGGCGTAAGAATTGACGAAATAATTATAAGCAGTATTACCGGGGAAAAGTATATCGAGTCAATAATTCCTGCCGAAAGTCCTTTTTGAGATACTATAAGTGCAACCTCTCCTCTGGTCATCATGCCTACGCCCACCTTGAGGGCATCTTTTCCTTTAAACTTAAACAACCTTGCAACAAGTCCGCAACCTATTATCTTTGAAATAAGTGCAACTATTACAAAGCAAATTGAAAAGATTATCATTGCACCGGTCATACCGCTTATCTTGGTACGTATTCCTATACTTGCGAAGAATACCGGACCAAAGAACATATATGAGCTTACGTCCATTTTTCGTGCGATGTAATCCGAATCTCTTATACTGCACAATGTAATACCGGCCAAATACGCACCTGTAATATCGGCAATTCCAAAGTATTCTTCCGCCACATAAGCAAATACTAAGCAAAGCGCAAGGCCGTATATGGGTATACGCCTTGTGTGCGTATATCGCTTGTCATACCACTTAAATGCGTAATTCATTATAAAGCCCACTATAATTACCAATATAAAGAACAGTACCGTATTTTTAATTACGAGGAACGGTTTTTGCTCAGGATTTTTTAGTCCCAAAACAAACGTAAGAACAATAATACCTATAACATCGTCGATTATAGCAGCACTTACTATAAGCGTACCTATTCTGCCCTGAAGATGTCCAAGCTCACGAAGCGTTTGTACTGTTATGCTTACGGATGTTGCGGTCATTATAGTACCGATAAATACCGCCTTGTAGAATTCCTCAGTACCTACGCTTGCAAATCCGTAAAAACATGAATATAGCAAATATCCGCAGACAAGCGGTACCGCAACACCTACACAAGCCACCAAAAAGGCCATAAAGCCCATCTTTTTAATATCCTTCATATTAGTAGTAAGTCCCGCCGCAAACATCAGCAGTATAACGCCTATCTCTGCCATTTGTGCAAGAAAGTCGGACTGCTGGACAAGCCCAAGCATACTGGGGCCTATCACAAGTCCGGCCACTATCTCACCGGCTACCTGCGGAACCTTTATCATTCTTGCCAAAAGCCCGAAGCATTTAGCAAAAACAACAATTATCGCTAAATCCTTTAATATACTGTAATCCATTATGATGCGCCTCTAATCACTGCTCAATATTCATAAGCGACATCATACTGTTTTTCAGGTTTTCTCCTACTACAGCCGCCTCTGTTTCGTCTTTGCCTACAGATGTAACATAAAGCTTTATCTTAGGCTCTGTGCCTGACGGTCTTACAATAGCCTGATTGCCGCCGTCCAACGCAAATAAAAGAACATCTGATGTAGGCAATGCTATGGTTGTCTTTTCACCTGTTATCATGTTATATGATATATGAGCCTTGAAATCTGCAAATCTGTTAAGCTTGTATCCTGCAATTTCTTTAACATCTGATTTACGCAGTTCATTCATAATCTCTGACATATGCTCCATACCTGCGGCGCCCTCAAAGCTATAGTTGTATGTCTTATTCATATAGTAGCCATACTTTTCATATATATTATCTATTACCTGAGCAAGCGTCAACCCCTGCTTCTTGTAATATGCCGCCATCTCGCAGATAAGCATAGAAGCAACTACAGCGTCCTTATCACGCACATAGGTGCCTGCAAGGTATCCGTAGCTTTCTTCAAATCCAAATACAAATCTGTTTTGCTCGCCCTTCTGTTCCAGGCTGAGTATCTGCTCACCTATATACTTAAATCCTGTAAGAACATCCTTAAGCTCGCAACCGTACTCTTCCGCAAGGCGATTTGTAAGCACAGATGTAACAATAGTCTTTACCAAAATGGGATTTTGAGGCAATGTACCCAGACGTTTACGGTTTGATAATATATACTGAGTAAGCATAACTCCGGTTTCGTTACCGCTGAGTAATCTATATGATGAATTATCCTTAACGGCAATACCTACTCTGTCGCTGTCAGGGTCTGACGCAATTAGCAAATCAGGCTTTATTTCATCACAAAGCTTTAGTCCAAGCTCTAAAGCTTCTTTAAATTCAGGGTTAGGATACGGACAGGTTGAGAAGTTTCCGTCAGGTAATTCCTGTTCTTTTACTACGGTAACGTTATCTACACCTATTCTATCCATAATTTTTCTGATAAGCTTATTGCCTGCACCGTTAAGCGGAGTATATACAACGCTTAAACCGGCATCCTTACATATATCCTTAAGTACGGTTTGCTTCTGTACATCGTCCAGATATCTTTCATAAAGCTCGTCGTTGATATACTCTATTTTGCCCTGCTCAACGGCAGTATCAAAATCAATTATTTTTACATTTTCAAAATAATCAACTGACTGTATCTCATTATATACACTCTCGGCATCGTTGTCCGTCATCTGACATCCGTCACTGCCGTAGCACTTATATCCGTTGTATTTAGCAGGGTTATGGCTTGCCGTTATCATTATGCCTGACTGACAGGAAAGCTCTCTGACTGCATATGAAAGTACCGGAGTAGGCTGAAGCTCTTTGGAAATATATACCTTAATATTGTTTGCCGCAAGTACTGCCGCCGCCTGCATTGCAAAAAGCCGTGCCTTTATTCTCGAATCATGTGAAATTGCTACGCTTGCCTTTGGATACTTCTTATTCAGATAGTTTGCCAAGCCCTGTGTAGCACGTCTTACGGTATAGATATTCATTCTGTAAGTACCGGCACCTATTACACCTCTTAGTCCTGCTGTGCCGAATGTGAGATCACCGTAAAATCTTTCATATATTTCATTGTCATTACCCTTTAGAGATTCAAGCTCTTTGATAAGATCCTCATCATCACGAGCTTTTTCGAGCCAACGCTCATAAATCTGTGAAACCTCCATAATAAAACCTCCGAATGTAAAATTAACCTTTGGTAACGTTACCAAAAAATAAAACATATCTTTATCAAATTTTAACATTTTTTTGCGTATCAATAAATATACCACATAATTTTAAATTTAGCAATATTTTTTACAAATTTTTTTCTTAATTGTGTGCAAATAATTAAGTCTTCTAATTCATCAAAACTATCTTTAGCTTGTTTAAGTAAAAAAGCAACAGTCCCATATAAGTTATAATATAAAATTACCTTTTATATTTAAATCTGCATTCCCTTTATTACGTTGATTTAATTAACACCCGATAAAGACTAGCTTGGTAACGTTACCAAGTATTATGGTTATTTTGCCCTAAATTTGCCATAAAGAAAGTTGTAAATTAACATAAAGATAGAATTTTGACCAAATAATGACAATCGTCTTGAATTTTAATTCTATTTAGTATATTATTAATAGAACATTAATTTTTTTATCAGTCTGTATAATTATATGCGGATTAAACACAAAAGTTTATTTTCTGCATTAAAGGGGTGTAATTACGTGGGCGATCTTACCATAAAAGATATAGCCAGAATGGCCGGTGTAAGCGTTAGCACGGCTTCCAGAGCGATAAACAATCATAACGACGTAAGTTATGAAACACGCAAAAAGATTTTAAAAATCATCGAAGAAAATAATTTTGTTCCTAATAGCAACGCAAAAAATCTTAAGCAGATAAGCACAAACAATATCGGCATTATCGTAAAAGGTAATTTAAATACATTTTTTGCTGTTATGGTTGAACATATGCAAAACACAATAGGTAAAATGGGGTATTGTGCAAACGTCTGTTACATAGGTGAAGCCGATGATGAGATTGAGGCGGCAAACCGACTTTTCAGAGAGCGCAAGTTAGTAGGTATAATATTCCTGGGCGGTAATATCAACCAATTCGCCAAGAATTTTGACACAATTAAAATTCCCTGTGTACTTGCCACTACCAGTGCGCACGATTTAAGGTTTGATAACCTTTCTAGTGTAAGCGTAAACGATATCTCAAGCGCACAAAAGGCCATAGATTACCTAATCTCTAACGGTCATGAGGATATTGCCATAATCAGCGGTGACCCGGAGCAATCATACCTTAGTCGTCTGCGTTATCAGGGATGCCTAAACAGCTTTCAAAATCATAAATTGAAGATGCACGACGAGCTTGTGGAGTGCAGCGGATTTTCATATAAAGAGGGTTACGAGGCAATGAACAGAATTATTAAGCGTGGCAAAAAGTTCACAGCGGTTTTTGCTATGTCTGATACAATGGCCATCGGTGCATATAAATCACTTGCCGAACATGGATTGCGCATTCCTCAGGATGTATCTATAATGGGCTTTGACGGTATAGAGCTTGGACAATATTTAACTCCTGCCCTAACTACCATAGAACAGCCTGCCATAAGAATAACTGACATGAGCATACAGCTTTTGGTAGAACAGATAAAAAGTAAAGTTCCGGGCGCACATTATTTGCTTGAAACCAAAATAATAGAACGTGCATCCGTTGCAAAAATCAACCAATAAATAAATTATGCCAAGAAAAATTAACAATAAGTAAAATGTTTTTAAAAGCACTTGATACTTTGATGATTTTGTTGTAAAATATAATTCGATCATTGTGGAAAGGATAAATTCAATATGGATAATTTTGATAACAATAAATTAGAAAATGAAAACGAGATCGAAACTACAGAAAATAATGCAGAGGAATCTGCAAAGACCGACCGCACAGAGCTTTCTGAAGCAATAGCGGCATTTGAAAACGATTTAAACGCTAAGAATGAACCTGTTATTACCGATGAAGAAACAGAGAACGATGAATTGATAAAAAGTCTGAAAAAATCAGACGAGGTTGCGCCTGCGGACTTTTCCGCAAAACCGAAGCGTTCCGTAATTTTACCGAGCCTTAAGGTAGCGTTCACTATTATCTTACTTAGTATAATAGCCGTTTCTACCTACTTTGTATTTTTCAATACAAATATTAAGGGTACATGGACAACTACCGATGAAGAATCACCCGCCGTACTGGCATTTAAGGACGGCGGAGAGGGCGAGATGACTATCGGCAG
>JBJEPE010000014.1:0-5140 GCA_051881075.1 Acutalibacteraceae bacterium | reverse complement strand
CTACTTTAGACTCTGCTTTAGATTCAGCCTTAGACTCAGCCTTAGACTCTACCTTGCTGTCTGTATCGTTCTTAGATTCAGCGGAAGAGGATACTGTAGTAGATTCGGATGTATCTTCCGATGTACTGCTGCTACTGTCAATTACAGACTCAGCTAAAGAGCTTTCCTGCGTTTTGCTTGATGCGCCACCGTTAATGGTAATATTAAGGTCGCAGCTAGTGAGCATTGCAAGAATCAGAACAAATGCAATAAGTTTAATTTTTTTCATTTTTTTACCTCCATAATCATCGTTAAAATGGAAATTTATCCTTATACAATCATTTTATTATATAACTGATAATTCGTCAAGCTTTTTTATTTTATTTATTTTCTCTTGCATATAAATACTCAATTAAGATATATTAATGCCCTGTGCCGTGGCTGTCTGCCGTAACACAGGGCGTTATTATCAGATATAATTTTAATTTTCGTCAGGCTGTATTGTTTCTATACCGGTTATGCGCCATAAGAATGGATTGTCGCCGTTTACATCCTGTACAGGTTCAAGGTGAACTCTCTTACAGGTTGCCGGTGCATCTGAGTTCTCCGGTGTAAATGTATAATCTACTGCCGCTGTACCGTCCTGCTTATATTCAACGTTTACAAAAGTGAAGCTTTTGTCACTTGCATACATATTAGGCATAAACTTATAACGCGTCTTATCAGAATCATCATAGCTAACTAAGTCATCACTTGGGAAGCTCGGATATTCTGTAACATTTGGGAACATTGCCTTTGCATAGGCATCTACAAGCCAACTCTCGGGAGTATAGCAAGTATGATCGACGATCAATGTCTTAAGATTCTGCATATTAATTGCGTAAGATATAGCCTGCCAGAAGATTTCCTTGTTTTCGGCTATATCATTACTGTCTTTAAGGCATGAAAATGCTACATAAGACTTGATAAGCGGAGTCATTATAGAATTTTCTTCTAAGCCTTGCTTAGGTAATGCGCCAAAAATGGTTACTTCAGCATCGCTATCGTCTATTGGATACCAGTATGCTACATTATTACCCTTAGTGGCCTTAATAATGTAATGAGGTGCGTCGTTAGAGAGTGATACGCCAAATTGATATATCTTACCGCTTTTAGTGTTAGTGCTGAATATAGTATTTGTTTTGTGGCAGTATTGCTCAGCTACACAAAAATCAACGTCGAGAAGCTCTACCGTAACATCGTCTGTTTCTGTTGTGAAGCGAACATGAACAAACTTATCTAATCCAAAACTCACATCATCAAATACTTCGTCGGGCTTATCACAAAGGTTTTTGTAATCATCGCTATTCTCATCATAATAGAATGTGATAAAGAAGTCATCCGGTGATTCTTCTGTGACAGGATCGCTTGTGTTATCTCCTTTATCAGAAGATGAGCTTGTTGTGAGTTCGGATGTAGTTTCGGTAGAAGAGCTTTCCTGCGTTGTGCTTGACGTGCCGCTGTCAGTTTTGATGTTAGAATTACAGCCTGTGAGCATTGCAAGTAAAAGTACTAACAATATAATTCTAATTCTTTTCATGTTTTTTCCTCCGCTTTCTTTTTTTATTGATAATTTCCCTTTATAAAATAATTGTATTTTATGATAAATTATATAACATACAATTTATAAAGCATAATAATTTTATATTATATTTGTATTTACAATCTATATGTGTGTATAACTTTTTTATTCTTGTGTGCCGAGCATTAGATTTACATTGCCGCTGACTGTATCTATTTCGAATTTGGAAGTACGGTTTTTATAAATATATAAATCGCCTGTGTTCTTAGTTTCAAATTCACATTTAAAGTATGCGCTTGCTTTGTCTAATTCCAGTTCAAATCCGTCATTTTCCGGTATTGTAATGTTGATAGCAGCGCTAACGCCGTCTACGGCTAAATCGCTTAACATTGTCTTTGAATTTATAGTGAAATCGCCGGAAACAGTGTCGGCTTCTACCTTATCAAAGCTGCCGTTAAGGTTTATCTTACCGCTTACGTTGTCAATATAAAAGAATTTTGCAGTAGTGTTATCAGCAGCAAAACCGCCGGAAACCGTGTTTACTGATAGATTATCGGTTGTAATATTATTTACAGTCATTTTACCGCTTACGTTATCTATAGAAATTCGCTTGATTTCTTTACCTGTTAAGCTCAAACTGCTAAGATAGATTTCGCCGGAAACATTGTTTATTTCAAGCAAATCCGTGCTGATATCACTTATCACAGTATTTGATGAAACATTGTTTACGGTAACTTCTTTTACGCTTGACGGTATATATATGTTGAGCGTCTTTTTAATGTTCTTTTTGAATAATTGCTGAAAAACGTTAAACGGCTTAGTATACTGAATAGTAAGCTTGCCGTCCTTAACGAGGTATCTCAGCTTATAGTCGTCCTCAAGCTTTTTATCGTCAGGACAGTCAAATAAAATGTTATTATCCGTACTGCTCAAAACATTAATTTCTCCGGATATCCAGTTTACCTCTACGCTACTGATATTATCCACGCTTATTGACGGACTGCCTATTTTATATTCACTACTGTTTTTATAGTTTCCGGAAAGTCCCGAAACGTCAAAACTGAAAAAATTTGAGCTGCCGTTTTGTGCCGACATAGCAAATATAGGTGTTGCGGTAAGTAATGCTGCGATTACTAACCAAATTGTAATTTTAACTGCTTTCATATTATTATCCTCCAATTAATCGGAAAATGCGGCGCTTATTGCATTATTAACCGCTGCACCTATTAAAAAGATTATCCATGTTACATTCCATGCCATTGTAGCAAAGCTTATTATGAAATATATTGAGGTTATAATGAGCCAGCTAGCACCTATAATTAAATTTTTACGTTTTTTCTTAGACTTTGTAGTGAATGCCAAAATAATATTCTGTACGGCAGGACCTAAAAGGAATATTATCCATGTTATATGCCATGCCATTGTAGCAAAGCTTACTATAAAATATATAGCAACTATGGCAAACCATAAAGTTGCAATTAGTGATTTGTTTGATTTATTATCTTCAAGTTCTTCAAGTTCATCAAATATAATCTTTTCGCTGTTTGAACTGCAGTCTTCACTTGATTTAGAGATAATACCGTTAAATACCAGAAGACCTACGCCGGCCGCAACCATGATTAATAAGCCGCACAGTCCTGAGACATCTGGAAATATGAACAGCGGTACAGGAGAAATGATAAACATCATAACGGCTATCGCAATTATGGCGGCACTGCGCTTTTTAACGCTTTGTTGTTCTTGTTCGTTTGCCTGATGTGGTGCTTCATTAGTAGTATTTGAAGTATTACCCACCTTACTGCCCAAGGATGTGAGTATATCGCTTATATCGCCAATGCTTGCTATAGTTAAATTTAAGGCAGTTTCTTCATCTTTTCTGCTTGCTATATAGTCGTCGTACTTAGCGTTTACATTACTTAAAAGCTCCTCTTTTGCATCCCGTGTAGCCTGTGTATCCGGAGCATTAATAAAAAGTGCATCAATGAATTTATTAAGTTTGTCTTTCATTTATATTCCTCCTTAATAGATGTGAGTGAGTCTATTACATTCTTAGCGTGAATCCACTCAGCGTGTAACTTATTATATGCTGCCCTGCCTAAAGGCGTTATGGAGTAGTATTTTCGGCGTGCTCCTATGTTTTCATCGCCCCAATATGAAGATACATATCCTAGTTGCTCCAACCGTTTAAATGCTGAGTACAGGGTAGCCTCTTTTAGCTCATATTCATAATTTGTGGTTTGCTGAATAACTTTGTTTATCTCATAGCCATAGCTGTCACATTGCATGAGATGAGCAAGTATAATTGTATCTGTGTGACCACGTATCATATCTGCTGTTATAGACATCTAATACCCCCTACAAATTTATTAAACAGCGATAACTCAAGTACAAGCAATAGCAGTAGAAATGATGCTTATACGTTATTATCTTTGTTGCGGTATTATATTATCATACTATACCTCACCTGTCAAGGTATTTTATAAAAAATTGTAAAATATAATCTTTTTTTGCAAAAAATAAAACCGCCAAAACAGGTGCGTGACTCCTGTCCTGACAGTCTATTTATATCGTTTGAACACAAACTCTTGATCCCAAGAGGGTAATATTTAATTTTTAAGCTTCCTTACGCTTCTTAGAAAGAAGTATAACAATCAGACCGGAAGCTAAAGCAATAAACGTAAAGTCTACAGCTACTGATGTATCACCGGTATTTACCGTATTATTTTTATCTGATTGTGCGCCGTTATTATTTGAATCACCGTCATTCTGCGCAGGTTTAACGGTAACTGTATAAATTGTCATATTGCCTGCCGCATCAGTTACGATAACTGTTTGAGTACCGTCAGCCGGTTGTAATTTATATACACCGTCCTGAGGGGTTGCAGGCTTTTGGTTAATAATTACAGAAACAGCACTTGCGTCTGATACTGTAAATTCAACTTCACCGTAATAGGTGCCATTGTTCTCGATGCCCTTAATTACAGGAGCATCCTTGTCTACAGCTGTCTTATTGACAGTTACCTTATAGGTAGTCTTATTGCCTGCCTTATCGGTTGCAACAATTGTTTGCACACCGTCGGCCGGCTGGAGGCTGTACTTAGAGGCTGTTACATCTGCCTCTACACCGTTGATTGTTACAGAAGCGAGATTTTCATCTTCTACTGTAAACTCAACTGTGCCGTTATATTCTTTATTATTTTCAATGTCCTTGATTACAGGAGCAACCTTATCTAAAACAATGCCGTTAGACATTGCATAGCTTGCGTTACCTGCTTCATCAAGTGCCTTAAAGTAAACTATTACTTTACCGTCATCGGACAGTACAATCTTACCGTCCTCTGCTTTCTGCCAATCAGCAGAAATAAGCTCGGCCTCAGTGAGTGCCTTATCGCTTAATATGTATTCAACCTCTTTAACCTCTTCACCAAAGCTTTCGGGGTTGATTTCAATTACAACATCTGTGTTGGAATCTGCCGTAAATGAAGCATCGGAGTTTACACCGCCTACCGTTACGATAGTAGTTCCAAGATCAATGCTGCCGAGTTTTAGCTCAGGAGCAGTTTTATCAATCTCTATTCCGTTAGAACTTACATAAGTAGT
>JBJEPE010000013.1:0-23317 GCA_051881075.1 Acutalibacteraceae bacterium | reverse complement strand
AATGGATGCTTGAAGAAGAAGCCATTGAAGTCGTGAAACAATTTGATATGGTTGTAAACACAGAAGAAGCATTCCGCTTCGTTATGGATTATGTAGAGGAAAACAAACACATTATCAACTGTGCTTACGATTCTTTGGGACATGAGGAGCTGAAACGTTTCTTTTATACAGATTTCAATAGTATATTGTTTGGCGCTATTAAAAGTGGTGAAGATAAGCTGGGGATATCGTTAGACGAGTCTTTTGAAGAATTCCTTGCACGGTTTTACACGGAAGCAGCAGCAGGAATTTTGATTGATTGGATTAAAAACCGAGTTTCACAAGACAGAGAAACCGTTTTACAAAACCTTTTGCTGATTTATCGTGTTTCCATTCCGGAAATTTTGAAAGCTAAAGATCTATTAAACAAATCAAACGAGCTTTGACGGAATAGGGTAATGCTATGGCTGATGTATTTGAATATTTGGATTGGCGCGGAGATTTATCAATAGAACATAATCCACAGAATGAAGTGGACGGCATGATTCTTGCACGGCTTTCCTATGCTCCGTTTGAGTATATAAAAAATCTTGTTTCAGAACATATAACAATAGGTGAAGCAATGCAACATCTTCTTCTGATTCCAAACATAGTAACAGAAATATAATAAAGGCAGAATTGCTTGCCTTATGCCAAACAAGATCTATTAAGGAAATTCATATCTCGGAGTTATGTAGAAACATTAACATAACTCGCAACGCATTTTATGCTCAATATAGCTCTTTGTTAGATGTTTTAGTCGATATTGGAAGAGACTATATAAACGAACTAAAATCAATTTCACATACATGGTGTACAACTATATCACCTGAACAATAGCTAAAAAGTATTTTTGACTATTTTTACATACAGCCATAAAGATATTGTAAAGGTTCTTGAAAGCAATTATGGTTTACAGGTAGCAAGAATAAATAAGCAAAAATAAACAGCCGCACGGGAGCGGCTGTTTAAAATAATAATGTGTTGTAAAACATTCTATACCCCGACTGCATGGGGTAAGCCAGTAATAGAGACCCTTATAAGGGCAGTTCAAACCACTCGTTGAACGGGTGGTTTTGTGATTTATATGCTTTATTGTTTTATGTGATATTACGTATGTCTTGGTCTGAAACACAGCTTACCGGGGTCAAACTTATGATCGTTGACATTTATTATCATACTGCCGCTACGGTTAAAGTAGTTACATCCGGGTCGTTCAAAGTCATCCCATAATGTATCTACAAAGTATATCTTACCGTCAAGCTTTATGGCGTTCCATGCGTGTGTATCACTTGATACTACTATTACATCAAGTCCTGCCATACGTGACAGCAAAGCAAATGTTTCGGCATAGTTTCCGCATACACCCTTTTGATATTTAAGTCCGGCATAACCAAACGGGGATATTCTTCCTCCGATTTCCTCGTACGTCATAGTATCACGCACATAGTCGAATATCGCCCTCTCCTTCTCTATATCGGACATACCGTCCTTAATTATTTTTTTAAGAGCCTTTTTTGCAAGCTTATAGCTCTCTATACATTCGCTGTACAAGAACTGACTACCATCGTCAATAGCCTTTTGAACAACCTTATTTTCAGATAAGCTATCAAAGTTAAGTATGCAATTATCAAGTGTGCTTACCATTTTAAGCTTGGTAAGCGTTGCAAGCGGAGAAATGTCCTCTATGAAATTAGAGCTTATATCAAGGTATTCAAGCTGTGGAACAGTACTTATGTTTGATATATCCCTTAAATTATTCATAACAAGGCGGATTTCTTTTAGTTTGGGGCATCCTGAGAAATCGGGTAATTTGTTTATATAGCACCATGAAATATCAATCTTTTCGAGCAGAGGAAGCTTGGCAAGACCCGATATATCCTTTATACCTCCCGAACTTATCGAGATACTTTTCAGATTTTTAAAGTATTCTATTCCCTTTAGTGACTTAAGTTTATAGTCGAATATTGTTATATCCGTTATACGTGAAAGCAGTTTGGATGAAAGCGGAGCATCCCAATTAAGGCCGTACCACCACCGAGCATATGCCGCAAGTCCGAAATCTATTTCCATATTATAAGAGAATTTATCAAGTACGGTAACTTCGTTAAATCCGGGGGTTATCTCATCCTCTACATAAGTATATCTGCCCGATATGTTTTTATTCAATTTACCGTCTTTATAGTACCTTAAATCTACAGTACCGGGCTGCATCTGCTGTATTCTATATACGATCCTCTTATCGTCAGATACACAGTCTATGCCTACCAGATCATCCTTATAGTAAACATTTTCAGCAATGTAGGCATCCATATCTATTATGCCGGCTTCTTCATATACCTCAGAGAATACTAAGTTGGTTTCCGTCTTACTGTATGGCATTATGTCAAGCTGATACGCCTGTAACCCAGCGTAAAAATCTGACTGAAACTCCTTACGGAATGTACCCATTACATTCTTAGCCTCCGTTACACGGTAATCTATAATTGACGGAACGGACACTTCGGCTATCAATCCGCTTTGTGGGTCGGGCGTTACATATGTTACTGTAGTATATACTCCCAGAATGCTCACAATAAGCAAAGCTGCGGCTATAATTCTGAATACTCGCATACTTATCTCCTATACGTTTTATTGTAAAAGATTTTCCCAGTTAGCATATTCTTCGTTCAGTTCGTTTTCTAAATCATGTAGATTCTGCGTTAATGACATCAGAAGCTCGTAATCGGATGCGGCTTCAGGCGACGATATCCGCTGTGTTACCGCTCTTATTTCTTCCTCTAGCTCAGCTATCCGCTGTTCTGATTTTTTTATCTGTGTTTCAAGCTTGCGTTTTTGTGATGCAAGCTCCTTTTTTAATTTATATTCGTTTACCTTAGGCTTTTGCACCTGCTGTGTGCTTACTGCATCGGATTGCTTTTCATCAGATATCATCTGCTGTTTTTCCAAGTAATAATCGTAATTGCCCAGATATTCCTTAAATCCGTGCCGGGTCATAACGGCGACCTTGCCCGCAAGCTTATTTATGAAGTATCTGTCATGCGATATAACAAGCATCGTGCCTGGGTATTCCATAAGTGTTTTTTCAAGTCTTTCACGTGATGCCGTATCTAGGTGGTTTGTCGGCTCGTCAAGCAGCATAAAGTTAGCCCCTGCAAGCATCAGCTTAAGCAGAGAAACTCTGGCACGTTCGCCGCCGCTCATGTCCTTAAGCTTCTTGAATACCTCGTCACCCTTAAACAGAAACGCACCCAAGCATGACCTTATCTTAGACTCGTTCATATTAGGAAAGGCGTCCCAAACCTCGCTTAATGCGGTATTTTCAAGGTTTAAGTTCGCCTGCACCTGGTCAAAGTAACCCATATCTACACGTGCGCCGTAGGTTATATTTCCGCTTTGCGGAGAATACTCCCCTGTAAGCAGTCTGAAGAATGTGGTCTTACCGCATCCGTTATCGCCTAATATAAATATGCGCTCACCCTTGCATACATGCAATGAAAGATTATCAAAGATAAGCTTATCACCAAAGCTTTTGCTAAGGTTGTTGCATATAACAACATCGTTGCCGCTTTCCCGTGTCGGTTTAAAGCTGAAATGTATCTCCTCAACAGCAGAGTCGGGAACTACCATCTCGGCACGTATGCGGTCTATCTGCTTCTGCTTACTCTCGGCAGTTTTGATGTTTTTCTCTCTGTTCCATCTGCGCTGTTGCTCTATTATACCCTCTATACGCTCTATTTCTTTAAGGTCATTTTCATATTTACGGCGGATATCCTCCTGTATTTTTTCTTTTTTGCGAAGATACTCCGTATAATTACCGGTATATGAGATAAGGTGCCTGTTCTCTATTTCTATAGTTTTATTTGTAACGGCGTCAAGAAAATATCTGTCATGGGATATAACAAGCACTGCGCCCTTAAAATCCTTTAAGAATCCTTCAAGCCATTCAACGGAATGTATGTCTAGGTGGTTAGTCGGTTCATCAAGCAGTAAGAAATCCGCACCCGAAAGAAGCAGCTTTGCAAGGCTGAGCTTAGAGCGTTGACCTCCGCTTAGCTTGCACGTTTTAAGGTTAAATTCTTCATCGGTAAAGCCCAGACCCCTAAGCGATGCAACTGTACGGCTTTTATAGGTAAGTCCGCCCATACGCTCAAACTGCTCATGCAGAAATAGCTGACGCTTAATAAGCTCATCGGCATTTTGCGGTGATCGCTCTATCTCATCGGCTATATCGTCAAGCTCCTTTTCCATGCTTATAAGTCCGTCAAACACGCTTAAAAGCTCATCATATACGCTGTTCTCAGGATTTTTGCAGGCGTGCTGTTCCATATATCCCAACCGTACATCGTGCGCCTTAACAACTTCGCCCGATGATTGCGAAAGTTCGCCTGTGATTATCTTAAATATTGTTGTTTTGCCTACGCCGTTTGCACCGACAAAACCTATTTTTTCGTTCTGATTTATTTCAAAGGTTACATCTGTAAACAGATTTCTTTCTCCGAAATCCATACACAAATGCTGTACGTTTAGTATTGTCATAATACACCTGTATTACACATCATTATTATCCATAATGTGTTTATCTGTAAAAATCATTTCTTCCATACAGCCGGGAAGAACAGCATAAGTATCGGGAACAGCTCCAGACGGCCTATAAGCATATCAAGCATCATAACTACCTTAGATGTAACGGAGAATGACGCAAAGTTACACGTTGGACCTACCATAGAAAATCCCGGTCCTATGTTATTTATCGTTGCGGCTATTGCGGAAAAGTTAGTGGTAAAATCAAAGTTATCAAATGAAATTATTAAAAGAGAAACTGTAAATATAGCTGTATAAATCATAAAGTAATTGCTTACCGAACGTATGATTTCGGGCTTTACTCTTTTTCTGTCCATCTTAACAACGCTTACGTTACGTGGGTGTATAAGTATGAACATCTCTTTTGCAGCTTCTTTAAACATAAGTATAAGACGGCTTACCTTAATGCCGCCGCACGTACTGCCTGCACATCCGCCGGTAAACATAAGCAGAAGCAATATCATCTTACTAAACTGAGGCCATTTATCAAAATCTGCCGTAGAAAATCCCGTAGTGGATATTATGGAGCTTACTTGGAAGAAACTATCACGCAAAGCGTCGGAAACAGATACATACATATGATGTATATTCCACGCTATAAGGGCAGTACTGGTAAGCACTATGCCAATATACCAGCGTACCTCTTCAAGCGTAAAGGCCTGCCTAAACTTTTTAACAAGTATAAGGAAGTACATATTGAAGTTTATACCGAAAAGCACCATAAATACGGCTATAACCACCTGTAGATACGGGCTTGTATAGCTTGCTATACCTGCATTGGTCACGGCCAGACCGCCGGTGCCTGCCGTACCGAATGAAATACACGCCGCATCAAATATCGGCATATCGCCCAATATAAGCAACACAAATTCGGCAACGGTCATAAAGATGTATATTGCATACAAGAACACCGCCGTATTTTTCAGCTTAGGTACAAGCTTACTTACTACAGGGCCGGGGCTTTCTGCACGCATCAGGTACATATTCTGATGACCGCCTGCAAGCGGAATTATCGCCATTATAAATACAAGTACGCCCATGCCGCCTATCCAGTGCGTAAAGCTGCGCCAGAAAAGAATACATTTATCAAGCGACTCTACCTCAGGCAATATGCTGGCACCCGTAGTGGTAAAGCCCGATATGCACTCAAAAAGCGAATCTATAAACGAGGGGATCTGTCCGCTTAAGTATGCCGGAAATGCGCCCACTACACTGAGTAATATCCAACTAAGTGCAACGGTAACAAAGCCCTCTTTTGCGAACATTGTTTTATTCTTAGGCTTCTTAATAATGCACAAAATACCTATTAAAAGGGCTACGCTTGCCATTATTAAAAAGTACTTTCCGTTTTCATGCTCATGATAATACAGCGATACCATATACGGTGCAAGCAAGAGGCCTGCCTCAAGACATAGCACCCAACCTGAAAGGTATCGCACCATACTTCTGTTCATACTGCAATTATCCTTTCAGAATATCTTTAATATCATCCAGCTGTCTGTGTGTGGTAACTATAATAACGGTATCGTTTATCTCAATGGTATCTGTACCCTGTGGAATAATTACCTTACCGTTACGGATTATACTGCCTACCAGTACGTTATCCATCAGCTTAAGATCCTGTAACGGCACACCGACTACAGGGGAATCTTGACGAACTCTAAATTCAAGCGCTTCTGCCTTGCCGTCAAGTATTTTGCACAATGTTTCAACATTACTGCCAAAGGAATTTTGCATACTGCGTACATATCTTACTATGTATTCCGATGACAGAAGCTTTGGCTGTATAAGGCTGCCAAGCGTCATGTTGCCTATTATCTCATCAAAGGCAAGCTTGTTCACCTTAGTAATTACTTTTGCCTTGGATATACTCTTGGCATACAGCGACAGAAGTATATTTTCTTCATCAAAGTTTGTAAGAGAGGTAAAGGCGTCTACATCACGAATACCCTCCTCAATAAGAAGCTCCTTATTCATTCCGTCACCGTTAATTATCGGTATGCCGAGCATTTCGCTCAGATGCTCACAGCGTTCCTTGTTTTTATCTATTATTTTAACACCCGTACCGTTAGACAGCAGCTTCTTGGCTAAATAGTAAGAGGTAGTACCGCCGCCCACTATCATAACGTTACGGCTTTCTGCGTTTATTATGCCGATTTTTCTAAAGAATTTGGTTACCACTCTTGGCTTACCTATAACCGATATACGGTCGTTCTGTCTAAGCACGAACTGTCCGTTAGGTATGCAAACCTTATCATCACGTTCTACGGCGCAGATGCGGATATCCTGCATAAGCTTAGTAAGGTCAAGTATTCTTTTATCATTAAGTGGACAGCCCTGCGGCAAAATGATCTTGTACAGCTCTACAGAGCCACGTGCAAAGGTATCTATTTCTATTGCAGAAGGGAACTGCATAAGCCGTGCTATAGCGTTAGCTGTTATCTGCTCCGGATTTATCGCAAGTGAAAGACCCAGATCATCCTTTATAGTCGGCAGAGATGACGCATACTCAGGGTTACGTACTCTGGCTATAGTATGCCTTGCGCCCGCCTTATTGGCTATAAGGCAGCACAAAAGGTTAAGCTCGTCCGCATTTGTTACAGCAATAAGCAGGTCGGCGTTTTCAACTCCTGCTTCTTTAAGAACATCTATGTTTGCACCGCTGCCGTCAATAGTCATTATATCAAGCTGTTGTCCTATCTGCTCATTTACATAGGGCTTATTATCCACAACAACAATATTGTGTCCTTCGGCGTTTAACTGCTCCGCAAGGTTTGCACCAACCTTGCCGCCGCCTACAATAATAATATCCATAGTGTTTTCCTCGCTGTATTTTATATTTAATACTGAAATTTAATTTATAATCTATATAAAATAAAACCATGCTATATTATATAATTATAATTGGGTAAAATCAATATATATTTGTGATTTATCGGTCAAATTATTTTACTTAGAGTGTTATATACATCCACGTAATTAAGTTGACGCACAATAAAGCAGTGTCTGCGCTCGCCGTAAGCATAAATCTTTACTGTGCAATCCTTACTCATACGCTGAAATATGCTTCTGCGTACTACTACGGTTTGTATTTTTTCATAGGGAATATAGCTTTTGGTTATTGTAAATCCGCTATAACTGCTGACTATAAGGCAATCGTCATTGCTTGCGATAAACGACCGCTTATGTGCCACCATCATAAACACCGCCCATATTACCGTAATTATGGCGGTAAGTACCATTAAAAGATGTAATATTTCTGACTGTACATTCAGCAGATACAGTCCCACCTGCACCGCTATCATACCCAGCATAACATAAAATGGTATAAGCAGATAGCTTACAAGCTCGGCCTTTCCGGGACGCACTAGGTTATCCTCGTCTGTATTCATATTCAATATCTCTTTTACGGCGGCACTTGCTTTACTGTACTGCTGTGCAGGTGCTACCATGCTTTTATCACCCTTTGTTTTACCTGAGCTTATTGTATAAGCAAACACTCCGTACAGCTTTATAGGTATCATTAATATATTTTGCCGTAGTTGCAGCACATTTATTTTATTCTTTGGTGTTATATGCGTTGTTTTATTTATAAAGCCCCTGTTTATCAGAATGTAATTATCGGAAATTTGAGTCTTAAATGAAAAATAGCCGAAAAACTGAAATATGAACGATACTGCCCACCCAATTAACGCAATGCTGGCAAGTGTAGCCGCCGCAGGGGGTATGCCTATAGCCGCAAAATATATACTTACATCCATTGTTGAATACAGCATTTCGGAAAATTCTCTGCCGAGGATATCACCCACCTTATTTATAAAAGGTACAAAAATAAGATATCCCGTAAAGCTGTTTGACCATGTTGCCGCCATTAGCAGTATGCGTAAATTATTACTCTTATAAGTAGTCGTGGGAGTTTCCGTATTATATATTTCACTCAGTATCTCTTTGATTCTTTTATTTGTCAGATAAAGGTTTACGTCGGCATCGCTTGTACCCACCGCAGGGGTATCCATATGCAGCATACGTGCTCCCGTAAGCATAGGCAAAAAATTACGCTGAATAGTTACGGTTTCTATGGCGTTATGCGGTATTTTGGCTCTTCTGTGTATTATAAATCCCTTACGTATTGAGAATTCGTCATCTGAGTTATAATATGCCGCACTGCGGTATTCTGCAAAAGTAATTGTAACAAGCAGTATAACACACAGCGCATTAAAGCCCATTGTACCGATAAAGCCTATAAGGCTCTGCGGCCGTAGCAAAATGTGCTGTATAAGCGGGATTATGAGCAAGAACATAAAGCGTGATATATACTTAAAGAATGTATAAATGTGTACGTGCTTATGCTTGTGCTGTTTTTTGCCCTTGAATACCGGCATTAGGTTGTATCCTCCTTACTCTTTTTTACGGCGGAGCGCACTTCGTTTGCGCTTGATTTGTCTATCTGACTGAGTACAACTACCGAACCGGCCGTATGCACAAGCATAGAATATATATCCATGCGGCGCTGCATGGGCGTCTGCACAGTTTCCACATATAAAATTTTATCAAGGTTTACAATTATGTGCTTATTAAAAACTATGCCCTTCTTTATATTGAGAAAGTCCTCGGATATTGTAAATTCATATGATCCATACAGCAGCGGTATATACAGTATAATACCGAAAAAGTAGGGTACAAGCCATACACAGGCAGATATAAGACCTACATAAACATTAAAGGCACATATACCGCCGGAAATCATTGCAAAAAGCACCGCTGCTATGGTACAACGCAATCGCCAGATTGTTTTTGATTTTTTGGATAGTTTCATTTTTATCTCCATGTAGGCCTGTCCTTCCTGTACAAAGTTAAAATACAGACCATAGCTATGCACCAAATATGCAGATAAGTGCTATGCTGTAATTTTAACTAGTATATCACAAAGTACCGCTATTTTACAATAGAATTGCATAAAGTTTATTATTTAATAACAGATATCGCCCAGCTAATGTCCTTTTTTGTAATAGTCCCCGTTATTCGCATGAATATATAATATCCTACGACAGACAGCACAACGCCGATAACCGTATTGCTGCAAGGCTTAACTATAAATGCCGCAGTAAAAGCACAGACGATCGGTTTGAGTATCCATGCCGTAAAGTCGATTTTGAGCTTTGCTACCTTGATAAGCCGTAAAAGACTAAGCCCCGAATTAAGTATTGCACTGACAAACATGACGATAACAACGCCCTTTATACCGTATTGGGGTATAAGAATAAATGTAAGTATGACCCTTACGGTTGAGTCTATCATGTTATAGGCAAGGTAATGTACCTGCTCGTTAAGTCCCTTTAACATTCCGTCAACAACGGTATCAAGGTATGTAAGCGGGATAATGGGTGCAATGACCCCTATGTAAAATCCGACCTCGGCACTGCCGTATATAAGCTCACCTATGCCCTGTGAAAACATAAGCAATATTACAGACGTAGGTATGGTAAACATAAAAGTAAACTGTAATACCCTGTTACCCATATGGCTTATACCGTTAGTATGTACTGATGCCTTAGCCTCGCTCATCTCAGGTATCATTAGCATTGAAAAGGCGAAAAGGAATACCGCAGGAAATGTTATTACCGGCATTACCATACCCGTTATCATACCGTAGTCTGATAATGCCCTAACGCTGTCTGCGCCATATCTGCGCAGTCCGTAAGGGATAAGCGTATTTTCAATAAGACTAAGCCCCGAACGCAGACATGAGCTGCCTGTAACGGGCAAGGCTATGTACAATGCCTGCCGCAATAAATGAGGTATCTTACCGTCGCCGTCTGCATCGCCGTAAGCTTCAAGCTTGCGGACATCAATCCTGTAAAGTATAAAAGAGTACAGACAAGACGCCATCTCTGATACCGTAGTACCTATAGCAAGAGCAGCGCAGGCATATGCTATTCCCTTACTGATAAGCGGTGCGCTGATCGCAGAGAAAACGACTATTTCTATTATCTGCTCAATAAGCTGTTCGCTGGCGGTTTTCATTACGGCACGCCGTGCATAAAAGTACCCACGGTAACACGCAGATATAGCCATAAATGGCAAACTTGGTGCAAGCACACGTAATGCAAGCACCGTCCTGTCATCGCCCAATATATACACGCCTATCGGCTGTGCGCTCAGGTACAGTACAAAGCACACAAATGTACTTACCACGATACCCGCAAGCTGAAACCGTCTGACCGTAGGCGCCACCTGTGCGGCTTTTCCGGCGGCAATACTGTCCGTAACAAGTCTGGTAACGGCAAGAGTAATGCCCGATGTTGCAAATGTTGTAGTAAACATATACACGGTCAGTATAAGCTGATATACGCCTATACCTTGTGACCCTATTTTATTTGAAATGTATATTCTGAATATTACACCTATAAGCCTTGTAAGTAAGCCCGTTACTGTGAGCAATACGGCATTCATGGCAAATCTCTTTTTTTGCACGGCAGATGTTCCCCTCTGTAGAGTTGTCTTTGCTAGAATTATATGAGCCTGACATCTGCGTTTATGCTGATACAAAAGCATGAAGCAATTACCGAACTGCAAATAAAAAGCGTACATTTATAATGCTGTAAGATTATTGCAACATTATATCTGTACGCTATACTTTATTTTTTAATTTTGGTTTCAGAGCTACCGTAATTCGCCGTTATCAGCGTTTACGTGTCTTGTAGTATTCTGAAGGCATTGTTATCTCAAGACGCTTACCTGTACCGTCAACAACGCAATCGAGAGGACGCTCGGCAACGTGAACAGGCATACTTGTTTCTTTGGCTACAAGCAAATCAAGGCCTCTGAGCAATGCGCCGCCGCCCGTAAGCATTATGCCGTGGTCGATGATATCTGCGGCAAGCTCCGGCGGAGTTTTTTCAAGTGTACTTTTAACTGCTTCTATGATTGTAGAGAGCGGATCTGCAAGAGCATCTCTTACCTCTCCGGCGGTAATGGTAACATTCTTGGGCAAACCGTCAATAAGGTTTCTACCCTTTATCTCCATTTCTCCTTCATCCTCATAAGGATAAGCAGAGCCTATTTTTATCTTGATATCTTCTGCGGTTCTTTCACCGATGAGAAGATTAAATTTCTTTTTAACGTAAGAAATGATAGCTTCGTCAAATCTGTCGCCTGCAACTCTTACGGAACAGGCAGTAACAATATCACCTAGGGATATAACGGCAACCTCGCTTGTACCGCCGCCGATATCTACAACCATGCTGCCTGTAGGCTCGGCTACCGGCAAGCCTGCACCTATAGCGGCAGCCATAGGCTCCTCTATAAGCTCTACGTCCTTAGCGCCTGCCTGACCTGCGGCATCCTCAACGGCACGTCTTTCAACCTCCGTAACACCTGAAGGTATGCAAACAACTACCTTGGGACGGCTGAACATATTAGACTTAACTGCTTTACGAATAAAATGCTTAAGCATTGTTGATGTAATATCAAAGTCAGCAATAACACCGTCTTTAAGAGGTCTTACCGCTACTATAGAACCTGGCGTACGGCCTATCATCTCTTTTGCCTGTGCGCCAACTGCCAAAACGGTATCTGTACGAACATCTACTGCAACAACGCTGGGTTCACGCATTACTATACCCTTACCCTTCATAAATACCAGCGTGTTGGCTGTACCTAAATCAATACCAATATCCTTAGAAAACATATTGTTAAACTCCTTTCAAAGCACATTATAAACTTTATATCATCGACTAATCCTCGGCTTTATGCCACTATGCGCATACAATATATGGCATTTTTACGATTATCGTCTTGCTTAAACTTTTGCTATAATATTATACCCCTAATTATTCCAATACACAACTAAAAAATTACCAACTTTTTCAATATCTAAAAATTCGGCAAAAATTAGCCCTTTTTGACTTATTTTTTAGTATTTATGCCTATATAAAGTAAATATCTAAATCACCGTCTACCGCTGATTTACTCGGTGTTTTGCACCGGCTTTTGATAAATCAATATCATAGTCCGATTTTCAATAATCTTAAGACAAACGGCAGACTATAACTTTTTGATGTTGATAATTATAATTTTACACTTTCGTTCATATGACCGTTATGCAATAAAGATGCAAAAATCCTGCAAATTCGACTGTTTGATTTCAACGGTTTAAACATAGTTTTTAACATATGACATATACATATTAACAATTTCATCAGGATTTTAACAGTGCTATTGTTTTATATTGCGACCTATTACAGCACGCCTCGGTAAAACAGTCCTCTTGTGTATTTATTTTCGACATTCTTTTTTGCAAGATAACTACTGAGTATTTCAACGGTTTCCACATTGTTTTCAACATAGAACTCAAGCATATGAAAATCAACGTTTTTCAGCTCGTGCAGACGATCTGTCATAACGGTAGGTACGGCGTTTAATACCTCTGTGGTTATACCGTTGCACACAAGCCTTTGGCAAACGCCCTTTCTGTCCGTAAGATATGACTGCTTTTTGCAAGAGTCACATTCTATTCTTGCAGATTTTGCAGGGCAGTTACGGGTTATCATAAGCGGCATATATCCGTAAACGCATACGCCGCGTTTAATTTCTCCGCCTAATTTTTGTATCTGATCCACGTTAAGCTCAGGCGATAGCTGTACATCCTGCAAGCCGTATTCTCTCGCCCACTGTAGTGACTGTGTATTTGTTATATTAAGGCCAAATCCGCCGTGCATATTCATATCAAGCTTTTTAGCAAGTGCCGCCGCACCTATAGTATGCACCAAAACATCACTTATACCAATTTTTTTAGCATTCACAAGAGCTTTATATATATTCTTCTCTGCCGAAAACATAGCCCTTGGTAATTCCAACGCCACGTTAATTCCGCTTTGCTTTAACTGCTCCAGCTCTTCGGTGCTTGTGTTATACGGTACAAATACATATTCGCATACGGCAAATTCCGCAGGAACGTCCGCACGCTTGAATACGGCACGCAGCTTCGGCATCTGCGATTTATGCGGAGTAACCTCAGGTACGGATACATTATTTATTATGCGGTCATTTTTCTTTAACCTCTTAGCCTCAAGCATTTCAAGCGCATCACGTCTTAGCATATTCAGTTGTGATGCGGCTACGGCAAGTCCGGAATCTATATTACACTCTATTTTTTCACAGTAGTACGGTGTACCTCCTGTTTTATTAAGTGATTTTCTGCACTTCTCTTCATTAATCGGTGAATTTATTGCTATCTGCGGTACATCTCCAAAAACGGTAACGCTATTGCCCTTTTCGTCTGTTACCACAAGTGTGATGGGCTTATCACAGTTTATGCTTATATCCATATGTATGGGGAATTTGGGCTTTTCGTCTTTATACTCCGCACGAATGGACGCAAAAATTTCTTCTGTGGCAGAAACCACATTTTCCTTAGTACGTATGCCGAACATAGGCTTACCACGTTTACCGGTAAAGTAACCGTCGGTAAAGCCCTGACGTGAGAAAACTGCCTCAAGCTGCCTTAGTGTGTTTTCATCTGCATTGCCTGAGTCTAACGCCTGCCTGCAAGCTTTTACCGCTGCGGCAACATATTCGGGACGTTTCATTCTGCCCTCTATTTTAAGCGATGTAACGCCTATTTCGGCAAGCTCATTTATATGCCCAATAAGCGATTGATCCTTAAGGCTTAACGCACTGCCACGTATACCGTTGACCGCAAAAGGCAGTCTGCACGGCTGAGCGCACAGTCCCCTATTACCACTGCGTGAGCCGAGCATTGCGCTGAAATAGCATTGTCCTGATACGCACATACACAGTGCGCCATGGACAAAAACTTCGGTTTCTATTGGGCAAGAGTTTACTATCTCAATTATTTCATCTTTAGTTAATTCTCTAGCAAGCACTACACGAGAAAAGCCGGCAGAGTACAAAGCTTTTGCTCCTGCCGGCGTATGTATGGTCATTTGCGTTGAGGCGTGAAGTCTTAGCTGTGGCGATATTGCCCTGATAAGCCTTGCTACGCCCATATCCTGCACTATTACCGCATCTACCCCGACTTCGGTTATCTTGCGTATCAGCTCCGCCGATTTTTCAAGCTCATCGTCATGCAGGGTAGTGTTAAGCGTAAGGTACACCTTAACATCATGTGCATGGCAATAGCTTACTGCCTGTGTTAGTTGCAACTCGTCAAAGTTGTCGGCGTTACCTCTTGCACTGAAGCAGGTAGCACCTAAATACACGGCATCGGCTCCCATTCTGACAGCAGGATAAATTGATTCGAGAGAGCCTGCGGGTGCAAGCAGTTCGGGCTTAATCATTGTTGTCTCTAAAGAAATTCATTATTTCCTGCTCAACGTCTGCGCTCTCAGCAAAGGCATCTTTACCGTAAAGTCTTGGCTTACGCACAGCAGTTGCCTGTTGCGGTTCAACATTTGATGCTGATTTTGCACTAGGCCTTCCGGCACTGCTGACGGACTTGGTACCTGCCGCAGGTGCTTGTCTGACGGCTGTATTTGAAGTAACTGAAACAGGATGTGAGGATCTTATTGGCGGCTGTACAGGCTGTACATTCTGCATTGGCTGTACAGGTTGTGCGGATTGTGCAGGTTGTGCTGCTGCTTTAGGTACGTTATTTATTACAGGCGGAGTAGGAAGCTTAGCAGCCTGTGATGTGGCTATGTGCGGATCTCTTTCGCCTGCACGTATTCTCATATTCTGCAATTCTCTCTTAAGTCGCTCAACCTCTCTGCGAGCTTCTTCGGCATCATGTCTGTATGACGCACTCTCTTCAAGGTATTGCTTTATCTCTGCTCTTAAATTATCTATTGAGCCGTTTGTCTTCTGAAGCTCATCGCAATAATCAAGTGCGGCAACTATGGCGGCCATAGCAACCGAAAGTCTGTTGTTATTGTCTACCAAAGCTTTTATCTTTTCGTCAACCGCTCTGCCGGTTGCCTTTACATACTCTACAGAATCGTCTGATAAAATAGAAAACTCCATACCGCAAATTGTAAGCACTATTTTGTTCTTTCTCATATTTTACACCGTTCCCCTTTTATTAAATCCAAAATATACGACAAAAATCAATATAAATTGATACTATTTTTCATATATACTTATTATAACATTTTTAGTACAGATGTAAATACCTTTTTTAGATTTTTTATTGTTAATTTTGGTGTGTTTATGACGAAACGATTACTATATGGGATGTATGTATAAACTAAGAAAAGTTGATTAGCAAAATTTATTTAACGAATTTACTTAACTTACCAATCTTATATGCGCATACGCACACACACCGTTTACACGATAACAGAAATATACAAATATAAAAATTTTTACAGTAAACTATTGACAAAAGGATATTTTAGTGATATCATTTTGATATCGAAAAAATATAGGAGGCATTTATATGCAAGAAAAAATTTACAAAACAAGAAAAAACGGTCTTACAGCGCTTCTGCTTATAATCCTTATTTTAGCCGCAAGCGTCTGCGGTATAATCTACGGTGGTATGCAAATAGAAGAGGGCAAAAGTCCTGTTATCTTTATCATAAGCATGATAGTGCTGTGCATAGGATGGATACCTATGCTTGGATTAAAGGTGCTTAAGCCGCAAGAGGCGCTTGTACTTACATTGTTCGGTAAGTATAAAGGAACACTTAAGGGTGACGGATTTTATTGGGTAAATCCGTTCTGTACAGCCGTAAATCCGGCCGCCGCTACTAAGCTTAATCAAAGCGGTGATGTAAAGACCAACACAGTAACCACTAACAATATTGAGATGACAAGCAAGAAGCTTTCTCTCAAAATTCTTACACTGAGCAATAACCGTCAAAAGATAAACGACTGCCTCGGTAATCCTATTGAAATAGGCATAGCAGTTACATGGAGGATAGTTGACACAGCTAAGGCAGTATTCAATGTTGACAACTTCAAGGAGTTTCTATCTCTGCAATGTGACAGCGCACTGAGAAATATAGTACGTTTGTACCCATATGACGTAGCTCCTAACGTAGATACAACAGGTGACGGTATAGCCGATGACGGCAGCCTGCGTGGTTCAAGCGAGATAGTTGCCGGCAGAATAAGGGATGAAATACAAAAGCGTGTAGACGAGGCAGGCATAGAGATAGTAGAGGCTCGCATTACATACCTTGCCTATGCTACAGAGATAGCCGCAGTAATGCTGCAAAGACAGCAGGCATCTGCAATTATAGACGCACGTAAGATGATAGTTGACGGTGCTGTAGGAATGGTTGAAATGGCGCTTGAACGCTTAAGTGAAAACAACGTTGTCACCTTGGATGAGGAGCGCAAGGCGGCAATGGTATCTAACCTGTTGGTTGTACTTTGCGGCAACCATGACGCACAGCCTGTAGTAAACTCAGGCAGTCTGTATTAAGATGAACGACAATCAAAAAAAGCAGGTACCGCTCAGGCTTTCTTCTAAACTTTACAATGCAATAGCCGCATGGGCCGAGGATGACTTCCGCTCTGTAAACGGACAGATAGAATATCTGCTGACCGAATGTGTAAAGCAAAGGAAAAAGAACGGTAAATATGTATCTGACGAATTGGACGTTCCTCCCGATTTGGATATTGAATAGTGGAAAAATAATAAAAAACATTACCCGTATCTATACCTGACTTTGGCATAGATACGGGCTTTTAATTTAGCTCTGAGCAGTTTCTGCGTGCATACGACCCTCATGGTCGGTGGTGTATTTTCCGGGTAATAAAATCTCAGATATAGGTACTATTTTGTATCCCTGAGCGAGTATTCCCTCAATTATCATTGGAAGAGCCTCAGGGGTATTTTTTGCACCGTTGTGCAGTAGGACTATACTGCCGTTTTTTATCTTTGAAAGTACCCTTTTGGTCATATCCTGTGGAGTGGGATCCTTCCAGTCAAGGATGTCAACATTAGATATAAAAGCAACTTATTTTAACAAAAATATATAATATAATTGTTGCATATTATGTAAAAATATGTTAAAATGTGTCTTGAAATAAGGTAAATCTACAACGGTAGGCGGTTAATCCTCTGATATTTAGAGGGTATTTGCCCTCTAATCTGATTAGGGGGTGATGCTATGGAGCAAGAAACATTTATCATAATTTTTATGGTTCTTGTTATTGGTTACATATTAAGCATAAAAAAATAACCGCCCCTCTACCAAAGTCGCGGTTATTTATTAACTAAAAACTAGGTTGACCGTCTATACGGTTTACCTTATTTCACTTATATTATACCACAAAAGCAACATATGTCAAGAGTTTTAACAGTGATTTTGAAGGGTGATGAAAATGAAAAGTTTGAAAAAAGAGCATTTTTGTTATGGAGCTGTTTTAAGTGCTATTATAGAGTATAATCCTGATACCTCATTGGTATTGCTAGAATCGCAGAATAATAGCAGAAAAGTTTTTAAAATCCAAACAAATACATCACAAGAGTGCATCATATTTTTTAAGTATGCTTTTGAAAAAAGTGAGGGCTCTCAAAGTTGGGTTTATCAATTTTCTGAGCAAGACAAAGAGTACTTAAACGAATGGCACAAGAAAAAAATACCTGTCTTTATTTATCTTCTATGTGGTGTTAAAGATTTAATTAATAGTGAAATAGCGGTTCTTAGTTACGATGAATATGCGGAAGTTGCACACAAAAAGAATTTTACAGTCGGTGTCAAAAAGAATTATCCTAAATTTTATTTACATAGAACAAAATCACCAAAGGACGATATTACTATTCCAAGAAATAGAATTGAAAAGCCATTTGATGATTTGATAAAAGATATAGTTGAGATTTCACATGGATACTATTGTCCTAAATGCGGAACAGTAATTAATTTTTAGAGAATTACTTAACATATTAATTAAATTAACAAAAATAATGTAAACTTTCACATAGAATATCTGCTGACTGAATGTGTAAAGCAACGAAAAAAGAACGGTAAATATGTATCTGACGAATTGGACGTTCCTCCCGATTTGGATATTGAATAGTGGAAAAATAATAAAAAACATTACCCGTATCTATACCTGAATTTGGCATAGATACGGGCTTTTAATTTAGCTCTGAGTAGTTTCTGCGTGCATACGTCCCTCATGGTCGGTGGTGTAGCTGCCGGGCAGTAATATCTCAGATATCGGTACTATTTTATATCCCTGAGCGAGTATTCCCTCAATTATCATTGGAAGAGCCTCAGGAGTATTTTTTGCACCGTTGTGCAGTAGCACTATGCTGCCGTTTTTTATCTTTGAAAGTACCCTTTTAGTCATATCCTGTGGCGTGGGATCCTTCCAGTCAAGGCTGTCAACATCCCATTGGATACAATACATATTCTGACCCTTTACAGCATTTACTACTGCATTGTTATAGTCGCCGTACGGTGGACGGAACAGCGTCGGCCTTTTGCCTATCAACTGCTCTATCTTATCGTTACAAGTGCTAATCTCGTCTATCATCTTATTAGTGGATAGCTGTGACATCTGCGGATGCGAGTTGGAGTGATTGCCTACATCATGCCCTGCCGCCGCTATAGCCTTGACCGATTCCGGGTACTTATCTACCCATTGACCTACAAGGAAGAACGTGCTTTTTACATCATACTTAGCAAGTATGTCAAGTAGAGTCTGCGTCTGCTCGTTACCCCATGCGGCGTCAAAGGATATGCTGACTACTTTATCCTGTCTGTCTACGCAGTATATCGGTATCTCACGTGGCGTTGACGATGTTTCCACGGCATCTGATATTGATGTGGCAGATATGAATATCGCCAGAACAAGCGCACACAGCGAAATGCCAAAGGTAATAAGCTTCTTTTTTGTAATAATCAGTAATTTCATGCCTTTCATCCCTCTTATAATTTTTTGTGTAATATATTTATATGACGGTTGCGGATAAAATATAGCTGTGTGTTTTCTGTCAGAAAATCTAACTTAAAATTGCATTAAACAGGCCATTTTTTGTAACGCATTTAATACCTAATGTAACAAAATTTTAACTTGTAAAATTATTAAAAATATTTTATAATTTACTGTATGCTCTAAAGCATATTTTATTATAGATAATAAACATTTTACAAATTACGAAAGAAGTATGTTTAATGCCATCAGTTATTTCTCATTATCAGCTAGCAAAAAGAATATTGGACGATAACGGCTGCTTCGGAGATACCGGCATAAATGAGCAGGCCTTTTTACTAGGCAATTTCGGCCCCGATTTTTTGTATGCCTGTAAGGATGTAAACGGGGTATCGCTTGCTAAGCTTGGATATAAACTACATCACGAAGATGCCTGCCGTACACTTACAGTGATGACTGAAAAAGCACTTGATATAGGCAGTGATATTGCCACAAGCTATATGCTTGGTTTTTTATCACATTATGCCTTTGACAGCGTTGCACATCCGTTTGTACTTGCTACCGTAAAAGAGATGTTGCCTGACTGTCGCCGTGCAACTGAGAGCTCTCTGCACGATAAAATAGAAACCAACCTTGATGTTATATTACTGCGTAACCGTACAGGACAGCTTCCTGCCGAAATTAAATTTTATAAATTTATGAATGCAGATAATAAAGTGCTTGACGGCATAGGTGAATTGCTATGCGCAGTTATAGAGGTACTGTTTGAACAAAAGGTGGACAAGTCTGTTATAGTAAACGGATACCGTAAGGATTACAGAAAATTCTTAAAAAGCATATATGATGCAACAGGTATGAAACGTTCCTTTTATCAAAGAATCGAAAAAGCGTCTGACCGTGCGCCTGTACGCTCATCAAGAATACGCAGTGTAATGGAAGACGACGATTACGATTATGCAAATACGTCAAAGCAAGAGTGGACATATAACGGTATTAAGAGTAATGAAGATTACTTCGAGCTTTTCGACCGCTCATTCAGCCTTGCGCATAAACTGATAAATGCTGCTATAAATAAAGAACCTCTTGACAGCATAATAGGCGGCAGAGGATTTATTTGATTTTTAGGAGGAGATTTAATTGGACAGAATAGCAAGCTTTTGTATAGATCACAATAAGCTGGAACCCGGTATTTACCTTTCACGTGTTGACGGCGATATAAAGACGTTTGACCTGCGTGTTATAAAGCCAAACACACCTCCGTTTATGGATAATGCGGCTATGCACACTATTGAGCATATATTTGCTACCGTATCACGCAACAGTAAATACAGCGACAAGATAATATACTTTGGGCCTATGGGTTGCAGAACCGGATTTTACTTTCTGGTGCGTGATATGCAGAACAATATAGCCATTGAGCTTATAAAAGAATGTGTAAAGGCTATTATAGATTGGAATGAAGATATCCCGGGAATAACCGCTGTTGAATGTGGAAATTATTTGGAACATGACCTTCAAGGTGCTAAGGCATTAATGCAAAAATATTACAATACTATTACAAATTGGACGTTTGACGATGTTTATTATCCACAATAACAGCTAGATGATTTTTTAGTTATATAGCTATTCTGCACAAAATATAGTTGCATAAATTCAAAAAGGTTTACAAAGTTGTAATTTTTTGATACAATACTACTGTATTTTAGATTGTGCCAAAAATTTTTTTACTCAGGGTACATACAAATAATACATATTACTAAGCATATCTGGGGGGATATAGGCTTGAGTAAAAAGCAAAAAGCAATTAACGCCGGTAAAGGCGACAGCTCATCTATCAGATATTACATACCCCGTAATGTTGGGATACGTGCTGTAACAGGTTCTATAGCACTTATTGCTTTTATTATACATTTTATTTTCGATGTTCTGTTTAAGCTTATTGAAACGGCTGTTACTAAAAGTATCGTTTTTACCGCACACAGAATTAAGAGCGCTGTTCATACGGTAATATATTCAATAAAGCGTTTCTTTATTGGTGTTTATTCTGTTGCACATGACTGTGTATGCGGATTTAAGCGTAACTGTGACGCTATACATAATGTGCTTTTCAGCGGACTTGTAAGGTACGATACCTTTAAGGCGTTGGTTTCAAAGGCGTGGAGTCAAAAGAAAACACGTGGTATATCTACAGCATTTAAGCTTACAGGTAAAGAGATTTACAATAAGCGCAGATACATTGCCTCGGCTTTTAACGTAATACTGCCGGCCATAGCGATAGGTATATTTGCACTTACTCTTAATCATTTATCAGGTCAGGAGTACGGGCTACAGCTTCTGCATGACGGTCAATCCTATGCTGTTGTAAAGAATGCTACGGTATTTGAAAATGCAACTTCATATGTTTTAGACAGACTTGAATACTATAACAGCAACACATCTAACGTTAATATATTACCTACGTACAGGCTTACCACAATGGATGAAGGCAGCTTCTCTACGGCCAAGGACGTATCTGACTTACTTATTGAATACAGTAGTGACTCTATAGAAGAGGCGTGCGGATTCTATTATGACGGAGAGCTAATAGGTGCTGTTAAGACTGAGGATGAGCTTAACTCCGCAATAAATAAGCTGAAAAAGGATACCCTTAAAAGTTTTAAAAAGAAATCAAGCTACAGTAATATTGAGGCTGTATTTGCAAAAAGTTATGATATCATTTCAGGACTTTATCCTACGGATATAATAACTACAGGCGAACAGCTTATTGAAATATTAAAGGGTAACGAAAGTATAACCTCTCAATATACTACCGTTGAGGGGGATACCATGGACAGCATTGCGGCAAAGACCGGTATAAGTAAAAATACCCTTATTAAGCTTAATCCTGCACTACACAGCATAACCGATGAGTTCTTACCGAATACTAAGATAGTGACATCATCCCGATTTGCAAATGTAGTAATACAGGTAACTGCTGACCATACATACAATGAGGCAATACCGTATACTACAGAAACTACCTACGATGATGACGAATATGTCGATTATCTGGTAGTTACAAGAGAGGGCGTAGACGGTAAGCAGATTTGCGTTGACAAACTTACGTTTGAGAACGGCAAGCTTGTTAAGACTAAGAAGGGTACTCGCACCGTAACCAAAAAGCCGATTTCAAAGAAGCAGATAAAGGGTACTATAGAATATCTGTACGGTTATTCTTACGGTGAATTTATATGGCCGGTACCTTACACAAGGAACATTACAAGTTACTTTGCAGAGCGTTGGGGACGTATGCACCGCGGAATTGACATTGCGATATCGGGCTGTTACGGTCAGGATATTGTGGCCGCCGACGGTGGCGTAGTAGAAGAAGCTTACTACGTATGGGACTATGGCAACCATGTTATCATAAATCACGGTAACGGAGTAAGAACGCTTTATGCACACGCCAGCGAGCTTTACGTTAGTGAAGGAGACTTGGTTTACAGAGGGCAACCTATAGCTGCGATAGGCGATACAGGAGATTCATACGGTGCGCACTTACACTTTGAGGTACGTATAAACGATGGCGACAACAGAGTTGACCCACTTAATTATTTATAATTAATTTAAAAATAAAAGACGGTTTCTTATATCGGTATGATATAAGGAATCGTCCTTTTTGATTTGCGGTTTTGTCACGCATTTGGGATTTGGTGTACTTTATAGTACGATGTGTAAGCCTTAGCTGTGCAAAGCATAAATTTCTGTTTCTCATATAGTGCAATGAGCTGACCAATGAAGTGCATATTCTTCTAATTTTTCATACAGTACGATGTGCAAACATCACGGGTGCAGGGGCGAAGCCCCTGCAAGTTCCTCCCCC
>JBJEPE010000012.1:0-23740 GCA_051881075.1 Acutalibacteraceae bacterium | reverse complement strand
CCAAGTTTAATTTTAAATGTGATATAGAGGTACCGCTGAATATCAGCGCAAACGACCTTGTTATAGCAGTTAATAATGCGTTTGACTTAAATATAGATACAAGTGATATAAATAACTGCTTTTTGTCTACCGAAAATCCTATAGCTCTTTTAAGGGGAAATAAGGAGCTTTCTATGTTCAATATAAGAAACGGCACGGTAATTAATTATATGGATTAAGGGTGATATAGCGGTGAACAGTATTTATAGGATAATCGTTTTAGGTAGCAACTTATATAAAGAAATAGAGATTTTACCTAATGATGATTATATAAAATTAGGAACGGATATAGACTGTAATGTACGTTTACATAAAAAGTATTTCTTTGAAAACATAAAAATAGAGTTTGTTAAGAAAAATGACTGCTGGAGCATGATATGCTCTGATAATTTGTACTTTACATCCGGTAACTCCAAAAGGATGATGTCTAAACGTCTGGAGCACGGAGAACACTTTGAGGTACGTTATCAGGAGTCGTGCAGCCTTGTATTCTCTATTGATTTTCTTATAGATTTTGACAATAGAGTAAAAAACTACGAGAGAAAAATAGATATATCTCAACATGATTTTATTACTATAGGTAATTCACCGTCTGATATGATAATCATACAAAGCGAGTATGTAAAAAAAGACAGCATTAAGCTTACCAAAAATAAAGATATATGGGTACTTACTATCAATGCTACTACTTACGGAATTTATCATAACGGTAAAAAGGCCGGTGACGGAGAGATAATAAAGAACAATGATTTTTTATCTATATCGGATTTCTTCTTTTACTATAAAGATAATCATCTGTGGACAGAGGTACGCAGTGATATAAAGATAGTCGGTTGCAAATATTCCGATCACTGCATACCGTATCAGTATCCAAAATTCAGTAGGAATACACGTATAAAGACGGTTATAAATGACCGGAAGATAGAGATTTTAAACCCTGCATCAAAGCCTGAAAAGCCGAAAACAAATTTACTTACAAGGCTTTTACCCTCTATGGGAATGTTGATAGCCTCAGGTGCTATGGCACTTATTGGCGGTGCAATGGTAATTATGTCGGCTATATCGGGAGTTATGGCTATAGTTACGTCAGTAATCAGCATTAGGGAAAGTAAAAAAGACTATAAACAAAGGGTTATAGACAGAGAAGAAAAGTATCGCTCTTATGCCGAAAGGAAGCGTGAAGAAATCTCAAGGCTTAGAAAAGAGGAGTTTTGTTCACTTAATGAGATATACATATCCCAAGAGGACGAGAAAAAAAGACTGTTTGATTTTTCACAGGACCTTTTTGACAGAAGAAAAGACGATGAAGATTATCTTCATGTGCGTTTGGGCAGCGGCAAGGTGATAGCTAAAAGAGAGATTGAATACAAAAAACAAGAAACACTTGAAATATCAGACGAGCTTCAACAAATTCCGGAGCAGATCTCGGAAGAATATAAGTTTATTTCCGATGCCCCTATTGTGTGCAACTTTAAAGAAATAAACGCAATCGGTATAGTTGGTGACGAATCATACAGATATATGCTAATGAAGAATATAGTGATAGATGTTATTGCGCGGCATTACCATTCTGATGTAAAAATGTTTTTTGTTGCAGAAGAAAATCATAAGGATAAGATATATTGGTTAAGGTTTTTGCCTAATGTGTATAATGACGATATTAATGTAAGAAATATTGTGTGTAATGATGAAAGTAAAAATCTGATTTTTGAGTATCTGTATAAAGAGCTTACTCTACGTGAACAGAATAAAAAATATGAGGCAGATATAATTATCTTTCTGTATGATGAGTACGGGTTTAAAAATCACCCTGTTTCTAAGTTTGTTGATAAAGCGAAAGAACTGGGCGTTACATTTGTATTTTTTGGCAAAACTAGGTCAGATATCCCCTTAGGCTGTAGCTATATAGCTGACCTTAAGTCGAATAGCATGGGCATTTTGATAGACACACAGGATAAGGATAAGTCGGTAGAATTTGATTATCCCGGCATTGGCGATGAAATTGTCTGTAAAATAGTTGATACACTCGCCCCGATATATACGGAAGAAATATCACTTGAAGGTACACTTACAAAGAGTATAACAATGTTCAGGCTTTTGAACATTATATCGGTGGATGATATGGACGTTATAGGTAATTGGGACAAGTCACAGGTGTTTAAAACAATGTCTGCACCTATAGGGGTATCTAAAACCGGTGTTATCAGGCTTGACCTGCACGATAAGGCGCACGGGCCGCACGGATTGGTTGCCGGTACTACGGGATCAGGTAAGTCAGAAATATTGCAGACATATATCCTGTCAATGTCCGTCCTGTTTCATCCGTACGATGTAGGCTTTGTGATAATAGATTTTAAGGGCGGCGGCATGGTAAATCAATTTAAAAAGCTTCCGCACTTAATCGGCGCAATAACGAATATAGACGGAAAAGAAATAGACCGTTCGTTAAAATCTATAAGGGCAGAGCTTCAAAAGCGGCAAAGACTGTTTGCCGACGCAGATGTAAATCATATTGATAAGTATATTAAAAAATATAAGGCAAATGAAGTTACTGTGCCTCTGCCGCATTTAATAATCATAGTTGACGAATTTGCAGAGCTTAAAGCAGAGCAGCCTGAGTTTATGAAGGAGCTTATCTCAGCCGCCAGAATAGGCCGAAGTTTGGGTGTACATTTGATATTGGCTACACAAAAACCCTCAGGACAGGTAAGTGAACAGATTTGGAGTAACTCAAGATTTAAGCTTTGCTTAAAGGTACAAAGTCAGGAGGACAGCAACGAAATGCTTAAATCACCTCTTGCGGCAGAGATAAAAGAACCCGGCAGAGCATATCTTCAGGTTGGCAATAATGAGATATTTGAGTTATTTCAATCAGCATATAGCGGAGCGCCTGAAAGGTCAGAGGACAATAATATAAAAGAATTTACTGTTTTTGAAATGAAAGATACAGGCAAGAGAGTTCCTGTATATGTACAAAAAAGAAAAAAGGACAGTACCGAAAAAAGCGTCACTCAGCTTGATGCGATAGTAAACTATGTAGATCAGTGCTTCCAAAATACTAAGCTAAAAAAATTACCCGATATCTGCTTGCCGTCGCTCAGCCATTCTGTAGATTTCCCTGAATTAAGCACGCCATTAATGTCGAAAAATGTTATAAAAGCTGATATCGGTATATATGATGATCCCGATAATCAGTATCAGGGTGTTTATTCAATAGATTTATCAAATCAGAATCTTATGATAATAGGCTCTTCGCAAAGCGGAAAAACAAACTTATTGCAAAATATTATAAGAAATTTATCCTCCCGATATACGCCAAGTGAGGTTTCGATATATATTTTGGATTTTGCTTCAAGAGTACTTAAAAATTTTGAAAAGCTTAATCATGTTGGCGGAGTTGTATGTGCGTCAGATGATGAAAAGCTTAAAAACCTGTTTAAGATGCTCTATGAAGAAATTGAAATAAGAAAAGAAAAGCTTATTTCAGTTGGCGTAAGCTCATTTGCGGCGTATAAAGAGGCGGGTAATACGGATTTACCGCAGATAGTGGTTATTATAGATAATCTTACTGCACTAAGGGAGCTGTATTTTCAGGATGATGACGAGCTTTTAAGCTTATGCCGTGAGGGACTGTCGGTGGGCATTAACATAATAATTGCAAATTCTCAGACATCGGGAATAGGCTATAAATATTTATCTAATTTTTCCGCAAGGTTAGCATTTTTCTGCAATGACTCAAATGAATACAGCGCTTTATTTGATCATTGCAGAGAAAAGCTGGATAATATCCCCGGCAGATGTATCGTTGAGATTGATAAAAAACATTATGAATGTCAGTCATATTTAGCGTTTAACGGAGAAAAAGAGATTTATAGGGTAAAGGAAATAAACGCTTATATATCAGAGAAAAATTCTCTGAACAAAGGTTTTTTTGCCAGAAATATCCCCGTTATTCCTTCGGTTTTCTTACAGTCATATGTAACAGAGCAGTTCAGCGGATATATGCAAAATAAATTCTCTGTTGTTGCCGGACTTGATTACGGAACGGTTATGCCGTTTATCTTGGATTTCTCTACCCTTGGCGTACTGGGCATAACAGGCAGAGAAAAATCCGGTAAGCATAACTTTATAAAATATATCGTTAATATGCTTGATGAGCATTACAGCGGACAAACTCAGCTTTACGTGATAGACGGTATTTCTAAAAAACTGTCATGCTTAAAGAATAAACCGAATGTTACCAAGTACAGCATTTTGCATGAGGACTCAGTTTCATTTATTACTGAGATAGAACAACAGTTAAAAAGCAGGTACGATGCCCTTATTGCAGGCGATGAAAATATAATATCAAAGTCGACGCTGCTTATGATGATAATAGATAATATGGACGCTGTAGAAGCTATCTGTAACGATAAAAATGCAAGCGATGCTTTTAAAAATATAATAGGCAGATATAAGAATATGAACGTCTGCATTATCATTGCTTGTGTTGAAAATGCAAGCATATCCTATAGCGCACCGGATATGCTTAAACACATTAGAGATAACAGGCATTTTATGTGCTTTGAGGATATCTCTAACCTTAAGATTTTTGATGTTCCGCTTGCCACAATGCGTAACTATAAGAAACCTATTTCGGTAGGTGATTGCTACTATTTTAAAGAAGCTACTTGCATTAAAGTTAAAACAGCGGTTGCATCCAATAATTAAATTGTAAGGGGGTGAAGCAATGACTGCGGACCAAATAATATACAGAATGAATTGTAATGAGAGTGCAATAGCCAATAAAAATAAAGAGATAAATGATAACAAAAATCAGATTGTAAGGCTAGAACATCTCAGAGAGCAGATATCACATTTACAATCAAATTTTGAATCTAACATAAGTGACAGAAAGAAAAAAGTTAATTCAGCGGTAGCCTATTCTGTGCATTGTGCTTCTTTAAAAAAATACTGTAGCGGTATGAATAATCTTTTAGGCGGAGCAAGGTTTGTTATGGCATATAACGGGCTTTCTGATGCTAAAAGGAGTATAAATAGCAGAATTAATAGGCTTGTTGATACGAACAATGATTACTATTATGATATAAGTTTGTTGCGTAGAAGAAACGAAGATTTGCAACGGGAATTAACAAGGGTAATGAATGACGAAAGGTAGGTGTATGATGTTATGGCGTCAGAAAATCTTGTAATTGATGAAGAGCGCCTTAATACAATGGTAAAGCGGATAGATGAGTGCAGTACTCAGCTACAGAACGTATTAAAGCAGTATTTAAGGATTATTAACAGCATAAAAGCAAATGCCGTAAAACAAGGCAAGGCAGCAAATCAAATCTCCATATTCCTCCAGTGTGCCGGACTTCTTGATAATCAACTGGAAAGGTCGGCTAAAAGTTCAAAAGATACCTGCAAGGCCTTTCTGTCAGAAGTGAGGCGCATAGATAACTTTAAATTTTAGGAGGAATAAATATGGGAGAAATAAATGTCAGCCTGATTGCCTTAACTAAAAATATAGGCGATCTAAATAAGCTATCGGGTGTATGCTCATCTGTTAATACCAAGACGGTTTCACAATCCGGCGACAGCAAAGTAATAATAACAGTAAACGAAATGTTAAAGGAGTATGATGAGATAAAAAGAAACATGGAACAACTTATCTCGGCATCGGCTATATTCTTTAAAAAGCTTGAACATGAAATGACAGAAGCTGACAAATCCGCAATTAAGCAATAGAAGGAAGGTGAAAGAAATGAAACGGGATTTTTCCGAAAAAACAAGGCTATATGCGCAAAGGCTTATGTCGGAAGAGGGCGGAACATTTTCAAGAAAAACCTGCAGTAGCTTAAACAATTATTCGGATTTGATATATTCTCTTAATATTGATAATTACATAAACAATGTTGATGGTTTTATGCAACTACTCGATAAGAAAAATACAGCTTCAAAAAAGAAAATAAATAATATTTTTAACGGTGTAAACAGTGCCGATAAATCATATGCGGCAAAGTTAAAAAAAGAGTGTAAAATTCTAAGCGAATACAACAGCTATCTTAAAAAGCTTACCGAAACCATTTCTTGCGGTAATATAAACCGTTCTGTGCAAAAGCAACTGTATGATTCTATGGGCATGAATCTAAAGCTGAGTATATTACAGGATAGCTTGAAAGGAATTGTCAGGTTTGTTGGCGGTGTTCCTATAGTGAATCCGGATTTATTTACAAGGCTTATAGTTGAAGATATAAGCAGACTATCATATTTTGAACAAATGTCGCTGATTACAGCTATAGAGTCTATTCAGAATACGGCAAGATATTATAAAGCACTTGAGCGTTATGCTGAACATGACCCACGTGTAAGGCTGCTGTCAACTATATCGGATATCATGGGATATTCTATAATAGGTGACGTAGGCAGAAAAAGTACTGAGGTGTACATAAATATTCTTGAAAGAATTGTCTCGTACGAAAAAGTAAAAAACTCTTTTGCGTGGCTACTTATGAATGCTAGTATAATTGCGCCGCTTACTCCGATGATGTACCCGATGGTATTATCGAGAATCAATCATATGTTTTACGGAGATACTCTGGTTAATCATTTATCAAAAATAAAGAATGACAATTTTTTTGTTGTCAAAGACATAGGTGAAACAAATATATTATCATCATCTATAGACCTATTTGACTATGAAAGGAAAGATAAGATAAGCAAGTCAAATGATTTAGACAAAAAAGATAACGATAACTCAAAAAGCTTTATAGAACGTACTAATGTTAAACTTTATGAAAAAAAGTACGGGGCTTCAGTATCTTTATATGAAAATGATTTTGACTTGGGCGGCTTTGGTAAGGCGGGGGTTTCGGTATGTAAAGCTGAGGCTCAAGCCGGATATCACGCAGACTTTGATGAAGGAAAATTCAGAGTAGGGGCAGAAGCAGGAGCCAGCTTTTCAGTACTGAGTGCTGATTGGGATAAGCGTTGGTTTGGTGATGATAACTTTAATTTAGATACAAATGTAACTGCTTCTGTAGGCAAAGTATCCGGAAAAGCCGAAGCAAATATCGGACTTACCGATGAAAAAGGCAATATAGACCCTAATATTAAGGTTGGCGCAGAGTTAGAAGCAATAGCAGGAGAGATCGAGGGTACAGCGAAGTTTAATGTATTAGGCAACAGTGCATCAGTTACGGGAAGTGTCGGTTACGGTATAGGTGTTCATGCAAAAGCCGGATGGAGTGACGGAAAGCTGACATATGATGTAGGCGTAGCAATGGGCTTTGGTGCCTCTGTAAAATTTGAGGTAGATTTAGGCGGCATTGTAAGCAGTGTTACGGATAAAGCAAAAGCAGTTTGGGATTACATAACTTAAATATTATTACTTAGGAGGTTTTTGTAATGAATGGTTTATTACCAATAGGTTCGGTAGTTTTGCTACACGACGGAACAAAAAAAGTGATGATTATGGGACTGTGTCAGAAAGGGGAGAACGATGCAGAGAAAGTTTGGGACTACTGCGGAGTGGTATTTCCGGAGGGATATATGTCAGCCGATAGGGTTTATCTGTTCAATAACAGCCAGATAAAGCAAATATTTATGCTGGGATATCAGGATGAAGAACAGCTTGAGTTTAGCAAAAAGATAAATGAATTTATGGAAAAGCTCCGTGAAGAGTGATTCACGGAAGTTAATCAGTATTATGTACAGCTTGCTGTTTACATATATAATTTAAAAAAGAAAGGAATAAAAAATTATGGCAAATCAAATCAGAATTACACCGGATCAAATGAGAGGCAGAGCAACAGAATACCGCAATGAGAGCGAGAATGTAGCACAGGTTATCAGAAAAATGGACAATCTTCTGACTGCACTTCAAGGCGAATGGGAGGGCGCCGCAAGCGAGTCTTACGCTGCAAAGTTCCAAGAGCTGCGTCCCGGCTTTGTAAAGGCGCAGGAGCTTATCAATGAGATAGCGGCTGCACTTGATGCAACAGCAAGGACAATAGAAGAAACAGACGCAAACATTGCAAGTCAGTTTAGAGCATAAGTTGCAGACTTGGCAGTTCTCACTAAAAGGTGGGAACTGCCACTCATTAAAAGTTTAGGGCTGTTTTTACTGAATATATTGTGTTTAGTAAAAAGAATTTTAAATTTTTAATAAAGGGGTGGTTTTGTTGTCAGATACAATAAAATACAATATTGCGGAAATGGAAAACTTACAAAAAGAGCTTGAGGATATGACGAAACGTTTAGAAAGGAATTTTATTTATGAAAACTTATAAGCTGAAAATTTTATGTACCGTATTGACACTTGCGGCTATGTTTACAATATTCTGTACACAGACTGCTTTTGCATCGGCAAAAAAAGACCCATTTATAATTGAGGATAATAAAACATATACTATAATGCTTCCGAATACCGTTTTGGGAAATAGAGATGATTTTAAACATTCATACTTTTATCCGTCTTGCGAGGTTATGTCTAAGTATGATATCACACTCTCTGACGGCAGGGTTGCAAAGGGTTCTAGCGAACAATACTGCCTTAGAATCGGTCCGCAAGCTTATAATGGATATGAAAATTCTATTTTAGACAAATATTACAATTATGATGATACAATTGACGTTTATTGTGTTCAGTTAGGAGTACTTATTGACGGAAAGCGTACTGTAAGAAATAACACTAAATTAAATGAAACAGCATTTTCAAAGCTTAGCGAAAGCCAGCAAAGGGCTTTGGGCCTGATAATGTATTATGGACTACCGGGACAAGGCTTGTGGTCAAGTGAGACAAACGAAACCATACATCAGTATGCAACACAATGCTTAGTGTGGGAGATAGCAGAGGGTTTCAGAGATCCTGTTACTTATGAACTGAAAGACAGCAGATTATATAAAAGTTTAGTAGAAAGCTATCCGGAAATAAAAAAACTGTATGATGATATAGTTGGCAGGTTAAAAAAACATGACAAAATGCCTTCGTTTACTTCTACTGAACTAAACAAGGCGCAGTCTTATATAATGAAGTATAATTCTGCAAATAACAGATATGAAATCAACCTGACAGATGTAAACGGAATATTAAGTGATAAATTGTGTAATTATCAATTTAATAATGCTCAAATAGGCTATGAAATAAACGGCAACAATATACTTATTTATTCAAACGATCCTATAAGTGATGAAATATCCGTAGCCTTCGCAAAGAATATGAATGAACCGATTAATAAAAGAGACTTAAAAGTATTCACCAATTATTATAATGACGATAGGCATAACAATAATAAATTACAGGAATTTATTTCTTGGTGTCCGAAGCCTTATTCGGTAAGCGGTTACATGAAGCTAAAAACCGAAACCGGCAAGCTTGAGATGGCAAAAATATCAGATGATATGTCAAATGTCGGCGGCTGTAATTTTCATATATATAACGAAACTGATTCATGGTACGGAACATCAGATAATGACGGAAGAATATATCAGACTGACTCAGCGTTTAATGAGCCTACAGAGAAAGATTATGTATTTAGAAATCTGCTTGACGGAAATTATACTGTTGAAGAATTTGAAAGATCTGACGATATTTTTCTTGAATCATGCGTGATAACAGTAAAGAACGTTGACGGTGATGTAATTTCACAGAAAACATATAAATTTAACGACGGCATAAGATACGATAACGGAGTTTATCGTATAGAGAACGTTGAAGTAACAGGAATTACACAGGGTGGAACGATTAACGTTGATTTTAAGAATGCACACAAGAGTAGATTAAGAATACACAAGATCGTGCCAAGTATAGAAAATCCACAATTTAAGCTTCCTGAGGTTGGTGCATCATTTCAAATTTATTTAAAATCGAAGGGTAGTTATGCTAACTGTCCGGATGATATGAGAGATATAATGATTTGTGATGCATATGGTGACGGTGTATCCAAATATTTGCCATACGGTATATATACGGTACATCAAACTAGTAGTTGGCACGGATATAAAACGGTAGATGATTTTGATATCGTATTAAGTAGCAAAGAAATAGAAGTTAAATTAACCATAGAAAACAATCCTGAAGATTTTAAGATAAGAATCCTCAAGACAGACGGAGAAACACAAAAGCTTATTACCAGAGCGAACGCCACATTCAAAATTTATGATCCAAACGGTAATGTTATAAAAATGACTCAGCAGCAAATAGATGAGTTTAAAACTGATGAGAACGGATTTCTTATTTTACCTGAAAAATTGCCTATAGGTAAAAACTATTCGATAGAAGAGATAAAGCCACCATATGGATATACTCTTGCAAAGGAACGCGTATATTTTGATGTTACTGAGGAAACAGCAAAAATAAACGAACAGGGTGAAATGACAATAGATGTAGTTTTTTGTAATGATTTTCAGAATATTGAAATTACTATCAACAAGATCGGTGAGGCTTTTACAGGGTATAAAATAGTAAACGGAATGTACAAGCCGCAGTATACGTTTGTTGTGCTTGAGGGTGCAGAGTTTCAGATAATAGCCGCCGAGGATATAATAACAGGCGATAATGTTGTAAAATATAAAGAGGGAGAGGTTATAGAAGTAGTTACAACCGATAAAAACGGAGTTGCAAAGTCAACTAAAAAGCTTTATTACGGAAAGTATAAGATCAAAGAGATAAAGGCACCGTATGGCTATGTAATAAATAAGGAAGAAGTAGATATAGAATTGCCGGAATATGATCCTAACATAACTACATATAAGGTAAACGTTGATTTCAAAAATGAAAAACAAAAGGTTAAAATTACTGTTAAAAAAGTATTTGAGAAAGACGAAGGTCAACCGTCAGACGATGATAAATATGCTAAGTTTGCGCTGTATGCAGAGGATGATATAAAAGGATATAACGGTGTAGTTATCCCTAAGGGCAGTAAGCTTTGTGAACTTATATGTAAAAATAATGAAGAAAAATCATTTGATATTGATCTTCCGGTAGGCGCAAAGGTGTACTTTAAAGAAATTGCAACAAGCGAAGGTTATACTCTTGATAATAAAAAGTACTCGGTTACCTTTAATTATGATGGACATGAAACGGAAGTGTATAATAAACCTACAGAAGTTATACAAAATTACAAGACCCATTTAACAGGTGATTATAATGATATTTATTCGGTTATGATATTAGCTCTATTATCATTTGTAGCGATAATAACGCTTAAATCATTCTCAAAGCGTAAATGTCAGCAAAACTCGAAAATATAACAAAATCATACACAGCAAAAAGGCTCCGATTTTTTGGAGCCTTTTTTAACTGATATATTACTTTTCAATCAGATATACACGTGTTTCATACGGATGTGATGTCAGTCCGTCAGTATCCGCATAATTGCACAGAATAAGCTTTGCTTTGTTTAAATCAAAACTACGTGGAATACGGAATTTGCATTTCTTTTCGGTAAACGAGCAAAGCACCAGCAACTTTTGTTTTTCACATTCCATAGTATAGCAGTAAATCTTACGGGAGCTGTGAAAATGCTCTTTATATTTACCGTTACGTACGACCGACAGGCTTTTGCGTAAAGCTATTGCCTTTCGGTAAAAATTCAGAATTGAGTCTGAATCATTTTCTTGCTGAGCCACATTTATTTTACTGTAATTTTCATTGACATAAAACCACGGTGTACCTGTGGTAAATCCGGCGTTTTCTTCATCAGACCATTGCATAGGAGTTCTTGCGGAATCTCTTGAACTGCGCCAAATTCGAGCAAGACGTTTCTCAGGCGATTTTTTAGTTGCAACATTCTCGTACTGCCACCGTGACTGTATATCCTCATACATATCGGGGCTGTTTGGCCGCCAATTAGTCATACCTATCTCTTGCCCCTGATAGATAAACGGAGTACCCTTTTGAAATAGATAAGCAACAGCAAGCATTTTTCCGCTTTGTTCCCTATATTTTTCAGAGCCGTATCGTGATATAATTCTTGGGTGGTCGTGATTTTCTATGTACAGCATATTCCACGCTTTGCCGTCCAGCTTTTTCTGCCACTTGCTCCATGCGTGCTTTAGTCGCCTGAGTGAAAATGGAAGAGGCAGATAGTCAGTTAGAAAACAGTCTGCACACATCGTTTGAAACTGTATCATCATGTCAATCTCGCTGTCGGGGCTTTCCTGAATATATTTGAGTGCTGTTTTCGGATTAACAATAGGTGATTCCGCTAAGGTCATGCAGTCAAAGTTATTCAGCACATCGTTTCTGAACTCCGCTAAATACTCATGTACATGGGGGCCGTGATTGTACTGAAAAATTCCTTTATTAAAGGGCAGAAGATGGTCGTTCGGCATACCTTCTTTTTTAGATATATATGTGATAACATCTTCACGGAATCCGTCAACGCCCATTTCAAGCCAAAATCTGAGAATTTTTTTAACCTCATTGCGTACGGCAGGATTATCCATATTAAGGTCAGGTTGTTTTACTGTGAAAAGATGCAGATAATATTCACCTCTTACCTCGTCGAATGTCCATGCCTTACCCTCAAAGTTACTGTCCCAGTTGTTCGGCAATTTTCCATTTGGTTTTGCAGGCCGCCAAACATAATAATCAGTATATGGGTCTATGCGTCTGCGGCTCTTTTCAAACCACTCATGTTCATCACTTGTATGATTTACCACAAGATCCATGATAACCTTCATGCCACGGGCGTGCGCACCGTCAAGAACTTGCCTGAAAGCCTCCATACCTCCGTATGCAGGGTCTATATCCATATAGTCCGATATATCATATCCGCAGTCAGCGCCGGGCGAGGGATATAGGGGAGAAAACCAAATTCCGTCAACACCGAGCGATTTAATATAATCAAGCTTTTCAAGCACTCCCCATAAATCACCCAAGCCGTCACCGTCGCCGTCCTTGAAGCTTCTTGGCCATATCTGATAGAATACCTTGTCTTTGTACCAGCGAGTTCTCTCCATAAACATCACCTTTGTCCCTATAAATTTCTATATTCATTAACTATCAATAATAAAATTTAACTTATTTAACTATAAAAAATTATACCATAAAATCAAATTATGGTCAAGTGTACATCGTCTATATCAGATGCACATAATAGCAAATATGTTATATTACTGTATTATTCGGCAGAATTAAGTAAGTAAAAAATTAGCTTTAAGGATTGACCTTAAAGCGCAAATATAGATTTATGGGAGAATAGTTATCGCAAGAAAAAACTAAGTTCTGGTATTTGCTGATAAGTGCTTGATAAAATGCAAAACGGCAGACCGATAACCTTGCCTTTATATAAAGGTCATTAGTCTGCCTGCTTTTTTACTTAGCAAAATATTATATTAAGCTTTACGTACCGGTCGTACATATTTCCAGTATCTTTTACAATCGTGATAGAAATAGAACACTCTGCCCGGTGTAGTGTCTAAGCAATAACCCGATGCTGCGTAATCAAAGGTTTTCATAGCTTCTTCAATTTTTTGTTCTACACTTTGATTTTGCGTTTCAAAGTCAAACGGGCCATGCTCAAAGACGATATATTCACCCTCAGGTACATCCATAAGCATCATTTGCTCAGGTACATCACCGTCATAGTCAATCGGAAGACGTACACCGTAGCTTTCGGCAAGAGGAATGCCCCAGCTACATATACGTCCTGTCGGCTCATTGATAAATGCCATTATCTGGCCGCTGCCGCTGTCTGCCTCGGTTCCGCCCATATCGTCAAGCTTGCCATTAATGCCGTCAAGCAGTCCGCAAATGGTTTCGCAGTCCTGTCCGGGTATCTGGCTTTGTTTCTGCCAAAAATCCCAGTATCCTATGCTTTCATAATTTCTGATGTGTAAAAACTTATGTGCAGGTATTGTAACGAAATATACTTTTATATCTTCAGTAGATTTTGCCATGCCTGTACCTCCTATTCCTAATAAGTAGCAGTCGAAGGGTCTTAGTATTGTGCGTAAAACAACAGGGATAGGGTTGTGACGGTAATCACTTGGCGATACTCCGTAGGTTTGCTTAAATGCACGTGAAAAAGCTTCGTGAGAAGAAAAGCCGTAATCAAGTGCGATCTCCAAAAGTCCCTTATCGGTATCTCTTACCTCTTTAAGGGCAAAGGCCAATCTGCGTTGCCGCAGATAATCACGAAAATTCATACCTGATATTTCTTTGAACTTCCTTGAAATATGATATTCTGAATATCCAAATTTGTTTGAAATGTGATTAAGCATCAATGCTTCATTGTTACGATTTTTAATGCAAGCGTCAACCTCATACACGATTTTTTGTATTTGTCTGCACCATTCACACATACCAGTTTGTACCTCCCTCAAACCGCTCTATAGTTATTATATAGGATGTTTTGCAATTTTTCTTGATTTTACTTGCTGACTTAATTTTAATGCAGCGGTTTCTTTCACTATTATAGCATCATGTAATAAATTTTTAAACAGCAAATTAAAAACCTCTCTTGCCTTGACAGACAAAAGAGGGGAAAGTGAAATTCACATTCGCAACGTGGGCGTTTTGATAATATGCTTTTGTATTTTCAAAATCAACTGAGAAAATATATCCATATTTACATATTTTTATCGTATCAGATATCCCATTACAAAGAATTAAGTTAAAAACGGTTTACTATCTTGCATAAAGATAATAGTACCTGCCAAACAGCCACTTTCGTTTAATTTTACAGTTCTCTGCCGGTCCGCTGTAAATTATCCCGGTGCATAAAGGCGTACTGTGTATAACGGTTACATTTCCATTTGTTCCCAGACTACAGATGTCATCATAAATGTCATCTTCATAGGGATGCCAATGCGTGATACAATTTGGAATGATACCGAATAGTTTATTTTGTATTCCTATATAGTCATAAGTAATTATGACGGTGAATTTATCATATAGACTCCATATGATTTCACTATCTGCTTTTTTAAATGTGCCAACGAGATTTTTATTTTCTTTAATTTGTTGATAGAGCTTATCAATAAGGTCATAATTATCCATACGACATCCCCTCACGGTTTTTCTGTTTTACGATTGGCAAACGCTTTTTATGAACTGACTTTAACACTTCTTGACATAATAAGAATTATAAGAACGGTATGAATTACAATAAGCACAATTATGGGCATTGAGCTATTTGGCCTTGGTGATAAAAGAGGCTTAAATTTCATTCAACGGTCGTATTTCTGATTCTGCCAGATAAGCATCTAACTCACTTTTTCCAACTTTGATAAATTCGGGCAGTAATTCTTTAGCAAATGTTTTGTCTTCAACAGTAAGTTCATCATAAGACGTTTCATAATACATAGTGCATCGGGGTGCTATCATGCTTTCGCTCAAAAGTATATTGATTTTGTATGCTATTTGCTTGTCATCAATAAATGCGATTTGTTTTTTAATCTCATCCTGTAACAGGAACCAACTGCCATCCAAATCAACATACCATTGTTTATCTTCATCACTATATGAAATTTGATCAAACCATGGAAATAGATATATGTTGTCATTTTTAATCAGATACTCAAAGCCGTTCGTCTTCTGATGTATAAAATTCAAAGAAATTCCATTTTCTCTTGCGGAATTGTAAAACAGATATGACGGTTTAAAAAAGATGTATCTTTGATAAGGAAGCTGTAGTTCCTGAAAGTATATGGATTTGCGATATCTCTTTTTGTTAAAAGGCTCTTTTAACCATTCTACAAAAATGTAAATTAATCCTAGTAATATTACAGGTAGGCAGGCTATGCTGATAAGAATATCAATAATGACGCGAAAAAAGTTAGGTGTTTTTTTCATAATAATTTCCTTTATTAAAAAATTCACTTGTTTATTTCTTATTCTTAGAAATTTTGCTGCAATGTAGGTGATTTACCATCAGATCATATAGTTTATCTTCAAGTTTAGTTTTGCTACTGGGTTCATTGGGTATTTTCTTTATTTTTTTGTAGATATGATAAAATAACATTATCGCATAAATCAGAGGAGAAATCAGAAAAAGAAAAATGGTAAGGCAGATGTCATAGAGAGTATTTATAACTTTTTTAAGGCCTTTTACGTCTGTGTAGTGATCAATATATTTGATTTTTCCATTAAAAAATAGCCTTCCGTCTTTTTCGGTTATTTCAGGTATGTACCAGTATCCGCCTGAATGTCCACCACGTGCCACACCAAACTTATACACATCATTTTCAATATTTACAATATAATCGTCAAAATAATAGGGATTTTCATTATGCTTTTGGTAAATATTAAGTGTATTCAAAAACTTTTCTCTGTTTCCTAGAAACTCAAATTCATAATTTTTAGCCATCTTTTATTCCCACTCTCTGATTTTTGAGATATAAATATATTATTTTTAAAAAATAGATAAAAAATCGCACTTATCGTTTTTTATTTTTGAAAAATCCAACTTCTTTCACATTAAAATCTACTGAATTGTATGTCCGTTGTCTGTTGTTTGAACTGGAAATTACTGTTGTAAATCGGTGATGCCTTATGATTCATAAACAAGTATCTAAATTCAATTACATCTTTTTTATTATTATAACATCAATTTTTGAATAAATCTACCATATATGAGAACTATTCGTGTACAGGTTCATTTGATTTTACGATTTTTTGTGTATGACCTCAATCTCAACTAATCTTATGTTCGTGGTCTTGCGGTATTCTAACGATTTCACAAAAACAAACTCCTCTTGCCTTGTCCGATAAAAGGGTGTTGTTATGAAAATAGTGACTTGCTTTGATATAAGCTACACACCTTTATGATTTCTCGTCAAAAAGTTTAGGTATAATTGATATATACAAAAAATTATATGTTTATAGGCAGATTAAAGCACTTTTGATTTAAGGTTATATCCAGAAAAGCAAAAAATTATACTTAGCATATTGACAATCATAAAGAAAGTCATTATAATGGAAACAAAAAATTGAGGTTTTGTTTCCATTATGAAAGATAAAATTATTAAGTCATCTATCGAGGCCTTGAAAAAAGAGGGATTAAAATTCTCGGTAGATACTTTAGCCGACAGTTTGAAAATATCAAAGAAAACCGTGTATAAGTTTTTTCCGGATAAGGAAACTCTTGCCTTGGCGTTGTATGAAAAATACTACACCGATGCAATTAACAGAGCAAAAGAATTGATAAGCAGTAATGCAGAGCTATCTGTAGAAGAATTACTCTATCTTTATTTTGACTCAAAAACAATGATGCGCAGAGATATATTTAACAAATATAAACTCAACAATACGATTTATGCCTTTGCCTCAAGTAAAAACGATGATTTGTGGTTACTGATGGCATCATCGTTTAAAGAAGGAACAACAGACAAACAAACAATTCGCATCATTGTTGACGGAGCCTTTGAAAAACTGTGTAATGATGGCATAAACCCCGATAATGTTATAAAAAGGCTGGTTGACTTATTATGATAATTGGAATTCTTCGTATTTTTGCAATTATATGTACCGCTTTTATCTGCGGCAGAATGGTATCTAAAGTCAAGCTTCCGTCAATTCTCGGATGGCTGATTGCCGGAATAGTATTCGGACCGTATCTTGCAGGCGTAGTGACTTTCGATATTACAAATGCCTTATGGTACAAGGTTATGATTAAATTCTTTGAGTGTTTTGCCGGAGTCATGATTGGGCGTGAAATTATATTTAAGAAAATTGCAAGCTCCGGTAAACAGATTATCGGCATTACATTTGTACAGTCTATCGGAACATTTTTGTTTGTGTCAGCGGCATTTGCGGTTATTTTCTTGATTGCCGGTATTCCGGTTTATTTAGCTTTTATATTTGGCGGAATTGCGCTTGCTACCGCTCCGGCACCTGCTCTGTCAATAGTCAATGAATATCATACCAGTGGACCTGTTACAAAGACGCTGATTCCGCTTGCGGCCATTGATGATATTATCGGAGTTATTGTTTTCTTCACAGTTATTTCTATTGTAAGCGCAACAAAAGGCGGTTCTTCTGCTTCTCCGTTTGCTATTGTCGGAATGGTTTTGATGCCATTTGTGATTGGAATACTTGCAGGACTGTTAGCTTCCTTTTTGATGAAGCGCTCAAAAAATAATTATATACGGTTTGCTCTGTTAATGCTATTTCTTTGCATATCGGCGTTATGCGGTCTGATGATTGATAAGTTTGTATTCCATGCTTTCAGTTTAAACTATTTATTGATCGGTATGGCATACAGTGCAACCGTTGCTAATCTGTTACCTGAAAAGGAACTTGCAGATACGCTGAAACTGTATAGCCCGATACTGAATTTTTCGCTTGTTATTGTCATTGTAAATCTTGGTATGCCCTTGGATTACCGTTTGATATCCGGAGCAGGACTTTTCACAGCGATTTATATCATGTCAAGAGCTATAGGAAAGATCGGCGGTGCGTATTTAGGCGGAAAAATCACAAAAGCAGAACCGGTTGTTACAAAATATCTCGGTTTTGCGCTGTTGCCTCATTCCGGCGTATCTTTAGTGTTTACGGGTATTGCCGTTACAAACTTAACTGCTATTGATACCTCTCTTGTCTCTATTGTATCAGGGACGATTGTTGCGGCAGCAATTATCAATGAAATAATCGCTGTTATCATTGCAAAATACGCTTTTAAATGGGCAGGAGAAATAAAAGAATAGCACGTGCAAAATACCGATTTTTATCCGGCTTTGTGATGCTACAATTAAAAAAACAATTCTATGCAAGAGAAAGCATCGAAAATTTATATCCTAACAGGTATTAACTAAAAGGTGTATAGGGATTAAATAATAAAGGCTCCACAGCGACTGTTTGCAAAATCGCTGTGGAGCCTATTTTGATACCAACTTCACATCCCTTGATTTTTTCGTTATAAGGTGTAAAAATCGTTAAAATATGCACACGCATAAATCTCAATATCCTTACAAATTAAAGCCATTGATAAACCGGAAGTTACAAAGTAATCCAGTATCGCTGAACAATCCCACACGAACTTAGCCCAACTTCATCTTTTACTTCATTTTCCAATTTACCGCCGTTTTTTATGATTGTTCGTCGTGAAGCATCGTTGGTTTTATCGCAGGTAAGTAGAAGCCTTTTTTCTCCGTATTCTCTGCAAACAGACAGCATTAATTTTAACATTTCACCGGCATATCCCTTTCGACGCTCTGATGGCAGAACGCTGTAACCGATATTTCCACCATATTGTAGCAAAAAAGGCGATAAGGGGTGTCTATAATCAATAATACCCACAACCTTTTCATCTTCAAGCCGAACTCCCAAAAACACCTCTGACGGAACATAACCTTCGCTATATTTCCTTTTCAATCGATTTTCAAAGTCAATCCACTCAGAAAAAGAATTGACTTCTTCAAGACCCGCACAGCCATCAAAACTGTCGTTATTGGCAAGCATATCTTCCTTGTATTGCATGACCTGCTCCGCATATTCATGGGTGGGTCTAACTAATTTCAAATACATTTATCTGTCCCTCCTATATATGCCAATTCGTCGAGTTGTATATTTATCTGTATAATTCTGCAACGAAACTAAAAAAGAAACCGGACACTAATCATGATACCCATTGTATCAAAATCGGTGTCCGGCTGGTGCAGGTAACAGGACAACCTAGCATTATAGATAAAATTTAATGTATTTGTTAGTCACGTGTTAGTCACGTAAAAAGAAACCGACGTTTTTAAAAAACTTTTATTATAAATCATATCAAATTTATCGTGCTAATAAGCTCTTGAATCTCAATATGTGTATAAACTTTTTCAGTTAAATTCATTACTGATTTATGCCCAACTATTTTTTTAACTATAGTTTGATTTGCGTTCTTCATGATTAATTGACTTATACAGGTGTGGCGAGTTTCATGGACCGTATGTTCTAATTGGAGTTGTTCCATAATCGGATACCAGTATCTTTTTTTAAAATTGTCATAAGTCATATGATTGCCGCTGCTGTTTACGAAAGCATATTGACATGGCGATTTTTCTAAAAAATCTTTCCAAAATGGAAGCACTTTATCAGCAATCGGTACTATTCGGATGCCGGCGGTGGTTTTAGATTCTTTGACTTCAAAATATTGCTTATCTAAATAAACATCTTCCTTTTTTAAATTGAGCAATTCTGAAATTCGTACTCCGCTATATATGAGTATTAAAACTATTGGTATGTATTCGTTATTATAGACGTTTTTCCACAGTAAATTAATTTCGTCATCGGTAAATGATTTTTTAGGCTTAGAATTGAATTTTATATTAATTTTTAAGCCTTCAGCATAATTCTTTTTCACACAATCATGTGCTATGCACCATTTATAAAGTTTATTTAATAAAGTATGTATCTTCTTGACTGTTTCGTAACTTGCATCTTGGCAACTGTCAAGAACCTTTTGCATATGATGTGATCTGATATCTGACATTCTCATATTATATAATGGCTCGCACCGTTTATACGCTGTTACATAGCCTCTTACAGTAGTAGCATTGCTGTATTCGTTAAATTCATCTTTAAACCATCTATCGTATATGTTAGAGAACGTAATCCGGGACATCTCTAAATCATAAGGATTATCATTATATTCTGCGAGAGCTTGTAATGCTTTTTCGCGTTTTTCATAATATCCTATGGTAAGATATTGTCTTTTACCGTCGTCGTCCCAGCCTATAGTTTTTCGAGCTATCCACGGCTTACGCCGATTTCCGGATAACTTATAAACACTTCCGTATCCATTTGGGAATTTCATTTATTCTATCATCCTTCTACTAGTCTTATCTTATTAACTAAAATATATCGGAATTCCTATTTTTCATCAATTTTTTAAATCAAGATACCTATGATGGGTGTAAAATGTAAATTCGTTAAGACTATCCTTGGAATTATGAAGATAGCATTCCCAATTAGTAGTTGTAGTGTTTTTAAAATACTCTGTTACATGTTTATCTTGGATAGCATAATAAAGATCATAAAAACCAAGTTCTTTAAAAAATGTATCATCGTCAATTTCGTCAAAAAAATTGAACAAGCATTTACACAGAACAACGTAATCCTCCATTTTTTCAGTATTATCAAGATTTGACGCTGTGATACTCACTGAATAAACGTAGTTTCCACTGCTAAATACAACTACTTCATAGGACACATCTAGTTCGGAATTTGTCAATGTAGCTGAATAATAGCCACGATTTATATCTTCAATTTCTTCTGTTACAGTATAATTTAATGCTTGTTCATATGTATAAATATGAGTCATATACGCTTTAAAGCTCGTATATGCTCCATGTTGAAAATCATACGAAGCATCAGAAACAATAGTATCGGGGTCAACTTTACTTGTATCGGTAACATAAGATGATGATTGAGTATTTGATGAAACATCGGAGCTGTTTGAAGACGATGCTGGCTGAGTGATATTAATTGTGCATCCTGTTGTAAACATTAAAATCGTTATTAACAAAATTGATAAAATTTTTTTCATAAAGTCATCTCCCATTATTTACCTGTATCTTTTTGTCGATTTTTCCCTCATAATTCTTATGAGGTGATTGATTTGAATTATAAAAAATATCAGAATGTGCGAGATATTGTTTGGAAAATCTTACTTCAAGAAAACATTACCGCACTTCCAATTAAAACCGGGTCATTATGTAAAAGCTTAGGCATAGTAGTAAAATACTATGTGCCTGATGACGACAATGACGGTTACTGTACATTAATTAATGATATGCCGTATATTTTTGTAAATAAAAACTGTTTACGACCACGAAAACGCTTTACAATAGCGCATGAGCTTGGACATTTATTATTGGGACACGTAGGCAAATATAATTTAGTCAACCGTGAACCGTCTCCATCGGATAACCCAATAGAGCATGAAGCTAATGTATTCGCTAGTCGTCTGCTTGCGCCTGCCTGTGTTTTATGGGGTTGCCACGTTAAAACCGCTGCTGATATAGTAGATCTATGTGATATTAGTCCTAAGGCAGCGGAATTTCGCATGAAGCGGATGGAAGAATTATATAAACGCAATAAATTCTTAACGTCTCCATTAGAAAGGCAGGTGTATGCGCAATTTAACAATTTTATTAAATATCATCGTCCATATCAGGAAGATTTTTAAGTTTTTCAATATCGCTGTCCGTTAGGGTCCGTTCTTCAAAGCGACCGTTACGGGCGGCGATTTTTATTTTATGTACCTTTTCTGTGTATTTGGGATTCACTTTTAAATCCTCTGAATACTCAACAAGCTTATCCTTGCCGGCTTGATTCAGTGATTCGTAATTATGTATAAGTTTTGCTTTTTGAATATCGCTAGTTAATTTAGGATTATCATCAAGATCATCCAATGTGTACCCCAAACAATGAACTACAGCTCTAATACTTGTTAAATAAGGTTCTTTAGTTTGTCCAGAAAATAGTTTATCAATGGTACTTTTAGGAATACCGGTATCTTCAGAAATTTCTTGTGAAGTTTTTCCAGATTGCATTTTCATTTTTTTGAGTTTTTCTTGCCACTGCATTTTTACCACCACCTTATGCTAAGTATATATTACATTTTTTTAAATGTCAATGAATAATTTTCCGATTTCGGAAATTTTTTTAAAAATTCTATTGACTTTTGCTGATTTAGGATATATAATCAAATAAAAAATTGCTTAATTAAGCAATTCTGGAGGCGATAATATGAATAATATGAATAATCTGAAAGCGGAAATGGCTCGTAAGGGAATAAAAAAACGCGATATCCAAAATCTTCTAGGATGCTCATACCGCACGGTGACTAATAAGTTAGATGGGAAAAGCGATTTTACGCTTTTAGAGGCTGTTAAAATTAAGAATTATTATTTCAAAAATCTGAATTTAGAATACCTTTTTGCAGTTGATGAAAAGACTGCATGAGGTATAAAAGGGGGGTAGAAAATGACAGATAAAATAGCTAATTCAATATTGCAAGAAATTAAATCTGTAAATGCTACGTAAAAGCTTTAACCGCAAGCGTTAAGGCAATAAGCGTACAAAATGCACAGATTGTAGAGTTGCTTAAAAAGCAAAGTAAGTAACTATTTTAAATATAGAAGGTGATAAAGTGTTCGCTAAATCATTAAAAACTATTATGAATGAGACAAAAATCACTGCATCAGAACTATCAGAACTAACAGGAATATCAAAATCAAGTATTAGTCAATACCTTTCCGGTAGTACTAAACCACGTATTGGAGCTGTTAGAAAAATAGCCGCTGCACTTCATGTTACCGTGGAGCGACTTGGTATAGAAGTTAAAAATATTTCTGTAGCACAGGCAGCGGATTTGATGGGTGTGAGTCAACAGTACATAAGAATAGGTTTGCAAAGAGGTCGTTTACCGTTCGGAACAGCCGTTCAGATAAGTAATAAAAAATGGACATATCATATCAGTCCGGCCAAGTTTGCGGAATATACAGGTATTAAAGTTTAAATAAGGTCAGAATGCGCAGGAAAACCGGTACTGGAAGGAGAGTAAAAATATGAGCGATGCGGAAGCTGTTAAAGGGTTTAAAGTGTTCAATCCGGATTGGACTTGTAGCCCAAATGGGAAGCCGTTTAAGTATAAAGTAGGCGGTATTTATGAAGAAAACGTGAAACCTATGGTTTGTGATCGTGGTTTCCATTTTTGCGAAAAAGCGGCTGATTGCTTCAATTACTATCCGTTTAACCCTAAAAATAAGGTTGCGGAAG
>JBJEPE010000011.1:0-5307 GCA_051881075.1 Acutalibacteraceae bacterium | reverse complement strand
ATTATTCTTACAGAAAAAAAGATGCCACTAATCCTATCTATTAAATTTGTTTGGCAATACAATTTTATAATACTTTATTATAAAAGTCAAGACTAAGTTTAATAAAAAGTTTAATTAGATCTATCTGAAAATCGACGAAATGCCCAACTAACGGAGATTATTGAGCAAAACTGCGCTAAATTTTCTTGCAATACTGACGCATTGCAAGAAATAAACGTTGCGTTGCGGGAATCATTCCGTAAAGATTGTCTGGTTTTAATTGAATATTAGTATGAGTTATGGTTACTTAAAGCAAAAAAATACCCACATCTACGCTTACACGCATAAATGTGGGTAAATAATCGGCTTATATTAAATTAATTCAATAGCCGCTAAAATCAAGCGTTGTCAACCTCTACCATGTGCTTGATAAGACGGAGTACCTTATTGCTGTAACCCCACTCATTGTCATACCAAGAAACGAGCTTTACAAAGTTCTCGTTAAGCATGATACCTGCTTTTGCATCAAAGATAGATGTTCTGTCATCTGTATAGAAGTCAGAAGAAACAACTGCATCCTCTGTGTAACCGAGGATACCGGCCATTTCGCCCTCAGAAGCTTCCTTAACTGCTGCACAGATCTCTTCGTAGGTTGTTGACTTCTCAAGACGGCAAGTAAGGTCAACTACAGATACGTCAAGTGTAGGTACACGGAATGCCATACCTGTGAGCTTGCCCTTAAGCTCAGGAATAACAAGAGCGCAAGCCTTAGCTGCACCTGTTGAAGATGGGATGATGTTACCTGCTGCTGCACGGCCGCCTCTCCAGTCCTTCATAGACGGAGCATCAACTGTCTTCTGTGTATTTGTTGTAGAGTGAACTGTTGTCATTAAGCCCTCAACAATACCGAACTTGTCGTTGATAACCTTTGCTAAAGGTGCAAGGCAGTTAGTTGTGCAAGATGCGTTAGAAACAACTGTCATGTCCTTAGTGTACTTATCAAGGTTTACACCGCATACAAAAGTAGGTGTTTCCTTATCCTTTGCCGGAGCAGAAATGATAACCTTCTTTGCGCCTGCCTTAATGTGAGCAGAAGCCTTTTCTGTTGTGCAGAATACACCTGTTGACTCAACAACATAGTCAGCACCGATCTCTCCCCAAGGAATGTTTACAGGATCCTTCTCTGCATATACGCTGATAGCAGCGCCGTTTACTACAAGCTTGCCGTCCTCAGCCTTAATGTCACCTGTAAATCTGCCATGGATAGTATCATACTTAACCATGTAAACCATGTAATCAAGATCGATAAACGGATCGTTTATACCTACTACCTCAAATACATCAGGTTGGCTTACAGCTGCACGGAAAACAAGACGACCTATACGGCCAAAACCATTAATACCAATTTTTATTGCCATTGGAATTACCTCCTATTAATAAAATTGTATTTACATTATATAGCAAATAGAAGAATTTTACAAGTGTTTGCGATAAATTTAACTAAATATAACAAAAAAATCTCTTTTAACGCAATAATTGTCTACGTACATTCATTCTATTTATGTTATTTTCTGCACTTTTTATGTTTGTATTCAATTTTTTTAATTTTTTGCTTGACATTTTCATAGTGGGGTGATATAATCAAACCAACATATGAATAATTGTTCATATGTTTTAAGATAAGAGGGAAGTGAATTAAATGAAAGATTCTAAAGATATTAAATATAACACCTTTGATGACTGTTGTGAAGAAACAGCCGTTCATAAAGATATAGTTAAAAACGTAATGAAGCAAATGCCTGAGCTTGACGTGCTTTTTAATCTTGCTGAGCTTTTTAAGATGTTCGGCGATACCACAAGAATACGCATAATGTGTGCATTATTCGGCAATGAACTTTGCGTGTGCGATATATGCGAGATATTGGGTATGGGACAGTCTGCGGTATCTCATCAGCTACGCCTTCTACGCACGGCATCTATAGTTAAGGTAAGACGTGAGGGTAAATCAGCATTTTATTCGCTTGATGATGACCATATACAAAAAATATTTGAAATGGGACTACAACATATCAATGAATAATTAAACTAAAGTTGCAAGGGGATTTTTATGATTAATAACAAATTTACTTTAGAGGGTTTGGATTGCGCACATTGCGCCGCCGAAATTGAAGAAAAAATTGCAGAACAGGCGGAGTATAAGAATGTTTCTCTTACTTTTGCAAACAAAACGCTAAGCCTTAATACAGAAAGCAATATTCCTACACTTAAGCAAGACATACAAAAGCTTGTTGACAGCGTTGAGGACGGAGTAACAGTAAAAGAGATTCAATCTAAAAAAACGGTAACACGCAAATTTACTTTGGAGGGTTTGGATTGCGCTCATTGCGCCGCTGAGATTGAAGAAAAAATTGCAGAACAGGTAGAGTACAAAAATGTTTCTCTCACTTTTGCAAATAAGACGCTAAGCCTTGATATTGAAAGCGATATTCCTACACTTAAACAAGACATACAAAAGCTTGTTGACAGCGTTGAGGACGGAGTAACAGTAACCGAAATAAAGGATGACAAAAAGAAGACTAAAGACAATGAAGTCAGAAATACATTTATCAGAATAGCCTGTTCCATTGTTATATTTGGTATAGCCATTACACTTGGCGTATTCGGTATGACCTTAGCATCGGCAATAAGTTATGGTGTAGGCACTATAGTTGTAGGGTATCCTGTTTTTCTTAAGGGTATCAAATCCCTATCTAAGCTTAGGATGGATGAAACCTGTTTAATGTCTATAGCAGTTGTTGCGGCGTTCTGCTTAGGTGATTACTTTGAAGCCGGACTTGTAACACTTTTGTTTACAATTGGTGAAGCGTTTGAAGATTTGGCCGTTAATAAATCACGTAAAGATATCGAGAACCTTGCGGAAATTCGTCCTGATACGGCACTTTATTCCGATAACGGTGTTCTTATAGAAAAACCTGCCGAAAGCATAAATATCGGAGATACAATAGTAGTAAAGCCATTTACACGTGTTCCGCTGGACGGCGTGATAATAAACGGTACATCAAGCGTAGATACATCTGCCATAACGGGAGAAAGTGTACCCGTTCCTGTATCTGAGGGTAGCGAGGTTATGTCAGGCTGCATTAACTGTGACGGAATGATATCACTTAGAGTTACAAACAGCTTTGAAACCTCCACAGCATCACGTATATTAAAGCTTGTTGAGGATTCTGCCGCACAAAAAGGAAGTTCAGAAAAATTTATTACAAAATTTGCAAAGATATACACGCCTGTAGTCATACTTTGCGCCATTGCAGTAGCGCTTATCCCCTCTCTCATCAATCCCGCAAATGCAACACTGTGGATTAAAAGAGCCTTAGTATTCTTAGTTGCCTCCTGTCCGTGTGCCATAGTAATCTCCGTTCCGCTTGGTTTCTACTCCGGTATAGGCAGGGCAAGTAAGAGCGGTATACTTATCAAAGGTGGTAAGTACATTGAGGCTATAAGCAAGGCAAACGCTGTAGTATTTGATAAAACAGGTACTCTCACACAGGGCAAGCCTGCCGTTACCGAAGTAAAAAGCACCGGTAAAATGAGCAAAGAGCAAATAATAAACCTTGCCGCCGCAGTAGAAAAATACTCGGCACATCCAATAGCCTCTGCAATTAAAGCGGCCGCTGATGAAAAAAACATCTATGAGCTTTCCGGCTATTCCGAAATCCCTGCGAAGGGCGCAAAAGCTATGTTTAACGGTCATACGGTTGAATGCGGAAGTGTTCGCCTGCTATCTGACGCAGAAGCTAAAAAATATCAGGCCGACAGCAACGGTATATTCTTACTCTTAGATAATCATGTTGAGGGTATTATATTTGTCAAAGATATCATAAGAGATGAAGCCCCCACAATGTGCAAAGAGCTTAAAAAGCTCGGCATTAAGCGACTTGTTATGCTTACCGGCGACAATGAAACAGTTGCAAAGGAGATAGGTGATAAATGCGGTGTTGATGAGTTCCACGCCTCATTATTACCGCAGGATAAGGTTACTCAGGCCGAAAAGATAAAAGAACAGTACGGTACAATGATATTCGTGGGTGACGGTATAAACGACGCTCCTGTGCTCACAATAGCAGATTGCGGTTTTGCTATGGGATTAGGTTCTGAAGCCGCTATCGAATCAGCCGATGCGGTACTTTCTGATAATTCACTTAAAAAATTACCGGATGCTATCCGCCTTGCACGTAAGACATTGGCAACGGTCAAGTTTAATATAGTATTTGCCATATTAATTAAGTTTATCGTGCTTTTATTGGCTGTTTTCGGATATGCACCTATCTGGCTTGCCGTATTTGCAGATACCGGTGTTTCCGTACTGGCTACACTTAACTCCGCAAGATTGCTCAAAGCTAAGTAATAGTGCATATTAAACAAATATGTAATACCTCAAAAAGGGTCTTTAAAAAACTTGACGTTTTTTAAAGACCCTTAATTTACGTTATTTTAAGTTGATGTGGGCATATGCGTCAGACAAACTTGCTTATCTCTAAGCAGGCCGGCATATCATTAAGCGATATGTTAAGGCGGTTATCTTCATATATATTACCCGACATAGTACCGTAAATAATCGTACGGTCATCCATTTCTACCGCCATGGCAGAATCGGTCTGAGTTGTAATTATCGGTGTAAATACTATATCCACCTTAGACTCATCGTCTGTAATATACCATGGCTTTTCAAGCCTTCTGGTTGTTTTGCTGTGTTCTATCTTTACAAACCCAAGCTTGGCTATTTCTCCGTTAATAAAGACGGCGTTCTGACTGCCACGCTTCTCGTTACCTATTCCGCTTGAGAAGTTAATGGCAAAGTCATAATCTTTGTTCATGCCACTTGCATAAAAGGTAAAATGCTCTTTGCATTTAGGCTGACAGCTTCTGCTCCAATTAAGTATGGCAAAGCTGTTTCTTTTATCAAAGTTATATTCATCGCCGCCGCACCTTACAATACCCGAAACCGTCATACACGGCATAAACTGCTTATAGATAAAAGCCGACTTTTTATTATCAAACGGTATGACGTTTACCAGCGTATCCTTTGTATGCTCAGAAAGTGTAAGATTGACATATAACGTTCTGCCGTCTATAAAGTTTATAAATTCGCACTTTATGAAACGTGTGTTGGAAGCTCTTGAAAACTTCATTCCAACACGTCTGTCAGTATATGTTACATCACCTGTATCGGATGAAAACGGCATATGAAAACTGCTGACAGTTTTACCCTTCAGGCGAGTTCACCACCCTGAGCAACACCCCGACAGGTATCTCGGACAGACCCGA
>JBJEPE010000010.1:0-89268 GCA_051881075.1 Acutalibacteraceae bacterium | reverse complement strand
TGAATACTCCGCTTATGCAGATATGTATGTACTTTAACACGGTATTTGTTCTTTTTGTAGGCTCTAAGCTTGCGATAGTGCATAAGGGCACTACTGTTGATGTAGGCCAGATATCCGCAATACTCACGTACGGTGTTCTTATACTCACAGCGCTAATGATGTTATCTATGATATATGTTATGATAACAATGTCAGGTGAATCAGCAAAGCGTATTTATGAGGTACTTGAAGAAACACCGTCACTCAGAAATTGTGAAAAACCCGCTAAAGAGATAGCAGACGGATCAATAGATTTTGAAAACGTTAGCTTTAAATATTCGCAAGCTGCTAAAAAGTATGCGCTTGCAGACATTAATCTACACATTAAGTCAGGCATGACAGTAGGTATAATAGGCGGTACGGGTTCAAGTAAATCTTCTCTTGTTCAGCTTATCCCCCGTCTGTACGATACTACCGAGGGCAGCGTTAAAGTAGGCGGCAGAGATGTCAGAGAGTACGATATTGAGGAGCTGCGTGGCGCAGTTGCTATGGTTTTACAGAAAAATCTGTTATTCTCAGGCACTATTAAAGATAACCTACGCTGGGGCAATCCCAACGCAACAGATGAGGAGCTTATTGAAGCTTGTAAGCTTGCTCAGGCAGACGAGTTTGTACGTACATTCCCCGATGGCTACGATACCAAAATAGAGCAGGGCGGTACTAACGTTTCGGGCGGTCAAAAGCAACGCTTGTGTATTGCCAGAGCATTGCTCAAAAAGCCTAAGATATTAATTCTTGACGACTCTACAAGTGCTGTAGATACTAAGACCGATGCTCTTATTCGTGCAGGCTTTAAAAAGTTTATCCCCGAAACTACTAAGCTTATTATAGCACAGCGTATCGCCTCTGTAGAGGATGCCGATATGATAATAGTTATGGATAACGGCCGTATCAGCGATATAGGTACACACAGCGAATTGCTCAAAACAAGTAAGATATATAACGAAGTTTATACACAGCAGACGAATGGAGGTAGTGAAAATGAAAAGGACTAATAAGGCCCCCTCCAACAAAGGCGTATTTAAACGAATTATTAAAATGCTTATCGGCTACTATCCGGTGCTTGTGCCTCTGACAGGTATATGTATTCTTTTCTCCTCCGGCGTTGCCGCTATACCTGATATATTCATCCAAAAGATAATTGCAATAATAGATAAATGGCAGGCTACCGGCAACTGGAGTGCCGCTTATCAAGAAGTTGTCCCTAAAATGATTTTCCTTATAATAATGTATATTCTATCTATCGTTGCAATCGTAGCTTACACACAGCTTGGTGCCGTAATAACACAAGGTTTTTTGAACAAAATGCGCCGTTCAATGTTTGACGGTATGCAGAATTTACCCATAAAGTACTTTGATACCAATAAACACGGCGATATAATGAGCTACTATACAAATGATATCGACACACTGCGTCAGCTTGTTTCGCAGTCGTTACCTGCTTTAATCCGCTCAGGTGCAATAGTATTGGTAGTATTCGGTATAATGATATACTATAGTATATGGATGACGCTTATAATTGTTATCGGCGTTATATTTATGATGCTTGTTACAAAGAAGATAGGCGGCGGCTCTGCTAAATATTTTATCAGACAGCAGAAGTCAATAGGCCGTGCAGAGGGCTTTATACAGGAAATGATGAACGGTCAAAAGGTAGTTAAGGTATTTTGCCACGAAGAAGCCTGTGAAAAAGACTTTGATGAGATAAACAACGCTTTATGTGAAGACAGCTATAGGGCGCACGCTTATGCAAATGCTCTTGGCCCTATTATAATGAATATAGGCAACGTACTGTATGTTTTGGTTGCGGTTGCAGGCGGACTGTTCCTTATATCAGGCGCTAAAAACTTCAGTCTTTCCGGTTTAGCTTTTAATATAAGCATAATTGTACCGTTCCTTAACATGACTAAGCAATTTACAGGCAACATAAACCAAGTATCACAGCAGATAAACTCTATTATAATGGGTATGGCAGGTGCAGAGCGTATATTTGCGCTTATGGACGCACAGGCCGAGGCAGATAACGGATATGTTACGCTTGTAAATGCAAAGGTAGCTAAAGACGGAACTATAACAGAGAGCAAAAAGCGTACAGGCACATGGGCATGGAAGCACCCACACAGTGACGGAACTATCACTTACACATTACTTAAAGGCGATGTACGTATGTTTGACGTAGACTTTGAGTATGAAGAAGGCAAACCCGTACTGCATGATATAAACGTTTACGCTGAGCCAGGACAGAAGGTAGCCTTTGTAGGGGCAACAGGCGCAGGTAAAACCACTATCACAAATCTTATTAACAGATTTTACGACATAGCAGACGGCAAAATCCGCTATGACGGCATAAATATAAATAAAATCAAAAAATCAGACCTACGCCGTTCACTCGGAATAGTTCTACAGGACACCAACCTGTTTACAGGCACGGTTATGGAGAATATCCGCTACGGTAAGCTTGACGCAACAGACGAAGAATGTATCAATGCCGCAAAGCTTGCAGGCGCTGATGACTTTATCACACGTTTACCGGGAGGATATCAGACCGAGTTATCAAATAACGGAACTAATCTTTCACAGGGTCAACGTCAGCTTATAGCCATAGCACGTGCGGCTGTAGCCGATCCTCCTGTAATGATACTAGATGAGGCAACATCATCTATAGATACCCGTACCGAGGCAATCGTACAAAGGGGTATGGATAAGCTTATGGAGGGCAGAACGGTATTCGTAATAGCTCACCGCCTATCAACCGTTATGAACTCTGACGTTATAATGGTACTTGACCACGGCAAGATAATTGAGCGTGGCAGTCATAAAGAATTGATTGACGCTAAGGGTACCTACTATCAGCTTTACACAGGCGCATTTGAGCTTGAGTAAAAATTAATACTAACCGAATATTTTAAAGCCCTTACTTACACAATGCAAGCAAGGGCTTTATTATTTTATTATTATAAAAGGAAAGGAGCTGTTGTTCGTCGAAACAACAGCCCTTTGGAAAGAGGAATCAATAACATATCAAAATTAAAGGATGAATGGCAAACATCCCGGAAATATCTTTATAATGTACTTGTTCGCTTTATTTACTTTATGTATATATTATATCAGGCGTGATTGTTACTTTCAACAACAGTATTGTTTTTTTAGCAATGAATATAATAACAATTATGTAACTAAACCTACATCATTGATAAAAACGACCTTTAGCAGTAATATTACAGAAATATTCCCATACTTATTATTAACATTTCTTCTATTTTTTCATAAATTCCTACGGCATCGCTAAGCGGTAGCGGATTTCTCCCTTTGCCGGTTTCTACGGTAAAAGCAGGCCTGTAGAACCGACTGATAAACCAATCCTTAAATCCCCCGCCAACGGCAAGCCCCGACGGCTCCTCTACATCGTAACCGCTTGCCTTAGCAAGTATGTCTGCTATTGTTCTGCCTTTTGAAGGTGTATCGCCGTAATTCCAGTATATTACCTCACCCTGACTGTGAAACGCAAATGCAAAGTCAAAATTAAATCTATTGCAAAGCCTGACTACGGCTGATGTTTCAGGCTCACTTTCGGGATATTCTCCCCCATACCGCGTACACGCCGGACAGACGATTCCGTTTTCGATTTCTAACGCTTTAAGCTCCTTCCAGCCTGCGTTAAAGTTATGGTTGATATCTACTCCACAGGCATTTGCCTGCCAAAATGTACATCTACTGCCGCATATGTTTTCTACTAACTTACAAAGCTTTCCTGCGGAGCTTGCTCCATGCAGGGATATTTCCACACCGTCAGGATTTACGCACGGCACTATCATAACGCCCCTTTTGGATATTATCTCCTGAAGATTAAATCCATACAGAAGCCTGCCTCTTTCAATGGCAGTACAAATACGCTCCGCAAATCTAAGCATTATAATGGTATTTAACCATTCCATACCGTGGTATGTTGCGGTATATAGCACATACCTTTTAGTATCCCCTATCCGCAAACAGGGTAATGACCTTCCGCATACGCTTTTACCTATCTCAAAGAAAGATATACTTTTATGTTTTTTCAGTATCTCCTTTATCACTTTATTACGCCTGTATTCATCGGCAGGATATCTAAACACTTGACTTATCATATTAAACTCCTTATATTATTATATAGAAAGGTAGGTGGGCTATATAATTCTATGTTTGCACTCAATTAAATATCAGCGCAAAACGTATGAATTTATAGGCATTATTATGGAAACTAAAGAAAAAAAGCTTGACAGCACTACTATTTTTGAGGGAAAAATTTTCACGGTCTATAAAGATACCGTTGAGTTACCGGACGGCAGAAAATCATATAGAGAGGTAACACGCCACAAAGGTGCGGTGTGTGTTGCGGCATTAACTAAGGAGGATGAACTGCTTTTTGTCAGACAGTACCGCTATCCGTACGGTGAAGTATTACTTGAGATACCCGCAGGCAGAATGGAGGACTACGGAACAGAGGTAGAGAACGCCGCACGTGAACTAAGGGAAGAAACCGGTGCCATAGGTCAAGGATATATTTACTTAGGCAGACTTTACCCCTCACCCGGATATTGTGACGAGGTGATCCATATGTATTTTTGCAATGTCGATCACTTTGAGGAACAACAGCTTGACGACGGAGAATTTTTGAATGTTGAGCGAATTTCATTACAAAAGGCCTTTGATATGGTCATGAATAATGAAATCTACGATTCAAAAACTCAGACCGCTGTATTAAAGGCATACTATCACGTAAATAACAGTAAATAAAAATCAGATATGTTTGATAAGGCGAAAAAACACAAATTAAACGCCATGTAAAAACAGCTGTACCGTAAAACTAAATCGTAATTTATGTTATTATTTTGAAACAATTTGTAATCACATATTAACGACTTTAAACAGGTTTTATGTTATACTTTGTATAGATAATTTTACTGACTATACACACAATATATGTGGAATAACGATTATATATTGTACTTAGATATAAAACAATAAAATAAGCGTAAGATAAGGTGAATATAAATTGAATAAAAAGGTATATTACATTGCTGCTATTGCGGCGTTCGTATTAATAATCGCTTCGGCGATATTCTTATCTATCAGCGGAATGAGAAACGGTAACGGTAACGATACATCAAACAGCGATGACGGCATTGATGTACGTGTATCCATAACCCCCGATGTATCCGGGTCATGTGATTTAAAGGACTCAAATGCAAAGATATTCGATATGGGTATTGTAACTACAGTAAATAACGTTATCTGGAACAGTGAAAATACATTCCTAGTAATAAGCGAAAGAGAAAATCATATTTGGGTATATGAATGTAACATAAAGAAGAACAAAACTACTCAAAAATGTATCATAAAACTTGATGAGGGCGAAAAGTACGCCAGTTCCCGTACATTAGATGACGGCAGGATTTGCATCTCTACCAATAAAAACATCATCTTCCTGAATGAAAAGTACGAGCAGGACAGAAGCGTAACTATTCGCTGTACAAAAGGAAAAATCAGCGAAACCTCAGTAAACCATGACGGAACACAGTTCTTGTATATAGATGAAAACGGATTGAGCATTGGCGGTGTAGGCGGCACACGCTCTAAGCTACTTATCAAAAACGGACTTGACGGCGAAGACAGCGTACCGTATAAGGCAGGATTTGTAAACGATGAAGCAGATAGCATTTACTACCACTATGTAGCAAGCGACCGTTCTGTAAAATGCGTTATAACCGATATCAACAAAAGTAAGAGCGTTACCTGCTCCAATGTTGATAAGCTCTCATATTTCACAGAAAAGTACATTTCCGTACTTGACAGCAAGCTTGCGACAGGACTACGCACTGTAAAAATATCTGATAAAAGCGAAACTCTCTATAGAATAAACGATTTTATTATCTTTGCTATAGCAGGTGAAGACTCTACGCTATATGTAACAGGTATAACTGCTGATACAAATAAGCTGGTAGTTGAGAAGATAGACCTCTCTACCACTACAAGTCAAACCATACTTGCACTCAATGATGAAATTAAAGGTTTAGGATATACGCTTTTCCCATCTGTTTACGGTAAATGCGCCGTTCAGGTTGATAAGGACGATAACGGCAACGCAAGTCTTTTGATATTCGATAAAACGTAATAAGGAGTGAATAAAAAATGTACATTAACCCGATAGTAATAATTATCTCGGCGGCGATACTGTTCTTTGCAGTTATCTTTTGCGTACTTAATAAGCCGAAAAAACCTATACTCTCGGGTGTTCTGATTCTTTTACTTTTATTCTTTATTGCATCCACATACATGATAGACATTATGTTCACATCCATATCTGACCAATCATATAAAATGGATTTTCTTAATAAAATAGTTTGCTTTGTAACGGCTACCGACACATTAACAGAGGCATCGCTTGAGCAATCTTTTAGTGTATTTAAAACATTCGATATAGTGCTTATGGCTATCACGATAATCGTACTGATACTTGATATACATACTATATTCTTTAAGAGTAACAATAGAAAAGTTGCGTCAGATATCGAAGATAATACGGAAACACAGTCAGACTAAATCTATAATTTAAATCCCCGTCAGGTATCATGCCTGACGGGGTCTTTGCTTTTATTCAGTATATTCAACAGATAATCACAAATATCTATTTGTTTATAAACTTATCTTTTTATATCGTTCATATCAATAACATCGCCACAGCATGGGCAAAACTTACCCAGCGGCTCGCTTTCGGATGGCTCCCATCCACATTTATCACATTTAAAGCTGAATGTGTTACCTTTTGGCTGGCTGTTGTTTGTGCCTGCCTGCGCATTGTTAGGCTGGTTATTATACATACCGCCGTTTTGTGCATTATTCATACGATTACTTTTTATACCGTATGTGAGTGGCATAAGAGCGCATTTTATCTGATCTGCCTTACGCTCGAACGCACGGTAGCTTTCTGTGTAAGGACTTTCAGGGCGATTAAGACTGTTTGTAAGTTCAAATTCTATCTGTGAGAACCACGGTGAATTTACTATTATGCGAATAATAAACTCATACTCATACTTATAGCGTGGCGGAACATAGCTTATTCTGCTACCGTCGCTATTCTTTTGATATAATTCCTGTCTATGCTCGTTTATATCAACGTCACAGCTTACAACTTGTGAAATTTCGATTATATCAGGGTTTTCATTCCTCCAGTCATTAGATTTTGTTACAATAAAAGCTTCCATATTAGAGTCTACGTAAACCTTAGTTGACTCGCCCAATACCAAATTTGGAGCAAACATCGGTAATCTTGCCTTGTTTGCTTCACGGTAATTAAGCTGTTTTCTTATGTCTTCAACGGTTGAGCTACGGCGTTCACTGAAGAACGGTGACAGCTTCTTGGCGCAATCCTTACAAAGATTACCGTCCTCAAGCTTTCTATTACCTAAAAGTCCGATTTTGTTTTGGCATATGTCGCAAAACTTTTTATCAAATAATCCCATGTTTCATTCTCCTCTCGGTGAAATTTATGTTTTATACAGTAGCGGCAAATTATATAGTAAAACAAAGCAACTATAAGAATTTGACCACTGCAATAAAAATTACTTAGTTTATATCGGTTACTCCTGTTATTATCCACTCAAACGGATTGCTTCCGTAGCTGTCTGACTGAGGCTTAAGCTGTACTCTTTTCTTAACATTTACAATATCAAGAGCAGATATATTTATGATAAAATCAACCTCTGCTGTACCGTCCGCATTGTTATTAACGGCAGTAACCTCAAAATCTGTGTCATAAGCATAAAATACCGGGTAAACATCATATCTCTCTGCCCTATCAGGACGGTATTCTACAAATCTTTCATCCCATTCAGGATACTTTGTCTTTTCGTAGAAAACAGCATTGATATAATCATCTATTAACCATTCCTCTACAGCAAACGGCTCTACTGTTTCCGGCAAATTATCCAGATGATTCATAGTATAAGCACAGGCTACTATCTTCCAGAAAAGTTCATCGTCACTTAAAATATCGTTTCTTCCCTCAAATGCGGCAATACTTACTACAGCCTTCATAAGAGGTAACATATGCTCGTAATCGTCATTACCCTGTTCAAGTATTTTTAAATCCTGAAAATCACCGCTTACCGTAAATACATTACCGCCGTCCCTGCCGTCCATCTGCAAATACCACACGGCACTACATTCGCCTTTTTCTGCAGTTATTCTATATTCCGGTATAGTTTCTGCAATTAATCCGTCAAAGGCGTCGTGAATGTATCGTCCTCATTTTCTGTAACTGTACTTGATACATCGCTCGAAGAAACATCACTTGCGGACTGTGATGAGTTTGATTGGCTTTGAGGATCATAATTTCCGTTAATCGTAAAAGTACATCCTGAAAGCATTAGCAGAACAAGTAAAAAAAGCAATTATTTTAACAATCTTAATTATGTACATCTTCCTTTAATTATTAACAAGCAACAGCTTATTTATATTAATTATATCTTATATAATCTGTTTATGCCATATTTTTTCACTTTTTTGTAACTTGTCACGAAAAAACTGTTTGTTTTGTGTGCATTAAGTACATTTATTTTGTAATTTAAGCTTCATATCGGGAGTAAACCTCTTTTACCAATTCATACAATTCATCAAGGTTACTTATATATCCGCACTTATTTCTAAGCTGTGCGGCACCGTTAAAACCGCGCAAATACCACGTTAGGTGCTTACGTGCTTCCTTTATGCCGTGTTCTTCGCCCTTATATTCACATATCTTGCGTACGTGCCTGACCATAACCGAAAGCCGTTCAGATACAGATGGCTGAGTTACAAATCTGTTTTCATTTATATAGGCATTAATTTGAGAGAAAATCCACGGGTTTCCTAGCGCTCCCCTGCCTATCATAACCATATCGCACCCTGTATGCTCCAACATACGTGCGGCATCCTCAGCAGAGTTTATATCTCCGTTACCTATAACAGGTATTTTAACGGCACGCTTTACCTCCTTTATGATATCCCAGTCAGCAGACGGAGCATACTGTTGCTCTCTTGTTCTTCCGTGAATTGTTATTGCCGCCGCACCGTTTTCTTCACAGATTTGCGCTACTTCAACGGCATTAACGCTGTTAGAGTCCCAACCCTTGCGTATCTTCACTGTAACGGGAACATTAACAGCACTGCTTACGCTTTTTACTATCTCTCCACAAAGCGTAGGATTCTTCATAAGCGCACTGCCACAGCCGTTATTGGCAATCTTAGGTGCAGGGCAGCCCATATTAATATCTATTATATCAGGCGAAAATTTAAGGGCGGCAACGGCAGCACGTGCCATAGTATCGCTTTCACATCCGAAAAGCTGTACAGCCGCAGGCCTTTCCTTCTCTGACATTTCAAGTAGCTCCAAAGAATTGGCATTATTAAAGACAATTCCTTTTGAGCTTACCATCTCGCTTACAACATATGCCGCACCAAAGTCTATACAAAGCTCTCTGTATGCACGGTCTGTCACACCTGCCATAGGAGCAAGCGCCGCATATCCGTCTATCGTTACGTTTCCTATCTTCATTTAAAAACTCCCATTTTTATATAAAAACCTACATTAATATAAAATTATATCATATTTTTTAAAAAAATTCTATGATATTGATGTGAGAAATCTTGACATTATTGCATTTATGTGGTATATTTTATTAAAATATTTTTGAGAGGTGTACGTTATGGTAACATACGACCTAATCAAAGAGCATATAATAAACGACTATTGCGGTGAATATGACAGCTATGGCATTGCAGTCATTTCAGACGGTACAGAGTTAAGACGTATTTCTGATATTTCAACTGACTTTGAAGATATAGAAGAATTAGTCCGTTTATGCAATAAAGTATCAGTCGAACTTGTCCATATTGACAGCATAGTCGAAAATTTTTTGCTTGGCGATGTTTGAAAATCCAACTTTTAACCGTTTTTGTGCTTTTTTCGACTTTAAATTTAATATAATAAAAATCAATTTTGCTGTTGTAATTTGAATGAATATGTATTATCATTACCTTATAACTTTACGGAGGCGAAAGCATGAAGCCTATTGAATGTCATTTATGCCCCAGAGATTGCGGCGCTATAAGGAATGATTTTAACGGTGAGGGATTTTGTTCAAGCGGACTTTTACCAAAAGTTGCACGTGTTGCCCCACATTACTGGGAAGAACCGTGTATAAGCGGTACGAACGGTTCCGGAGCTATATTCTTCAGCGGCTGTACATTAAAATGCGTTTTCTGTCAAAACTATACTATTAGTACTGAGAATTTTGGTAAAACTGTTTCGGTAGAAACACTATGTGAATATTATAAGAAGCTTGAATCGCTCGGCGTACATAATATTAACCTGGTAAGTCCATCTCATTACGCACACGCAATCATTCAGAGCATGGAACTATATAAGCCTAAAATTCCTATAGTATATAACAGCAGTGGCTATGAGAGTGTTGAAACGCTTAGAATGTTAGACGGCATAGTTGATATTTATTTGCCTGATTTTAAGTACTCAGACAATTATATTGCGCAAAAATATTCAAAAGTAAATAATTATGTAGAAACCGCATTAAGTGCTATAAGTGAAATGATAAGACAAACCGGTAAAGCCGTTATTGATGAAAACGGAATTATGAAAAAGGGTACTATAATACGGCATCTTATACTGCCTAATAATGCCTACAACAGTATTGATGTGCTTGACCTTGTAAAGCAAAACTTCGGAACCGATATCCCCGTTAGCCTTATGGCCCAGTATACTCCGCTCGGTAAAGCGCATAAATTCAGCGAAATCAACCGCACATTGACCGAGCGTGAGTACAACAAAGTGCTTAATCACTTACTTAAAATAGGATTTGACGGATTTGTTCAGGAGCTTAGCTCTGCAAGCGAAAGCTATGTACCGTGCTTTAACCTTGAAGGGGTGTAAGCTGATACATAGCGTCATCCGCTTATGCCTATAGGCTCCTCTACTGCAATGTCCTCTTCACATATATAGTCAGCATTATATGTATATACATCATCGGACTTTTCTACGGTGATGTTCTTTGATAATATTTTCTTATCATTCAGAGCAAACAGTTCTGTAAATAATATTTTCTTATTTGCTATACTTTCTATAGTATAGTCATCTATTGTTCTGCTATTTTTGCTGCAATAGTACCATCTTTCTGTATCTAACCATATGGGCAGCTTACCGCCAAAGACGGTAAGCTGTTCTTTTTTTGTCTGCATAAATCCGTCTTCACTATTTACCGCAGTAAAATTTATGGGCAATTTAAGTCCCATAAAGTCTAACTTTTTACGGATTTTAACTTCATTATCAGGCAGAACCTGCGTAAAATTTACAGGAACATCAACTTTTATTTTTTGCTTGGTTTCTGCGTAAATTGTTGCCTTTGCGTGCTGTAGTGTAGAATTTCCCAATGTATCTTCGACTACTCCGCTTATCAAAAGCTGTCCCTGCGTAACATAGTCGCCGTTGACTACCTCAGCCGTTCCCCTGCCGATATCTATACGGATTATCTTGGAATCACACGCCGCCTTTATATTACACGGCGTTTCATTATCTATTACATCAGGCATAATCGAACTTTCAGTAATATCCGCATACACGGTAGTACCTATTATATTAAGGGACAGCCAGCTTACGTTTGAAAGCTTGATCATAGCACTGCGTTCTGCACGGTCAATGTCAATAGACGGCTTAAATGTTCCTATGCTGATACCGGTTTCAGACAAAACTTGCTTTACAAAGCTTTCACTTAGGGCAGAATTTCCCCTTACCTCTACATTCCAAACGAACAGCGAAAGAATCTTAATAATTATCAGAAAACATACCGCACCTATAAGTAACCCTCCTCTGTTTTTATTCCTGTGAATAATAAATGGCAACCCGTGCCGTGACTCTATTCTAGTAATTACACCGGAGCTTCGTGAAACATCAATTATCCTTTTATATGATTCAACAGCCATTGTACCTGTTACGGAGCGTTCGGCACCCTTGACGTTCCACATTTGCAAGTTCTCTTTTGCCGCAGAGTTAATAAAGCGTTCCGGATATTTTCCTTTTCCGCTGAAATTCACGTAACCTTTTATCCATCTAATAATATTAAGAACTATCATTTTTTCACCTCATGAAATAAACTCAACCGTTGTTATGTAGCCTTGAATGACCATTGAAGCTTCATTATAACATTTTATAACTATGCCTCTACCCATTATAGATAGCACAAATGCACCGGTATTAACCTTAACGGTGCTGTCATTATATTCTAAAACTCCCCTACACCCCTCAAGAACGATCTCACTGTTTCCGCTTATCTCCATATGCACAGATTTTTGTGAAAAGCTCTTCGCAATATTAAAGGGGCTGAATTTGCTTTTTCCGGTTTTTTCTCTGTTTTCGTCCATATGGCATCACCTCGCATAAACACCGTATATAAGAATATGCCCAACAAATCATTTTTATTAATACTGAAATATATCACAAATAAGGTAAATAAACTTAAAGCATAAAACACTTCACTATATCATATTTTTTATTAAAAAAGTAAGGGAAAGTTTATTTATGCCTAAATTCAAGTTCTTTGTAAAAAATAAAATAGCCAGTTTGAAGGTTTACTCAACTATTTTACTGATTATATTTATATGCTTCTTTATATTATCGCAACCTGTGAAAATATCAGGCGGAGCACTTAACGGACTTATCTACTGTGGAGATACACTAATACCGTCACTGTTCCCGTTTATGTTCATTGCATCATTCGCTGTTAAGTCAGGTGCAGCATCTTACATAGGTAACAAGCTATCATTTATAACCGAAAAACTATTCGGATTACCAGGATGTTGCAGTACTACAATAATATTAAGCATGATAGGAGGATATCCCGTAGGAGCAAGAGGGGTAAAGTCACTATATGACGACAATATGATAAGCGATAAAGAAGCAGAAAAAATGATGTATTTTTGCGTCGGAGCAGGACCATCTTTTATTATAAGCGTAGTAGGCGAGCAATTTTTACATAATTCAAAAGTTGGTATAATCCTTCTTATTTCTCAAATAATATCAAGCATATTAATAGGAATTATAATAAACCTTAAAGAAAAAGTGTATAATTTTAAACATCCGCTCATTAAAAAACAACAGATTTATAAAAATATAGACAATTCTAAAAAGAAGCCGGATTTAACTCAAGCTATAGTAGCATCATGTGCAGAAAGCTGTTCCGGAATAATCAATATGTGTGCCTTTGTAGTTTTATTTGCAGCTTTTATAGAAATACTTAATGTAAGCGGAATAGAAAATATGGTATCAAATATTCTACAGATGTTCGGATTGAAGAAAAACGTTGCGATTTCAGCACTTCCGTTGCTTTTGGAAGTAATGGGAGGATGCAAAACAGGGGCATCAAACGGTATAAATCCGGAATTAATTTCATTTGCAATATGTTGGGGAGGAATTTGCGTTCATTTTCAACTATTCACTGCCCTTCAAAACATTAAAATATCAAAAAAAAAGTTTTGGCTTTTCAGATTTTTGCATGGAACGATCTCGGCATTCATAACAAGTGCTTTTTTGACGCTATATAATCCTGTGATACAGACTTCCACCCAAATACATAATAATAATGTTGAACTAACTCAAACCAATTCAATTTTTTCAAGTTTTGTTTTAATTTTATGCTGTATTTTATTTTTAGTATCAATTAAAAGTTCAAAAACATAATATATAGTAGAAAACTATGTAAACAATGTATTTTTAGTCTTTATAAAATTTTACTATATTTATAAATATATAATTTTATCTCTAAGATAATATAGCATTGTTTAATGGGAGGTTTTATAATTGTGTGGAATTGCCGGATGGTGGAATTATGACGGAAATATAAGCGTTAATGACGGAGTAATTAATAAAATGTCATTAACATTAAAAGATAGAGGGCCTGATGAAAGCGGAAGTTATATCAATAATAATATTATATTATTACAAAGAAGATTATCAGTAATTGACCCTGAACATGGAAAACAACCAATGATAAGAATGATTAACAAAAAACATTATGTAATTGTATATAACGGTGAACTGTATAACACTGAAGACCTAAGAAAAGAGTTGAAAAGCAAAGGCTATAAATTTGAGGAACGTTCTGATACAGAAGTACTTTTAACAGCATATGCTCATTGGGGAGAAAATTGTGTTGAACATTTAAACGGAATTTTTGCTTTCGCAGTATATAATGAGGAAAATGAAGAGCTATTTTTAGCAAGAGATCGTATAGGGGTAAAACCATTATTTTATTATGAGTATAATGGTGGCATTATTTTTGGATCAGAGATAAAAACATTGCTTGCTAATCCTATAGTAGAACCAATAGTAGATGAGCAAGGAATGTATGAGGTTTTCTTTATCGGTCCCGCAAGAACTCCCGGTCATACTCCATTTAAGAATGTTTTTGATCTACTGCCCGGCGAATGTATGAAAATCAAGAAGAAAAAATGCTACAAGAAAACATATTTCTCGTTAAAAGCCGCTAAACATAGTATGGATGTCAGCGACAGTATAGATTATTTGAGATTTTTACTTACCGATTCAATAGAACGACAATTAATTTCTGATGTTCCGCTGTGCTGTTTTCTTTCCGGAGGATTGGATTCCAGTGTTATTTGCGCTGTTGCTGCAAATTACTACAAAAAGAATAAAAAAGGTATGCTCCCTACTTATTCAGTAGACTACACCGATAATCAGAAATTCTTTCAAAAAAGTATTTTTCAGCCAAACGATGACAAAGAATATATACAAATCATGTCTAAAAACATTGGATCTTTTCATAGAGAGGTAATATTAGATAACCTAACATTAGCAAATGCACTGTATGATGCTGTTAATGCAAGAGATATCCCCTCTATGGCCGATATTGACTCCTCAATGCTACTGTTCTGCTCGCACGTTAAGAACGACTATACAGTTGCGCTTTCAGGTGAATGCGCCGATGAGTTATTTGGTGGATATCCGTGGTATCATAATAAGGATATTCTTTTTGAAGAGTGTTTCCCATGGTCAAGAAGTGTAGAAATCAGAAAAAGTGTACTAAAAAAAGGCTTTTTGCCAAGGGGCAGTGAGTATGCACATCAAAGATACCTTGATACAGTCAAAAACGTAGATACATTAGACGGTGATAGTCCATATAACAACCGTATGAGAGAAATGTTTGCATTGAATTTTTACTGGTTTATGCAAACCTTGCTTGATCGTAAAGACAGAATGTCTATGTACAGTGGCCTTGAAATACGAGTTCCATTCTGCGATTATAGAATAGTTGAGTTCGCCTATAACTTGCCGTGGGAGATTAAATCACTTAACGGAAGAGAAAAGGGCATTATTCGCACAGCAATGAGTGATATTTTGCCGTTCGATATTGCTTGGCGTAAAAAGAGTCCGTATCCCAAGACACAAAATCCTGAGTATTTTAATATTGTTGCGGAGCGCACAAGTAAAATACTCAATGATAAATCCTCACCAATCAATGAATTTATTGACCGTACCGGTGTAGAGGCAATAATTGAGAACCCAGATAAAATAAGCTCGCCGTGGTACGGCCAATTAATGAAAGCCCCTCAAATACTCGCTTATATTATCCAAGTAGACTATTGGTTAAAAAAATACAACGTAAAGCTTGATTTATGAAACACAAATTGCTTATTTTTCAGTTCTAATACACAAAATTGCATTTTTTTGAGCTATCCATTGCTTTTAAAGCAATGGATAGCTCATTTTTATATGCTAATAATAATATATTATTTATGAAATATTAATAACTAATATTTTACTTATAATTTTATATAGTTTACTTAAAAATTTTATAATACTAGAAATTTATAATAAATATTACAATTATAAAATATGTAATTATATATTTAACATTAAATTAATAAGTTTATTTAAAAAGTCTAAAATCGTACCTTATATAGACTTAACAATATATAAACATCAGCCAAACGACAAAAACAAAATTTTACAATTTATTTAATTTTGTTTCGAACAACAAAGTATCATTGTGAATTTCTCTGCGAAAAATATAACCTATTTATAGATTAGCAATTTATTACTTGTAAAAGCATTATAAGTATGGTATAATAAATATATATATTGTTGTAAAAGCAAGTAAAAAACAACTATTTCGAAAGGATGAGCATAATTGTGTTAAAAGATATAATCGCACCTTATGCAAGTAGCTTTGCTCCCAATATGCACACAGAGTTAAGAGCACAAATAAATAAATCACGCAAAGCCGTCTTGCTATCAGGTAATTTAGTAACTAATACACGACAAGAAGGGTCAGGCGTTTCTGCACGTGTATATAAAAACGGAATTTACGGTTTTTCTTCTATGGCTGAAATTTCTGACGAGGCTGTAAAAGCAGTATTAAATGCTGCCGCAGATAACGCTGAATTTTTAGACAAGCACGCATCTCTTAACAAAAGAGCTTTACCGGCTATAGAAAAGGGCAGTTTTTTTGTTGAGAACGACATATCGGACATCGAGCAGAAGGCATATATAGACTATATAAAGGGAGTAGACTCCTATATACAGACTAAATATCCTAACCTTGCCGGTAGGACAATCATTGCTACAGCAGATTCAATGGAAAAGATACTGTACACATCTGACGGCTGCTCAACACATTCTATCATGCCAAGAAGCTACGTTTACATTTTCTTGACCGTTGAGGGTAAAAACGGCGCACCGCTTGAGCTCTTTGAGGTAGTTGGTGGCGGAGATACATTTGATAAGAATTTTACCGGTTACTCAGAAGTTTATAGTAAAATAGATAAGTTATATGAAAAGCTAATGTATAAGCGCGAGGGCGTATATCCCACAGCCGGACTTAAAACCTGTATTTTAACAGGAGAATTATCCGGTATGCTTGCACATGAAGCAGTAGGCCACACTGTTGAAGCAGATTTGGTTATGGCTGGCTCGGTTGCAGCACATAATATGAATAAAAGAGTTGCCTCTGACCTAGTATCACTTACAGACTTTGCAAATACCGCATTTGGACAAAGATGCCCATTACCTATGTATGTTGATGACGAGGGTACTCCTTGCGAGGATGCAAAGATAATAGAAAACGGCATCCTTGTAGGTTATATGAATAACAGATCTTCCGCAATGCACTACGGAGTTAAGCCACAGGGCAATGCAAGAGCATACGAATTTTCAGATGAACCCCTTATTCGCATGAGAAACACAGCTATACATCCCGGTACATCAAAGCTTGAAGATATGATAGCTTCTGTTGATGACGGTTATTTACTCACCAATACAGGTAACGGACAGGCTGACACGACGGGTGAATTTATGTTCGGCGTTAATATGGGATATGAGATAAAGAACGGAAAGCTTGGCCGTGCTATATTAGATACTACTATATCAGGTATAGCATTTGAGACCTTGCAAACCGTAGACATGATTTCAGATACCGTAAGCTGGAGCAGTTCAGGATTCTGCGGCAAAAAACAACTTATGCCTGTATCTTTAGGCGGTCCTGCTATGCGTCTAAAGATAATGATAGGCGGCAGATAATGCTAAGAAAGGATGAGTTAATATGAAACAGCTTAGTAATGTTACTGACAAAGTTTTAAGTAAGCTAAAAGAGTTGGGTGCAGACATGGCACAATGCTCAGCAAAAACAAGCGAAACAAAAGAATTTAATGTTGACTGTAATGAATTTAGCTTATATAGAACTCTTTTTGATAAGTCTTTAAGTATGGTTGCATATATGAATAAGTGCAAGGGTGCCATAAACATCAATCACTTTGACGATGAAGCAATACAAAACGCCGCTAATGACTGCATAGATGCGGCTAAATCAGGTAATCCGGATGACGCATGGCAAATCTGTGATACGCCAGTAGATGACGAATTTGAATGCGGTATTTATGAGCCTGACATGGATAAGTTCTTTGAACGCACTAAGGAATTAGTAGCAACTATTAAAGAAAAGCATCCAAAAATCAATGTTGAGCAAATGATTGCAGCGCATACTAAGGAGAATGTAATATACAAAAATTCCTACGGTGTTTCACATAAAATTCGCCGTGGTGAATACAGCATCATGCTAATGTACTCTGCCCATGAGGGTGAAAAATCATCTTCCTTTGCTGACACAAGCTTCTGCTTTACTGATTTAAGCAAGCCAATATATGAGATGTCAACCGTAAAAAAGGATCTTACTGATATTGAGAAGCAAATAGACACAAATAGTGTACCCGGCAAATTTGAAGGTGTTGCAGTAATAACTCCAGGTTGTTTATACGGATTTGTAGAAGATATTATCTCAAATTTTGCAGGTGAGTCAAGCCTTATTGAGGGTACTTCCATATGGAAAGACAAGCTAAACGAGCGTGTTGCAGATGAACGTATAACCATATCTGCCAAGCCCTTTGATAAAAGCATTATTTGCGGTGAAAGATACACCCATGAGGGTTACACCAGTACTGACTATGATATAATTAAGGACGGCATACTTAAAAGCTTTAAAATTTCTAATTACGGCGCAAACAAGCTCGGATTAAATCGCTCTGCAAATACATCGTCAAACATTATTGTGCAAAACGGTGATAAAAAGCTTGACGATATAATCAAATCAATAGATAAGGGAATTATCGTAGGCAGATTTTCCGGCGGTTCGCCTGCCGGTAACGGAGATTTTTCAGGGGTTGCCAAAAACAGCTTTCTTATTGAAAACGGTAAAATTACCTGCGCAATAAGTGAAACTATGGTAAACGGCAACTTAGCCGATATGCTGAAAAACGTATATGCTATTTCTGAGGAATCTGTTGAGTTTGGATACACTACCATGCCATATGTTGCTTTCTCCGGTATTACAATTTCCGGTAAGTAATTTTCAGCTATATAAAGTAAAAGACAATTCTAAATAATTTTTTTCGGATTACTAAAAAAAGTAAACAACCTACTGAAGGAATAATTCACCTCAGTAGGTTGTCTTTTTTAGATAAAATAAAATTTTTATTTTTTGTTTTTTCTGCAAATATATAGCAAGTGTGTCTGGCTACCTAAAAGCTCCCTCTTTTCACAGGTGCGTAAATGGTATTCAGCAAACATTTGGAAATCTTCATCTGACATTTGAAAGTTGGATGTTCTTTCTGCAAGTTCAAGTATACTGTCTGTTCCCGCAAGCGCAATTTTCTGTATAGGTTTTGCCCTAAACAGTTCTTCAAATTCATTTATATCAAAGCCTGTAAAGCCTTGTTCCTTAAAATGCTTAACCTGATAATTTGCATCATAGTTTTCTTCCATGCCTTCCCGAAAATTTCCCGAAAGGTAATTAACATACATAATCTCATATATTGAAATAAATGCTGTCATTATGATACCGTCCGGTTTTGTAACACGGATTGCTTCGTCAAGTGCCTTATGTTGATCTGCTTTTTCATAGAGATGATACATCGGTCCGAGTAAAAGCACGGCATCAAAGCTATTGTCTGTAAATGCACTGAGATCCGTTGCATCACCCTGATAAGAAACAATACCCTGTACTCCGGCCGCATTACACCTCAGAATTTTTAGGTTATGCTCAACAAGCTCCAAAGCAGTTACATCATATCCCTCTTTAGCAAGAGAAACAGAATATCTGCCTGTTCCCGCACCGACTTCAAGCACCTTTGATCCGCTTGGTACCAGTTGATGAATATAGTGCATTGTGGTCATATACTCAAGCTGACCGTGACGACTTCTTGTAAGACGTGTTTCTTCATCGTAATTGCCGTATATGCTTTTCAAAATCTCTTCTCGTTCCATAGGAATTTCTCCATAAATAAAAAAGTAAAACTAAATTAATTGAAAAAGTGCTTTTACTATGCAATTAATTGTTTATAAATTAATCTTAGTTAATACTACTCACAAATTTTAAAGTAAAATCCGGCTTCGCTCTTTGTATCTGCTTTAACTGTCAATATAAATTCATTTCCTACTATCCAATTAAGAGAAAATTTCTCTACGGTTGCAGGTACATCCACCCTATTGCCATTATTTTCTATATAGACTTCAATATTATCGTTATAATATGCGCTAAAAGCTAAATAACTTTTATCTGTTACCTCATAATTAAACGTGTGTGAAATTTCGCCCTTAAAGCTGCTCCATGATAATGTCCAATCTGTTAAAGAACCGGTATCTACCAAATCATCTGCCCTATAATTAACGCAAGCGGTAAAGCTTAAAGCGATTAAAATTACAGCCATTAAAAGTGATAATTTTTTCAAAGTAAATCAGCTCCGATGAAAAGTATTATATACTATCAAAAAAGTTTATCGTGAATAGCAACTACAGCTCTGTCGGCATCACCTGCATCAATCAATACCGAAACCTTTATCTCACTGGTTGATATCATCTGAATATTTATATGAGCCTCATACAGTGCCTCAAACATCGATGAAGCTACACCTGCATGACTCTCCATACCTGCACCCACTATAGAAATTTTAGCAACATTATCATCATAAAGAATAGATGTCGCACCTACGGTTTCTTTAAATGCGTTCAAAAGCTCTACAGCCTCTTTGCCCTTATCCTTAGACACCGTAAATGTAATATCCTTTGTACCGTCACGACCTATAGATTGAAGAATGATATCTACGTTTATATTCTTAGCGGAAAGTTTTGAGAACAGCTTGAATGCAAGACCCGGAACATCCGGTACACCTACGACTGAAATTCTGGCAACATTTGTATCTTTAGCTACACCGCTTATTAACATCTTTTCCATATTGACTACCTCCTTAACAATGGTACCCGGCTTTTTAGTCATGCTGGACAGTACCTCAAGCTCAATATTATATTTTTTTGCCATTTCAACAGAACGGTTGTTCAAAACCTGCGCGCCCAACGTAGCAAGCTCAAGCATCTCATCATATGAGATCTCATCAAGCTTTTTAGCATTAGGTACCTTACGCGGATCTGCTGTATATACACCCTCAACATCAGTGAATATTTGGCATATATCTGCTTTCATAGCAGCCGCAATAGCTACGGCACTTGTGTCTGAACCACCCCTGCCGAGCGTAGTTATATCATCATAGCGGTTTACTCCCTGAAAACCTGCAACAATAACTATGTTGTTCTTGTCTATCTCTTTGCGTATACGCTCTGCAGTTACTCTTTTAATACGTGCAGATGTATAGTCTGACGTGGTTTGGAAACCTGCCTGCCAACCCAACAGTGAAACTACAGGATAACCTAGCTTCTCTATTGCCATTGCAAGTAATGCTATAGAAATCTGTTCGCCGGATGAAAGCAACATATCCATCTCTCTTTTTGAGGCGTTGGGGTTGATTTCATTGGCTTTTTCAATAAGATCATCTGTTGTATCGCCTTGCGCAGAAACTACTACAACCACGCTATTACCTTTTTTATAAGTATCAGTAACAATTCCGGCAACGTTCATAACTCTTTCGGCATTTGCAACTGAACTTCCGCCGAATTTTTGTACAACCAGACTCATGTATTACTCCTCCTATTACTAAATCACATCTGAAAAAAAATCAGTTGGTAATTCTATATTAAACATCAAAAACCGGCTATACGTATTACGGACTCTATCTCAATACCGTTATTCTTAAGGTTTTTAATGCCATTATCAAAATATGTCATCGTATTACTCTCTGTTACGATGGCCAACTCATTTACATCCGCATTCTCTTTATAAAGCCTACGAATCTCGCCGAACTCCTCTTTGCATAACTCAAAGGTGGATTCTGTATCGGCACACTTCATGCGTATGTACAGAGCGGTTTCAGATTCACCGTCAGGGATAAGAAGTTCCTCAGATACACTGTCCTCCCAGTACAAGTACTTTCTTGCTTTCAAATGCTTTATACAGTCAATGACATCGGCCACTACAGCACTTGCCGTAGGGAATTTTCCTGCGCCTCTGCCATAGAAGATCACATCACCTGCACAGTCACCTCTTACCATAATTGCATTGAAAACATCATCAACGCTGGAAAGCTGACATTCACGGCTGATAAACATAGGAGCTACGATAACGTCAAGCTTTTCATTTTCAAGCTTCTTTACACGGCCGATAAGCTTAATTACTCCGCCCCATATATTAGCATACTCTACGTCACTTGCTGAAATCTCTGTAATTCCCTGTGTATATACATTATCGGGATAAACATGCTTTCCGAACGCCAGTGAAGCGAGTATACATATTTTACGGCAAGTGTCGTGTCCTTCTATATCTGCTGCAGGGTTTCGCTCAGCATAGCCAAGTTCCTGAGCAAGCTTAAGAGCAGCGTCAAAGTCCATCTTTTCCCTAATCATCTTAGTAAGAATAAAGTTAGTAGTACCGTTAAGTATGCCTGCTATCTCATCTACTTCATTTGCCGCTAAGCATTGATTTATAGGTCTGATTATCGGTATACCGCCACCGACACTGGCCTCAAATAAAAAGTTAAGATTATTCTCTCTGGCGATTTTTAATAACTCAGCACCCTTAGCCGCCACAAGTTCTTTGTTAGACGTTACAACATTTTTACCGTTAAGCAAGCAACGCTTAACATAGTCATAGGCGAAGGTAACTCCGCCCATAACCTCAACAACGATTTTCACTTCATCGTCATTTAAAATTTCCTCAAAATTCTTTGTAAACAATCCGTCAAACGGAGTGCCACTGAAATCACGAATATCTAAAATGTATTTTATATTTACTTCTTCTTTTGATTTATGAAGCAACCTCTGTTTATGAGTGCGTATAAGCTCGGCAACACCTGAGCCTACAACACCATAACCCAAAATAGCTATTTGTACCATTGCGCACCTCTCTGTAATAAATTACATAAATATTGTTTGCAGAAATTAATCAGTAACCTGCGTTTCAGGCGGTTCCTCAGACGAAACATCCGATGAAGGATCTTCCGGATCCGTAGGATCCGGCTCTGATGATATATCGCTAGGCTCTGAAGAAGGTTCATCAGGAATATCCGGCTCAGACGATTCAGATGAGCTTTCGTCATCAGATGATACAGGCTCCTCTGACGATGTCGGATCATTCTCACGTATACTCTCAGGAGCCGAACTTTCCTCACTCGGCCTTGACTCAGTCTGTGACTCTGCCATAGAGCTTGTTGACGATGTTGAACCGCCGTGTCCCCAGTTACAGTAACCGGGCATATTGTCCTTAGTATAATAGCCTGTAAAGGTCTTTTTGCAACTGTCTGTTGCAAGCAGTCCCGATTCGGCACAATATTTCTTCTTTATTACATTAGAGGAAAGCGTAAACTTCTTAACCTCTTTATCCTTCAGATACTCAGCCATAATCTTACCGTGTAAAATAGTAGCGGTATTGGTTGAGTTAATTCTCTGAGGATTATCGTATCCTGTCCATATACCCGCAGCACAATATGGAGAAAGTCCCATAAACCAGCTATCCTTATCGGAGTCTGTAGTACCGGTCTTGCCTATTATTTCCCAACCGGATACAGAGGCGTTGGCTGCACCTGTATGAGCGCAATTCTCAATGTTATATCTGAGAAGTCTGTTCATAATGGTAGCTGTTTCTGCGCTGATAGCCTGTATACCAAGCTTATCTCTGTTATCCAGAATTACTTTATCGTTCTGATCTGTTACATAATAGTAAGTGTATGGCTCATAAAATCTTCCGCCATTACCGAATATGCAATATGCGGCGGTCATTTCTTTAACCGTTACACCACCGTAGAAACCACCTATTGAAAGTCCTGCAAGATAGTGTGAATCATGTTCTCTGTCAAGATGCTTAAAACCAAGCTTATTTGTAACAAACTTATAGCTGTTTTCTACACCTATCATATCAAGCGTTTGTACCGCAGTACCGTTTGACGACCATTCAATAGCATCAGGCAACAGCATTTCGCCCTGATAATATAAGTACCAGTTGTTAGGGCCGGACTTCCAAACACCGTCAACATAGTCCCACTTCTCCATAGGCTTATCCTGTACCTTTGATGAGAAATGCAAATAACCGTTATCAATGGCATAAGAATATGAGCCAATAGGCTTAATTGAAGAACCCGGTTGCAGTACTGCGCCGCTGGCTCTGTCAAAAAGCAATATACCGTCACGTGGGTTACGGCTGCCTACCGTTGCAAGCACTCTGCCGTCAAAGCCCATCATTACATAACCAACCTCAAGATCCTTATCATACGGTGTTTCAAGGTTGAGTATAGCATTTTCAGCTATTGTCTGCGCTCTTTCATCCATTGCACAGTAAATCTTAAGTCCTTCTGTATATAGCTTTTGTTCAGCGGAATATTGACTGATATTCAGATGCTCCTGAAGATCTGCGATAACATCTCTGTAGAGGGCATCCATGTACCAGTTTTGAACTACCTCTTCCTCATCATCGTCGTCCTCATCGTCATCATCATAGCTATAAGTGAATTTCATATTGTTAGATTCTTCAATAGCTTCATTATATTCATCAAGAGTTATTTTTCCCTGATCAAACATAGCCTGAATTACTGTATCACGACGTTTCTTGTTATTCTCAGGATATACCAAAGGCGTATATGCCGCAGGGTTCTGAGTTATACCTGCTATAGCGGCACATTCAGCTATGGAACATTCCTGTATATCTTTATTAAAATACAGATTTGCCGCCGCCTGAACACCTCTGGAGCCGCTGCCGAAGTTTACAACATTTAGGTACGCTTCAAGTATCTCATCCTTAGTATATTCTTTCTCTAGGTTAAGCGCACGGAAAATCTCTCTGATCTTTCTCGTTAAGCTTACCTCGTTATCTTCCGTAATATTCTTAATAAGCTGTTGCGTAAGCGTAGATCCTCCGTAGCTGTCGCTGCCGGTAGCAAGGCTGAATACGGCACTTGCGGTACGTATCCAGTCTACACCCTTATGTTCTCTGAAACGCTTATCCTCAATAGCTACCATAGCGTCACGCATAGCCTTAGGTATATCCTCATAGCTTACCCATACTCTGTTTTCTATAGCGTAAACGCGCTGATATTCCTGAGGGTTTCCGTTTTCGTCATTAACATATATAAAGCTTGTGAGATCAAGCTTTGCGGCGTGAAGGTCAATGCCCAAAGGCTCGTTTGCAACGCCTACAATGTATATAATCATTGAAACTCCCACGATAAGTCCCGAAACGAAACATACCATAAAGGCTGTTGAAAATAACTTCCACAGCAATTTAAAAAAGTTTTTAAATACGCCAAGCACTATCTTACCGCCTGATGTATTGCCCGAATACTTTTTACGGCTGTTATATCTGTTAATATCAGTTGCCATATAACCATACCTCCTGTATTCTCCGTAAAATTTATAATGATTTATGTTTACCTTCAAATAAACAATCGAACATCCTAAAATACGCTCAAATTTGCTTTTAAGCATTGAGTTTTATATTAAGATAAAACGATTTTAAGTTATTATACCATATTTTTTTTAAAATTAAAATGCTTTTTTCTAACTTTTCGGAATAAATCGTTTAAAACAGGCAAAAACAATAGCAAAGCCGTTGTTTTTTAAGTTTTTTGTATATATTTTATATATAAAAAAATCAAAACTATTAAAAATTTTCGTTACATCAAATATGATTTAAAACGCTGTAAATTGCCAACACTACATACAAAACATATAATTTATCACAAAAAGCGAATTTACAAGGGGGATAAATCAAATGAAACCCAAAGCATATAAAATCATGGCCGCAGCCACATTTTGTACCACCGTCATACTGCTTATCATAAGCATATCATTCAATAATGCAGTTAAGCAAAAGGAACCTGCTGTTGAAGTGAATAACAACGTACAGTCTGAAAAACAGATATATAAGTATATAGTAAAAACCTACCACGGCAAGCTTGCGGTATTTGAACCAGACAAGGAAATACCGTTTAAGGTTACCAACCTTGACGTCAATATATTGCCTCAAAGTGACCGTATACTTCTTGATACGGGCATTGGCGCAGTAGACAATAAAGAACTCAACAGGATATTAGAGGATTTTTGCAGTTAATTAGATTCAAACTATAAATATCTATTACGTTTATACACAATAAGCTGTTTGTCCGCCGCCGCAAAGAAATCCTCAAAAGATGAGGTGCCGTCATATACTACACATCCCGCACTGCACAGAATATCCATATTTTTATACTTTATTTTGAGCGCCTCAAACATTCTATTCTTTACCTCATCGACATCGTCACAAGGATTTAATATATGCAGCAGTATAAACTCATCTCCACCGTATCTGCCGTATATGTCTTCTTTACCTGCAAATCCTGCCAGCTTCTTAGCAAAAAGCTTCAAAACCTCATCGCCGCTTAAATGGCCGTAAATATCATTAATAATCTTAAAGTTATCAATATCTATAACATAAAGCGCACAGCTGCCCTTTTTAGCCGTTTTTAAAAAGCGACTCACCGTAAGGCTCAGTCCTGCTCTGCCGAATATATCAGTGAGTGGATCTTTTAGGATATGTACTCCTATGTGTTTAAGTATGTCGTATATCATACAAATTACTATATTTGTGTCTCCTAAGCTTTTTAAATCTATAGTAATCTGATACAATGGCACACCTACCTGAGTATATGTATGAAAGAAACGTCCGTTAATATTTAGCGACATTCTGATATCATCCACATTAAGCTTAAACAGAGAGGCCAAGCTCTCCATAGTGTCAGGGGTTTTATTCCATGACGAAAAGCTCTTCTTATATGTAAGATTTGAATATACGATTTTATCCATCTTAGGATATGAAAACGCTACTACCGGAATATCAACATAGTCCGAAATATTTTCAATAACCAAAGTCATGCCCCCTCAGATTAATAATTGAGTGATTTATATCTTACTTTGCCTATTGTGGCAAGTAAAAAGACAAATAAAATACAAATTGCCATGTAATATAACATTGTAAAAGAAAGGAACAGTCCTGCATCCATCTTGCCTTTAAGTACAAGGAAGTATAGCAGTGCCGGGCCTGCGGTAATAAGCAGACTTGCGACCATGTTAATCAATACTGCCGCTGACTGCTTTACCGGTTCGTTAGGATTAGTCCAGTGCATTTTGGGTAACAGCAGATTACAAAACAGTCCTATCATGGCCGTTAAAAGCTGTGCCAATATAGGAATAGCTATAATGTATATTATTTCATTTTGTTTTAATGTGAAAATATGACATACCGTTATCTGAAGCGCTATAAGTGTAGGACATGAAATTATCATGTTAGCAAGAATCTTTGATATCATCACCTTACCTGCACCTATAGGTAAAGACTTAAGTATCCAGATATTTTCGCCCTCGATTGATATACTGCACGATGTTGTACAGTTAGTCGCAACAGAGAAGCAAAGCATATATACTATTACTACGGGCAACGCACTGCGTATGGCTTTAATAGATAAAATCAAGTTTAAAATACCCAAAGGATTCGTCAAAAGAGTTATAATTATAATAACGTGCATAAATATGCCCAGCGAGCTGTTAATAAGATAAACCGTAATTGTGAAAATTCTTTTCAGCTCTTTTTTGGTAAGCGTAAGAACAGCCGGCAATGCAAATAAATGCTTATCCTTATATTTGCGTGTTTTTACACCCTTATTTGTTGTCAAAATTTTAAAATATACTGCAGAAAGCGCAAAGAATGTGACTAAAAACGGTATTATACACCACAATGCCTGAGATAAAATCATAGACATTTTGCCGTAAAAGCATACCTGACCGAAGTAATAAATCGGCGGAATAACCTTTTTTACCGTTCCTGCTATATTGCCTGCATTATTCATTATCCATGAACCGTATTTTGAAAAATTTGCACCAAGAAAATACATTCCTGCCAAAACCGAAAGCGTAATAACCGTAGTGGCTATATATTTACGTCTTATCTTTGAAGACAAGTACCCGATTATCAAGCCGAAAACACAGGTAAAGGCAACCGAAAGAAATACAAGCAACAGCCATGCTATAAAGTACCGTATCAGAAATACCACATTTATCTCTCTATACTTTGAGCAAACGTACAGACACGGTATAGATACTATAAGAGAAAACATAAAGTTCATCATAAACAGAACGGCTACTCTGCAAGCAAGTATTGCACGCGGTGTAAGCGGCATACTCAAAAGAAGCTCGTTATCTTTAGAATCAAACATAAAGCTTTTAGATGAAAAAATACTGCCTACAAGCCCTATCAATATATAAATAAGTCCGACTATTACATAGAAGCTCCAGCCCATATCAGATTTAAGAAGTGCCTTGGCCATAAAGTTAAGCAACAAACCTACTATAACGCCTGCCGCACCAAACACATAAAGAATTACGATAAATACTCCCAAAAACTTAGAAAATCCGACTTTATTATTTCCTTTACGTGGTAAAAGCGAGGCTATACGCAATGATAGCTGTGTTTTAATTAAAGCTTTGTACATTTTTACCCTCCAGCTCAAGAAATACATTTTCAAGAGAACCATCACCGACAAGCTCTGCGGTATTTCCGGCAACTAAAATTCTGCCTTCTTTGATTATTGCTATTTTATTACAAAGCTTTTCGGCTACATCAAGCACATGAGTAGAGAAAAATATAGCTCCGCCCTGCATACACAGGCTCTTCATAACCGTCTTTAAATTATATGCCGCTATCGGGTCCAAACCGACGAACGGTTCATCCATGATAAGCAACTTAGGATTATGTAAAAGTGCCGCAACTATAGATATCTTTTGCTTCATACCGTGAGAATACGATGACATATTCTCACTCAAATTCTGAAATATGCCGAATAGCTCTCCGTAATACTTTATAAGCTCTCTGCGTAAGCCTGACGGCACCTTATAAATATCACCCACAAAGTTCAAATACCTGATGCCTGTCATATAATCGTACAAATCCGGATTATCAGGTATATATGCCATATCTCGCTTACAGGCAAGCGGCTCGTCCTTTATTGACCTACCGTTTATATATATTTCTCCGCTGTCAAATCTCAACAGTCCGCAGCATGACTTTATAGTAGTAGTCTTTCCTGCACCGTTAAGCCCTATAAAACCGTAAATATCACCCGGCATAACGTGTAGGCTCAAACCGTCAACAGCCTTCTTTTTTCCGTATGTTTTAGTAAGATTATCAATGTAAAGCATATCATTCACCTATGTTATTTAATTTTTCGTTATTGGTTTCTATTGATTTTACGTTATTTTCTCCTTCTTTGTCTTCTGATGATTTTTCCTTTTTGGCTTGCTTTTCATCAGCGTCCTTTTTTGCCTGCTCAAGCTCCGTGTTGTACTCAACTATCTTTTTTACTGAGTTTTCTATAATATATCTGCCCGCACCGGAAAGTGACGCAGACTTAAGCACCAGCATAGAGTAGAACATACCCTTATCATTAATGCCGTCCGTCTTTAATATCATTTCTTTCATTCTGTCCATGCTCGCAACGAAATCCTGCTCATATGTCTGTGCGAAGCTATCCAAAAGCTCATCGCATTCTTTAAATTTACGTTGTGATTCAATGAATACTTTTATGTCCGATATGGGCATAATCTGTTTTAAAAGGCAAATAATTATTAGGTAAGCAAGCTGGTTACGTGAGTAACGCTTCTTTTCAGGCGGAGGTATAATTCCAAGCTTAACATAATTATTCACCATAGATGATGTAAGCACATTTTCGCCGCTTATGTTCCATATCTCAAGGCTTGTATTGACAAGCTCTATTACCTGATCCATATATAATTGTATAGTAGGCAGCTCATTCCAGCGTGGAATGGTTCCAATAAAGCTTTTACTTAAAAGCTCTGTGTTTTTTTCATTATTCAATTCAGCACTCATAAGATCACTCCGTTGCTTATATAATGTATTATTTTAACACAGTAATGTAAACTATGCAATAGATAATAATTATTTTTTATTTTTTCGCAAAACAACTTGACATTTAGTTAAAAACCAATTATAATAGTATTGAAAACTAGATATTGCAAAGGAGAAAAACATTATGTTATTAAATAAAAAAGTTTGTGTGTTTGGCGACTCTATATTACACGGCATTCAACTGCGTGATAGTGACAAAAGATATGTAATAGATAATCATATAGACGTTGAAAGACTTGAAAGCGACTATATGATAGAAATAAAGAACTACTCAAAGTTCGGCTGTACTATAAGCAAAGGGGAACGTCTGCTCGACAATGCACTGGATAAGGGGCTTAACTGCTCCGCAGTACTACTTGAGTACGGAGGTAATGACTGCGACTTTGACTGGGCAGATATAGCTAATTCACCGGATGTTGAGCATTTGCCTAAGACGCCGCTTGAACGTTTCTGTGAAATCTACCGTTCAATAATCAAAAAGCTTGTATCTCGCGGCATAACACCGATAGCTACTACATTGCCGCCGATAATATCATACAGATATTTTAACTGGTTTTGTTCAGACAAACTTAACAGAGATAATATTCTTAAATGGCTTGGCGATATAGAGAATATCGCACATTATCAGGAGAAATATTCACGCGCCATTGAAAGCATCGCTAAAGATGAGAATATACCGCTAATCGATCTGCGCGGTGCATTCTTGCGGAATAGACATGTAGAAGACTATATATGCAGTGATGGCATACACCCTAACACAAAAGGTCAAGAACTGATGTCAAATGAGTTTTATATGTTTGCTTCAAAAAATCTGCACAAGCAGGCAGTTTGAAAGTTTTATTACACAAAATAATTTATAAAAAATTAAAGCTTGATACAACCTAAATGATGTATCAAGCTTTTTGCTTATTCAGCAAGGTCTAAAAACGCCTGCTTAGCTACCTCGGCATCATTACTGGCAATAACAAAAACATAGTTATCTATGACAGCCGTCTGGTATGACATTATAAGGTTATACTGTGCCGGATTAAGATCCTTAAATCCGCTGGCCTTATTAGTCATATGTGATGATACAGCCGCAGTAAGCACTGCAACGTCATCGGCTCTCCTGAGTTTAAAGCAAGCAATCTCAAAAGCTGATTCAATGTTTGAGGACATATATAAAGTAAACTCTTCAAGTATTTCCTTATCAATATCGTAGTGCTTGGTGAGCTGTTCATCGTCAAGCTTCATTATATCCTTATAATTCATCTTGTTAATGATACTATCGACTATTTGCCCGGTAGATTTGTTCTGCAGGTTGGACTTAGAATCTTTATCTGAGTTTATAAAATTCCATGTGAATAAAGAAAGCCCTGCCGCAAGTACTATAATAGCAACAAAAGATAATGCGGTTATAATACGCTTTTTGCCGGTCACAGACATAAATCCACCCGCCTTTCAATTAATTACTCTATATAGTATTATAGCAGATTTCAAATGTCTTCTGCATGAATAAAACAAAATTTTAACTTTATTCATCATAATACACCTAACAAACCGCAAAACTGACTTTCTGATTATTAAATTTACATAAAAATTTATGATTTTTCATATTTTATAAAATCGTTTTTTAAGAGTTTGTAACCATTTTATACATTGCCTCAGCACATATCTGAGCGTGCTTGAAGAAGTTTTCGTAGTCCATACTCTCATCTGCATCGTGAAGCTTGCAGTCGTCACCCTCAAATACAGGACCAAATGCAACGCCTTTGCCGCCGAGTGTACGTGCATATGTACCTCCGCCTGTAGCATATACTGTAGGCTCTGCTCCCATTACCTCTGTATATGCTGACTTAAGGATCTCTATGATAGGTGCGCTTTCATCTATCTGCAACGGTCTGCGATGCTCAAGTACACGTACATCAAGGTCTTCAAGCTTAGCACGCTTCTGCACCTGTTCCAATATTCTTACGCCGTCCATAGATACAGGGTATCTGATATCTATGGTAGCCGCTGCCTTTTTGTTGTTTATTTCAACGGTACCTACATTAAGAGTAAGTGCTCCCGATGCGGCATCACGCATTTTAATACCCATTGAATTTCCGTTTGTTTCGGTTCCTATGGCCGAAGCAATAAAAGCGCAAACACTGCCAAGTACATAGTGTCCAAAGTTTGCTGTAAGTAAGCTGATAAGGTTAGTAGCAGCATTAAAGCCCTGTTCAGGATGTGCGGCGTGTGCTGCTTTGCCCTTTGATACTATCATCATTCCGTCAATAGTGTATTTAAACTCAAACTTGCCCGGCTTTGCGTCAGCAAGTCTTAAAAGCTGATGGTCTTCATTTTCAGAGCAATCCATGAGTGCATAGGCCATATCAGGCACAGCATTTACAACGGTACCTGCATGAAACTCGGTAAGAGTAGTGCCATCGTGATGCTTTGATGATATCTCCAACTGTAATATGCCCTTCTCGCAACGGCAAATACCGTAGTCTGAATCAGGGGTAAAGCTCATATCCGGAATAGGCTCACGCTTAAAATAATACTCCATGTCCTCCATGCCTACCTCTTCACTTGTACCGAAGATTACACGTATTCTGTTTTTAGGCTGAATACCGGCTTCCTTCATTGCACGTAGGCAGTAAAGCGCTATCATGGCACAGCCCTTATCATCCGCTACTCCTCTGCCGTATATTCTGCCATCCTTGACAGTAAGCTCAAATGGATCAGTACTCCAGCCCGATCCTGCCGGTACTACGTCAAGGTGTGTAAGCACACCGCAAAGCTTGCCGCCCTCTCCGTACTCAACATGGCCGGCAACATTATTGATGTTTTTGGTAGTTAAGCCAAAGCTTTCCGCCTTTTCGAGCATCCATTTAAGCGCACGCTCAGGCTGCTCTTTTCCGTCGGCAGAAACTGATCTGATAGCGATAAGCTCTGCCAAATCTTTAAGTAATTCGTCCTTATATTTTAACATAATTTCTCCGAAGCTCATTTATAATCATACCCTTTCTGTAATTTTTCAATCTTCATCGGATGTAATGTTTAATTCTGACTCTCCTGTGTCAATCGGTACTCTCACCGAATTAATCTCTTCATTCTGTTTATCCTTTATCAATCTGTTTATACCGTCAATATTCTTAAGCTCTTCGCTGTTTATGCTTGCTGAGCTTACGGCATACTTTTTTGAAGATTTCTTTTTCTTTTTTGAAAAGTACTTAACTATCAGGAATATATATACACCGTAAATTACGGCACATATCAATGTAATGATAACACCGGTCTTAAATCCGGGTACAGTATATCTAAACTCTATATCGGAAACCTCTCCGCCCTTACACAGTACAGACATAAAGCCCAACGATGATTTTTGTATTTCTACCTCTATTCCGTTTACATATGCACTCCATCCGTCTTCATACGGAATACTGAAAAACACAAGTTCATCGTCATACGGTGTTAAGTCTATTGTAGCGGTAAAACGGCCGTCATTATGATATTTAAAGTCAGTACAGCATATGCTTCTGCGTTCTTCACAATCCTCATAATATGCCGTATTTGTATATTCAAACTGTGAATAATCAATAACCGGCTGCAATATATCATCATATTTGCCTTCATCTTCATCTGGTACGACCAATGCCTTGAGCAATAAAAGATGGCGTGTTTCTACCGGGCATTGGAAAAACTCGCTTTCGGTCATATAATAATCGAATGTATAACCAAATGGTATATAATACATATTCTCCCAGATATCATAGCCATTCTGTTTATCTTTATATTCATATCCCGGCATTCTTGTAGAATCATCGTTGTATTTAAAATCTCCGTCATCACCGACGCCGTTATAGTCAAATAAATACTTAACTGATAGGAAGCTTCTCAGTCCGAAATAAGTTGTTTCAGGGCGTGAACCGACATCTCTTGTAACGCCTACCTCCGGATAAAATCTCATTATCGAACCCGGAACTATGCTGTGGAATGCCTGTATAGTAGGTATCTGCCAAAACATACCCATATTATCCATAGTTTCATAGAAGTCGGAACGCACTTCTTGCAAATCGTCCAAGGTAATGTCTTTTCCGTTATTAAGGGCGTACGGTATTATAAATTCATGCGTCTTATAGCTTTGTGATTTACCTAATGCAATTATATAAATTGAGTAAACAAGTATTATAAATGAAAGACATAGAGTACAAACTCTGAAAAATGCTTTTCTGTGGTTTTTAAGTACATAAATAATCACACTTAATATAGCAAGACTGGCCATTGCTATTGCGGCATATATCCAAAATCTGTCTTTGTACTGCATTAACCCGTAGGTTGTCACATACTCCCCGTCAATTTCCTCTTTTTTAGGCATAAAGCCTATTGCACATATTATAGCCATAGTTACTATTGCCGTAAATCTTATACCATACTTCCAGTCTGTACGTGAGTCGTCAAGTGCAGCAACCGTGGCCAGCGTAAGCATAAGGGTAAGCATATAATACCAACGTGCATAGTAAGAGGCATTAAAGAGCTGGAACGCACTGTTAAGTATAGGAACAAACGCCATAATAAACAGGATAGGCAATAACCGTCTGAGCCACTTGCCTCGCTTACTCTTTAAGAAGGCGATAACACCTGCCATACTGAATACAGGCAGCCATGCGCCCAGCGACGCCCATTTAGCGTTTGAATCAGGTGTAAAGTTAGGTCTGGCAGGTATATCCGGTGGGAAGAACAAACACTGAATAATGTGCATATACCTTTGTACCGATTGATATAGAAGTGCCGACCAGCCGTTTGGTGCATTCTCTACACGTGGATTTTGAATAACAGTAAGAATAGTAGGCAAAAGGATAAAGGCAGACATTAAAAATCCCACAACTACCTCAAATGCCATATTGAGAAATTCTTTAAATGACATTGAATAGCTGTCAAGTACCATTCTTAAGAACCAGTATATGATTACAAATACCACCTGACCCACAAAGAAGTAGTAATTGATGGTGCAGGAGGCAAATACAGCTAAACCGAGCAAACCTCTGCGTTTATCTATCATAAAAGAATCTACGGCCGCAAGCAATAGAGGAAATATAATAATCGCCTCATGAAAATGATTAAAAAATACATTGTAAACCGAAAATCCCGAAAAAGCATACAGCAAGCCGCCTATAACGGCAAAATTCTTATTTAAAACATATCTTCTTAAATATATGTATGCCGTAAGGGACGCAAAACTGAACTTTAATATAAGCAACGGGCCCATAAGATATGGTACAAAACTGCTTGGAAACGGCATAGTAAGCCAAAAGAACGGACTTGTTATAAGATAAAACGAATAAGAGCCTATTATATTTGCGCCCAAGTCAGTAGTGTGGCTCCACTTCCAGTTGCCTGAACGTAAAGAGTCGTGTATCATCTGATAAAACGGTACCTGTTGAACGTTAAAATCTCCGTAATACAAAAAGTACCCATTGTCACACATCATAAATATAGAAAAAACTATACCCGAAAGCAACATGGCGATAAAGAAAGCCTTGTGCCAGTATCTTTCTTTACAATCAAGCCTTCGATGATGTTTATTCAGGGCAAAATTCATTGGCAATCACCTCATAATGTAATTAAAAGCTATATATACATAGTAAGTATAGCATATATTTTCAAAAAAATCATCACATTTTTTATATTTTATAAAAATATATGAAATTCATAGTTTATTCACAATTACAGTCGTGTTTTGTCGTATTATATATATGTCTGTTTTTTCAAAGTAAATTGTTATTTTATTTATAGATAGAAGAATTTTATATGAAAGGATGTTCAGATAAAATGAATGACGAGAATTATCAGAATAAAGATAACAGTACCGGCGTTGACAACGACAACAATGCGGATAATATAGATATTGAAAACGAAAGCATCATAGATGCAAATAACATAGATGAATTAGATGAGCCTGAAGAAATCGACGATTTTGAGAACGAGCAAAATATTTCTGAGATATTCAATGAAAATTCTTTGGAATATGACGATACCGTTTTTTCTGATGAAAGCGTTGTACTCATACAATATACACCGTCAGAGATGAATGTTATAGAGTCGGAATACACTAAGGATGACTGTATAAAGGTACTGTCAGATGAGCTTAATACAATCAACAAAGTTGACGGCGATGTTGAAGAAAAAAAGGAAGAAAAATCGGAAGACGAAAACTCATCCGAAGATGCAGAGAACACGAAAGATGCCGATGCCGATGCCGAACAGGATGCTGAAGAAACACCTGAGGAGCTTGAGGCAAAACTTAAAAAGCGTCGCAGAAGAAAAATAATAAGAAGAATACTTAAGATATTACTAATTATTTTATGTATAATTTTTATTGCTGTAGGCGCAGTAATGGTTTATTATTATGATGTACTTAATTCTCTTGTATACGATAACCTAAAGAAGGGACCGGATATTTCAATAGAAATATCGACTCCAACAGATGTAGCTACACCTGATGACAGCCCGTCATCACAGGTAAGTTCAACTGAAAGTACAAGCAGTATAGTATCTGACTGGACTGTAGAGATATCCGACACTAAGCTTCTTGATGATCCTATGGTACTCAACATAATGCTGTTCGGTTCAGATACCCGATACGTTGGAAATACCGGTAACAGCGACACCATGATACTGCTATCTGTTGATAACAGACATCAAAAAATTAAATTTACATCGTTTATGCGTGACACATGGATAAACATACCGGGTTACGGGCCTAACAAGATGAACGCATCATATTCATACGGCGGACCTAGTCTTGCCATAGAAACCATTGAACGTAACTACGGTATTAAAATAGACAGATACGCCGTTGTTGATTTTTCAAGCTTTATTGACATAATCGACACATTAGGCGGTATTGATATTGAGCTTACCGACTTTGAAATAGACTACATCAATATGCAGCTATATGATAACAGACAAAGTGATACTCGCTACACTCTTAAAGACTCGGCAGGTATTGTACACTTGAACGGTCAGCAAGCATTGTGGCACGCCAGAAACAGAGATTCTGAGATGTCCGACTTTGACAGAACAAGCCGCCAACGTCAGGTTATAAATACCGTAATGGATCAGTTCTCAAATGCGTCTATTTCTACAATTCTTGACGCTGTATCTAAGGTAGGTCCGCTTATAACCACAAATCTTAAAAAGAGCGAGATAACTACGCTTGTGGCCAATTCGCTTACATACCTTAAGTACTCAAGAGAAGAGTATACATTGCCCGATATTTACGGTGGAAATATCTTTATTGATAATGCTTATCCTACCCCATACGGTGAGCTTTCTGTATTGCTTATACCCGACTGGAAGCAGGCCAGACGTGATCTTGCAAGCTTTATATTTGAAGATTCGCTTGTAGGCGGTACAACTTCAGGCACAAGCAGTGCGGCATCATCTCAAAATACTTCTGCCGGAACATCTGCTTCAGGCTGATAATTAGGATAAAAAACTTTAAACTACACAAAATAATTTACAAATATTATTCTTTTATTTAATATAATCAAGCCGACGTTGTGGTAAAATTACATCATTATGATTTTTTATCATACAATAGCTCTGCCACCGCATTATGCGAAAAGGCAAAAGGAGATAGACTACAATGGCTAAAGGAAAATACAGTGGCCTTAATACAGGCTATGAAGAAATATATTCAGACACATCACACAAAGTAAATAAAAAAAGCTTTAAGCGCAAAAAAAAGCATCCTGTATTACGTAATATAGTAATATTTATGCTTTCGGCAGTCCTTGCCTGCTCCGGCTGGCTTATGATATTCTATTATAACACGCTTGACTCTATGGTTTACAATAGCCTTGGCAATATCGGAGTGCCGGATGATCCTGACGGATCTGCGCTTAATCCGGTAGATACCGACTCAGACAGCGGAAATCTGCTTAACGACCCGATGATACTTAATATAATGCTCTTCGGTTCGGATACCAGAAGCTCTACCGATAGCGGCAGAAGCGATACAATGATCCTACTGTCACTGGATAACAGGCACAAAAAAATTAAAATGACGTCGTTCTTGAGAGATCTGTGGGTAACCGTTCCCGGATACGGTCAGGACAAGCTTACGCACGCATATTCATACGGCGGTCCAAGTCTTTCGATAAAAACTATTGAAAGTAATTTCGGCATAAAGATAGACCGTTATGCTATAGTTGATTTTTCAAGCTTCATTAATATTATTGATATATTGGGCGGTATTGACATTGAGCTTTCAGACTTTGAAATAGACTACATCAATATGCAGCTATATGATAACAGACAAAGCGACACACGATACACCTTAACAGATTCGGCAGGTATAGTACACTTGAACGGTCAGCAGGCATTGTGGCACGCAAGAAACAGGGATTCTGCACTTTCTGACTTTGACAGAACAGACAGACAGCGTCAGGTACTCAATGTTATTTTTAGCAGTATCAAAGACAGCAGTCTTTCTCAGCTTGTGGAAATCCTATCAGATGTAGGTCCTATGATAACTACTAATTTTAAAAAGAGTGAAATAACTACACTTGTAAAAAATGCTCTGACATACTTAAAATACGATATCGAAGAATACAAGCTGCCTACTGGGGATAATTACTATAATGACCGGATTGACGGTATGGCTGTGCTTGTAATAGGTGACTGGACACAGGCACGCACCGACCTTGCAGAGTTCGTATTTGAAAGCTCAGTTTCAAGCAACGACAATAGCGCTGATACCGCCGACAATGATGGGGAATAAAAAATGTAATTGCAAATATCTTAACGCGAAAGGATACAAAGCAATATGGAAGCTAAATTTGTAAATAACTACGAGATAACCTTTGACCGCTATTATGATTGGATAACCAATCCAATTGCAATCAGAGCACAAAAAATTATGAAAACCAACAAAATAGGAAGAATAGTCGGACTTGTATGCGGTATATTGCTCATTGTGCTTGCAATATTATTCGGTCAACTGCCATACCTTGTAGTAGGCGTTATTTATACTATATACACTATATATGCAATGGTGTTTAAAACCCGTAAGATGGCGGTAAAGCAGTACAATTATATTTTACGTCAGCAGCATACAAAAAGTTGGATTAGAAATATAGAGTTTTTTGATGATAAATTTACGGTACATGACGGTAAAAACGATGTTGATTATGCGTATTCTGACATTTGTGATTTCACGGAAAATGACGAGTACTTTAATCTTTGGGTAGATGAAGATCACGTTGTACGTGTTTTTAAGAAAGGCTTTAAAGAAAATAATGCCGATGAATTTAAATCATTTATCCTGCGTAATTTAAAGATTGACTGATTTACTTTATCTAAACAATTATATAAAAATCAAATGCCCCACATTTACATTTTTAAGTAAATGTGGGGTTTTCTTACGTTATGTATGATTGATATTAAAAGGTGTGTGCGGCAAGCTTTACGCTTACATCATATAACTTTTTATATTCACCGTCAAGTGCAATAAGCTCATCGTGAGTACCTTTTTCTACTATTCTGCCTTCATTGACTACCGCTATCTCGTCAGCATTGCGTATTGTAGAAAGTCTGTGCGCCACAACAATGGTGGTTCTTCCCTTGCACAGCTCATAGAGTGCATTTTGTATAAGTGCCTCTGTAGTATTATCAAGTGCGCTTGTGGCCTCATCAAGTATGAGAATTGGAGGATCTTTCAGGAATACTCTGGCGATGCTTATTCTTTGCTTTTGACCTCCTGAAAGCCTTACGCCACGCTCGCCTACCTCAGTGTCATATCCGTTTTCGAGAGATAAAATATAGTCATGTATGTTGGCTATCTTGGCGGCACGTACTATTTCTTCGTCAGTTGCATCAGGTTTACCGTAGAGTATGTTATCCCTTATAGTACCGTTAAACAGAAATACATCCTGCTGAACTATACCGATATTTTTACGCAAAGACTCAAGCGTAACGTCTGCTATATTTTTACCGTCTATGCTTATCTTTCCGCCGGTTACATCATAAAATCTGGGAATCAAATGACAAATCGTAGTTTTTCCGCCACCGGAAGCACCCACAAACGCCATTGTCTTGCCGGCTTTAAGATTAAAGCTTACATCTGTTAAGACCTCATCACTGCCGCTGTAATTAAATGAAACATTGCTAAACTCGATATTTCCTTTAACGTTTTCAAGTGTTTCTGCGTTCTTGCTTTCTTTCTCAGGCGGCTCATTGATTATTTCCAAAAACCTTTGAAAACCTGTCATTCCATCCTGATACTGCTCCATAAATCCTACAAGGGTTGTTACGGGGTTGATAAAGAGATTTATTGAAACCACAAAAGCTGAGTAATCACCGAAATTTATTCTGCCCATATACAGGAACATACCGCCCGCAATAAGTACAATCACGTTAAATACGTCTATAATAAATGATGTTGACGAGTAAAACTGACCCATTGTCTTATATGCTGTACTTCTTGACTTAACAAAGCTTGTGTTACTTTTACTGAACTTTTCTTCTTCTGTTGCAGAGTTTGTAAACGCCTTGGTAACTCTTATACCGGATATACTGCTTTCGATATCGGAATTAATAAGGGCAAGACTTTTCCTTGTTTCCATAAAAGCCTTATTCATACGCCTTCTTAAAAGCATTGCAATAGCAATAAGAAACGGAACACAAGTAAAAATTATAAGTGTAAGCGCAACGTCGATAGTACACAGATATGTAAAGGAGCCTATTATCATAACCCCTGATATGAATAAATCTTCGGGGCCGTGGTGTGCAAGCTCGCTGACATTCATAAGGTCATTTGTCATACGTGACATTATCTTGCCTGTTTCGTGATTATCGTAATATTCATATGGCAGGGTTTGCAGATGAAGAAACATTTCTTTACGCATTTGCGCCTGCATCTTTACACCTATTACATGGCCGTAATACTGCACAAAGTACCGTAAAAGCATACGTATGAAGTAGCAGAACAGCAATGCAGAACCGAATATTATTACAAGCTTGTACTGTCTGTTAGGTATAAAGTCATTTAACATATTGCGTGTTATTATCGGATAAAGCATACCTATTACCGAAATAAGGAAGGACGCCGTCATATCGCATATGAACAGCTTTTTGTGCGGCTTATAGTAGCTGATGAATTTTTTTAACATTATGCTCTCCTCACAGTAATTGACCGCCGAACGGCACAGCTAACAGAATAACTGAATCTGCACAGAACGACGGTTGATTTCATATTTTATACTTTATCAGTCATCATTATGGCTGATTGCCTGTATAGCAGTTAATGCCGCATCTATTTCTTCCATAGTATTATAAAATCCTAATGAAAATCTGACAACACCTTGCGGATAACGTGACTGCATATCGCTATTATCATCAAACAATATATTGCTTGCTATCAATGAGTATTCCTTAGCAAGTAGCTCTGTACATACCGAATTGTCCTTACCGGTAAAATCAATGGAAATTACACCCATTCTGCGTGATATGTTCCATGTACCTACAAGGTCAATGTTCTTAATATGCTTAAGTCCGTACAGAAAATGCACCATAAGCTGGTCTATCTTTTCGTGGATTTCATCAACCCCCGTATTCTCAATAAAGGCTAGTGCCTTATCAAGAGCATATGCCCCGCTCTTTAAATCATCAGGACAGGTCTTTGTAGCATCGGATATAGCAAGGATATTGTCATTACCCTCAATATCTTCTTCAGGTATTAACTTAGCTATATCATCTGACATTAGCACTACGCCCACGCCGTTGCAGGAAAGCAATCCCTTATTTGCTGAAAGGACAACCACATCCGCACCTATATTGCTGAAATCAACGTCAATATATCCTGCGGTATGTGAGGCATCCAGCATAAGTATAACGCCGTGCCTTTTACACACTTCGCTTATACTCTTTATATCCTGAATACTACCGTAAGCATATGCGGCGTGTGAAATAAACACAAGTCTGGTATCTTTACTGATAGCATTATCTATATCATCAGGTGAAACAAATCCTTCATCATCACACTTGACCGTAGTATAGGTTATGCCTTTACCGGCAAGCTCCTGAAGCGGAGATATTACACTTTTATTTTCTATCTGAGTAATTACGCAGTTGTCACTTTCGTTTAATAATCTGTCAAGCATAAAGCTTATTGCAACCTCTGCATTAAAGGTTACGGCAACACCGGCCTTGCCCTGCAAATTAAATATATTGCAAAGGCGCTTTTTTAAAGAGCCTAACAGCTCAGTATTGTTTATTGATAATTCGTCGGTAAGATCGGCATCTCTGCACGACTTAACAGCGTTATTTAAATAAATTGTATCCATATTAAGTAGCCTCATATCTTAAAATATAATCGAAATATCGCAAATCTTATTGCCCTTATATTATTCCATAATAAGTCCGAAATAATATTTTAACATACGTTTTTTATAAAATCATCATTTTAATAAAAAGTTCAGAATTTTTTTACATTATTCAATAGGTAATGCTATAGGCGTACGGTTTTCATATATTATAAATTTTCTAAATCCGATATCATACGCCATGCGCATACCGTCTACAATTCCCTTAGCCAAATCAGTACATTTATGTGCGTCACTGCCTATGGTAAGAAGCTTACCACCCATTGAGTGATATCTTTTAACTATATCGTAATCAGGCATAGTCACACCTAACTCCTGTCTAAGCCCTGATGTATTGATTTCAAGCGCACGGTCATGCTTTATAAGAAGCTCCAGAAGCTCGTCAACAGTATCACGGTATCTTTTCATGTCTACCTTCATCTTATGCTTACCCTCTATGTATCTTAACGGATATGTAAGGTGAGCAAGCGTGTCAAAGTCGCAGGTCTGTATCATTGCTTTTATCTCTGCAAAGTATTTATCAAGCAACATATAAATGTTATCGTAAGAATACTTAAGATAATAGAAATCCTCATATCCTTTTATATTATGAATTGAACCTATTATGAAATCATAGCTGTACTTGCTCATAATATCTTCTACCGCACCGTCGCTCTGTGTAGGTTCGCCCAGCTCGATACCGCACAGCACCTTAAGTCTGCCCTGATACTTACGTTTTGCATTATACATTTCAGCATATGCTCTGGCAAGCTGTGACTTAAAGTCACCAAAAAAGTCGGTTATCTCATCGTAAAAATTACATTCACAATGATCGGTAAGCGCAATAGAATACATAGAAAGCTCTACTGCTCTTTTGCACATATCTTCTATTGTATTTTCTCCGTCAAACGAACAGTTGCTGTGTGTATGACTGTCACACAAATATTTGCAATTCATCTAAAAAACCTCTTATCATTCCTCAAAGATATCCGCCATTTTCAGCATTTCATCAGCGTGCTTAAGCGTAATATCGGTTATCTGCACACCGCCTATTATTCTTGCAAGCTCCTGCTTACGCTCCTCATAGTCAAGCTTTTTAACACTTGTAAAGGTGCGTCCGTCCTTTACGTTCTTTTTAATTAAAAAGTGTGTATTTGCAAGGGATGCTATCTGCGTCTGGTGCGTTACACATATTACCTGTCTGTTTTGTGATACTTCTTTAAGCTTTAGACCCACCTTATGTGCGGCGCTACCGCTTATACCTGTATCTACCTCGTCAAAAATAAGCGTATCTATATCGTCCTTATCGGCAAGTACGTTCTTTATAGCAAGCATCATTCTTGAAAGCTCGCCGCCTGACGCTATTTTTGAAACGGGCTTGGGCGGCTCTCCTGGGTTAGTAGAAATCAACAATTCAACGGTATCGCAACCAAACTCGTTAAGCTCGCACTTTTCCTGTGATACTACAAGCTCTACACCAGGCATATCCAAAAACACCATCTGCTTTTTTACCTGCTCCGCAAATGTTTTACCAACTCTGCGGCGTTTATCTGAAAGAGCCTTGGCAAGCTTATTGCAAACCTCCAGCGATTTCTGATAGTTCTTCTCAAGCTTGTCCATATTAAACTCGTAGTCCTCAAGCGTTTGCAGCTCTTTAGTTGCCTTGTCTAAAAATTCAAGCATATCTTCAACGGTTTCACCGTATTTTCTGCTAAGCTTATATATTAGGTCAAGCCGCTGTTCTATATCCTCCAACTCGTTTGTATCACATTCAAAATCATCAAATCCAGAAAGCTCATCTCCGCAATCCTCCAGCTCATAGAGCAAATCTCTCATGCGTGTACTAAGCTTTTCAAGATCAGCATAATATGCCGACGCATCCAAAAGCCTTGCTGAAGCACGTTCAAGCGCCTGTAATGCTCCGTCATTTTCATCATCGCCGTTAATGCAGGCACGTGCCTCCATTATCGCTTTATTTATCTTTTCGCTATTAAGTAATATTGCCTTGCGTTCGTTAAGCTCATCAAGCTCACCGGGTCTAAGCTGTGCAGCATTCAGCTCATCTATCTGATATCTGAGCAAGTCTATTCTTCGCTCACGCTCTGCAACGTCGGTCTTTGACATTGACAGTGCCGCCTTATCCTTTTTAAGCTTTGCAAAGGCTTCTCTGTACTTATGCAAATCATCTGCTAGCTCGCCTAAATTATCTATATAATTTATATGCAGTTCAGGTGACATAAGCTCATAGCTTTCATGCTGACCGTGTATGTTAATAAGATGAGTGCCCACAGCCTTGAGCATACCTACTGTAGCAGGTCTACCGTTAATGCGGCAGGTACTTCTTCCGCTTTGAGAAATTTCACGCTGTAGTATAACGGTGTTATCCTCATCAAGTGTAAAGCCTGCGTTAAGCACTTCTTGCGCCGCAGACTCCGATATATCTGTAAAGCAGGCACTTACAAAAGCTTCTGTTGCACCTGTTCTTATAAGTTCCTTAGAGGTTCTTTGTCCAAGTACTGCATTAATCGAGTCTATAACTATCGACTTACCTGCACCTGTTTCACCTGTCAATACGTTAAGTCCCTGCGTAAGATCTATATTTGTTTTTTCAATTACCGCAATATTTTCTATATATAACGAAGATAACATATATTACCCTTACTTTCAGAAAAAATCTTTTTGATTAAAAATTATCAATGCTTTTTATTAAGCATATTGCACATTTCTTCCGCCGCACTCTCTGAGCGCATAGCGATGAAGATAGTGTCCTCACCTGCAATAGAACCTAATGTGTTAGAGTCCTGCATTGAGTCAATGGCCGCACAAATAGCCTGTGCCATGCCTGCGTATGTTTTAACGACCACAATCACATTTGTACGCTCTACACTTATTACGGCCTTACTGAGCAATTCGTCAAACGCCGATGACATTTGAAGGGCATCTGAGCTTTGCTTACAAATATACTTATATCCGCCGTTATCAAGTGCTATTTTATGTAGATGCAATTCTTTAATATCTCTTGATACGGTTGCCTGTGTTGCATCAAAACCTTCTTTAAGTAACATCTCGGTAAGCTGCTGTTGTGTGTCGATATTATTTGTACTTATAAGCTCCAAAATTCTTTGTCTTCTTTTAATTTTTTTCATATTCAGTCAACTCCCTTTCTCCAAATTTATCGTTTAATATTTCATAGAAGCTTTTATTTTTTATCATGATAAGCTCAACATTTAAGTCGGCTTTTCTAATTATTATTTCATCCTCAGGATAAATTCTTACAGAGTCCTGTCCGTCTACCGTGAGGTATATTTCATCGTCAATACTGTTGCCTGCTTTTAAAATCAACCTTGATCTTTCCTCAAAAATAACGGATCTTGAAAAAAGCGAATGCGGGCAAATCGGTGTAAGTAAAATACAATTTATACTGGGGTCTATAACAGGGCCTCCCGCAGACAGCGAATATGCCGTAGAGCCTGTGGGGGTAGATACCAGTAATCCGTCCGCACGGTAACTGCTTATAACGTTATCGTTAAGCGATACGGTCAAATCTATAATTCTTGAAAGAGCGCCTCTGGATACTACGGCATCGTTGAGTGCGTAGAAATTCAGACTTTCATCACGCTTTTTAACGGTAATCTGTAGCATCATGCGTTTTTCCGTACGGTAACTGTTATCCGTAAGCTTGCATATATCGCACAGCTTGCCCGGCTCCATACCGGCAATAAATCCGAGCCTGCCGAAGTTTATACCAAGTATAGGTACTCCGTACTCTGCCGCAAGCTTTGCAAGCGCTATTATCGTGCCGTCACCGCCTATAGCTATACATATGTCGCTTGCTTTTATGGCGTCGCAGACGGTATCAAATTTTTTATTACCAACGCATTCCGTTATCTTTTTATTATCCTGTGTAAGCAGTACGTTTATTCCTTTTTCGGTAAATATCTTTATCACCTGACGAACATAATCAAGCGCACCTTTTTTATCAGCATTAACTGATATTGTGATAATCATTATCACACCTCTTTTACATGACAATAAATTACTGTTATTATAATGTTTCGTGAGAAAGCTGAACGGTTTTCTCAGGCGAAATATTAGCTGCTGCATGAGGGGTGTCGGAAACCTTAATGTATATAAGATATTCTATATTACCCTCGGGGCCTTTAATAGGCGAAAAGTCCAGTCCCAATACATCAAATCCTATTGACATAACAAAACGGTATATCTCATCTACTACCTCTACATGAACCGCCTTATCACGCACAACGCCCTTTTTGCCAACCTTTTCTCTGCCTGCCTCAAACTGTGGCTTAATAAGGCATACAGCCTCACAATTATCAGACAGTAACTGTTTAACGGCAGGTAAGACAAGCTTAAGCGATATAAAGGAAACATCAACGCTGAAAAAGTCTATCTTATCCGGTATCTGTTCCTGAGTTATATAGCGTATATTGGTACGTTCAAGGTTGATTACTCTGTCATCCGTGCGCAGCTTCCACGCAAGCTGACCGTAGCCTACATCTACGGAATATACCTTTTTTGCTCCGTTTTGAAGCATACAATCGGTAAAACCTCCTGTAGATGCGCCAATGTCCATAGCGGTCTTGCCATCTAAAGAAATATCAAATACGTTCATCGCCTTTTCAAGCTTCAGGCCGCCTCTGCTGACATACTTAAGTCCGCTGCCTCTATGCTCCAGCTTAACATCCTCATTATACGTTGCTCCGGGTTTATCCGCCTTTTGATTGTCCGCATATATTTCTCCTGCCATAATTATGGCTCTTGCCTTCTCTCGGCTCTCGGCAAAACCATGCTCAAAGACCAATACGTCAAGTCGCTTCTTCTCCATTAACGCTACCTCTATCCTTTTCTATACGCCATATAATACTGTCGCAGTCAAGCTTAAGCTCTTTAAGTGCGGACTTAACGGTTGATTGCTGTACAAAATCATCGTCTATGGCGGTTATACAATAATCATCCTTAAATCCTGCCATAACAAGCATATTCTCAAATGTTTCAGCTATGCCGCCGCTTAAAATTCCCTCTTCATAGAAATAAATCTTTTTAAATTTTATTGCAAGCTCAACCGCCGCACTGTCTATCGGTTTAATCCTGTTAAGCTTAAGTATAGCAGTACTTATGCCCTTTTCGTCAAGTAAGACCTTAGCCATACTTGCCTCTGAGAAGATTCTGCCATAGGTAACTATAAGCACCTCGTCATCTTCATTACCGTAAAAGTCAAACGGCTTACTACTGCAATTATAGTTATTCAGCTTATATCCTTCTCCGCCTCTCGGATATCTTATAGCAACCACACCTTTAGTGTTATATGCCGCATTTTCCATGCAAAGCTCCAGCTCCTTAAAATAAGATGGGCTATAGACAGTCACATTAGGTATGGTGTTTAAGAAAGCCGCATCAAATATGCCCTGATGCGTTTCTCCGTCCTCACCGACTATTCCGGCTCGGTCAACGGCAAGTATAACGTGCAGCTTCTGCAAAGCCGCATCATGTATAATCTGGTCATAACAGCGTTGTAAAAACGTTGAATAAACCGCAAAAACAGGAAGGATATCCATGGTGGCCATACCGCAGGCAAAGGTGACTGCGTGTTCTTCGGCTATACCTACGTCAAACAGTCTATCCTTGTATTTTTCGGCAAAACCCGAAAGCCCCGTGCCAAGCGTCATTGCGGCGGTTATGGCACATATCTTCTTATCATTATGAGCCATCTCACACAGCTTATCTCCAAAAACATCGGAGAAGCCCCTGCCGCTCTTTTTGGTTTCTCCCGAACGTATGTTAAAGGAGGATATGCCGTGATAGGCACCCGGATTACTCTCAGCAAATTTATATCCTTTGCCCTTTTTAGTCATTACATGAACAAGCACGGGACGCTTTATTCTTTTAGCGGCATTAAATGCGTTTTCAAGCTGTGTTAAATCATGTCCGTCTATCGGCCCATAGTAGTCCATTCCTAAATATTCAAAAAGCGTATCTCTGCTGTACACCATCTTTTTCACTTTACTCTTTGAATGAAACAGGAAGTTTCTTATCGGCTTACCTATAAGCGGTATTTTAAGCAAAATGCGCTCAACCCTCGACTTAGCCCTTATGTATGAGGGCTTTATCCTTATACCCATAAGGTAACGTGCTATACCGCCGACATTACGTGATATAGACATCTCGTTATCATTAAGCACGATTATAAAGTTCTTTTTAAATCTTCCTGCATTGTTCAGGCCTTCATATGCCATGCCGCCGGTAAGCGCACCGTCACCTATTACGGCTATTGTTCGGCTGTCATCGTTTAATATATTCTTTGCGGCGGCTATACCGTATGCGGCGGATATAGAGGTACTGCTGTGACCTGCATTAAAGCTGTCATAACAGCTTTCACTGCGTTTAGGAAAGCCGGCAATACCGTCTTTAGTGCGTATGCCGTCCATCTGTTCAAGTCTGCCCGTTAATATCTTATGGGTATAGCACTGGTGTCCTACGTCCCATACTATACTGTCATTAGGAGTATCAAATACTCTGTGCAGTGCTACGGTAAGCTCTACTACACCTAAGTTTGACGCAAGATGTCCGCCGTTTTTAGATACTGTTTGTATTATTTTTTCTCGTATTTCACTGCACAGTATTTTAAGTTCATCTTGGTTAAGCTCTTTAAGAGCATATGGCCCTTTTAAGCTTTCAAGTATCTTTTTATCTTCCATATTGCCCCTCATATGCAGATTTGAAAATCCGCTTAATTATTTATATAAAGGTTGTAGTTTTATTCTCAGTTATTTCTTTGTGCCAAGCTATAAGCAAGGTCACGCAGATACGATACATCAGCATCAAAATCTGCAAGTGCGTTTACGGCATCTTCCGTAAGCTCGTTTACTATCTTTTTGCAACGTTCAAGTCCGTATATCAAAACGAATGTAGACTTTTCGTTTTCTTCATCACTGCCTATAGGCTTGCCGAGTGTTGCCTCGTCCGATGTAACGTCAAGTATATCGTCAACTATCTGAAAAGCAAGCCCAATACTCTCCGCATATCTGTGTGCAGAGGCTATCTGCTTATCGCTTGCACCGCCTACTATACAGCCCATCTCACAGGCGGCAATAATCAGCTCTCCCGTTTTTTTGGCGTACATATCTTTAATAACCTCAATATCTGCGTGCTTACCCTCATAGGATAAATCTATCATCTGACCGCCTACCATACCGTGCGCTCCAATACATTTAGCCAGCACGGCGGCGGCTCTTGCGGCCTTATCTGGACCTACAAGCGATATCGCCTGCTCACTCAGCATTACCTCAAAGGCAAGTGCCTGAAGTGCATCACCTGCAAGCAATGCGGTGGCCTCACCGAATTTAATATGATTTGACGGTCTGCCACGTCTTACGTCATCATCGTCCATACACGGTAAGTCATCGTGTATAAGCGAATAAGTATGCACCATCTCTACCGCACAGGCAAAGGGTAAAGCCTGCTGTATGCTACCGCCGCACAGCTTGCAAAACTCAAGTGCAAGCGTCGGACGTATTCTTTTTCCGCCTGCCTCAAGGCTATAGCGCATAGAATCTATTACCGACTGTTCACGGCAATCGCCGCATTGCAAATATTTATCAAGCTGTTCTTCTATGATTTGTATGTTGTTACTCATACCGTCAGCTCCTCAATCGTCATCATCATTATCGTTATCTTCATCATCGTTTACGTTTAGCGTAATTATCTCTTGCTCGGCATTTTTAAGGTAATCATAACAAAATGCCGAAAGCTTAGTTCCCTCTTTATACAGCTTTAAGGATTCATCAAGGCTTAAGTTACCGTTTTCAAGCTTATCGACTATATCCTGAAGCTTTGCAAGGGCTGTTTCGTATTTCATTTTCATAGTATCATTCCTTATTGATTTTAATGACGTTACATTCGGCGGTACCGTCGGCAAACTGTAGCTTTAAGATATCGTTTTCACTTAAATCAGCCGCCTTAGTAACCGCCGTATTATCCTTTAATGCTATTGCATAGCCCCTTTTAAGTACATTAAGCGGGCTTAACGCATCAAGCCTGTCTATAAGCCTTTGCACACTATAACGCTTATCTTCTATATTTCTTCGCATTGCGCCTGAAAGCCCTGCGCTGATAGCATCCAACTGTGACATATTCTGTTGCAATATAAAAGAGAAATTTTTAAGCACATTTTTATTAGAGAGCATATCAAGGTATTCTCTCTCATCCGCAAGCGTATGCCTTATACTGCTATCTGCTCTAAGTCTGAGCTGTGATATATAAGCAAGCACATTACTCATATCAGGCACGGCAAGCTCTGCCGCCGCAGACGGTGTTGATGCCCTAACATCCGCAACAAAGTCACATATAGTGAAGTCTGTTTCGTGTCCTACGGCAGATATTACAGGTATATTGGAATTAAAAATCTCACGTGCAAGCTCTTCGTTATTAAACGCCCACAGATCCTCCATTGAGCCGCCGCCTCTGCCTATGATTATAACATCGGCTCTGCCGTCCCTATTAAGATACCGTACTGCATTACATAACTGTTCTGCCGCAAGATCACCCTGTACAAGTACGGGACATAATAAAACCTTAGCTATCGGGTATCGTCTTTTTAAAATCTTGGTTATATCCTGCACAGCCGCACCCGTAGGCGAGGTTATAACGCCAATAACCTCAGGAAGTTGCGGTAAAGGACGCTTGTATTTTTCATCAAACAAGCCCTCCTTTGCAAGCTTTGATTTAAGCTGTTCAAAGGCAAGGCTCAACGCTCCTATACCGTCAGGCTGCATATCATCTATATATAGTTGATATGCTCCCGATGCCTCGTATATTGATACCCTGCCACGAACGATAACCTTCATACCGTCAAATGGCTTGAATTTAAGATGAGCGGCACTGTTTGAAAACATTACCGCTTTAATTACTGAATTACCGTCTTTAAGTGACAGATATATATGCCCTGACCTGTAGTGATCCGTCAAGTTTGAAATTTCACCGGTCACAAAAATATTCTGCAACTTTTTATCAGAGTCGATTATGGATTTAACATAAAAATTAAGCTGTGAAACGGTAAGAATATTCATATTCTTTCATTCCTTTTCTTAGTAAGAACAGAAACACCTGCGGCATTATCCGCAGAAAACTCACTTTTTGCAAAAAGCGCATTTCTGCCCTTTGCTATCCATTGCCTTATAAGCATATCGGACATAACGCCACCTGCAAACACAATAGGCATATCTCCGTATTCATCTATAAGGCAGTCACACATTTTATTTACTGTACAGCCTATGAATTTAAGCACATAATATGCTATCTTTTCTTTAGGCTCACCGCTAATATTCATTTTATTTACTATATTTTCAACACCTGACAGACAACAGTCGTTGCCCTTGAGCACAGGCTTTACATTAACATCACCGTTAAAGCTTGCCGCAAGCTTTTCTATCTGTACACCTGCCGGGAATTTAAGGCCAAGCATAACTCCCGTACGGTCTATAAGCTGACCTGCGTTAAGATCAAGCGTTTTAGATACCAAACTTGCGGATATTATTTTATCCTCACACGGGCTGACGAGCAATCCTTCCGTAGTACCGCCGGAAACATGAAATGCGATAAAATCACTTTGCATCATGTCAAGCCTGTCTATAGAATAAAGTGCCGCCGCTATATGACCGCATTGGTGCGAAAACTCAAACACAGGCACCTTTAATATATCAGCCAAAGCATACGCCAACATTTTACCTACAGTAAAACACGGCATATATGAACCCTCAACATCACGCGGACGGGTAGAAACGCCTATAGCCTCTATGTCCTGAGCATCGCAAAGCTCGAATAATTCATGCGTTAATTGCGGTATCTGCTGAACATGATGAAAAACCGCATCACTCTGCCTTAATCCAAGCTGTCCCTCTTTAACCGGCAACAGCATACGCTTATGAACTATGCGGGTATTTTCATCACACAGGGCAATAGATGTAGTGTAATTGCTGGTATCAATTCCTAGGTAATATTTCATACTCAGTTATTCTCCAAAGAACGTGAAACCGCACCTAAAACGCCGTTAATAAATGAAGCGTCCTCGTCTGATGCGTACTCTTTGGCAAGCTCTATCGCTTCATTTATAGATACTCCTACGGGCGTACCGACATCAGAGAGCATCTCATAAATAGCAAGCCTTAAAAGAGTAATGCTTATGCGAGACATACGCTCCTTTGACCACTTTTGCGTATGCGAATCTATCAATGCGTCTATCTTTTCTGCATTATTTTCCATTCCGCTTACAAGCTCAAGTGCAAACGGCATTATTTCAAAATCTCTGCTTAGCTGTGCGGCCTCGATTATTTCTTCTGTAGTACTGTCACTAAAGGTCTTTTCAAACGCTATTGCAAGAGCCTGCTCTCGGGCTAATCTGCGCTTGCCCTTCTTTTTTTCTGTCATGTTCTGAGATGTCATTATTTTATCTCCTTTAGCTTTTTGCTATGTGCCGAAAACAGGCACATATAGGCTTGTAATATTATACCATAATTATTTATATAAATCAACTAACAATGAATAATTTTTGAATAAAATCAATCTTGACTGTATGTATGTGTACATACCTCATTTATCTTATCACGCAAATGTAAAAAGTCCTCAAATGCGGCAGGCTTTTGGTTAGGATTGCGAAGTATTGCGGCCGGATGAAACGTACCCATCATAAAAACGCCGTTTTTCTCAAAAAACATACCGTGTTCTTTAGTTACCTTAAAATCAGGCTTAATAAGCTTCATAGCAGAAATCCTGCCTAAGCATACTATAATCTTAGGATTGATAAGCGCAACCTGATTTCTGAGCCAATCTATGCACGCATCCTGCTCCTGCTGTAGAGGATCTCTGTTATGAGGAGGGCGACACTTTACTATGTTGGCGATATATATATTCTTTTCTCTGTATAAATCTACGGCGTTAAGCATTTTGTCAAGCAGCTTACCTCCTCTGCCAACAAATGGTTCACCCTGCAGGTCCTCGTTCTCTCCCGGACCCTCGCCTATGAACAGTACCTCTGCATCCTTATTGCCTACGCCGAAAACAACATTAGATCGTGTCTTTGCAAGCTCGCATTTCTCACAAAGCAAGCATTTAAAATTAAGCTCATCCCAATTATCTATCATATATTACACCGTCCGTATTATTTCTTTGCACAGCGACTTATCATCTCTTCTACCATTCCGTGACGCAATTCGCACAATCTGGTAAATGATTTCAAAATATCCTCTTTCATTCCGCTGTTAAGCCAATCAATTATCTGGCCGAAGCACTCACATTTATAAAAACGTATTATTATATTCTTATCATCCTGTGATATTTCAAGATCAGGAAATACCGTATTTATGTAAGTGGTAACAACATATTCACACACACCCATCATATGCTGAATGTACATATCTCTGTTTGATGAATTGTAAATATGATAAACCGCCCTTTTATTATCCAGAGCAAATTTTATTGCAACCTTTAAAGCGTCTTCTATAGAGTCTATGGTAGGATATTCGTTTATTATCCGCTTTGCTTCCTCGGCTATTATTTCACCCAGTAATGTAGGAATATCGGCAAAATGATAATAAAACGAATTTCTGTTTATTCCGCAGTCCTCAACTATATCCTTGACTGTTATCTGATTGAGGGATTTTTGATTAAGAAGCTTTAAAAAAGATTCCTTTATAGCCTTTCTTGTAAAGCCCGGCATTTGTGATTTGCTCCTCTCATCTACAATTATATATTCTTTGTAATTGTAGCACACTTAGGCATAAAGTTCAATACCTATACTGGGTAATAAATTATATATAAGATATTAAGAAATCTAAAAATCAGACATTTCTGCAAATATGTCTAAATTTTACGCAAAATAATTTAATTGTCTGATTTTAATACACACCGCAATATATGTATATTTTATTTTTACCGAAAAGGGCTATACTAATAAGTATATTAAATAATAAACGGAGGCTTTATTATGCGATCTGTTACACCTATAAGGGCGGCAAAAATAAGCTATATAATCACATCTGCGGCATTTTGCCTGCTTGGAATTATTCTTATAGTTATGCCCGTATTTTCCATATCCGTGCTAGGTATAATAGTCGGCTGTGCGCTGATAGTATTCGGAGTTGTAAAGCTTGCAGGTTACTTCTCAAAGGATCTTTTCAGACTCGCCTTTCAGTATGACCTTGCATTTGGAATTATGCTCATATTACTCGGCATAATCGTGCTTATCAAGCCCCATGACATAATGAATTTTTTATCTGTTCTGCTTGGTATAAGCGTGCTTGCCGACGGGCTTTTTAAAATTCAAACTGCTATAGATTCACGAAGCTTTGGTATAAAAAAGTGGTGGCTGATAATGCTGTTTGCCGTTATTACAAGCATAACCGGGCTTTTACTGCTTTTTCGTCCTGAGGTAGGCTCACGTACCGTAATAGTTTTTTTAGGCATAGCAATTCTGTTTGAGGGTATCCTCAACCTATGCGTTGCCGCAACGTCAGTAAAAATAATACGTCACCAACGCCCCGATGTTATCGAGGTTGAATATTATGAAGAAAGGAAGAATCGATAACTATGCGCTTTGGCAAAGCGGTGGTCAAACACCGCATAGCAATTATTATTTTGACCGTGCTGTTAATGATACCGTCATTATACGGCATGATTGCAACAAGAATAAACTATGATATGCTGACATATCTGCCTGAAGATATGGATACCGTAATCGGACAAAATGCACTTATGGAGGACTTTGACAAGGGTGCGTTTTCATTCATCATAGTAGAGGATATGTCAGCAAAGGACGTATCTAAATTAAAGGAAAAAATAGAGGCAACCGAACACGTTGAAACCGTACTTTGGTACGACTCAATAATGGATATATCAGTACCTATGGAGATACTGCCGGATGAGATATACAGCGAGTTTAATACCGACCATTCCACAATGATGGCGGTATTCTTCGACAGCTCTACATCAGCGGATGTTACCATGGACGCTATAAGAGAGATACGTTCCATAGTCGGTAAGCAATGCTTTGTTTCGGGTATGTCGGCAATGGTAACCGACCTTAAAGACCTGTGCGAGCAAGAGGAGCCTATATACGTCGGTATAGCTGTAATTCTGGCCTGTGCGGTAATGATGCTGTTCCTTGACGGATGGATAGTGCCGTTTGTATTTCTTGCAAGTATAGGTGCGGCTATACTGCTTAACTTAGGAAGTAACTATTTCTTCGGAGAAATCTCTTACATAACCAAGGCATTATCCGCAGTATTACAGTTAGCCGTTACAATGGACTACTCAATATTCCTATGGCACAGCTACAATGAGCAGAGGAGTGTTTATCCCGATAAGGACGACGCTATGGCACACGCTATAAAAGAAACTCTTACATCCGTAGTCGGCAGTTCAATAACAACCATTGCAGGCTTTGTTGCCCTTTGCTTTATGTCCTTTACACTTGGCTTTGACTTGGGACTTGTAATGGCCAAGGGCGTACTTTTAGGCGTTATAGGCTGTGTAACCATCTTACCGTCTTTAATCCTTGTCTTAGACAAACCTCTGCAAAAGACAAAGCACCGTTCGCTTATTCCTAAAACCCACAAGCTTGCAAAGGGAATAATCAAGGTTTTCCCTGTATTTCTTATAATTTTCGCATTGTTGATAGCTCCTGCATACTACAGCTACAGCAAGACTAACGATGAAGTATATTATGACTTAGCTCAATGCTTACCGCAGGATATGGAATACGCCATAGCCAACAGCAAGCTTTCCGATGATTTCGACATTGCATCTACGCATATGCTTCTTGTCGATTCATCCCTACCGTCTAAGCAAGTAAGAAGTATGATTGACGAAATGGAGGATGTAGACGGTGTAAAGTATGTTTTGGGTCTTGAGTCCGTTGTCGGTTCACAGATACCGGAAGAATTACTGCCGGAAAGCATTACAAGTATACTTAAAAGCGATACTTGGGAGCTGCTCCTGATAAACTCGGAATATAAGGTAGCAAGCGATAAAGTAAACGAGCAAATCGAAAAACTGAATACCATACTTAAGAAATATGACAAAAAAGGTATGCTGATAGGTGAAGCACCGTGCATGAAGGATATGATCGACACAACCGCACATGACTTTAAGGTAGTAAACGCAATATCTATCATTGCTATATTTGTTATAATTGCACTTGTTGAGCGCAGTATATCATTACCGTTCATACTCATTGCGCTTATTGAGTTTGCTATATTCGTAAACTTAGGCATACCGCATTGGTTGGGACAATCGCTGCCGTTTATAGCTCCAATCTGCATAAGCACAATACAGCTTGGCGCAACGGTAGATTACGCTATACTTATGACTACAAGATATAAGAGCGAACGTTCAAGCGGAAAAGATAAACGCAACGCAATAACCATTGCTCTTGAAACCTCTATACCGTCTATAATCGTAAGCGGAATGGGACTTTTCGCCGCAACCTTCGGTGTTGCCGTTTACTCTGATATAGACATGATAAGCTCACTGTGTATGTTAATGGCAAGAGGCGCTGTCATCAGTATGCTTTGCGTAACATTTATACTGCCTGCATTGCTCATGCTTTTTGACGGTGTAATCCGCAAGACAACATTGGGCATAAAGCCTAAGAAATCAGAAGATACTTCTATACTTACAGATATAACAGAAACGGAGGCAATTTAACATGAAAAAGATAATGATAAAGGTAGTTTCCATATGCCTTTGTATGCTATTACCCGCAGGCGTACTTGGAGCAACCGTATATGCTTCAATAGCTTCTGGCGACAGTATCAGCGGCACCGCAGCAGCAACCTCAACAGACGCCGAAGCTGAAATGGAGAATGAAGAAGTTAAGACAGAAAAAGACGAAACCGTATATGTTCTTGCAGACGCATACGGCTCAGTACAGAAGATAATAGTAAGTGATTGGCTTAAAAACAATCTTGGCAGCTCAGCTATAAGCGATAAAACACAGCTAAGCGATGTATACAACACTAAGGGCGATGAGCAGAGCACGCTTACAGGCGGCGACTCACGTGTATGGGACGCACAGGGCAACGATATCTATTATCAGGGCAATATAGATAAAGAACTGCCTGTAGATATGAAGATAACATATTTATTTAACGGAAACCCTGTTACGGCAGAAGAAATATCAGGAAAAAGCGGCAGAGTCACCATACGCTTTGACTATGTAAATAAACAGTATGAAACGGTAGAAATAGACGGCAAAACAGAAAGAATTTACGTTCCGTTTGTAACACTTACCGGTATGCTTCTTGACAATGAAGTTTTCACTAACATAGAAGTATCTAACGGAAAGATGATAAACGACGGCACCAGAATAGCCGTTATCGGTATAGCCTTCCCCGGATTGCAAAGTAACCTTAATATAAACAGCGAAGAGCTGACTATACCTGAATACTTTGAGATAAGCGCAGATGTTAAGGACTTTAAGTTCGGTACAACGCTTACGCTTGCAACCAATGAGATATTCAATAAAATAGATGTTACAAAGCTTGATGACGTAAGCTCCGCTAAGGACTCAATATCCGTGCTTAAAGATGCAATGTCACAGCTTATGGACGGTTCATCAAAGTTATATGACGGTCTTTGCACATTACTTGATAAATCCGACTCACTTATAACCGGAATTAAGCAGTTAGCAGACGGCTCAGAAACGCTTCAGCAGGGTACATATGCACTTGACGAGGGTGCGGAAAAACTGCAAAGCGGTGCAAATGAGCTTTCGGAAGGACTTGATACGCTTGCAGGCAACAACGATAAGCTTACGGGCGGAGCTAAGCAGGTGTTTAACTCTTTGCTGTCTATGGCAAATGAACAGCTTGCCGCCGCAGGTCTTACCGTGCCTAAGCTGACTATAGACAACTACTCAGAAAATCTTAACAAGGTTATGAAGTCAATAGATGAAAAATCGGTGTACACCCTTGCATATAATACAGCACTCAAAAAAGTTACCGATACGGTAAATTCTCAAAAAAGCTTAATTCGCAGTAAAGTAACCGAGGCCGTAGAAGCAGAGGTCACAAAATCTGTAGAAGCTGCTGTAAGACAACAGGTAGAGGTAGAAGTACTTAAATCCTTAGGCATGACTAAGAGTACATATGAAGCAAGCGTTGCCGCAGGAATTATAAGCAAGGAACAACAAAAGCAAATAAGCGATACTATTGATTATCAGATGACAACTGAGGATATAAAAAATACAATCAAAGTACAAACTCAAAATCAAATGAAAACAAAAAGCATACAGGCAACTATTGACAGTAAGACTGATGAGCAGATAAAGCTTCTGATAGATCAGAATATGAACTCAAAGGACGTACAGGATCAGATAACCGCCGCACTTAAAAAAGCTAAGTCAGGTGCCGCAAGCATAAGTGCATTAAAAGCACAGCTTGACAGCTATAAGGAATTTTACGACGGAATAAACGAATATACGGCAGGCGTATCTGCCGCCGCAAGCGGAGCCAAGGAGCTTAAAAACGGCACATACAGTCTAAAGCAAGGTGCGTCAGAACTAAACAGCGGTGCAATAACACTTCACGAAGGTATAATGGCATTAAAAAAGGGTACATCAACACTTACAAGCGGTGTTACACAGCTTCGTGACGGTGCAATGCAGCTTTCTGACGGATTAAAGGAGCTTAACGAAAAAGGCATACAAAAGCTCACAGGCTTAGTTGACGATGATTTGGATATATTGGCAGCAAGAGTACGTGCAACCGTAAATGCTTCTAAAAATTACAAGTCGTTTGCAGGTATTGCCGATGATACCGACGGTAAGGTTAAGTTCATCTACCGTACGGATTCTATAAAATAATAACTTTCATTTAACTCTACTCAAAAAAATTCTCCCGATACAGGCATAATATATGTTTATCGGGAGAATTTTTTATTATACTATACGGTGTCCCGATGTTTTTATTCATAGCATTTTATTGCCCACAAGGTCTATTAAAATCTGCTTGATAATGTTGACTTTTGGGTGTTGCTATGATATCATAATATTAATTATTTGTTATTCTTACAAGTACATATGCGGTGCTTTTTGTAACTTGTATATTTAAACATCATCGGTCAGCGGAAACAATCGTCTGGGCCTGATTTTGACTAAGGCTCACAACTCAGATTTACGATAATAATCTTAAAGGTCATCTTCTGCCCGAATATGAGCTGAAGCTGACCTTTTTAAATAATTAAAGATCATAACGGAGTTTAAGTATGAAAAATAACAATGACACTATTAAGAATATATCAGCTCTTGCAAAGCTGGAGCTTTCAAAGGAAGAAGAAGCTAAAATAATAAATGAGCTTAATGATGTGCTGGAGTATATGCACATATTAAATACACTTGACACTGTCGGCGTTGAGCCTTTATCTCATTTATTTGACACCACAAATGTACTGCGTGAGGACATAGTTGAAGAAAGCTTTAGCAGAGATGAGCTATTAAAAAATTCACCGCAAAAAACGTGCGATATGTTTATCGTACCTAAGGCTGTTGATTGAGGTGCAAATATGAATATAACTTACATGACAGCCGTTGAAATATCAAAAGCAATAAGACAAAAGCAAATATCCGCCACAGATGCGGTTAATGCTTTTTTTGAGCAAATAGAAAAAACCGACAATAAACTCAACGCATATATAACTACCTGCAAGGAACAAGCACTTATAAAAGCCGATCAGGTGCAAAAGCTGATAGACAGCGGTAAGCTTACATCACCGGTTGCAGGTGTTCCTTTTGCCGTAAAGGACAATATATGCACTAAAGATATTAAGACTACCTGCGGCTCTAAAATACTTGAAAGCTTTATTCCTGCATATAACGCTACGGTTATAGATAAGCTTGAAAGTGAAGGCGCAATAATCATCGGTAAATCAAACATGGACGAGTTCGCTATGGGTTCGGCGTGCGAAACTTCATTTTTCGGAGCAGTAAAAAATCCGCACAATATAACCAAATCCGCAGGAGGCTCGTCAGGCGGCGGTGCCGCCGCTGTTGCATCGCTCAGCGCACCGTTTGCACTTGGCTCAGATTCAGGAGGAAGTATACGATTACCGGCAAGCTTTTGCGGTGTTACGGGATTTAAGCCGACATACGGCACGGTATCACGCTTTGGGCTTGTTGCCTATGCCGCATCCTTTGACCAAATAGGAGTTATCGCAAAGGACGCACTCGATTGCGCCACGGTAACGGGTATAATCGCAGGTAAAGATAAATACGACTCAATGTCACTAAACCTTGATAAACAAATATACTGTAATACTCAAAAAACGAGTGTTAAAGGCATGAAGATAGGATTACCTCAGGAATACTTCTCTCATGTTGAGCTTAACGATAACGTTAAAAACCTTGTGAATGAAGCCTGTTATGTTTATAAATGCTTGGGTGCAGATATAGTAGACATAAGCCTACCGCTTACTAAGTATCTGGTACCTGCTTACTATATAATCGCAACCGCTCAGGCAAGCTCTGACCTTGCACGATATGACGGAGTACAATACGGATATCGCAGTAAAAATTATAACAGTCTTTCAGAACTGTACAATTCAACCAGAAGCGAGGGCTTCGGCTATGAGGCCAAAAAGCGTATTCTGCTTGGTACTTATGTACTCTCCGCAGGATATTACGATGATTACTATAAAAAAGCACTACAGGCAAGGACTCTTATCACAAGGCAATACGATGACGCATTTAATGATGTTGACCTTATCCTATGCCCCACCGCACCGTGTTCTGCTCCGCATTTAGGAGAGAGTGCAAAAGCTCCGCTGAAAATGTATCTTTCCGATATATACACCGTTGCGGCAAATTTAGCAGGATTGCCTGCACTTTCAATGCCGTGCGGATATGATGAAAGCAATATGCCTGTAGGCGTTCAGTTAATGGGCGCAAGGTTAAACGATAATACCGTGCTTGATGCCGGGTTTGCATATCAGCAAGTAACCGAATGGCACAAGCGCTTTGCACAGGAGGTATAGCAGTATGGATTGGGAAACCGTTATAGGGCTTGAGGTTCATGTAGAGCTTGCCTCTGAAACTAAAATTTTCTGCTCATGCACAACTAAATTCGGGGGCGCTCCAAATACGCATTGCTGCCCTATTTGCATGGGTATGCCGGGCACATTGCCGTCACTGAATAAAAAAGTACTGGAATATGCGGTAAAGGCCGGCTTGGCACTTAACTGTGAAATAACCAACTATAATAAATTCGATAGAAAAAATTATTTTTACCCTGATCTTCCAAAGGCGTATCAGATATCACAGCTTTATATGCCGTTTGCACAGAACGGATATGTAAAAATATCCGCAAACGGCGGCAAAACAATACGCATACGTGAAATACACATGGAGGAGGACGCAGGAAAGCTCATACACTCTCAGGATGAGAATGAAACACTGCTGGACTATAACCGCTGCGGAGTTCCGCTTTTAGAAATAGTATCTATGCCGGATCTGCGTTCAGCGGATGAAGCCATCGAATACCTTGAACAGCTTAAGCTTACCTTTGAATATCTGGGAATATCGGATGTTAAAATGGAAGAAGGTTCTATGCGTGCAGACGTCAATATATCTGTACGTAAAAAGGGTGAAGAAAAGCTTGGCACAAGAACAGAGATGAAAAACATTAATTCATTCAGGGCTATTGAACGTGCCGTAGCATATGAGGTCAAAAGACAGATAGGCATACTTGAAAGCGGAGGCAAAATATTACAGGAAACACGCCGCTGGGATGACGGTAATGGTATCGGCTACCCTATGAGAAGCAAAGAAAACGCACAGGATTACAGGTATTTTCCTGAGCCGAACATTCCGCCGATATTTATAGACGAACAAACAATATCCGCTTTGCGCCTTAGTTTACCGGAGCTTGCACATGAAAAGAAGCAAAGATTTATAAAGCAATACGGATTAAATGATTATGAAGCTTCATTATTGACAATCAACCGTCATTTTGCTATATTATTTGAAGAAACAGTAAAGCTCTGCAACGAACCGAAAGAAACCGTTAATTGGATGCTTGGAGCCTGTATGTATTTTATGAGTGAAAAAAAGCTTTCTTATGATGAGCTTAATATCTCGCCTGCCGTTTTTGCTGAATTTATAAAAATCATTAAAAATGAAACCGTAAACCGTACCGTAGGCAAAGATATTTTCGAGCTTATAATTACAGGCGGTAGCGATTTTAACATTAAAGAATACATCGAAAAAAACAATTTGGCTCAAATAAGCGATGAAGCCCTTATCACAAGTACCGTAGCTAATGTATTGCGTGAAAATCCGCAGGCCGTAGCACAGTATAAGGCCGGAAAAACCAAGATAACAGGCTACATCGTTGGTCAAGCTATGAAAGCACTTAAAGGAAAAGCCTCCCCTACCGCAGTAAACAAAGCAGTAGCAGAGGAACTTTCTAAGATACAGGAGGATAATTAACCATGGAATTTGTAAACTATGAAAAAGTCGCAAATACTCGTGACATAGAGTATATAATTGATCGCTTTAACGCAGGAGAGATCAAGGACGGCGAAAAAATCGAGGTCGAAGGCACAATTCACAGAATCAAGGAAATGAGCGGTTTCGCATTCGTAAATATTCGCTCTGCCAGACGTGTTTTTCAATGTGTTTGGGAAGAGGGTAAGTCAAACTGCAACCTTAAGGATTACAGCGTAGAAGAATGCGTTATCATTGACGGTACACTTATCTATGAGGAGAGAAGCCGCCTCGGATTTGATATCCGCATTGATGAGATGACAAGAATATCGGGCAAGGCTGAGGTACCGCCTATAGAGATAGGTAACGATAAGAAAATTGAACAGCTTAACCTTAACACATTGCTTGATAACAGAGTACTCTCACTCAGGAACCCCAAGACAAGAGCTATATTAAAAATAGCAGACGGCGTAATGTACTCATTCCGTAATTTCTTACGTAATGAGGGCTTTACAGAGTTTGTTCCGCCTAAGATGGTATCGGCAGGTGCAGAGGGCGGCGCAGATATGTTTGAAGTAGATTACTTTGGCAGAAAGGCATATCTTAACCAAAGTCCTCAAATGTACAAGCAGATAATGGTTGGCGTATTCCAGAAGGTATATACCGTAGGCCCTGTTTTCCGTGCAGAGAAGTACAGCACTAACCGTCATATCAACGAATTTCAGGGACTTGACCTTGAAATGGGATTTATCAAGTCTTTTGAAGATTTAATGGAGATAGAGGCAAGAATGTTCAAGTATATGTTTGAGGTACTCAACAATGAGTATGCCGCAGAGCTTGAAATGTACCTTGGTAAGGGCAAGCGTTTACCTGAGCTTACGTCCTTCCCGAAGATAAGATTTACAGACGCCAAAAAGCTTTTTGCAGACGCACATCCGGGCGGATACGGCGAAAAGTGCTTAAACGAGCCTGATTTTGCTCCTGATGAAGAAAAGTGGCTTGGCGAGTATTTCCTCAAGAATTACAACACACCTATCGTATTTATTACGCATTATCCTACGGTTAAGCGTCCTTTCTATGCTATGGATGATCCCGAAAACCCTGAGTACACACTAAGCTTTGATATGCTTTTAAACGGACTTGAGGTTACTACAGGCGGACAGCGCATACATGACTATGATATGCAGGTAGCTAAAATGAAAGCACGCGAGATGGATATTACTGACTTTGAGGATTATCTGACAATGCACAAGTACGGTATGCCACCGCACGGAGGAATGGGACTTGGACTTGAAAGAATAGTTCAGAACATTCTGGGACTTGAAACAATTAAGCAAGCAACCGCATTCCCACGTGACAGAGATAGAATTCGCCCATAATTAACGCTTGCGCCAAAGCTCACAGTAAGTGAGGTATACAAGAATGTCTAAACATTTTCTTTCTAAAATTGAATCAAGAATGCCAAACCTGTCAAAGGGTCAGCGTGCAATAGCTGATTATATAATCAATCACTATGAAAATGCCGCATTTATGACCGCCGCTAAGCTAGGTATAGCCGTAGGAGTAAGTGAATCAACAGTAGTGCGCTTTGCAGTTGAGCTTGGTTATGACGGATACCCTAAAATGCAGAGCGCTATACAGGAGATGCTGCGTGATAAGCTAACATCCGTACAGCGCATAGAAATTACCGAGAATAAAATAACCACCGATAACGCTCTTGATACCGTTCTTGAACAGGATATAGAAAAAATACGCCGTACTCTGGAGGAAACGTCCAGAGAGGACTTTAAGGCGGCAGTAAAATCTATAGTCAACGCAAGGAACATATATATTTTTGCGGTACGCAGTTCTTCGGCTCTGGCTAATTTCTTAGGATATTACTTTGAGCTTATTTTTGAAAATGTAAGAGTAATAAACACAACAGGTAAGGCACAAATTTACGAAAAGCTTTTCAGAATAGATAAAAATGACGTTATGATAGGTATAAGCTTTCCAAGGTACTCCTCATCTGCGGTACAGGCTATGCGCTTTGCCAAGGATGCAGGTGCCTCTGTAATAGCGATTACCGACAGCTTAAGCTCTCCCCTAGTAGCCCCTGCCGACCATGTATTGCTTGCACGTAGTGATATGGTATCGGTAGTCGACTCTCTGGTTGCGCCGCTAAGCCTTATTAATGCGCTTATTGCCGCAACTGTAATAGAGAAAAAGGATGACGTTATCAAGACCTTTAATATGCTTGAAGGTAAATGGGACGAATACGAAATTTACCAAAAGCATGAGGAGGAAATATAATGAGCGGTACCGAAAGCAATGTTCTGATAATCGGTGCAGGTGCGGCAGGTACTTTTGCGGCTATCACCGCCGCTGACAACGGCGCACACGTAGCGTTGATAGAAAAAAACGAAAAAATCGGCCGTAAGCTTCTTATTACGGGAAAGGGTCGCTGTAACATAACAAACAACTGCACACCGGATGAGCTTATAGCAAACGTGCCTACAAACGGCAGGTTTTTGTACAGTGCGGTAAACAGCTTTACCCCTACCGATACTATAGGTTTTTTTGAGCAAAACGGGCTTAAAACAAAGACCGAACGAGGCAGACGTGTTTTTCCGGAATCCGATAAAGCCATGGATGTTGTAGATACGCTATTTGCCGCTATTAAGCGCCGTAACTGTAAGCTTATCAACGATACGGTAAAATCGCTTATTATAGAGGACAATACCGTTAAAGGTGTTAAAACCGTAAAAGGTAAAGCTATATTTGCAAATACCGTCATAATAGCCTGCGGAGGTAAATCTTACCCCGGTACAGGCTCTACAGGTGACGGATATATGCTTGCACAGCAGGCAGGCCATACCGTTATAACGCCAAAAGCATCACTTGTGCCTATAGTATCAAGTGATGAGTTCTGCAAGGAACTACAGGGACTGTCGCTAAAAAACGTAAGCATATGCGTTGTAGCTAACAAAAACAATAAAGTAATTTATAATGATTTCGGAGAAATGCTGTTTACTCACTTTGGAATTTCAGGTCCGCTTATACTCAGCGCATCCGCTCATATGAAGAATATATATAAGGGTGCATATACTGTAAAAATCGACCTTAAACCTGCACTTTCCGAACAACAGCTTGATGTGCGTTTACAGCGTGATTTCTCAAAAAATTTAAATAAAGATATAATCAATTCTCTCGGTGAGCTTCTGCCTCATAAGCTTATCCCTGTTATAGTCGCACTTTCCGGTATTCCTACAGATACTAAGTGCCATTCTGTAACTAAGGAGCAGCGCAGCAGGCTGGTTGAATTACTTAAGGCTTTGCCTGTTTCCGCTGACGGATTCAGACCTATTGAGGAGGCAATAATCACCTCAGGCGGAGTTAAAGTTTCTGAAATTAAACCCAATACTATGGAATCAAAACTTGTTAAAGGGCTTTACTTTGCAGGTGAGGTAATAGATGTAGACGCCTATACCGGGGGATATAATCTGCAAATTGCGTTTTCAACAGGACATCTTGCAGGACAATGCGCCGCATGGGCTGCACTCAGCGGCGAATAAATGCAATTTAAAACTTATCATTTTTGCCGTTATCTGATAGCTTACGGACAAAGTTTTTTTAAAATTGTCATATTTTTATTATATAACGGTATATGATGCAAGAACTTTACAAAACAGACATAAATTTATAAAATCAAGTTATTATATTAGTAGTATTATATAAGTGAAAGGACTTTTTGCAATGATATCAATAGCCATTGACGGGCCTGCCGGCGCAGGCAAAAGTACCATAGCACGACGTGTAGCCGCACAGCTTGGTTACATATACGTTGACACCGGTGCTCTTTACAGAACTATCGGACTTGCCGCTACACGCAGCAATACTGATTTGTCAGACGGTAATTCATTAAACGCACTGCTAAGCGGCATAAGTGTTGAGCTTAAATTTATTGACGGCGTACAGCATGTATTCTTAAACGGCGAAGATGTTTCCGAAGAGATTCGCACACCAAACGCATCAATGATGGCAAGTAAGGTTTCTGCTATAGGTGCCGTAAGAGCTTATTTGCTTGACTTGCAAAGAGATCTTGCTAAGAAAAATAACGTTATCATGGACGGCAGAGATATAGGTACCGTAGTATTGCCTAATGCACAGATAAAGATATTTCTTACCGCATCTGCACAAGTAAGAGCCGAAAGACGTTGTAAGGAACTGCTTGAAAAAGGTATGGACGTTAAGTACGAGGATGTACTAAACGACATAATCGAGAGAGATTACAACGACTCTCACAGAGAGATAGCTCCGCTTAAACCGGCAGATGACAGCGTAATAGCAGATACCTCTGACGATACTCTGGAAGAGGCGATTGACCGCCTTTTGCAAATTATTAGGAGGAAGCTGTAATGAAGAAAGGTACTATTTTCTATAGATTCGTACGTGCTGTTGGACGTCCTATATGCTTTTTGCTTTATAGATACAAGTTCAATAACCGTGATAACTTACCTGAAACAGGTAGATATATTCTTTGCAGTAACCACATTTCTTTTATTGATCCCGTTTACATTATTTTAGGTCAGAAAAGACCGCTTAGACCGATAGCCAAGATAGAGCTTTTTAAGAATAAGTTTATATCGGCATTCTTGAAAAAGATGGGCGCTTTCCCTATTGAGAGAGGCGCAGGCGATGGCAAAGCGATAAATCAGGCAGAAGAAATACTAAACAACGATGAGGTTTTACTCATTTTCTTTGAGGGTACACGTTCTAAAACAGGCGAATTATTAAGGCCTAAAACAGGTGTCGCTTTAATGGCATATCAAACTCAGTCACCGATAATTCCGGTTTGTGTAACACCAAAAAATCAATTTGTCAAGCCGTTCAGCAAGACCATTATTTCTTTCGGTGATCCTATAATGCCGGAGGATTTTGGAATAGTTGAGGGTACAGGTTCGGAATATCGCAATTTGTCACGTAAAATAATGGGCGTTATAAGCGAAATGCGTGAAAGAGATAAAAAGAGCTTTTAGGTGATAAATACGTTTCTCCGCAAAATAATGAAACCGTTGCGGAGAAAAGCACCAAAGAAGCCTGATAACAGAGGATATTATGGCACAAATAACAGTAGCGGCTACGGCCGGATTTTGCTTTGGAGTAAACAGAGCGGTAAGTAAGGTTTATGAGCTGCTGGAAACAAAAAACAATGTTTGCACATTAGGCCCGATAATCCACAATGCACAGGTAGTATCTGAGCTTGAGAGAAAGGGCGTTAAAATAATAAACGAGCCTAAAGAAGCATTGCAGGGCTCAACGGTAATAATAAGGTCGCACGGAGTTACTCAGGCGGTTAAGGATGAAATAGACAAACTGGGGCTTGATTGCTTTGACGCCACCTGTCCGTTTGTATCTAAAATTCATAAGCTTGTAAGCAAGGCGTCACTTGAGGGTAAAACCGTACTCATAGCCGGCGACAAAAATCATCCTGAGGTGCAGGGCATACAGGGACATTGCTATGGGTTAAGCTACATATTCAAGAATAACCAAGAACTTGAAGAATTGGCAAAAAAATACCCAAATTTGGTGCAAAATAACCTTTGTATAGTGGCTCAAACCACCTTTGATGTGACAGAATGGAAAAATTGTTTAAAAACCGTAAAAAAAGTATATACAAATGCAAAATTTTTTGATACAATATGTAATGCTACATCAGATAGACAGGCCGAGGCGGAGAGTCTGGCCAAAAAATCCGACCTTATGGTAGTTATAGGCGGTAAAAACAGCTCAAATACATTGAAGCTATATGATATTTGTAAGCGTTTTTGCCATGAAACTTATCTTACTGAAACGTCGGAAAATCTACCCGTAGCTGCCATTAAAAGGGCAGCCTGCATAGGCATAACCGCCGGTGCATCAACGCCGGCGAGTATTATAAAGGAGGTACTGGAAACTATGTCAGAAATTTTAAAAACAAATTCCGGTGAAACAAGTGAGTCAACAGAGCAAAATTTTGAGGAGATGTTAGAGGAATCCCTCAAAAATTTTAATACAGATGAAAGAGTGCGTGGTATCGTTGTAGGTATAACACCTAACGAGGTTTCTGTTGAGGTAGGCAGAAAGCAAGCAGGTTTTATTCCGCTTGATGAATTATCAAACGATCCTACCGCTAAGGTTGAAGATCTTGTTAAAATCGGTGACGAGCTTGAGCTTTTGATTATGCGTACAAATGATCAAGAGGGTACAATAATGCTTTCTAAAAGACGTGTTGATTCCGTTAAGGGCTGGGAGATAATCGAGGCCGCTTGCGAATCAGGCGAGGTACTTGACGGCGTTGTTACAGAAATAATCAAGGGTGGCGTTATTGCTATCTCTAACGGTATCCGTGTATTTGTTCCTGCATCACAGGCTACACTTTCTCGCACAGATCCTATTGAAGAGTTACTTAAGAAGCCCGTTAAGCTTCGTATAATCGAGGTAAACAAGGGACGCAGACGTGCGGTTGGTTCTATCCGCTCTGTACTTAAAGAGGAAAAAGCAAAGCAAAGAGAGGCATTCTGGGCTTCTGTTGAGGTTGGCAAGGCATACACAGGCGTTGTTAAGTCACTTACAAGCTACGGTGCATTTGTTGACATCGGCGGCATTGACGGAATGATACATATCTCTGAGCTTTCATGGACAAGAATTAAGCATCCGTCAGAGGTTGTAAACGTTGGCGATACAGTTGAGGTTTACGTTAAGGACTTCGACGCCGAAAAGGGTACAATTTCTCTCGGATATAAGAGAGCAGAAGACAATCCATGGGAGATCCTCAAGCGTGACTATCCTGTAGGTACAGTTGCAGAGGTTACTATCGTAGGCATGACAGCATTTGGTGCATTCGCAAGAATTTTACCGGGTATTGACGGTCTTATTCACATCTCTCAAATTGCTAACCGCAGAATCGACAAGCCACAGGATGAGCTTTCCATAGGACAAGTTGTAAAAGCTAAGATTACAGCTATTGACCTTGAGAAGAAGCGCATCAGCCTTTCTATAAGAGAGTTACTTGAAGCAGACGTACCTGTAGAGGAAGCTCCTGCCGTAGAGGAAACTCCTGTTGCAGAGGAGGCACCTGCTGCAGAGGAAGCACCTGCAACGGAAGATGCACCTGCCGCAGAGGAAGCACCTGTTGCAGAAGAGGCACCTGTAGAGGCTGAATAATTTTTAAAATCAATACAAAGCTTGTAGACAAATAATTTGTCGCACAATGTATTAAAACACGAGGGCATCCGATTTAAGTTTGTCGGATGCCCTTGATTAAGTATTAAATAATGCCATGCTTTTATATCTGTTTTAATTACTTTTATTACTCATATATTAAAATAGCTATAAAAGCATGACCGTATAATATTTATACAGGTGCTTTCAGGTGGCTTTAACTGCCCATAAAAAACACTTTATAAAACACAATGCAGTATTGCAAGATACTGCAAATATTTTAATAAAAAAGAGGCATATATATGTTTACTGAAATTACAAACAGCGCAAAACAGGCTGTTTCAGAGCTTATAGAAGCCGCACATCTTAAAAGCGGCGATATCATGGTTATAGGATGCTCGTCAAGCGAGGTAGGCGGCAACAAAATCGGAACCTGCTCCAGCACGGATATTGCAGACGCCATATTTAGCGGAATATACCCAACATTATGCGAAAAAGGAATTTACCTTGCCGCACAGTGTTGTGAACACCTTAACAGGGCAATCATAATCGAACGTGAACTTGCCGATAAGCTACGCATCCCTATAGTTAATGCAGTACCTCAGCCAAAGGCAGGCGGCTCATTCGCAACCGCAGCCTACAAAGCATTCAAAGAGCCGTGCGCCGTAGAAGATATCAGCGCAGATGCCGGTATTGATATAGGCGGTACGCTCATAGGTATGCACCTTAAAAAGGTTGCCGTACCTGTAAGATTATCCGTTAAAACAATAGGTCATGCACCTATAATCTGTGCCAGAACACGTCCTAAATATATAGGCGGAGAGCGTGCCCACTATGATGATAGAATATCTTAAGGCGGTATTTAACAATGAGCTATAAAGACGAATTTATTGAGATATATCAGACAAATATTACAAGAAACGGTGCAAAGGAGCTTTTGGACTGGATATGTAAGACCGACTTTTTCACAGCACCTGCAAGCTCTAAATATCATTGTGCCTGTGAAGAGGGCTTGGTTATGCACAGTCTGAGTGTTTATGATGTTATGATGGAAAAACATTTTGACGAGGAAAACGACAGCCGAGAGAGCTTTGCAATATGCGCCCTATTACACGATTTGTGTAAAGCTCAGTTTTACAAGATTTCTACAAGAAATGTTAAAAATGAAAAAACGGGCAGCTGGGAGAAGGTACCCTACTATACCATTGAGGATGCCTTCCCTTACGGTCATGGCGAAAAATCAGTATACTTAGTAGAAAGATTTATGAGATTAAAGCCAGCCGAGGCTATGGCTATACGTTGGCATATGGGCGGCTTTGACGAGGGCGGCGGATTTACAATAAGCCAGGCATATGAAAAATATCCACTTGCGGTCAAGCTACATTTATCTGACTTAGAGTCAACGTATCTTCGTGAAAAGGGTACGTCGGTAATACGTGCATCAAACGCTCACAAGTAAATAAAAAATGATGCCGGGGCAATCTTGGTACAGCCGACATTCGGTATTGTACTGCTTTGCCTTAGCTATATTAAAATATAATATTTTTATCTTATACGGATATCCGTTTTGAAAGGACTTTTCTGCATGATAGCAATTATTGACTATGGAGCAGGTAATCTGCAGAGCGTTGCCAATGCTCTGGATTTTATCGGCTGTGAATATACTATAACAAGTAACAAAGATGTTCTTCTAAGTGCTGACGGCGCTATATTACCCGGTGTAGGCTCATTTGGCGATGCCATGAACTGCATGATTAACAATAACCTGAAAAACGCAGTAATAGATTTCATAAACAGCGGTAAGCCCTTTTTGGGCATATGCTTAGGGCTTCAGCTTCTATTCGGTAAAAGTGAGGAGAGTCCGGAAAGTACAGGACTTGATATACTGCAAGGCAAGGTACGATTAATACCTAAGGACAACGGACTTAAAATACCGCATATGGGTTGGAATAATCTTAAAATACTTAAACATGACGGTATTTTTAAGGGGATTAAGGGCGAACCCTATGTGTACTTTGTTCATTCATATTATCTGAAAGCAGACAACCCTGATATCGTATCATCACAGACATATTACGGTGTAGATATAGATGCCTCAGTACAGTATAAAAACATTTCCGCCGTACAGTTTCATCCTGAAAAAAGCGGTAAGGTCGGACTTAAAATGCTTCAAAACTTTGCTGATATGGCTATGGGAGGTAACATATAATGTATGCAAAAAGAATTATCCCCTGCTTAGATGTTAAAAACGGCAGAGTTGTCAAGGGCACAAGCTTTGTAAACCTGCGTGATGCAGGCGACCCCGTACAATGTGCCGCAGAATATGATAAGCAAGGTGCAGATGAGCTTGTATTGCTGGACATAACGGCGTCATCGGATGCTCGTAATATAATGCTTGATATAGTTACTCAGGTAGCCAATACTATTTTTATTCCGTTTACCGTTGGCGGCGGCATACGCACTGTAGACGATTTTACATCCCTGTTACGTGCAGGTGCCGACAAGGTATCGGTAAATTCTGCCGCAATACGCAGACCTGACATAATAAACGAGGCGGCGTATAAATTCGGCAGTCAATGCGTTGTTACCGCAATAGACGCCAAGCGCAGAGTAGGTGGAGGCTGGGACGTATATATAAACGGCGGCAGAATCAATACCGAGCTTGATGCGATTAAATGGGCTATCGAAGCGGAAAAACGTGGCGCAGGCGAAATATTGCTCACAAGCATGGATCAGGACGGAGTAAAAACAGGATATGACTTAGAACTTACAAAGGCCGTTTCAGAAAGCGTTGGCATACCTGTAATAGCCTCCGGCGGTGCAGGCAAGATGGAGCATTTTTACGATGCCTTTACCGTAGGCAAGGCCGATGCGGTGCTTGCGGCATCACTCTTCCACTTTGGAGAAATAACCATCGGTCAGCTTAAAACATATTTATCGGAAAGGTCTGTTTCCGTAAGAATTTAAATTTTATATTTACATATACAGATAGCTATGATATAATTATTTTAATAGTGTATCTTGTATTACTGCCAAGATATGCTATAAAACTGCTTTTAATTAATATTAAAATATCAGCGGCAAATGTGCCGTAATTTTGAGGTGATATTATGGATAGACTTTTAAAACTTCTTTCAGAAAATGCAAAATTCACTACAGAGGAACTCTCTGCCATGTTAAATGACAGTGAAGAAAATATAGACAAGAAAATAGCCGAATATGAAAAGAACGGCATCATTAAGGGATATCAGGCACTTATTAATTGGGATAAGGTCGCCGATGCAGGAGTTACCGCATTTATTGAACTTAAGGTAACGCCTAAAAAGTCAACAGGCTTTGATGAAATAGCCGCTTTGGTAAGCGCCTTTGATGAGGTTGAAAGCGTTTATCTGATTGCAGGCTCTTACGACCTTTTAGTTACCGTAAACGGCAAAACCATACAAGAGATAGCCATGTTTGTAAGCAAAAGACTGTCAACCATAGAGGGCGTAATATCAACGGCAACGCACTTCTTACTTACTAAGTATAAGGATAGCGGGGTTATACTCAATAATGAAGATCATGAAGATAAAAGGAGTATGATTCTGTGATGGATTACGAAAACCTACTTAATGACACTATAAAAAACGTAAAACCATCAGGTATCAGACGATTTTTTGACATTGCCAATGAAATGGAAAACGTTATCTCGCTCAGCATAGGTGAGCCTGATTTCTCCACGCCGTGGCACGTCAGACAGGCAGGTATCAAGTCCCTTGAACAGGGCAGAACATGGTACACGCCTAACCGTGGTTTTATGGATCTTCGCAATGAGATAACAGCATACTTTAAACGCAGATTTGATGTAGAATACAGCGCAGACAAAGAAACTCTGGTGACTGTCGGCGGTTCAGAGGCTATTGACCTGTGCATACGAACACTGGTAAATGAAGGAGACGAGGTACTCATACCTCAACCGTGCTTTGTATGCTACGAGCCTATGACCATAATGGCAAGAGGCGTACCGGTATTAATTGAAACCAAGGTTGAAGACGGCTTCCGTTTAACATCAGAGGCTCTGCGTGAACATATAACAGACAAAACAAAGCTGCTTATCCTACCTTTCCCCAATAATCCAACAGGTGCGGTTATGCGTAGGGAACATTTAGAGGAGATTGCCGAGGTTTTGCGTGATAAAAATATAATCGTACTTTCAGATGAAATATACGGAGAGCTTACATACGGTGACAGACCGCACGTATCTATGGCATCTATAGACGGTATGCGTGATAAAACCGTTGTTATAAGCGGATTTTCTAAAACATATGCCATGACAGGCTGGCGACTGGGATATGCTCTGGGTCCTGCGCCTATCATCAGCGCTATGACTAAAATGCACCAATACGCCATTATGAGCGCACCCACTACGGCACAGTACGCCGCTATCGAAGCACTAAAAAACGGCGATGCCGATATAGAGGATATGCGTGCCCAATATGATGAACGCAGAAAGCTGATAGTAAACGGTTTTCGTAAAATGGGGCTTGATTGCTATGAGCCTGAGGGTGCATTCTATGTTTTCCCCTGTATCAAGAGTACGGGGCTTACATCAGAAGAATTTTGCGTACGCTTATTAAGGGAACATCACGTTGCGGTTATCCCCGGTGACGCTTTCGGCAAGGGTAGCGAAGGCTTTGTAAGAGTATCTTACTCATACTCACTCAAGCACATAAAAACGGCTTTGGCAAGAATTGAAGAATTTGTAAAAGAGCTTAAAAACGAAAAATAATCGGAGGCTGTTGAAATATTATGCAAATAATAACTTACGCTCCTGCTAAAATAAATCTTTCACTTGATGTTGTAGGTAAAAGGAATGACGGATATCACCTTGTTAAAATGATCATGCAGGCAGTTGATTTGTATGATATTGTTACCGTACGCAACACCAATGATGAAAAAATATGCCTTGAATGTACTAATAGTGCCGTACCGTGTGACAGCTCAAATATAGCATATCGGGCGGCTGATGAATTTTTTAAATATACAGGTATCAAAAATACCGGTGTGGTTATTAAAATTGATAAACGCATACCCATGCAGGCAGGTCTTGCCGGAGGCAGTACCGACGGTGCGGCTGTACTTGTAGCGTTAAATAAACTTTTTAGTGCACAATTAACACTCGATGAGCTTGCAGAAATAGGCGCTAAGATTGGCGCAGATGTTCCGTTCTGCATATACGGCGGTACTATGTCTGCTGAGGGAATAGGTACCGTATTAAAGCCCATCTCTCCCCTGCCCACATGTCATTTTGTTATTGTTAAGCCGAATATTTCAGTATCTACAAAAGAGGCGTATGCCCTGACGGATAAGCGAAGCAATATCGGTACGCCAAGCACCGATATACTTTTGACTGCCATAAAAGGCGGAGATATAAATGACATCTGTAGGTCACTTCATAATGACTTTGAAGCTGTATTACAGCTTAGCGATGTTGAAAAAATACACAAGGACTTTAATGCAAACGGCGCACTTGGCTCATGTATGAGCGGTAGCGGCTCTGCCGTTTTCGGCATTTTTGCAAATGAAGCAGATGCACAACTCTGTGCAAATGCAATGAAGGACAGATATGAGTTTGTCTGCGTATGCCGTCCTATTAATGAAGGCTGTAAAATTAAATAACATTTTATGAATAAAATTACAATTACCTGCCCATAATCAGGATAACAGAACTGAAGGGCAGGTTTTTAATTATGATGAAATTGATTAAGGCTATATGTGTGGTAATGGTTATAATGACTATCTCATCCGTTGCGGATTTCAGCAGTGATTGCAAGGAAATTTCAAATAAAATACTCAGGTTTCACGTACTTGCAAATTCAAATTCTCAAGAGGATCAGGATCTTAAAATTAAGGTGCGTGACGCTGTGCTTGAATACTCAGAAACGCTTTTTGAAAAAGCCGACAGTAAAGAGAGCGCAATTAACATAGCAAGCACACATTTATCTGATATAATACAAGTTGCACAAAATGAAGTCTACGCAAACGGATATGATTATACCGTAAACGGCTGTGTTACGAATATGTACTTTAATACAAGGGTATATGATAACTACACATTACCGGCAGGTAAATATGACGCAGTACGTCTGACAATAGGCAGCGGAGAGGGTAAAAACTGGTGGTGCGTTATGTTCCCTATGCTGTGTGTACCGTGCGCCGAGAAAAGCTCTGATCTTGACGACGTATTAAACGAAGACGAGCTTGATATAGTCGAGGGCGGAGAAAAATACGAAATTAAATTTAAAATAGTTGAAATATATGAGAGCGTGGCAGATTGGGTAAGCACTCATTTTTAAAAAAGCGGAGGTAATGCAAATGCTTCAGATTATAATGGGACGAAGCGGAAGCGGAAAAACCGAATATATGCGAAAGTTTATCGCACAGCTTGTTAAATCGGGCAAAGAAAAGCTGATGGTAATAATACCGGAGCAAAGCTCCTTTGAAACCGAAACATCCATGCTGGAAATGCTAGGCGCAAAAGAAAGCTCTAAGGTAGAAACCGTAAGCTTTACAAGGCTTGTAGAACACGTACTGCGTAAATGTGGCGGCATAGCAGGAGAAAAACTGAGCAGCGGCGGCAGATATATACTTATGAGTATGGCTATAGACAATGCCGCAGATAATCTTATTCTGTATAAAAATCAGGCGCAAAAGGCAGAGCTTATACCGCTTATGCTGTCGGCTGTAGATGAGTTTAAAATGTGCTCCGTAAGCACCGATATACTGCGTGAAAAGGCAGAGCTTATCGAGGATGAAACACTTGCAAGCAAGCTTAAAGAAACAGCACTCATCACAGACTGCTATAATGCACTTTTAAGTAATATATATTTAGACCCTATGGACGACCTTACACGCCTTAAGGACAAGCTGGAGGAACACCCGTTCTTTGAGGGTTACACCGTACTTATTGATTCATTTAACGGCTTTACCGTACAGGAGATGAAAATAATAGAGCTTATTCTGCGCCAGTGTGAAAGCTGTTATGTAATACTCAGCGGCAATTACATGAATGCACTTGATGAAAATAATCTTTTCTACACTGTAAACCGCACGAAACGTGACTTGACAAAGCTTGCCAAAAAGTGCGGTGTAGATGTAAAGCCCGTAAATGTATTTGATGAGCAATACAGACTTAAATCAAACGGATTAAGAGCGCTGGAAAGCAGTATATACCGTCCGGAAAAAAGTGTACTTGATGAAGAAGTAAATGACGTTGTGCTTTTCTCGGCAGATGATATATACATAGAGGCAAACCATGTGGCACGTACCATAAAGCGACTTGTAAGCGAAAACGATATGCGTTACAGCGACTTTGCCATAGTCTGCCGCCAGACAAGAAGTTATCAGGGCATACTTGACAGCGCACTTGATAAATACGGTATCCCCTACTTTATGGATAAACCGCAAGATATAGACAGCAAGCCACTGTTTGCGCTGTGCTTACTGATATTTGACATCGCTTTGACATCCTATAGCTCCGACTATATATTCAAGTACCTGAAAACAGGTCTTGCGGGGCTTACATACGAAGAAATAGCAGAGCTTGAAAATTACACCTTTACCTGGAATATTTCCGGCAGAAGATGGCTGGAGCCGTTTACGGCGCATCCTGACGGCTTTAACAGCGAATTTAACGAAAAAAGCAAAAAAGAGCTTGAACATATAAACGAACTGCGCCAAAGAGTAATTGCACCTCTTAAAAAATTTGCAAATCAAATAGAAGACGACAACGCACTTAAGATATCTAAGGCGATATACGAATTGCTTTGCGATATAAATTGCGCTAAAAATCTACAAAATTCAGCATATAACTTAGAGCATGACGGTAACCCGAACATGGCCGAAGAACAACTGAGAATGTGGGATACCATGATGTCTATATTAGATCAGGCGGCAGGCGTAATCGGAGAAAAGCCTATATCGGCAAAACGGTATGCAAAGCTTTTGCGTACTGTAATCACACTAAGTGATGTATCGTTCATACCACGTACACTTGACGAGGTAACGATTGGTACTGCTGACAGGATCCGTCTGGCATCGCCTAAGATAGTATTTATCATTGGCGCCATAGAAGGTGAATTTCCGCATATTCCTGTTGCGGCAGGCGTATTCAGCGATATTGAGCGCCGTACCCTGCTTTCACTTGATATACCTATGTATGACTCTATATCACAGCTTGCGGTACAGGAAAAATACCACGTATACTGTGCGGTATCTTCGCCTTGCGAAAGGTTGTATATATCGTGGTATAACGCAGACCTAAAGGGTAATATAAAAAAGCCCTCTTCCATAATCAGAGAGGTTATGAGCATACTGCCGAAAATTAAAATAAATACAGAAAATGAGCTTACTCTTGAACAGAAGCTTTGGGCAGAAAAACCTGCCTTTGAGCTATGCACGGGCGGACTTAAAAATACATCGTCAGAATATAAACAACTACAGGATTATTTTAAGAATAACAAGGACTATTCACATAAGCTAAAAGCCGCCGAGAAAGCAAGCAAAAGAGCATTAGCCGTCATAGAAGATAAAACCAAGGCTGAAAGGCTGTTTTCAATGCACAATAAGTTAAGTGCATCACAGATAGAAAAATACTACCTGTGCCGCTTTCAGTATTTCTGCAAATACGGTATAAGGGCTAAAGAGCGCAAGCCTGCAGAGATAGACGCATTGGAATACGGTAGCCTTATGCACTTTCTGCTTGAAAACATACTAAAAAATCATGAGCCTAAACAGTTAAGCAGTATGAGCAGATCGGATTTATCAAATGAGATTAACGCATTGCTTAATGATTATGTGGTTAAAAATTTAGGCGGACTTGATGATAAGGACGAGAGATTCAAGTATTTGTATTATCGCCTGCAAGAGGCGGCACGAACACTTATTGAGCATATTGCCGCAGAGCTTGCACAAAGCGAATTTGAGCCTGTAGACTTTGAGCTTAATATCGCAAAAGGCGGCGATATCGAGGCGTATAATCTGTTACTGCCGGACGGACGTGAAATAACCGTTGAGGGAAAGGTAGACAGAGTGGATATAATGAAAAAGGGCGATATAAACTATATACGGATAATAGACTATAAAACAGGTACTAAGGTGTTTAAGCTCTCAGATGTACTGTACGGACTTAATATGCAGATGCTTATATATCTGTCTGCAATAAGCGCACACGGTGAGACAAGATATAGCGGCAAAATAGTACCTGCCGGTGTACTTTATATGCCGGCCTCGGTACAGACCGCAAATACTTCGTATAACGCAGATGAAAGCGAGATAACATCAGAGCTTAACAAAAAGTACGCTATGAACGGGCTTATACTCGACAACAACCTTGTTATTCACGGTATGGAGAATGAAGCAAAGGGAATTTTCATACCCGTTTCTCTTAAAGGCGATGTTGTTTCAAAGGGCAAAGATTCCCTTACAAGCCTTGAGCAGATGGGCAGAATATTCAAATACATTGACTCACTTATTGCGGATATGGCAATAAGCCTGAATGACGGAAAAATATATAATATCCCTGCAAAGGGTGAGTATGACGCCTGCGCATGGTGTCCGTATAAGGCAGTATGCGGATTTGAGGACGGCGACAAACAGCGTGATATACTGAAGCTGGATAAAGAACGCATTGCACAAGAGCTTGCAAAGGAATACGTAGCGGAGGGAGGCATCATAAATGGGCAGACCTGAATGGACGGAAAATCAAAAATTGGCTATTGATGCCACAGGCGGTGCTGTGCTTGTTTCTGCTGCGGCAGGAAGCGGTAAAACCGCAGTACTCGTTGAACGTGTTATTGATCGAATAACAAACAGTGAAAACCCGATAGATGCCGACAGATTACTGATAGTTACATTTACACGGGCCGCCGCAAATGAGATGAAAGAGCGCATTTCCGCAAGGATTGACGAGCTTATAAGACAACAGCCGCACAATCAGGCACTACAGCGACAGCATATTCTTTTAGAGCGTGCCAGCATAAGCACTATACACAGCTTTTGCAGTGAGCTGATACGTCAGAATTTCTACAGGCTAAATATATCGTCCGACTTCCGCATTGCAGACGATGCTGAGCTTAAAATAATAAAACATAACGTAATGACAGAGCTTTTAAACGACCTGTACGCACAGGCAGAAAAGGGCTTTATAGATTTTGTGGAAACATTCAGCAGTATAAGAGATGATAAGGCCATTGAGGGCATAATACTTAAACTGCATAACTTTCTGCTCTCTCACCCGTTCCCTGAGCAATGGCTTAATAAAAAGGCGGCGATGTACTCACCAGATATTCCCGTAGAAGAAACCGTTTGGGGCAGTAGTATAATTGACTACGCAAGAGATGCGGTAAGCTACTGTGCGCGCCTTACTGAGCGTTCTCTAAGCATTGCAGAGCAGGACGACGCTCTATATGCTAAAGCAAGTAAACAGCTATTTATTGATAAAGGTTACTTTGAGGTACTAAGCGATAAGCTAAAAATGGGAAAATGGAACGAGATAGCACTATTTGTATCTTCGTTTGAAAACGGAAGATTAAGCACTCCACGTGGCTATAGTGATGACCCTAACAAAATAAGAATTAGCGCAAACCGAGAAATACTCAAAAAGGTTATGAAAACCTTAAAGGGACTATTCATATGCACGGCAGAGGAATGCACCGAGGATATTGCCGCACTATCGCCAATAGTAAAAGCGCTGTTTAATTCAGTACAGGAATTTTCAGCACGGTTTGCCGAAAAGAAGCGAGAGCTGAATATTGCGGATTTTAACGACTTAGAGCACCTAGCGCTAAAATTGCTTGTTACATATGATGAAAACGCACCTAAGCTTACGGATATTGCCCTGAATATACGTGAAAGCTTTGACGAAGTAATGGTTGACGAATATCAGGACGTAAACGAAGTTCAGGACATAATATTCAGCGCAGTAAGCCGTAACGAAGAAAACCTATTCGTTGTAGGCGATGTTAAGCAGAGTATATACCGTTTCAGACAAGCTATGCCTGAGATATTTATTCATCGTAAAAACGGTATGAAACTCTATGATAAAAATACAAATGAATTTCCTGCTAAAATAATACTTGATAAGAATTTCAGAAGCAGAAGCGGAGTTACCGATGCCGTCAATTTTGTTTTCTCCCACCTTATGAGTGAAAAGGCAGGAGATATCAACTATACAGAGGAAGAAAAGCTTGTCGCAGGCGCAACGTATAACCCGAATAATGAAGCAACTACATACCTTCATATACTTGATCTTGATACCTATGACTGCGATATGAATACTGCGGAGGCCCGACATATAGCAGACATCATATACAGCAATGTGAACAGCACACTTATTAAGGACGGCGACTCCGAAAGACCCGCTACATTCGGTGATTTCTGCATACTTTTACGTAACGCTAACAAGCAGTCTGCCGACTTTGTACGTGAACTTTCAGCCCTAGGCATACCGGCAACTGCCGATGCTCCGGAAAACTTTTTAAGTACATATGAAATATCAGTAATGACAGCTTTACTCAATGTACTTGATAATCCCATACAGGACATACCTCTGCTTGCGGTAATGATGAGCCCTATTTACGGATTTACTCCCGACGACCTAGCCGACATAAGACTAAAAACGCCAAACGGCAAGCTATATAATGCCGTTAAAAATATGGCGCAAGGCGGAAATATAAGCTGCAAGCAATTTCTTAACGATCTAATCGAGCTAAGAAGAATAGCCGCAACCTGCCCTGCCGATACACTAATTAAAATCATCTATGAGCGTACAGGCTTTACTTCTATTGTGCTTAGTATGACAAACGGCGAAAGCAGACTTAATAATCTAAGACTTTTGCAGGAGTACGCAAAAAGCTGTGAAGACTCAGGATATAAGGGACTGTCAAGCTTTATAGGCTTTATAAATAAGCTTATAATGCAAGGCAATGACCTGCCCTGTGCCTGCAATAGTAGCGCAAACGGCATGAACGCAGTACGCATAATGAGCATACATCGCTCTAAAGGGCTTGAATTTCCTATCTGCATAATAGCCAATCTATCACGTAATTTTTCTGACAGAGATAAGCGTGACGATGTTTTGCTTCACTCTGAGCTTGGTTTGGGTGTACGCCGTAAGGACAGACGGCTAATGTGCAAATACAGCACCATGCCACGCAATGCAGTCAGATTAGAAATTGAGCGTGACGAACGCTCAGAGGAACTGCGTGTACTGTATGTTGCAATGACGCGTGCAAAAGAAAAATTAATAATGATAACATCACTTAAAAATCCCGCTAAGGTAATAGGCGACCTTTCCGCTTCATTAACCGGAGCGGAAAAGCTTGCACCATATACCGTGCTTAATTGTAGCTCTATGTCAGACTGGATAATATCGTGTGCATTAATGCACCGTAGCGGCAGGATTTTGCGTGAAATAGCAGGTGACCCATTCTTTATACCTCCGTCTGATGACCCATTATGGGATATAGAGATAATATCTGATAATGCCGAAGTAGACGAAGAAGATTCACCCTCAGACGAAACTGAAATTGCAGAGATACCGCCAAACACAGACAATGAATTTTTACAGCTTATCACACAGCGGCTTAATAAACCGTACAAATATGCCGTGCTTCATTCTTTACCCGTAAAGGTGGCGGCGTCGGCACTTGCCGAAAAAGGCAAGGAATATGAATATCTAACTGTAAGCCGTCCTGCCTTTATGCGTGAAAGCGGCATGACCCCTGCGGAGCGTGGCACTGCGATACACGCATTTATGCAGTTTGCGGATTTAAACAAAGCTCTTGCATCCTTTGACGATGAGATTCTCAGGCTTAAAAATGAGGGATTCCTCACCGAAAAAGAATGTAACGCAGTTGATAAGCCGCTTATTTTAAAATTCCTAGAAAGTGATATAATGCAACGGATAAGCCGCTCCGATAAACTGTACAGGGAATATCGCTTTACCGTTAAGATAAACGCCAAAAGGGTTGACCCTACACTAAATGATGAACTAGGCGATGAAACCGTAATTCTTCAGGGTGCGGTTGACCTTGCATTTGAAGAAAACGGCAGTATAGTTATAGTTGACTATAAAACTGATAATATTAAAGAAATCTCAGAGCTAAAGGAAAAGTACTCAGAACAGGTGCTACTATACAAGGAGGCCATGGAGCAATGCACAGCGTTATCTGTTTCACAGTGTATTCTGTATTCCTTTAAGCTTGGTGAATATATTGAGGTTTAACTAAAATATCGTACTATCTCATAAATTAATTTTTAGTATGTAAAATCATTATATCTATAAAAACTACCCCTTATCTTTTTTAAGATAAGGGGTAGTTTCGGAGAATTTATATATAGAGGTATGGGGTCACTTTATTGACATACAAGTTTCCATGAGCCTAGTTTTTTGCTAGAGGATTGGTTATTTGATCTACCTTTACAAGCTATTAGTTTAAAGCAGTCATAGGAAGTTATAGTAATATCATCTATCTCATGGATATAGCTTAATTTTTCTCTTTCTATAGTACTATAGATATAATAATACCCATTGCCTGCACTTTCTATCGTCCACTTTGAAATATCAGATTTTTCAGATGAAAAAGTAATGTGTTCATTAATAATTTTAGGATCATAAAATAAATAATTATTAGAACAACTAATATCATATTGTTCGTTTTGTAGTTCAAATGCAAATTTACAAGGATAATTACCACTGTCACTAATTTGATCAAATTCGTCTAAATACTTACCATTTGGTAATTGTAAAGTATAAGTTCCCTCGGCTATTAGTGCAAAATCAGCCTCTTGTATTGCAAACTGTTGATTATTGCCGCCGTGCTTTTTGAATAATATTATATTCGTTCCGTTACCGGTATATCCGCCGTAAATATCAAGAACATAACTAGTATCAAGCGCAGAAGCAAAATAGTAATATCCATTACTTGCAATTTGTAAAAACCATTTCTGTGAATCTTTATTTTCAAATGCACATAAAGCTATATTTGCACAGTTTTGGGCTTTATCGCCCTCTACTGTTAATACCTTATCGGAAAGACATGAGTATATTACATAGCTGCCATCAGACTGTAATGAAAAATTATATTGTTGCTTGGGCACACAATTATACGTATAAAGCCATACATTAGTACCTTTATCCGTTTCTGCTTCTTGTACATCAATGCATACTTCGGATGATGACCTTGGCGTAATTCTGTATGCTTTGTTTAGATCAAATGTATTATTAAGCTTAAATTGCTGACGGGAATATCCTCTTTTTTCAAATAGTCGCAGATTGGCACCGTTACTTGTAGATGAGCCATATATGTCAAAAACATAATCATCATTTAAGTATGAGCTTATATAGTAATAACCGTCACCTGCATCCTCTAAACACCACAATTGATCAAAGAAACCGGTTAATTCATTTAATCTAACATTTGTTCCATTAGTTATATTGCTGCTTGCCGCTTCTAATACTTTATTCGAGTTTGTATCATATATGTAATAACAATTGCGTACTCCTGTAGAGCGCAGCATAAAGTGTTGATATGCATAATTATTATTTGAATAAAGCTGGGCATTGGTGTAATTAGCAGTATTACCTCCTGCAATGGTAATACACTTATCCGAAGCATGTCTCGGTGTAAATTCATATATTCCCAAGTATTCCCCAAGACGAATATTAGAAGAATTTGGTTTTCTCCAAAAGGCTGATAAAGTTATAATGCTACTTCTCTTAACTCGTAATTCTTCTATTCCTAAACTATTTAGCTTGTTAACTAATTGAGCTACATCCTGTCCATCAGAAAATACTATATCACTACCATATGAATTTTTAATGTAACTATTATTATATTTAACTTTCCATCCTGCAAATGCATATCCTGTTCTTCTAAACTGGTTTAGGCTTAGATTAACCGTATCGAACATACCAACGTTCTGATATTCCATGCATCCGCTGCCACCATTGGGGTCATACTTAATAGTATATCCTTCAAAGGATTCAAAATATCCTGCTAAATATCTTTGTATATAGGTAGCATCAACTATATCTATTTTTCCGTCAAAGTCTACATCTGACGCTGTCTTATTTATGTAAACATTATAACTAGCAAGATGTTTTTGTATTGTAATAACATCATCTACAGATACCTTTCCGTCCCCGTTTGCATCACCGTATAAAGGCTTCTCAAACTCAGTTATAATGTCAGCAAGATATTTCTGTATAAGTGTAGCATCATTTTCTGTTATCTTACCGTTAAAGTCAACATCTGCTCTCTTTTTTTGGTCAAGAGTCAGTGATATTGTACCAGCACAATATTTTTGTATTAAAGTAGCATCTATAATCGAAACTCGACCGTCTCCGTCAACATCGCCGTAAAGCACTTCATCTGCATTAGCTACTGTATCTGCATTAGACTTGGTAATAGGTATAGAAAAAGTAAGAGATGTAAAGACTAATATAAACGTTAATAAAAGTGAAAGTATTTTTTTATTCATGATAATCTCCAATCTAATACTGTAAGTATTTTTTTATTTATATCATTTGCGGAGCTTATAACGGCAGGAAAATCGCAATGCAATTTTATCTAGGGGGGATAATCACATTGCAATCGGTATAAGCTCCGCAATAATATACCTTAATAAATTACGATAAACTTTTTTGTTTCTTCGTTGTATTTATTATATATTGAATTAAATAAAAAAACCATGACGAAATCGGAAAAATTACCCCCAATTTCATCATGATTTTGCACAAAAAATAATCAAATTATTTGTTTATATTAACTTTGGTAAAAAGCCGTTATCATCAAAATTACCCTTAACATAGTTTTCTGTAAGCTCAATGGCTTCACTGTCATTCATCGCATATCCCATACAGTATGCCTGAACAAAGTACTTTTTACTTTCGTCTATACGCCCTAACGAATGTAAAGCAAAACCCATATGATACAGTGTGAGTGCAAACATAGGACATCTTCCTGTTGTTTGCGACATTTCTATGCCAAGCTTACATATTCTTACACATTCCTCATACCTTTCGGTTTGTAAAAGAGCACATGTAAAGTTATACAGGATAGCAGGTTTCATGCGCAGTTCTTCCTCTTTATTCACAATATGCTTATCATAAAATGCCAATATGCTGTAAAATATTGATATACATTTATCCCAGTTATCAAGTTGCGCATAGCAAATAGCTATATTCTGAAGAAGTATTATTTCCTCAAAAGAAAGCATATAGAACGCTTTTCCAGTACCGTATCGTGGGCAAGTTGTCCTCATTGCCTTTTCAAATCTTAAAAGCTTTTCTTCGGCTGTATATTTTTCACTGTAAAGGATAGTATTATACATAATTTCAAATTGAGTATCAATCTGTGTAGGTTCTTTGAGCAGTCTTTCAAACTCATCCAGTAGCTCTTTACCTAAATCAATATTTCCATTAATATACGCCTGTCGTATCCTATATTTTAAATCATGCAAATAAAACTCATCTTTGCTGACTAGATTATACATCATAAAATCGGAATATCCCAGCCTCTGCAAAATCATCTCCAGATGTGCCTGCGTTGGTTTACGTGTACCGTTCTCAATTCTTGAAAGAGTAGGAGTCGCACAGATACCGTCAGCCAGCTCTTCTTGAGAGATTCCCAGCTCTTCTCTACGTTTCTGAATTAAATATCCTATCTCAAATATCGCCATAAAATTACCCCCACAATTCTTATTAGACAAATAGTTATACAAAAAACATAGGATACAATCTAATCATAATATTTACTATATTTTACAATATTTTTTAATAAATGTCTATAGTTTTTAAGATATTTTAACAGTTATTTTCAGATGATTGGATTTATCGTAATGTGCAAAAAACAATCCCCTTAGTGCAGTCTTGAAATTTTTGATTATTTCAAGTGTCTGCTCTAAGGGGATTATATCATTTTACACTGTTCTTGTTATTAGTATTTGATTTATGGAATTATACAATCAAAAGCGGAAGTCACGGCGGTTAGAGTTCTTAATATCCTCTATATTTTTGCGCGCTATCTCACGTACCTTATCGCTCGGTATTTTTTCAAGCTCGCTCTCGATAAGTGCAAAGCCCTTTTGTCGTGTTTCTTCTGATGCGTAATCAACCAAAAATTCAGTCAATGTCATAAGTGCATTTGGATGACAGCAATTCAATATCTGACCGTTCTTACATAGGCTCATAAAGCGGTCGCCTGTTCTTCCCTCACGGTAGCAAGCCGTACAGAATGACGGAATATGTCCGCATTCCATAAGCCAACGTACTACCTCGTCAAGCGTTCTTTGGTCAGATACATCAAACTGCTCCGTGTCATGCGGACGGTCAGCCTGAGTATATCCTCCTACAGATGTTCTGGAAGCTCCGCTTACCTGAGATACACCTAAGTGCAACAGTTTTTCTCTTACCTGCTCTGACTCTCTTGTAGAAACTATCATACCGGTATAAGGTACTGCAAGGCGTATGCAGGCGGTTATCTTAGCGAATGTATCGTCAGAGATTGAGTTATCAAAAGCATTTGGGTCAATATCATCTGCGTGCTTAACACGAGGTACGCTTATTGTGTGCGGTCCTACACCGTGTACAGCCTCTAAATGCTCTGCGTGCATGATAAGTCCCGCAAACTCATACTTATACATTTCAAGTCCAAAGAGAACGCCTAAGCCTACATCATCAATTCCGCCCTCCATAGCTCTGTCCATTGCCTCTGTATGATAGTCATAATCATGCTTAGGTCCTGTTGGATGAAGCTCTAAGTAGCTCTGCTTATGATAGGTTTCTTGGAACAAGATATAAGTGCCTATACCGGCCTCTTTAAGCCTACGGTAATTTTCAACGGTAGTTGCCGCAATATTTACATTTACTCTGCGGATGTCGCCGTTTTTATGATGAACGCTGTAAATAGTATGTATGCAATCAAGTATATATTCGATAGGATTATTTACAGGGTCTTCACCTGCCTCAATAGCAAGTCGCTTATGTCCCATATCCTGTAATGCGATAACCTCATTGCGTACTTCCTCCTGAGTAAGCTTTTTACGTGGGATATGCTTATTCTTAAGATGATATGGGCAGTAAAGGCAACCGTTTACACAGTAGTTAGAAAGATAAAGCGGTGCAAACATAACTATACGGTTACCGTAGAATGCAAGCTTGATCTCCTCTGCTATCTTATACATTTCCTCTATTTTTTCAGGTATTTCACAGGCAAGCAAAACCGAAGCTTCACGGTGAGTTAAGCCGTCGCATTTTACTCCGCTGCTTGTCTTATACGGACGTGCTTTTTTAAGAATACTATCAATAAGCTCTACATTATTCTTATTTTCTTCTGCATATGCAAGGGTAGCACGTATCTCCTCGTCATTGATAAATTCCTCTGCTTTCAGAGATTTTGGATTGTAAATTGCCATAGATATTTCCTTTCTTAGGGTCAGATAATCTTCCCTTTAGATTTTTTAATATCTCAACGGTATGTCACGAGTTTGTCGGCATATCGAACAGATTATTTTTATATTCCTGATTACACATAGTATTTTATTTATCACGCAAATTTTTGCACAAAAAAACTGCACCGTAAAAACAGGCACAGTCAATCTATATCTGATACTCGTATATCGGAATATATAATATCATTGCGCCTTCCTCTTCGGACAAAATATCTTGTAGTCAGGTACTTTATATATTATACACCATTTTATTTGTGAATACAATAGATTTCTGCAACAAACTGTAAAATACTTGGTAATGTCTTAAAAACAAGTACTATCAATACCATCTCAGCTCTTGTATGCCCTATCTCCCAACCCCTTCCCCTAAAGGTAAAGGGGGAAGAAACGCAGGGGCTTCGCCCCTGCACCCCATTTACTTGCACAGCTAACTACTTGAAAATCAGCAAGACATACGTAAAACTATTTGCATCTTATTAGATGAGTGTAAGGAAGCACAGTAACGCAATTACTCGGTACGCAACTCTGCCGTCGGTCTAACCGACTCACTTTACAGATACTACCTTGTAATCCTGTGCCTCTACCGTTGATTTTAAAACATCGTCGGCAATATCTGATTTAAGAGTAACTACCGCTGTACCGTCGTTATGGTTTACCTGTGCGCTTTCTACCTGTTCAAGTGCTTCAAGGCACTTTTTAACTCTTGCCTCACAGTGCTGGCACATCATACCTTCAATAACCATTGTCTTTTGCATAGATTTTTTCTCCTTTTTTATTTTAGTTTTTATTTTTTTATCCTTTCGGAAAT
>JBJEPE010000009.1:20829-24295 GCA_051881075.1 Acutalibacteraceae bacterium | reverse complement strand
CGATTGGGTTTCCCCAGCTCCCCTTCCTGAACGACCGCTTCGCTGAGCAAACTAACTTTTTTATTATTATAATTTATTGCCTGCAACCAACCGATTGCTAGTCTTTTTGCATAGCACTACGATGCGTGCTATGCAAACTTTTGTAGTGTATATAATTTAGATTGCTAATCTTTTAAGCAGCCCGATGTGCAAATCATAGGAGTGCAGGGGCGAAACCCTACAAACAATAACTAATTTCGATGCGTGATACGCACCTTATATTATTAATATCTCTGTACGCAACGTTGCTGTCGGTCTAACCGACCCTTGGGGAAGGGGGTCGGGGGATGGGGAAATAAGGACTTAGACTATATTGTACGTAATTATTACAGATAGTCTATAAAGTCTAAATTAATGCAATGTAGTTAAGATGCGTGTTATATATTTAATCTCACATAATCACCCTGTGCGCAACATTGCCGCAGGGCTACCCTGCCGCAACTTTGGTGCAGGGCTTCCCTGCCAACGATGCTGTCGGTTTTACTGACTCGCTGAGCACACGGACTTTTTTATATTCGTATTTTACTGCCTGCATCTTAACCGATTGAAAGACTGTGTGCGAAGCCAAACAGTAAGTCATATTAAACTTGTAGCATATGTTAAAAAGTGGCAAAAATCACGTTACAAACACGTAACTTGACATAGTAAACAGTGCGGTGCTATAATAAAGTTAATAATTTTTTAATTATTTATTTTATTTCTTTATTTAACTGATTTTATGCCGAAAGGATTGACCGAAATGATTTTTGCCGTTATCGTTGCAGGAGGAATCGGCAGCAGAATGGGTAATTTAGGCAAGCCTAAGCAATATGTAAGTATAAAGGGTAAGCCGATAATCATACATACACTGGAAAAGTTTTATATAAATAGCGCATTTGATAAGGTTCTGGTACTATGCCCCTCTAACTGGGTAACACATACTAAAGATCTTATCAAAAAGTACATTCCTATGCCGGAGCGTGTAGTAGTGCTTACAGGCGGCCCTACAAGGAATGAAACAATAATGAATTCTATTGATTATATTGAGAAAACATACGGCCTTGACGATGAAACAATAGTCGTAACACATGATTCGGTAAGACCGTTTGTAACGGCAAGAATAATTAACGAAAATATTGAGGCTGCAATGGAATACGGTGCCTGTGATACTGTAATATGCGCTACAGATACTATCATAGAAAGTACCAACGGTATAACTATAGACAATATACCCGACAGACGCAATATGTATCAGGGACAAACGCCCCAATCCTTTAAGGCTCTACAGCTTAAGGAGCTGTACAACAGCCTTACTGATGAAGAGAAAGATTCACTGACAGATGCCGCTAAGATATTCAGCATAAAAAATAAGCCCGTACATCTGGTTACGGGTGAATCGTATAATATAAAGATAACGTATCCGTACGATTTGCGAGTTGCAAGCGCATTGCTTGATGAGGATATGACTCATGATTAACAGATTATACAGGCTTGTTCAGCCCAGAAAATTTGAGTTGAATTTTAAGGAAATTGCCCTTGCACAGGATAAGGTACTTGTCAATCCGACTCATCTGTCAATATGCAATGCAGATCAACGCTATTATCAGGGTACACGTGACGCTAAGATATTGGCGCAAAAGCTGCCTATGGCTCTTATACATGAGGCTATAGGCAATGTGGCATATGACCCAACGGGTACATTTAAGCCGGGTGAAACGGTGGTTTTAGTACCTAATATGCCATACGAAAACGACGACATAATTGCCGAGAATTACCTGCGCAGCAGTAAATTCAGAGCAAGCGGTGTAGACGGCTTTATGCAGGAGTATGTTTCCATGATGCCTGATAGACTTGTCCGTCTGCCCGATAATATAAATAAATCCGTTGCCGCATTTACGGAGATTGTTTCTGTCAGCGTTCATGCTATCAGCAGATTTAACAGTATAGCCCATACACGTCGTAGGAAGATAGGCATATGGGGTGACGGTAACTTAAGCTATATAACATCTTTGTTTATAAAAAAGACATTTCCCGATACGCAGGTAATCGTATTCGGTGTAGTGCAAGAGAAGCTTAACAGCTTTACCTTTGTAGACAGAACATATCTTACTACAGAGATACCGCCCAACCTCAAGGTGGATCATGCCTTTGAGTGTGTTGGAGGTAACGGATCTTCCGTAGCCATTAATCAAATTATAGATTGCATTAACCCCGAGGGTACTATATCAATACTTGGTGTCAGTGAATACCCCGTACCGATAAATACTCGAATGATTCTGGAAAAGGGATTGCGTTTATTCGGCAGCAGCCGTAGCGGCCGTGATGACTTTGTCAAGACGGTAGAAATGTACAAGAAATGCCCGGAGATAGTAGAGTATTTAAGCTACATTGTCGGCTTTGAAAAGAGCATATCAAGCGTAAATGATATACACCATGCCTTTGAGCTTGACTCGCATAAGGCGTTCGGTAAAACAATCATGATTTTAAAATAATATAAAAAATTCCTTTTTACTCAGCGGTAAAGAGGAATTTTTTGTGTTTGGATAATATTATTTATTCGGCTACTGTTTTTATTAGAAAAAAGGACTACTGCAAAAAAAGGGGAGAAGATGCAGTAGCCTTTTTATCTATCAAACTTTTATCTTATTTTCTGTAGCGGTAGTTATATGGTAGTTCATATATACAGCTTAATGTGCATACCGGATTAAAAACATAGTAAATGATATAATGTTAGATATATAACTAGTTTTATAATTATTTCATCAGTTAATCACAAACCCGGTTTGCATGGGTTAAATTATACTACGTATATATTATTAACTCTAAAACCCTCCTTTTCTAAACAATAATATCTTACAAATATAGCTGCAGCCTCTGCACGGGATATTGTATTGTTTGGTCTTAAAGTACCGTCTTCATAGCCATTTACAATATTATTTTGCATACACCATGACCATGCATATTTACTATCTGTATCTATCAATAAATTTGCATCAGTTTTGTTATCAAGTAAGTTCATAGGTGCAGATGGACAACCTGCAGCTTGCCATAACCAAACAACGGCATCGGTTCTGGTAATTGAATCGTAATTATTGATTGAACCAACATAGTGAATTTTATTTAGAACACTAATGAAATGAGCATATTTTATTGGCGAATCAGGATCAAATTCGTCATTGCCTACGCCTTGCATCAATCCGTAGTAACTAGCAGCACATACATACTTATGTGCCCAATGATTACTAGGAACATCTTTATAATATTTATAATTAACAGTTATATCTTTTGAGGGATAAGCAATCTCGGTAACATTAACATTAAGCGTTTTAGTAACAGTTTGACCGTTGCTGGCGTAAGCAGTAATGGTAATAGTTCTATTACCTGCGCTTAAGTGATTACCGCATAAGCTCCAGTTCTTTTGATTAGAGCTACTCATGCTGTATGTTGT
>JBJEPE010000009.1:0-20729 GCA_051881075.1 Acutalibacteraceae bacterium | reverse complement strand
TATTACCTGCACTTAAGCGATTACCGCATAAGCTCCAGTTCTTTTGATTAGAGCTTCTCATGCTGTATGTAGTGCTGTTATTGTTGAAATTAAGGGTTACCTTAGTAGCAGGTATATTTGTTGCCGCATAAAAGTCAAAGCTGTCATCGGTAGTACCGGAATACTTATTAGCTGATACTGAAAGAGTTAGTGCCGTTGGAACAGTTGTTATAGGGCTATTACTTGCTGCTGAACTATAAAAGGTATAATGATCTGTTTCGAAACAGCCTGATTTTAATTCACCGATATTTATCCATGTTGCCGCTGTGCTTGGGCGTTTTCCACCAGGAGCAGAATCTAACACAAGGATTTTATCTGAGCTTACATCATATGCAACCATGGCAACATAATGATTAGGAACATGTGCTACAGAAACACCGCCGCTTTTTAAATGAGCAATAAGATCTGAATCATAATATGCTTCTCCTGCAAATTTAAAGCCGCAAGAGTTTCCATACGTTTTTGCAGCAAATTCTGCAAAAGCCTGAGCTGTGCCATTACCGTCTGGACGATAACCATGCGCAAGGGATAATTCTGCTAAATCTGCCGGTTCAATGAACTTTCCGGTTAAATAATACACTGCATTTGTCACTGATAATAAACCGCATCCCGAAGAACTAATAGTAGCTGGTTGTGTACGGGCTTCGTCTTTATATCCATAAGGAACGTTTGCCCAACGAGGATCGTTTTGCAGAAATACAGTAGGAGCTTGTTTAACAGTAATACTTAGACTTTTTGTAACGGTTTGACCGTCGCTGGAGTAAGCAGTAATAGTAATAGTTCTATTACCTGCACTTAAGTGATTACCGCATAAGCTCCAATTCTTTTTATCAGTACTGCCCATGCTGTGTGTTGTGCTGTTATTGTTGAATTTAAGGGTTACCTTAGTAGCAGGTATATTTGTTGTGGCATAAAAGTCAAAGTTGTCATCGGTAGTACCGAAATATTTATTAGCCGATACAGAAAGAGTTAGTTTTATTGGTTTTGTAACTTGAATCTTTAGCGTTCTGCTGATATAATTTCTGGTGTCGTAATAAGCTCTAATTGAAATAGTTCTTGTGCCTTGACTTAATGAAATACTAGGAGATGACCAGTTTTTATTGCTTGAATATCTATAACTGGTCATGTTATAAATTGTGCTACTATTATCAACCTTAAGTGTTACCTTTTTGGCTGAAAAGTTAGTAGAAGCATAAAAATAAAATTGATCGCTAGTAGTGCCGGTATACTTATTAGCTGATACGGAAAGTGTCCTCGTAGATGCTGCATCCGCTGTAAATGAGAAGGAGCCGATTGTAAATAATGTTACTAATACTAAAAGTATAGATGTAATTTTCTTTTTCATATTAAATACCTCTTTTCATAATTTTAAATTTGCAACATTTATAAAATCGTTCTACTAATACATAACCACCTTTCAAGAACGGTTTTGATTATATTATAAATGCTGTTAGTTTGTGTTTCCTGCGACATTTCTCTTGTCACTGATTAAATTATAAAAGAAGTATTTATAAAAGACCATGCCGTAAACGGATAATTTTTCTTTTCCATTTACGGCAAGTTATATTTTCAGAATATATAAAAAGCATACTGTCGCAACTAATGAATGCGACAGTATGATTATAACGATTTGTGATTATTTGTACAATCAACAAGCTTAAACTATATAATAAAAATTAAGATAATGATATACTTATTCTGATAGTATTATTGAATAGAGGTTTCAATAATAATGGCATCACCACATTTACGTAGCTGGTCAACACGTCCCCAATCTATAGTAGTATTATAAAACAAATCTTCATATCTTGATCTACCTATTTCTACTTCTACTTCTTTGTTAAACTGTATTGATTGTTTTAAGCTTACATCTTCGCAGTCGTATGAATCATTTTTATCTACTGTGTCTGATGAAAGTCTAGCATCATCATTAAATGATTTATCGGGGTTTTTAATTCTAGTAGCCCCAGTAGTCGCTACAGATTGGGATTTTTCAGCGGCATTAACGGTAGGACTTTTAAATCCGACAGTAAACAAACAGGTGATTGTCAATACAAGTGCTAAAATTTTCTTTTTCATGATGTTTTATTCTCCCCTTAAATTATAATAATCTGTAAGACTGTTATGTGTTGTATGTAATATATAGCAGTCTTACTGTTATAATTATAACCTGACAAAATACAAAAGACCATGACGTAATTGGAAAATTTATATCCAATTATTGGTATATATCAAAATTTATTGCATTATCTTGGATAAATTCTTTTGTTTCTTGTAATTCCTCCTCATCCTCCAGAACATATGCCATATAATATGATTTCTTAATTAATTGTAATATTTCATCGTAATACTTATCTTTATCCTTTTTTAGAAAAGAAATTGCTTTCATGCGCAGTGTTCTGCTAAGCCATCTGCAACGTGCTGTGCTTTTAGTAATGTTAATAGCAATATCACAAATTTCTATACATTCGTCATAACGACCGGCGATCTGTAGTGCTTCTGAGAGATTAACCAAAACCATCAACTGCGTTCTAAGTGCTTCCTCGGTATTTATTATATGCTCATCATAGTATTCCTTAATATTATACCATATATCAATAGCTTTTTTAATTTTATTATCAATGGCATGACATACGGCGATATTATTCAAAATGATTATCTCCTCATATGACAAAACATAAAAAACTTTCTTTGTATTATACTTGGGATAAGTATATTTTATAGCTTTCTCAAGCAACTCAAGCGTTTCATCATTTGAATATTTTTCTTCAGATAGCAAAAGATCATATAAAAGGATAAATTGCTTGTCAATCGCAGTAGGCTTTTCCAATGAGTTTTTAAAATCCTCTAATAGATTTTTGCCCACTTCAAGTTCTTTATCAATATAAGCCTGTCTTATATTGAATTTTAACTCGTGCAGATGCAAGGTTTTTTTATCAACATAATTATTTGTAATAATGTCTGATAATCCCAAACGCTGCAAAAGCATTTCAAAGTTATCCTGAGTTGGCATGCGTGTACCGTTTTCAAGTCTTGACAATGTCGGAACAGAACATATACCGTCTGCCAGGTCTTCTTGCGAAAGTCCCAGCTCCTCTCTGCGTTTTTGAATAATATATCCAAATTGAAGTACCGCCATATATATTGTCTCCTCTACATATATATATTTATTATATATAAAATAATTCTATCAAATTAAATTAGCGTAGTCAATAGCTAATATGCTAAAGTGATAAATCATAGCTAATAATTTTGATTTGTGTAGTACCAATAAAGATTAAGCTGTAGTAAATAAAGAAAAATATACATCAGTATCACTAAATACTCAGAAAGTTTTAAAAATCAATCCCAGCTTTTCTTGCCTGACTGCATAAATCACGAACGTTGAGATTATATGTTTTGCCGTCTTTTATAAAATGTGTTCCACATTGTCTGAACACAAAATGCACATTACCTGAAATGCACTGCTCACGTATGGAAAGTACCCAGCCATAATCAAGGGGACGGGCATTTTTATCTGATTCTCCGCCGACAATTACGCACTCAACACCGTCAAGATACTTAGATATGTCTACCTCTCCTATAAGCGGCTGACAGATTATATTCTTGTGTTTTATCGGCAGATCTTTAAATATAGAAAGTCTGTAATCTGCCCTTGCCTGATTTTCTACGGTACATCCGACAGTTACATTGTCATAACCGTCATCCCAATCATCGGGGATACATTGCATAAAGCGGTCTATTCTTTTCGTCAGAAATATAAAGTGTAGATCTGAGCGCTCCTTCATCATCTGCCAACATTCAGCTCGCCATGGGTCAGCTTCCTCTATAAGAAAATCGGTAGAAAAGCAAAGATATACTGTATTACCCGGTTTAATTTTATAAGATCCGTTTTTGTTTTTGACTATGGGTGCATAGAACTTGTCGGTTTTTACAATATCGTTTGTATTTATGCCACGTTTAAAGTCACCCTTATGTATATAGCAGTACTTGCACCCTTCACTGTATCTTTTACAACCTCGCCACGGATTCCACATTGCCATAGCTATACCACTCCTAAGATTAATCGTAAATCACATTGTTATTATAGATTAAATAAACATACAAGTCAACAAAACCGGGCTATAAAAAATGGTACATAACATATGTTACGTACCACTTGGTTTTAAGTATTTAATTTTATGCGTTTATCAGCTTTTAGCAAGGCTGAATGAAATAGCCTCAAAGCATTTGAAAACAACATCCTTAGTAATTGTATCAGACTCTAAAGCCCCCATGGCAACACCTGTGTTTGTACCCTTGATTCTAACTATGAAATCAAGCTCTGTGCCTGAACTGCCGTCTGTTGAATAGAAGTAATACTCGTTGCCGTCCTGCTCGCCTTTCTTAATTAGTGTAACGCCCTCGCCTGCATTTACTAATTCGACGTATTGATCGTAACCGTCTGATGTAATGAACGTACCCTGCAGTATGGTTGTGTCTTTGGTACCGATTTGGAAAGGCAGGTCTGTACTCTTCATTGTATATCCGCCTGTTGTTTTTAACTTAAGGCTGATTTTGTCACCTGTTGTTACATCATACACAAAGGTCTGATTTGTGTAGAATGAGCAGGCTGTCATAGAAAGTACCATAACAAGCATTACCGCCATTGCCGTAATTTTAATAATCTTTTTCATATCCATTTCTCCTTTTTATATGATTTTTATTTGGCACATCTTCATAGCATTGAGCGCATTGTTATGACTTTCTACCGTAACGCCTGCACAGCAAGCCGAATCAACAGTTATTTCAGCCTCAGGTAATGCCGCCTTTAATAACATTGCATTCGATATAACGCAGATATCGGTACATACACCTATAAGCTCTATTTCAGAGAATTGTGCGTCTTTGGCATAGTCGGCAAGCTCTTCACTGCCGAAGCTTGGTTTTTCAAATATCCTTTTGTTTTCCGCATAGGTTTTTAGCTCAGGGATTATATCCCAGCCGTCAGTGCCCTTTACACAATGCACAAAGGGTAGGTTTTTGCCCTCCTGAGTGTTTAGATAATCCGGTGTGTGGGTGTCCTTAGTAAATACAACAACGGTTTCGTTTTCATCTACACCGCTAAGCTTGTTTATAACGGCCGGTATGATTTTTACCGCCTCGTCATTTTTAAGTGAACCGGTTACAAAGTCGTTTTGCATATCAATGACTGCAAGCAATTTCATTTTTTCTGCCTCCTTTATCGTGTTTCAGGATTAAAGACCTAAAAGAATGGTCGCAAAGTTAAAGTATATAATAAGTGACAATGAGTCAACTATTGTCGTTATGAACGGACTGGCCATTACGGCAGGGTCAAATCCTGCACGCTTGGCAAGCATAGGCAGTACACAACCCACAAGCTTGGCAAAGAACACCGTAACTATAAGTGTAAGGCAGATGGTAAGTGCCACATAAAATGTTACCTTATCAAGCGTTATAAGCTTCACGAAATTAACGGCGGCAAGTGTAATACCGCACAGCAGTGCAACCCTTGTTTCTTTAAGTACCACCTTAAACAGATCAGAGAAGCCAAGCTGTCCGAGAGATAACGCACGTATTATGGTTACGGATGCCTGACTGCCGCAGTTGCCTCCTGTATCCATCAGCATCGGTATATATGCGGTGAGTATAACACACGCTGAGAGTGCCGCCTCAAACCTTGTGATTATCATTCCGGTAACCGTTGCCGATACCATCAGTAACAGAAGCCATGGGATTCTGTTCTTCCACAATGTAATAACGGATGTTTTTATGTACGGTTTTTCAGATGGAGTAATAGCCGCCATCTTCTCAATATCCTCTGTTGTTTCCTGTTGCATAACGTCGATAGCGTCATCAACGGTAACTATGCCGACAAGTCTTTTTTCACCGTCGGTTACTGGTATTGCATCAAGGTCATATTTACCGAACATCTGCGCTACAGCCTCTTGGTCCATATGGGTAGAGGCGTGTATAACGTTGGTATCCATAAGTTCAGATACCTTAGTGTTTACATCTGCCATAATAAGGCTTCTGAGTGAAACCGTACCGATAAGATGATTGCCGCCGTCTACTACATAGCAAGAGTTTACGGTGTCTTTGTCTACTCCGTTCTTTCTGATATTAACAATAGCTTCTTCGGATGTACTTTCGGGGTTGAGCGCCATATACTCAACCGACATAATGCTTCCCGCAGTATCTTCCGGATAACGCAGCAGCTCATTTATCATACGGCGCATTTCCGGGTCGGCCTGCTTTAATATACGTGTTACAACGTTTGACGGCATCTCTTCAACGATATCAACGGCGTCATCAACGTATAGCTCGCTTAAGACATCCTTAAGCTCGTTATCGCTGAAGCCCTTTATGAGAAGCTCCTGTAAATCAGCATCCATTTCTACAAATGTTTCAGCGGCGGTTTCCTTGGATAACAGCCTGAACAAAAGCAGAAGATGCTGTTTTGGCACCTGTGAGAATATCTCTGCGATATCCGCAGGATTAAGTGTCGCTAAAATATCACGCAAGGTATTATACTTCTTTTCTTCCTTGAGTGATTTAAGTATATTTTTGAGTAATGTAACGTTGCTTTCCAATTTTTCTTCCTCCGATTATTGATTTTGAACGGCACATAATGTGTCGCAAAACCGGATAGAAGTGTGATGCAACAAGACTTGATTTAAATAAACAAAACAGGTATACCGCAATAATAGTGCTTAGTATACGCTGTGCGTAAATTACCCAAAAAGCTTATTATTTGTGTATGAGCATACTTGTTTTGTTTTATACTTCGCCCTCCTGCACCGCTACTACTGCCGGTATCCATATTTTGTTCACCTCTTTCGGTTTATTTATAGAATAATATTACAAACAAAAAACCGTACCAAAGCTCATTGCAATGGCACGGAATAATAAATCTGCGTCACCGTTTGAGCTTTAGCTCGGCAGGGCGGTGAAGTTGCATTGGATAACACCTTAAGCACGATGTCATCTGCTGAAACCAACGCATAATGTCTCCATTATTTTGCGGCAGCAACCCATATCCCTGCGGTAGCCTTACCTACCGGATTTATTCGTCTGCCTCTATTATACTTTTATTGATTATCGTTGTCAATCAAAATTTTACACGATATTCACTATTATTTAAAAATTTTTCTTATATAGCATATGATTTCAATAATCTTAGTTTAATTCTATACGATTTTATATATCACAAACGTTAGGATGATACATAAAGGATTTTAAACAATTACTCTTAAAACACCAAAATTAACTGTAAATCATGTATTTAATTTGCTTATTCGCATTAAATTGTAAATAAATTGTAAATTAATTTATTTTTTACAAAATTTTTAATTTTTCATTTGCTTTTTGCTACAATTTATTATAAAATACTTATATATGGTTAGGTATTTTTACAAAATTAATTGGATTTAATTACAAATATCTAATTTTCAGCAGGATTTTATATAAAAACACAGCAAAGCTTATTTTGCTGGAGCTGTATAGGCACACAATCAAATTCGGCAATATCTTCGGGTATTGTCGTTATTTAGCGTATGCAACAGAAAATCCTGCAATTATGACTGACGAAAGGCTTGTATTAACGTGAACTTTGAGATTGTCTATACAAATTCTCGCTATATATAGACGCCAAAGTGCATTTTGTTATATGCCTTGTGAAACTTCATGTAATTAATCAATGTAAAAGGTAATGGCTTAAAGAAAGGATGATTTTACTTTGAAGCTCAGCAGAAAAATTACATCGTGGGTGCTTGCGCTGCTTTTGGTGATGTCAATGGCAGTTACCCTACCCGCCTCATCAAGACTTAACTCTGATGTAAAGACCACATCTGTAAATCAGCAGGCATCAGTAAAAAAGGAGCTGCAAACCTACTCTATATCAAACAGCTCTATCAAGTATTATTCAGGCACATATTATAATCCGATAGGCGGCCTTGACAGCCTTGTTGCAAGAACTGATACAAACGGTCTTGTACAGGATATCCGTGCGCTTATAGATTATTCTTCAAACAGTGCCACAACTACACTTGGTACTACTATAAAGGGTACGGATAAATCCCACCCAAGCTATAGCGGTACAGGCAGTAATTCTCTTGCAGAATGGTATAAAAAATCCGACAGAGCAGAAAACGACACACATGCGGGCTTTAAGCTGTTCTATACACAGGACTACACTACCACAAGCAACTGGAACCGTGAGCACGTATGGCCGCAGTCGCTTTCAGGCGGACTCTACGGTAAGACAGGCGCAGGTTCTGACCTTCATCATATCAGACCTACATATAATAAGGATAATTCAACAAGAGGCAACACACCTTACGGTAATTGCGTTGAAACCACCAAGACAGTTTATGTAAACGGCGCTTCAAACGGTTATGTTATTGCCCATGTTGGTAAAGCAAGCAACGGTACAACGGTATTTGACCCTAACGACGATTATAAGGGAGATATCGCCAGAATCATAGCTTACATGGCAGTACACTATGAGTCACTCTACGGTATTGTTACCAACGTTATGGTTGGCGGCTTCAAGACTATAGTTGAGTGGAATGCACTTGACCCTGTTGACGATGTTGAGATAAACAGAAACAACGTAGCTTTTGAGTGTCAGGGCAACCGTAATCCTTTCATTGATTGCCCTGACCTTATAAATTCAATCTGGAACAACGGCGTTGAACCCGGCTCACCGGATGAACCTGTTGTTACATATTCAAGCGTAACATACAGCTTGACAAACGCTACATCGAGCAATAACGCTACAAGCGTAAAAAACGGCTCTGCATATCAGGCTGTTATTACAGCTAATGCAGGATATGAGCTTAAAAGCGGCAGTGTATCGGTTACAATGGGCGGCAGTGATATTACAAGCTCAAGCTACACAGAGAGTACCGGTACCGTATATATATCAAATGTTACAGGTAATATCTCTGTTTCCGCTGAGGCAACTCTTATAGAAGAAGAACCGGATCCTGATCCTGACCCCGATCCTATTGATCCTGATGATATTATATATAACTATTCAGGTACATATTATGATGTACTAGGCGGTCTTGAGGGACTTGTTACAAGAACAGACAGCAACACCGTACTTTTAGATCTTCGTGCGCTTATTGATTATTCAGGCAATAAAGCTACCCTGTCAAACGGAAAAACCATATCCGGAACAGACGCTAAGCATCCAAGCTACAGCGGTACAAGCGCAAACTCACTTGCCCAGTGGTATAAGACATCAGAAAGAGCAGAGGATGACCCTAACGAGGGCTTTAAGCTGTTCTATACACAGGACTATACTACTACAAGCAACTGGAACCGTGAACACGTATGGCCGCAGTCACAGTCAGGCGGACTTTACGGCACATCAGGTGCAGGTGCCGACCTACACCATATCAGACCTACATATAACAAGGATAACTCCACCAGAGGCAACACACCTTACGGTGAGGCTGTTACAACATCTAAGACGGTGTATGTAAACGGTGCAGGCAGCGGTTATGTTATAGCTTATATAGGACCTGCCGAAAACGGCACGACTGTATTTGAGCCTAACGATGACTATAAGGGCGATATAGCCAGAATAGTTGCATATATGGTAACACACTATGAGTCACTCTATGATATAGTAGAAAACGTACTTGTAGGCGGATACGATACACTCGTTGCATGGAATGCACTTGACCCTGTAGATGCCGTTGAAATAAACAGAAACAACGTTGCCTTTGAATGTCAGGGCAACCGTAACCCGTTTATTGACTGTCCTGACCTTATAAATACTATATGGGGTTCAGGTAAGCCTGTTACATCAGATAAGTATTCCATAACTTATTCACTTTCAAACGCACAGTCAAGCAACAAGGTATCTTCTGTAAATAAGAACGGTACATATACAACAACTATCACGGTTGACAGCGGATATATCCTCAGCAGTGCAACCGTAACAATGGGTGGCAAGGACGTTACAAGCACATACTTTGTTTACAGTGATGAAACAGCCACAGGTACTATTAATATACCAAGTGTTACAGGTAACGTAGTTATAAAAATCTCTACAGAAAAGAAGTATGAGCCTGTATATGATAAATTTGCCGCAATCAGCAGTGCAGGTCAGGTAAGAGTAGGCGATAAGATTATTATTGCCTTTGGCGATGAAGACACAAAGCCTGCCGCATCAGCAGTTGTTACAGGATCATACCTTACTACTGAGTCTGTACTTACAAACGACGGCATAGCAACTCCGGATGCCGAACAGCTTACGGTATGGGAAGTAAAAGAAGGCTCAACGGAGGGTACATTCAAGCTTTACAATGCGCTTAATGAAGTTTACCTTGCAGGTTCAGGTAACAAGACGGCCGTAACATTAAGTAAAACCGACGGCGCAAACCTTTACATAGGCGGCGACGGTTTAGGCGGACTTATTATCATCAACAGCGACAATAACGGACGTTTCCTCGGTTCACACGGACCGTACTATACAGAGCTTAAGTGGTATGCTACACAGAATCTTTCAGACAGCAGCTACTATTATGATACTACAATATATGCAAAGAGTGCAGGCGTTGCACCGTCAGAAGATTATGATTATGTTGTAGACGGTTACGATGTAATAATAACTAAGTGTAACCTTACAGACAGCAAGGATATAACCGTACCTTCCGAGATAAACGGCAAGTGGGTAGTAGAGATAGGCGACAGCGCATTCAGCGGACTTGTTAAGCTTGAGAGCGTAACATTGCCTAACTCAGTAACAGACCTTGGTGATAATGTATTTGCAGGTTGCGTAAGCTTAACAAGCGCTAAACTCGGCACACAGCTCTCATATATGGGAGAGGGAGTCTTTATGGGATGTAAGGCCCTTGAGTCAATATCCATTCCTGAGTACATTGAGGAGATACCTGCATATACCTTTAACGGATGCGAAAAGCTCAGCAACATAGTTATGACATCTAACGTAACCACAATAGGTGACTACGCATTCAGAGGATGTGATGCTATCTATAAGCTTGTTATTCCTTCAACCGTTACTAAGGCAGGAACAGGCGCATTTATGGATTGCCCAGAGCTTAAGACAGTCAGACTTTCATACAATATGAGAGATTTGGCAGATAGTATGTTTGAGAACTGCTCATCCTTAAAGAACATTGTTATTCCGGCAACAGTATCAAGTATAGGTAATTACACATTTAAGGGCTGTACCGCTCTTACAGATATAAGCATTAACAGTAAGAATATCTCACGCAGCAACAGAAACATTAACAAGGGTACAAACGTTAAAGCAAGGGCAAATACATCCATTACCATTGGTTCAGGCGCATTTGAAAACTGTGTAAACGTTGAGTATGTAAGACTTCCCGCTAACGTAAGCAGTATAGGAAGTAATGCCTTTGCAGGCTGTAAGGCACTCAGCATGGTGGGAGTATATAATAAATCCGCTATGATAGGCACAGGAGTATTTGACGATACGGCAGAAAGCTTTGAGGTTTACGGATATAATGGCTCTACAGTAAGCAATCTTGGATATAGCTTCAGCTCCCTTTCAACGTCAGATGTAAGTGAGCTTGAGGAACAGACCAAAAGCGTACTGCGTAAGAGAATAACAGTTACAGGATGTACAGATAAGTCAATGTATGCTCTTGAGGTCGCATACAGAAATGCGCTTGAGGAGATATCAATGGGCAAGTCTGCAAATCAGTTTGATATTGACCTTGCTTATGAGAAGCTCGTTGATGCAGTAGAGGGCCTTAAACAACGTGCAACAAATTTTGAAGAATTAGCATATAATATAGAGCTTGTAGAGTTGGTTGATCCTACCGGATTTACGGAGGAATCTTTAGACGAAATGTATGACCTTTGTGATGAGGCGTATATACTTCTTGCTGATCCCGATGCAAGCCAAGAGGAAGTAGACGCTATGGCTCAGGCATTACTTGAGGCTATGATGAATCTGGAATACGAGCATTATTATTATTAATTGCATTATATTATTTAAAGATTACCCGACGGCGGCTTTGGCGGCTGCCGGGTAACTTTATCAAGGAGAATGATATATGGATTTAAAGGTATGTAATTGTCCGGCCTGCGGATATGGGTTAAATATACAGGGTAACGAGGAGTATGTTACCTGTCCGTCCTGCGGAAGTCGTATTAGGATAGAGCAGGAGCGAGGTCAAACCGGTGACGGCAGAAGCTTTTTTAAGGATAACTCAGGGCAGGTCATTGCGGTAGCTAAAGTGCCAAAAGAGTTTGTTACAATGGGAGAGATAATTGCAACATCACAGAGCATAGCCAAGCAGATCATGGCAAAGGTTGAGGCACTGCATCGTCACAAAAAGATCAAATTATTTGCAAATAGCGGTGAAAGCTTCAGACAGGTAAAAAAAGGGATAATGGAGTATCATGTAGAGGGGAAAATCGACCCCAAGACACGCGCACCTATGCGTACTTTTAAAGGTCCCAGAGCCTTCATTGACGAAATGGCAATCGCATTTACTCAAAATCAGCCATTGAAGGATTTAGGCACATACCCGCTTATGCGTGAATATCTGCAAAATGTGGAGGTGGCACGCAGACAGTTTTATAATGAAGCTTTGGCAGAGATGGGCGCAGTACAGGCTCAGGGTGTAAATATAGATATACAAAATGTATTCGTCGGAGGTCTTACAAGGGTTTATTCGTTTACCCAAGGCGGTGAAGAAAGAATACTGATATTGGGTGTAGATCTTAGAGGACTTGAATACTCATTTAGCTGTCCCGGAATGTTCTTCGGCGGGATTGGTGCATTGTTCGGCGGTATGATGAATAATCAGCAACAGCAGAGCTTTGGCGCATATCCGTTCGGTCAGGCACCGTCCAGCGGAATAGCAAGCTATGTTGACTGGGAGTCATGCGGTGTTTACGGTATGATTGCCGAGGGACCGTTCAGTCAGGAATATCTAAACATTTTCAACGATTTTGTAAATACATTTGAGCTGAACCCGGCATTTGAACAGCGTATGAAAGAGCTTAGTAAGCGCACGACCGATGCTATGATGCAGCAACAGCAACGTAACTTTGCGGCACAGCAGCAGGCACACAGGACTATGCAGGAAGCATATGATATGCAGAATCAGGCATGGTGGGACAGAACTAATGCACAGGACAATGCAAGACGTATGCGTCAGGCACAGATGAATTCAAGTGAACATCATGCGGACTTTAGCGAGGCTATTCGTGGTGTTAATGTATATGAAAGACCTGACGGCAGCGAGGTTGAATATTCTGTAAGTGCAGACAGGGTATTCATGAAGAACGGTGATGATTTAACAATGCGTGGAGCAAGTAAGGGCGAAGATGTACCGTTCGGCTGGACTGAGCTTAACAGAAAGTAATATACCGTTACGCTTATAGGTATAGAAGTAGTTGTAATAAAAATGAAATAATTAAATAAAGGAGAGCGAATAATTATGCAATATCAACGCAGGATAATTTCAGTTTTACTGTCAATTATGATTGCAGCGTCGTCTGCGGTATTTACCGTACCGGGCGGTAAAGCAGTGGAATCAGTTAATAAGATGGAGCTGAAAAATACCGAAACAACGACAGAAACATACAAGTCAAAAACACAGCAGGATGTACAGACGGTTGCAAAAACGGATACTACTGTAAACAAGGACGTAAAGTCTACATCAAGCAACACAAGTACATTAACACAGATAAGCTACTACGGCTCTTATTATGACGATATAGGCGGACTTGAAAGCCTTATAGCCAGAAAAGACTCAGACGGTATTTTACAGGATTTGCGTGCGCTGATTGATTACAGCAGCAACAGTGCCAAAACTACGCTTGGCACAACCATAAGCGGTACAGATAAAGATCACCCGACATATAGCGGAACAAGCAGCGGGTCGCTTGCTTACTGGTACAGATATGCTGAAAGAGGCGCAGACGATGCAAACAGTGGATTTAAGCTGTTTTATTCTCAGGATTATACTACGGCATATACAAGTACAACAGTATGGAACCGTGAACACGTTTGGCCGCAATCTTTATCAGGCGATCTTTTCGGCACAACAGGTGCAGGCTCGGATCTTCACCACGTAAGACCGTCATATATCAAGGATAATTCCGCCAGAAGTAACTACCCCTACGGTAATGTTACAACGGTTACTAAGTATGTATATGCTAACGGTGATACAAGCAGTTATGTCGTAGCTAAAATGGAGAAGACCAGCGATAATTATATATTTGAGCCTGATGACAGTTATAAGGGCGATGTAGCACGTATTCTGGCATATATGATAACTCACTATGAGTCGCTTTACAGTCTGCTTGGCAATGTAATTATAGGCGGTACGGATACATTGGTAGAATGGAACGCACTCGATCCCGTTGATGATGTAGAGCTTAACCGTAACAATACGGCATATAAGGCACAGGGCAACCGTAACCCTTACATAGATGCTCCTGAGCTTATAGACATAATATGGGGTGACGGAATAGCAGAGAAATGTACTGTAACACAAAACCTTACATATGTTTCTACTTCAAATCCGACTAAGGTAGTAACTAAGGGTGAAGCCTTCAGCACAGTGCTTACTCCGTATAGCGGATGTACAATGGAGAGTGTGGCCGTTACTATGGGCGATAGTGATGTTACGTCACTTTATTACAATTCAACCAGCGGTGCAATAAATATACCGCAGGTAACGGATAATGTTGTAATAACAGCAGTTGCATACAATCCGACACCGGACGTAGAGCCTCAGCCCGGCGATGACGATAGCGGCAGTGATGTAAACGGCGGTTCACAGCGCTTTGTACAGATATCGTCAAAAAATGACCTTAAAGACGGCGACAAAATAATAATCACTTTTGATGATTCTAAGGCAGCGGCCCTCAGTAGTATATCAAATAAGGCGCTTGATGTTACTACGGTTACCACTAACGATAACGGAATACTGTACACAAATAACGAGAATATTATGTGGACTGTCACGGATTCTTATACTTCGGATGATGTACTGTACTTTAAGCTTAGATCCGTAGCTAATGAAAGTGTATATCTTTCGCATGAAGGCAGTAACTCAAGCTCAGTTGCATTGCTCAGCAGCGGCGATACGTTATTCACCGCAAACGGTAACAGTACTAACGATTACGTTATAAAGAATTTAAATGATAACAACCGTTTTCTCGGCTCACAAACAGCTACATTCGGCTCACTTAAATGGTACGCCGTAGGAAACATGAGTACATATTATCATGATACGCTGATTTACAGATATGAGGACTCCGGTAATCCGTATAATTATACTATGGATGATGAGGGTATAACAATTACAGGTACAACATTAGGCAGTAAAGAGATAAGCATACCGGAGTATATAAACGATACTGCTGTAGTCGCCATAGGGGATAGCGCATTTTCAGGCTGCGTTGCAAATACTATAATAGTACCGTCTACGGTTACATATATCGGTGACAGCGCATTTGAAGATTGTAAGAACCTATTAACCGTAGAATTACCGCAAACAATTACACATATAGGCAATAGAGCGTTCGCAGATTGTGTTTCTCTTGAAAGTATATCGTTACCGCAGGGTGTAGTCGAATACGGCGAATACTTATTCAGTGGATGTACAGCCCTTTTAACCGTTACATTGCCTGAGGACTTACAGCTTATTTCGACAGGATGGTTTGACGGATGTACATTGCTTGCAGATATTTTCATACCGGAAAGTGTACAAACAATATCGGCATACGCATTCAGAAATTGTACGGAGATTAGAAGCATAGAGCTGCCGACAAACTTATCAAGCGTAGGTGTATCTGCATTTGAGGGTTGTTCATCATTAAGGCATATAGCTATACCGTCAGGTGTTGTTAGCTTGGGTAATTATTCGTTCAGGAATTGTACCTTACTTAAAAGGGCGGCAATATACAGCACAGGTGTTTCGTTTGGTGCTGGTGCCTTTGATAATGCAAGTGACGGCTTCTGTATTTACGGTTATGAAGGCTCTACCGCTCAGCTATACTTAACATATAACTATATAAGCTTAACGGATATAAACTACTTCGGACTTAAAAAGCAGATAAAAAAGGCAGAAGCTTTACTTAATCTTAGGGGAGCAAACTTTACAACGGAAACAATGCGTTCTCTTATGGAGGCCGTTGATTCCGCATATGATATTATGGAGCAGAACTCAGCAGACAGATATGAAATCGACCTTATGATTGATTATATAACGGAATGTATGGAAAACCTCTAAAAGTAAATAGATTAGTTATAATTAGTTGCCGCCGACATATCGTCGGCGGCAATTTAAAAATATGTAAGTTGTTTTAAATGGCATATGCGGCAAATAATTAGTAACATCTGGAACAGGGTAATATTTAGTTGATATTTTGCATAGGATATGTTAAAATAACCTCAGTTGCCTGAGGACTGAAGGGAAAGAAAATTACCATGTTCGTATTCTCTGTAAAGGGCAAAAAGCTAAAAACAGCCATAGCCGTGGTAACGGTGCTTATAATAGCGGTACTTGCTTTTAATTTTACCAAGAAAAAGGATGTATATACGGTTACCTGCGGTGAACGCACTTTTAGCATAAAGGTCGATAATGAAGCGGATGTAAGACGTTTTTTAGAACAATTTGGCTGGCAGACAGAGGATATGCCTACAGAAACAGGCACTATACGTATACCAAGCGTATTTAACGATACATACATCGAGTACAATACATTGCAGATATCGCAGGGCTTTGATTTGTCGGAATATATGGGCGAAACCTGCACAAAATATACATACTCGGTATTAAACTACCCTGATAAAGATTGCAATGTGAACGCTACCGTTATAGTTTGCGGCGATAAGGTAATTGCCGCCGATATTGCAGACAGTGCTTATAACGGCTTTATGAGGGGTTTATGGAATGAGGAATAATAATGCAACAGCGTCTTGATAAGGCTATTGCCTCACAAGGTAGCTTAAGCCGCTCTGATGTACACGAGCTTATCAGAAAAGGGCTTGTGCGCGTTAATAACAACGTGTGTACAAAAAAAGATTTTAAAATTGATACCGATATTGATACCGTAGAGATAAACGGTAAAAGAGCGGACTTTACACAGTATATCTATATAATGCTCAATAAGCCCAAGGGTGTACTTTCGGCAAGCGAAGATAAAAAGGCCACTACCGTTATTGACCTTGTACCCGACGGGATGAAGAGGAAAAATCTATTCCCTGCAGGCAGATTGGATAAGGACACTACGGGATTGCTTATAATAACGAACGACGGCGACTATGCACACAGAATGTTATCGCCTAAAAAGCACGTGGATAAGGTATATCATGCAGTAATAGAGGGCAGAGTGGGCGAGAAAGAAATACTTGCGTTTGAAAGAGGAGTGCGTTTTGAGGACGGCTTTCAGTGTCTGCCTGCAAAGCTCAAAGTCATTGATAATGGAGATAATCAAACCTGTGAGGTCACTATCCGTGAGGGTAAGTTTCATCAGGTTAAAAAGATGTTTCTTGCCGTCGGTTGCAGGGTGCTTGAGTTAAAGCGTGTAAAAATAGGCGCACTTAAGCTTGATGAAAATTTGAAAAGCGGAGAATGTAAAATTTTAAATAAAAATGAATACAATTCTGTTTTTATAAAAGAATAAAGGATGCAAATTGTTTTATTTAGATAATACGTTTTGACTATATATAGCTCAAAAAGAGTAGCTATATAAAATTTTTGTCTATTTTTCATAAAGTGTATAAGTAATATTTAGTAAAAAAATGACTGGTAAAATCTTGCGCAGTTTGATATAATATTTGTATGGTATAGTTTATTGTGTATTGGAACAATACTGTTTTGATAAATATACATTTGATATTTAAAAAGGTTTTTGAAATTCAGGAGGATTTTGTTATGGCAAAAGTATCTTTAAAACACGTCTATAAGATTTATGACGGTGATGTTACCGCCGTTACTGACTTTAACCTTGAGATAGAGGACAAAGAATTTATTATTCTTGTAGGACCTTCAGGTTGCGGTAAGTCAACAACATTGAGAATGATTGCAGGTTTGGAGGATATAAGCAAGGGCGAGCTTTACATCGGCGATGTATTGGCTAACGACGTTGCACCTAAGGACAGAGATATAGCGATGGTTTTCCAGAACTATGCTCTTTATCCTCATATGACTGTTTATGATAATATGGCATTTGGTCTTAAATTGCGTAAATTCCCTAAGGATGAGATAAGACGCAGAGTTGAAGAGGCCGCAAGAATACTCGGTATATCCGGCTATCTTGAGAGAAAGCCGAAGGCTCTCTCAGGCGGTCAAAGACAGCGTGTTGCCTTAGGCCGTGCTATTGTGCGTGATCCTAAAGTATTCCTGCTTGACGAACCGCTTTCAAATCTTGATGCTAAGTTAAGGGCACAGATGCGTACGGAGATATCTAAGCTTCACCAAAGACTTGGCACTACATTCATCTATGTTACCCACGACCAGACAGAGGCTATGACAATGGGTACACGTATAGTTGTTATGAAGGACGGCTTTATTCAGCAGGTTGACACACCGCAAAATCTTTATGATATGCCTTGCAATGAGTTCGTTGCAGGATTTATCGGATCACCTCAAATGAACTTTATTGACGCTAAGATAGAGAAGAACGGTAAGGATTACTCCTTTGTAGTAGGCAGTCAGTCAATCAAACTGCCTGAATCAAAGAATAAAGACGACGTTTTGGCTAAGTATGTAGGCAAAGATGTTGTTATAGGTATTCGTCCTGAGCACGTACACGATGAGCCTGAGTTCTTAGAGAAAGCTGCTGACGGCATAGTAGAGGCTGACGTTGAAGTTACTGAGCTTATGGGTGCTGAGATATACCTCTACCTCAATGTATTTGATAACCAAGTAACAGCAAGAGTTGAGCCTACATCTAAGGCAAAGCCGGGTGACAAGATAAAGGTTGCACTTGACCTTAATAAGATTCATATCTTTGATAAAGAAACCGAGCAGACTATTACAAACTGATATTTACGATAAAGGGGGATATGGCGACATATCCCTTTTTTCACATAAAAATAAAGTATGAGGTAAAAACATGGAGTTAAAGGAAAATATAGAGGCATTGCCCAGAGCATTGCTTGTAGCGGTAGATACAGGCGAATATGACGCACAGTCGTCTATACAAGAGCTGTATGAGCTTGCTGAAAGTGCGGGAGCAGAGGCGATATCAAGCATCATACAAAAGCGTGATAATCCTGACGGCGCAACCTGTGTAGGTTCAGGCATGATAGAGGATATTAAGATATTCTGTGCCGAGAATGAAATTGACCTGATTATCTTTGACTGTGAGCTTACACCTGTTCAGCTGCGCAATATAGAGAGTATAACAGATGTCCGCACTATAGACCGCACCATGCTTATTTTAGATATATTTGCACTGCGTGCAAGGTCTAAGGCAGGCAAATTGCAGGTAGAGCTGGCACAGCTTAAGTATATGCTGCCACGCCTTACAGGCAAAGGTGTAGAAATGTCAAGACTGGGCGGCGGTATCGGTACACGTGGACCGGGTGAAACAAAGCTTGAAACAGATAAACGTCACATCAGACGGCGTATGGAGCTACTGAAAGATCAGCTCAGAGAGATTGAACAGCACCGTAATCTACTGCATAGGCGCAGAGAAAAAGACGGTGTTATAACCGTTGCTATAGTCGGATATACTAATGCAGGTAAATCAACACTTATGAATACATTGACGCAGGCAGGAGTACTTGCCGAAAATAAGCTTTTTGCAACGCTTGACCCCACGTCAAGAGCGTTAAAGCTTGCAAACGGTGTATCAGTAATGATGATTGATACCGTAGGTCTTGTGCGAAGATTACCACATCACTTGGTAGAGGCATTTAAGTCAACACTTGAAGAAGCGGCAACGGCAGATATTATTTTGAACGTGTGCGACGCTTCATGTGATGAGGCAAGACTGCACCTTGATGTAACAGCACAGCTTTTAAGCAGCTTAGGTTGTGTAAATAAGCCAATCATACCTGTGCTGAACAAATGTGACCTTGTACCGCCTGACGGTGATGTATTGCATATAGATAACGCAGTAAGAATATCTGCACTTAACGGAACGGGTATAGACGAGCTTTTTTCGGCTGTTGAACGCAATTTACCTGTTAAAATTCGCAGAACGGAGCTTCTTATTCCGTTTACTGACGGTTCAGCGGCGGCGGTTATACGCAAGCATGCTACTGTTATTTCTGAAGAATATCAGGCAGACGGACTTAAGCTTATCGCACTGCTTGACGAAACTCTTTACGGCAGATATGCCCAATATATAGTATAAGATATCGCCTGCGTTTACAATTATATGTAAGCGCAGGCTAATGTTATATCAAAAGACAATTATACTTACAATAACTTTTTAATGGGCTAATAATAATTTCTTAAAAAAGTTGCAAAAAAGTGTTGACAAATTGGTCATTAAGTGATATAATTACAAAACGTTGAGGGTAGTACATACCTTAATACGCTGGTGTAGCTCAGTTGGTAGAGCAGCTGATTTGTAATCAGCAGGTCGGGGGTTCAAGTCCGTCCACCAGCTCCAACAAGTTCACCCAATAGGGTGGGCTAATATGGGAGAATTCCCGAGTGGCCAAAGGGGGCAGACTGTAAATCTGTTGTCAGTGACTTCGG
>JBJEPE010000008.1:0-24584 GCA_051881075.1 Acutalibacteraceae bacterium | reverse complement strand
ACAGCGTAACAAGTATAGGCACTTCTACGTTTAGTGGTTGCACAAGCTTAACAAGCATAGATATCCCAGACAGCGTAACAAGTATAGGCACTTCTACGTTTAGTGGTTGCACAAGCTTAACAAGTATAAATATCCATGACAGCGTAACAAGTATAGGCGATTGTGCGTTTTGGGGTTGCACAAGCTTAACAAGCATAGATATCCCTGACAGCGTAAAAAGTATAGGCGAATGTGTGTTTTATAACTGCACAAGCTTAACAAGCATAATTATCCCAGACAGCGTAACAACACGTATAAGAGGTTTTACGTTTGAAGGTTGCACAAGCTTAACAAGTGTAGCTATAGGTAATAGTGTAACAAATATAGACTGGTATGCGTTTAGAGGTTGCACAAGCTTAACAAGTGTAACTATAGGTAATAGCGTGACAAGTATAGGCGAGGGTGCGTTTTCCGGTTGCACAAGCCTAGCAAGTGTAACTATAGGTAATAGCGTAAAAAGTATAGAAAGTTGTGCGTTTTTAAGTTGCACAAGCTTAACAAGTGTAACTATCCCCGATAGCGTAACAAGTATAGATGAGAGGGCGTTTTACCATTGCACAAACTTAACAAGTGTAACTATAGGTAATAGCGTTACAAATATAGACTATCATGCGTTTTCTTTGTGCCCAAACCTCACAATATACGGCTACGCAGGTTCACGTGCTGAAACATATGCAAAAAATAAAAATATAAAATTCGTAACCCTAAATTACGCTATAGAGCAAATAAAGCAATACGATATGTCAGGCGACTTTGACATAACTGTAGAAGATGTTGCCTGTATACAGGAGGTACTTACAAGCGGCGACCTGACCGCAGAGCAAATAGCCATATATGACGTAACAGGCGACGGCGAAGTAAACCTGCTGGACGCATATACTACATATCAGGTAATTAATAATTAACCGTTCCTAAAATTTAAAAAATATAATGGGGCGTCGCAAATGAAAAACATCAGCGACAGCCCCGTTTCTTTATTTATAATGTTTTTATATAAAGCAACGCACCCTCTGCAAATCCACAAAAACAAAGAGTGCGCAGCCGAAGCCACGCACCGAAAAGTGCATAACCCCGATTGTCGCCAAACAAACTCTTTCTATAATTTTTATATGTTCAAAAAACAGTATAAGAAAGTAGAGTATGCACATTTACACAAAAATAACGTACTACTGTTTTTTAAAAATTATAAAGTTTGTTTGGCAAGCTAATATTACCACACAATACAGAAAAATGCAATATTTTGTCAAATTTTTTACAAAACAATTATCGCCCGTATTCATGATAAGTATCACAATACAGGCGATAAAATTTTAAATCAGTAATTTGTGAGCAACACATGACCGTAATCAATCGGCTGTCACACATTGCTTTACTTACTCTGTTTTATTATGTACAGAATAGTTAAAGAATTACTCCTCTGTAGGAGCGCCTACCGGACAAACGTCTGCGCAAGAACCACAGCTGATGCAAGCGTCAGCGTCGATTACACAGATACCGTCACCCTCAGAAATAGCATCGACAGGGCAGTTGTCTGCGCAAGCACCGCAGCAGATGCAATCCTCAGTAATTTTATATGCCATTGGAAGAACACCTCCTTTAATTGATAAGTACTATTTTAACAGATAATCTGAAAAATGCAACTGTTTTTCAAAAAAAGTATAATTTTTTTATTCCCATAGATTTATACAAAAATAAAGATACTATATATTGATATACTTTACAATCTGTGCAATAAGAATTATACAAATAATAATCATTTAATCCTATCACATATACTGCCGGTATCATTCAAGACCCTTAAATTCCTCTATCTCTGACCTTTCAAGGCGTATTTGAGCGTCCTTTATAACCGTTACCTGCGATACACTGAAAGTAAGCGGTGCGCCCTCAGGTGACTTATTCATCTGTACCTTAAGCCAACCGGTAAGCAGATTTTGCTCAACCACTACGCCCTTACCCTCAGGCGTATTTACTATAGCGCCTATTTTAGGCGTAGTGCGTAATAGGTCATTGTATGCCTCTTGCTCATATTTAAGACAACACATAAGTCTGCCGCAGGTGCCCGATATTTTAACAGGGCTGAGAGAAAGCCCCTGCTCTTTAGCCATTTTAATTGAAACAGGCATAAACTCACCAAGGAACGTGCTACAGCAGAACGGTCTGCCGCATACGCCCAAACCGCCAAGCATCTTTGCCTCATCCCTTACGCCTATCTGCCTTAGTTCTATACGGGTTCTGAATATTGCCGCAAGATCCTTGACCAATGCACGAAAGTCTACTCTGCCGTCAGACGTAAAGTAGAAAAGCACCTTGTTATTATCAAATGTATATTCTACGTCTACCAATTTCATGTCAAGACCATGCTCTTCAATCTTTTTTAGGCATATATCAAAGGCTTCTTTTTCTTTTTCTTTATTACTTTCTAAATGTACAAGGTCCTCTACGGTTGCCTTACGTATCATTTTTTTAAGAGGGTACACGATGTTTTCATCGCTTACCTCACGGTTAGGTATGGTTACCTGTCCGCATTCTATTCCGCGTGCGGTTTCAACTATTACCATGTCACCCTCATTCAGAACGGTATTATCAGGATCAAAGTAATATACCTTACCGACTTCTTTAAATCTTACTCCGATTACTTCTGTCATCTTTCAGCTTCCTTTCCGATCACAGCCGTCTAAGCTCTGCACACAACCATGTTGCCAGCAGATTTATATTAACGTTTTGTGTGACTTTTTCTCTTGCAGAATTTATAATATCAAAAATTTTTGTCAATGCCTGTTTTCTCTTTGACGATGCAAGCATTGCACTTATTTCGTCCTGTTCATCGCCTTGTACTCCGTATGCGGACATACAGGCGTTACGGGCTATAAGCTCCAGCACATCAAGCACCTTGCCCATATCCTTTTTGACCGATATCAGCTTACCCGTAGCCACAAGCAGGTCAAGCTCACGTTCACTGCACATTGCCTTAGCTATGTCCTGTGCTATCGTTTTAACGTCGTCAGCGGCATCAAAATTTGCAACACTGAAGCTCGCCTTATCAAGTCTGTAAACAACTACTCTTGAAAGTATCGTTTCAAGCATACGATCGGCACTGCCGCTGCACAGTATAAAGAACACGTTTTCCGGCGGTTCTTCAAGTATTTTGAGCAGGGCATTCTGTGCGTTGTCGTTCATAAGCTCGGCACTTCTGATAATGTATATCTTACAGCTTGCCTCGTTTGGCTTTAAAAAGGCATCTTCTCTCATTGTTCGTATGGCGTCAACCTTAATAAGCTTGCCGTCCTGCTCCGGCGCAAGCGTATATATATCGGGATGATTACCGCTTATCACCTTAATGCAGGGTAAACACTCACCGCACGGTATATCCGCATCGCTCTCACATAGCAATGCCTGAGCAATGTTAAGTGCCGTTTTATAAGCGCCCGAACTGTCGGTACTTTCAAGTAAAATGGCATGGGGGAGCTTACTCTCTTTTATTAACTTTGTAAATATGTACGTATTTTCCATATTTACCACCTTTATTTATTAGGGATTATTAGTTAAACAAAAAGTGAAGCACGCACATAATCGCACCAAGCATAATAGAATAAGTCAATACGATTCAGCGTGCTTGTTCTTTATTGTATCATATAAATATGAAAAATGCTATACCTGAGCATTAATTTATTTTACACATCTGCAAAAGATTTTTCCACACGTTCATTTTTGAACTGCATCATATACAGGTTATAGTAATAGCCCTTACGCTCCATAAGTTCTTTATGTGAACCGCGTTCTATTATTTTACCGTCCTTAACGGCGAGTATGATGTCGGCTCTGCGAATAGTAGAAAGTCTGTGTGCTATTATAAACGACGTTCTGCCCTTCATAAGCTTTTCTATTGCACTTTGTATAAGCGCCTCAGTAACCGAATCGACCGATGCGGTAGCCTCATCAAGCACAAATATCGCCGGGTTTGCAAGTATCGCCCTTGCAAAGGATATCATTTGCTTTTCGCCTGTTGACAGTAGGTCGCCGCCTTCTCCTACATCGCTGTTATACCCATCCTTCATACGCAATATAAAGTCCTCTGCCGATACACTTCTGGCGGCGTTGGCTACGTCTTCATCGGACGCATCCTCACGGCCGTAGCGGATATTCTCGGCAATAGTACCCGAAAACAGATGAGGTGTCTGCAATACATATCCTATATTGGAGTGTAACCAAAGCTGTGATCTCTCCCTGACATCTTTACCGTCAATAAGTACCCTGCCCGATGTAGGCTCATAAAAACGGCAAACAAGGTTTACAAGTGTTGACTTGCCTGCGCCGGTTTCACCCACTATGGCAACGTTAGTACCCTTAGGTACTTTCAGATTAAAGTTTTCAAGCACATACTCGTCACCGTCGGGGTATTTAAAAGATACATTCTCAAACTCTACGTCACCGTTAAGCGGCTCCCAATTTTCCCTTTTTGGATTAAAGGTATCGCCGTACTTTTCTATAACCTCATCGCTGTCCTTAACATCCGATTCGGTTTCCATCAATCTGGTAAATCTCTCTACGTTTACCTGAACATTAACAAGGTTTGAAACTGCGCTTATAAGCCATTGTACAGGCTCCATAAGTCCCTGCGCATATGACATGAACACCGACAGCGTACCTATGGCGAAAACGCCGTTTACCGTTATTACTCCGCCATAGTACAGTACTATGCTGAGCGCTACCGATGCGGACAGCATTATTACCGAGGTAATAAGAGCCCTGTGGTGCGCCGCCCTGACTGACAGCATCTTCATCTCGCTTGTCTTTTCCTCAAAGTCGATTTTCATCTTATCTTCTATAACAAGCGTCTTTATTGTCTTGGCACCTGTTATGCCCTCATTAAAGCCGCTTGTTATCTGTGAGTTTTTATCACGTATCTTTCGGTTATATCTTATATATATCCTGTAAAACAATGTGGAAGCCACCGCAACAAACGGTACTATAGCAGTAACGCAAAGTGCCAAACGCCAGTTAAGCACAAGCATTACGGTTATTGCACCTATTATGTACGATCCGTTCCATACAGCATCCATAGTAGACCATGAGCATAATGAGCCTATCTTATTGGTATCGCTCATTACTCTTGAGTGTATATATCCTACGCTGTTTGCGGAGTAGTATGATACGCTCAGGTTCTGCAATTTATTGAATGACGCATTCTTCATATCTCTGCCCACATACATCTCTATCTTACACGCTCTGTAAGCAGATATGCTGTTTGCGCAAACCTGGAACAATATAAAGAACACATATAAAAGTATAAACACGCCGATACCGTCAAGCGTCTTTTTCGCAATAAAGTTATCTATGGCATATCTCTGGAAAAGCGGAAGTATTATATCTACAAGTCCGCCCAGAAATCCAAAGCATATCATGCTGATAATAGTATTTTTATACGGCTTGATGTACGTCCAAAGCTTATTAAGCCCGAAGTACGGCAAGCGCACAAATTCTTCTTTTTTCTCCACGCTTATTCCTCCAATCCCGTCTGCATGGAATAGATCCTGCTGTAAATTCCGTTCTGAGCAATAAGCGTATCATGCGTACCCTGTTCAACTATTGCACCCTTATCAAGCACTATTATATTGTCAGCATCCATAAGTGTGGTAATTCTGTGTGAAATAAGTATTACCGTAGAGTTTTCAAAGCTTTTCTTTAGCGATTCTCTTATCCTCTCGTCTGTTTCGGCATCTACGGCAGACAGGGAGTCGTCAAATATCATTATCGGTGATTTTTGCATCAATATACGTGCTATTGCCGCACGCTGTTTTTGTCCGCCTGAAAGGGTAACTCCTCTTTCGCCTACTACAGTATCATAACCGCTTGAAAACTCCTTTACGGCATCGTCAAGGCAGGCTATCTTACTTGCGCTTTCTATATCCTCAAGTGTATATTTCTCCTTGGTTATTCCTATGTTCTCAGCAAGTGTGCGAGAAAACAGGAACGGCTCCTGAAGGACTATACCGATATTGGAACGCAGGTAGTCGCTCTTAATATCATTAATATCAACACCGTCTATAGTTATGCTTCCGCACTCAGGCTTAAGTCCGTAAAGTCTGCCTAAAAGCAGGGTTACGGTAGATTTGCCCGATCCTGTACCGCCCAGTATGCCAAGCACACTGCCGCCCTTTACCTTAAAGCTTACGTCCTTAAGTATTGGTGCTTCGTCATAAGCAAAGCTTACATGATTAAACTCTATATCAGAGTGCATATCGGGTGTAAGCTGTTTTTCTGCGTCTTTCTCTTCCTCAGAATCCATTATGTATGCTATACGGCCTATTGAAACGCTGGTCTTGCTCATCTCTGACAGTATTCTACCCAATCTTCTAACCGGCCAAGTAAGCAGGGCATTGTATGAGCAGGCGGCTATAAATTCGCCTGTCGTCAGACCTCCGCCTACGCATAGATGTGTGCCTACTACTACAACCAGCATTATCTGCAGGCCGGATATGGCGTCGCCTATGCCCCAATAATATGCAAGCAGCTTACACAACTCCATCCATGTATTTGTATATTTAACGTTCTGTTTTTCAAATTTTTCTTTTTCGTACTTTTCTTTACCGAATGCACGTACCACACGCACACCTGTTAAGTTCTCTTGCGCTATAGCAGAAAGAACGCCCTCGTTTTCGTCACACTCGGCAAAACGTGAGCTTATCTTATGATAAAAGACAAACGAATATCCGATTATGATAGGTATGGATACAAGTGCTATAGTGGCTATAGGTACGCTTACCGAGAATAAAAATACAAGTGCAAGTACTATGATTATTATTATCTTGAACACTTCGGTAAGCTGGTCGGCTATAAATGTACGTATAGTTTCGGCATCTGATGTACAACGTTGGATTATGTCGCCTGTTTTATTCTTCATGTGCCAGTCAAAGGGCAGATGTTCTATCTTCTCAAAAAGCCTGTTGCGCATGGTTTCGCTCAGCTTTTCTGCTCCCTTTGAGTTGAAATACACATTTGAATAGCGAAATAACGCCGAAATAATACCTAAGCTTACTACTGCGGCGGCAGGAATCCATATATTTGACTTCAGCACATCTATTCCGCCCAAAAGGTCTGTTACCGACTTTATGACGGAGCTGTCTATTGCCTTGTCGCCTATAACGCTGTCTACCGTTACGCTTACTATCTTAGGTATTATCATATTTATCAGGGTTATGAATAAAGAGGCAAATATGCTTACTATAAAGTATATCTTACTGCCCTTTAAAAATCCCTTGATTGTATTAAGTTTACCTTTCTTTTTCATATATTACCTTAACCGTATATCGCATAAGGCGATAGGGATATTACCGTAATATCTCGCTTACAGTGCCGTATAGCTTATTTACCGGTAATCCCATGACGGTATAATAGTCACCGTTTATTCCCTCTATATACAGTGCGCCACAGCCTTGTATGCCGTATGCGCCTGCTTTATCAGAAGGTTCGCCTGTACTGATATAGGTTTCCTTTTCTTCGTTAGTCATTTGTTTAAATTTTACTTTAGTACAGCTCGAAAAGCTTACACACTTTTCTCCGTATATAACGCAGCAACCCGTAATTACATCATGCTCTCTGCCTGACAGCATCGTCAGCATTTCAAACGCCTGCTCACTTCCGCCGGGCTTACCAAGCATTTTTCCGTCTATAAACACTCCTGTATCTGCGCCTATTACCAAAGCTCCACGGTACTTTGACGCTACGCTTTTACATTTTAGTGTTGCCAAATATTCGGGTGCATCCGTAAGGCTTAAATTCTGTGGAATTATCTCCTCAACATCGGCAGGTGCAACCTCGAAGCTTTCAAAAATTAGCTTTAAAAGCTCCTGCCTGCGTGGTGAGGCAGATGCCAGAACGACACGGACATTCTTTTTATTTTCCATAGCAGTTTACTCCTTCTGTCAATTATTACCCGATAGCTTGGTGGCTCCTGTAAAATCGACTCCTCCGTTATATTCATGGAAAACTATTCCCGTCACATTAGCCGCAGAAGCAAAATACCTGCTCTCAAAATATACCGGATACAGCACGGCCTGATCATTCAGATATTTTTCAAGCTTGATATACGTCTTTAGGCTTTCTTTGCCGGGGCTTTTCTCTATTGCCGCAATGCTCTTATTGTAGGCAGAGCTGTTTAAATTTATGATATTAGCGTCGCTTGTGCTTTTAAATGCCGATAAAAAGTCAAGCGGCGTTATACCCTTAGAGCTTATGGGAACGAGTGCGATGTCGTACATAGACGCACTGACATAATATTCAAGGTCAGATTTGCTTACGGGATTTTTATTAAAATAATATCCCATATTCTCGTTCCACGACTGTAAAAGATTAGTTACTATAGTCTGTACTTCTTCATCATCACTGCAAAGCACCGATACGGCAGGAATAGAGCTTAAACCCAGCTCTTTGAGTCCCTGCTCCATATATGTTCTTGCTTTTTTGCTTTGCTTTAGATAGAAATCACCGCCCGCAAGCTCTCTGTAGCTTTCGCCGTCAAGCTGTGCATATTCGCCTATAAGGTCATTGGCCGCAACTGCATGAGCAGGCAGCTGTGCAAGCAGATCGTCCCTGTTAAAGGAGGTTAAAAATGCAAGGCGGATATTTTTATTCTGAAAAATATCTGAGTTAAGGTTAAGGCATAACGCAACAACGGTATCGCTGTATGTGGTTATATTAAGCCCATTTTCCTCTGCCGACGATATATTTTTGCCCGGAACTGCGCCTGCATCAAGGCTACCTGAGGCTATCTCAAGCGCAATATCATCATAGCTCTCTCCTATAGTAAAGTCTACGCCGAACGGTACGGCCTTTCTAGTACCGCTGTAGTAGGCATTACGTCTTATATATAATTCGCTGTTATGCGTCCAGCCGTAATCCTCTCTTAATCTGAACGGTCCGTTGGAGAGCAGCATCTCAGGCTCTCTGCCGTACTGACCGCGTGTGGTTTCAAAGAATGTTTGACTGCACGGCATGGTAGGAGGAGTAGCAAGCAGTTTTAAAAGCTCCTCGTTACGGTATTCAAGCTCTATGACCACCGTTTTATCATCAGGTGCGGTAACGCCAAGCTCTGATACCTCAAGCTTGCCCTTATTGATTTTTTCCGCATTCTTTATTGAAAACAGCGTTTTAGCCGTACTTGAAGATGTATTCTTATCTACCGTTCTCTGCATACCGAACACAAAGTCCTGTGCCGTTACCGGTGTGCCGTCATACCAGCTTATACCGTCACGCAGATGAAAGGTATAGGTCTTTTCATCTTCGCTTTTTTCCCAAGACTCTGCCGCACCTGCTACAGGGTCATCATTCTCGTCAAGGCGTGTAAGTCCCTCAAATATATTCATTATTACAAGGCGTGAGCTGTCATCATCCGCTATCTGTGGGTCAAGCGTTACAGGCTCGTCGTCAAGATTATAGTATATTCTCTCTGACGAAGGGTCCGACTGTGAATTATTGCAAGCCGTACTTAGCATGAGCCAAGATATAAGCGAAATCATCAGCAATACCGATATTAATCTTTTACGCATTTTATCACCTGCTATCAAGTCATATACATTTATATTTTAACATTTTATTGATTATATTTCAATTATAGATTGTAAATTACTGTATTTTTCTTTCTGGTAATTCGCTGACTATTGCAGAGCCAAGAATAAGCGCCGTACCTATTATCTCAAATACGCCTATGCTCTCATGCAGAACTATCGCAGAAAGTATAATAGCAAAGGCAGGGTCTATGTAACTGAGCAGGGCGGCCGACTGAGCCCTGATATTCTTCATAGAGCCGAAATATAAAAGATACGCTATGCCGGTGTGTACTATACCGACTATTAACAGCGGTATGAGTGTGCCTATCTTAAGGGTTAGCGCAATATTTATACCGCCGGTAATTATAACATAGGGCAGAAGCACCACCGTTATATCTCCCTACTGTGTAAACATATTGAAATATCTACTGAAAATCATACTTTCCGTATATGCTGACATTCTATAAAAATATAGCACAAAAGCCGTAAGTAGTCAATGCTTACGGCTTTTTCTGATGATATATGTACGGTTATTTATATAGTCAGGCTTTGTTTACAACCCTATCCCGATAAAAATTAAGCTTCTACCTTTTGCTTTGCTTTACCGTACTTAGCATAAAGCTTAGCGGGTAATACAAACTTAAAGGCATTTTCTATCAGGTCACAGCGTATCTCGGTATCTGAGAAGCACTGTCCGTCAACTGTACAAACAGCAGGGGTCTTTGATAATATCCTTATATTGGTGCCCCTTAAAATCTCGCATTTAGGGTTATCCATATGCTTGCCCTCTTTATATTTGCCCAAAAATTTGAGTACCTCTATTCTACGCATAAACTTAATAAGTACAAAATCCATAAGCTTATCATCTGTTTCTGCCATAGGTGCGGCGCAGTATCCTCCACCGTAATATCTTCCGTTTGCCATTACAACAAACATATATCTACCCTCACGCTCTACAACGCCGTCAGGGGTATTTATCTCTATACGCAGATCTCTGCCAAAGCGGTGGAAGAATACGTTTGCAATAGCCAACGTATATGCCATTGAACCCGAAACAAGCGGCAAGTGCTTAAACCTTACCATCTTATCCGCTACATCGGCATCCATGCCCATTGCACAGATGTTAAGCGATATATCGTCACCGCATTTAATGGCGTCTACCGATATGGCAGAACCCTCTATAATATCGCTGACATCGGCAAAGTCCTCTGCCGTGCCATATGTACGTATATAGTCATTGCCCGATCCGCACGGTACTGCCGTTATCTCTGCGTTATCATGACCGTAAACTCCGCACGCAGCCTCCATAAGTGTACCGTCACCGCCGCAGGCGTATATTCTTACATATTCACCCTTAGAGCATTCTTCGTCTGCTATCTTGGTGGCGTGTCCCTCGTACTCGGTCTCTCTTATTACATATTCACCTTCATGCTCTGCGAAGTACTCTTTTACCTTTTCGCCAAAAGCTACTGCCTTAGATGTTTTACCTGCCTTAGGATTAATAATAAAAACGTGTTTCATAAAGTTCGCACGGGATGTGCTGCCCCCTTATCGTTATTTTGATTTTTTTCGGTATGGGTATCTCAATTTTCACGCACAATGCGCTTATATTATGCTATCATAAAGCTTATCTCTATGGTTTGGCTCATAAGAGATAAAGTAGCTGTCTGACTTTTCGGCAAAGTTATCTACCGCATTAAAGTTATTTGCGATAATACGCTTTATTGCGTTTATGCAGTCCTCTGCGCTCTCGGTATATTCTCCGAAGCTATCTTCCAGGGGCATATAGAACTCTCTGTAAGAGTGAAGTCCCGCACTGAATTTCTCTTTATCCGGCATAAACATTACTATAGGTGTGTGCAAATATAAAAGGTCAAAAATATATGATGAAAAATCCGTTATACAAAGCTTGTACTCTGCTAAGTCAACGCTCTGCACAAGCTTGATACGATCATTATTGAATACAAATTTATCGCTGTAGCAACTGAATATCGGGTGCATCTTTACATCCAATGTAAGGTCGTTTTCTTCCAGTAATCTGCTAAGCTCCGCACTGTTTAAGAAGTCATTGAACACTGTAAAGTACTCCGATGTATCAAACTCTTTATATGCTACACGGGAGGAGTCTATCAGCGGACCGATAAGGTATGCTCGCCATGACGGCGCAAAGAGTATTTTATTCTGCTTTTTTGCAGGGTCATTACTGAGAAAATCAAGTCTTGGCATACCGCTTGTGATAACATCCTCTTTGCGGTAGCCCAGTTTATTTGTAAATACATCATACTCTGCGTGTGTAGAAACTACCACCTTGTCACCAAGATAAGAATTTTCTTTATGATACAAATTAGGTATCTTGGCATGAAGAACGCCATGCTGCATATATACTATCTCAGGCCGTGCCATGTCAATGAAATTAACTATTGACTTACGGCTTGTAAACGGTACATATGAATTAAAATTAAGAAATGACGTAAGCACCTTTTCCGCGCGGATATATAGCCTTTTATGCTTTTTACTGCGGAATTTGACAAGGTACTTTTGCTGTTCCGGTGTAAACTGTCCTTTAATCAGATTTTCATCCTCATATATGTAGTAACGCTTTACCCCGTCTTTTTTATCAAAATCGTGCTTAAACTGTATGCTTCCGTTATCGCTTGCGCTTGAATAAGAATCGTTATAAAGCCATATTCTGTTGAATATGCCTATTCTGTTTGCAATGCAATACATTCTTTTGGCAAATGCCGCCCTATCATGCCTTAGCAGATACATTAAATGACCAAGCATTATTTTCTTGACCCTAAGGCTTGATTTTCCGCAAAATTCAAAGTGATCGCCTACGGCAACTGCGGCAAAGCGTCTGCCCTTGACTACGTTACGTTTTATCTTAGGTTGTACAGGTTGTACATCCTGAAACTCAAACGAAACGGGGTAGAGCTGACCTTTAAATTCAACATAAAATTTAAGCTCTTTTACATTTTTCGACAAATTCAATTTATAGTGAAACGCCCGAAAGTGGTTAAACTCGATATCCGTATTATAGTACCTTCTTCCGGACGGATATAATTCTATCTGATGCTTTTCGCCGCTATGCTCGGCGTATAATTTCGGCTCTTCACCTGAAATATCTATCGCATAGTTTTGTATAAATGCCTGTATATAGAAGGTGTCGCTTTTTGGCTCAAACTGACACCGTGTAACACCCAGTGCAACGCTGTCTTCTTCCGTAAGTACGGTACCGTCAACATCTAAAAGCGATATCTTACCGTCGCTTATACTTACTGTGGGTTTATTTTCGGTTTTCTGTGAGATTATATAGAATTTATACACATTCAAAAGCTGTGGAAAATTAAGTACAACTCTGTTATCAAGCTGATTAAAGACATTTATGTAGCGGCCTGTTATCTTATCAAGCTCATCGCCCGTAAAGTGATGTGTATAAAATAGATTTTGGCGCATACGCCAATTAATATTGTACACTACCATTGATTGCAAATATTTGCTCATATGCGGATGTGTAGTCTTATATGAAAGCAAGGTTTCAAAAAGCAGGAATATCTGGTCAAGCGCATAATAGGGGTGGTTACTCTTGTTTGATTGATTATCACCGTGCTTATAGTAATTATAGCAGGCTTCCTTAACATATCCCAGCTTGCCTTTTTCAAGTAAATTCTCGGTAACAAATAGCTGATCCTCAGCCATATGTAGATTCTGATTAAATAATATCTGCTGTGATCCCCTGTTTTTAATGCAGATATTCATAGTGGACTGGCATACATACGGGTACTCGTCCAAGTCATAAATGCCGGTATGTGTGAGTATGTCATAACGCTGATGATAGGAAACTCCCTTGCCTGTAACATACTTGAGCAGATATGATACTACATCCACCTCATCTTTATGTTCATCAAAAAAATCAATAACGTTTTTAATTGTATCGGGCGAGAGGGAATCGTCACTGTCAAGGAACATTATATATTCGCCCTGCGCCATCTTTAAGCCTATGTTACGTGCGGTAGAAACGCCCTCGTTTTGCTCTTTTGCCGTAACAGAAAACATCCTGTCCGCTTCTGCATATTTGTTACAAATATCGGTGCTTTTATCCGTAGAGCCGTCAATAATAAGCAGAACCTCCATTTGACTATGGTCGAAGCTCTGTTTCATCAGGGACTCTAAACAGTAGGACAGGAATTTTTCAGAATTATAAACAGGTATGATTACAGATACCCTATATTTAAAATGACTTTTATCCATAATTTCCCCTTATAACGCATTATTTTTTACGGCACAGTAAGGCTTCCACGCCGCCCTGCATATATAAGCGCAGCAGCAAAATGTGCGGCTGCGCTGTATCTGCAAGTAATATAATTCGATAGGTAACTATCTTAATATTAATTTCAGTTCAAAGGTTTTACCGTCAGTATTACTGTTTATTGTTGGACAAAATGCCGTATAACGGACATTATGCTTTAGGACGTAAGGAGGTTGCTCATAAAATCTTTTATCGACTCCGTTGCCGATATAGCCTCTTTTAGTCCACAATTAGTTTTACTTTTACTCCTCAACCTTTGAAAACGACTCTTTTCCTACGCCGCACATGGGGCATACAAAATCCTCCGGAAGGTCTTCAAATTTTGTGCCGGGCTCAATTCCGTTATCAGGATCGCCAACACTCTCATCATATTCCCATCCGCAAACATCACATACATATTTCATTTTTAAAATCTCCTTTGTATTTATTTTTTATTTAATTGGTTTATTTAATTGGCTCAAAATCGGCTGCACCGTGCTTACACAGAGGGCAAACGAAATCCTCCGGAAGCTCATCACCCTCATATATATATCCGCAAACCTTGCATACAAAGCCTTTTTTTCCTTCGGTTTCAGGCTTTGGCTTAACGTTATTCTGATAATAGCTATAAGTCATGGTTTCTTTATCTGAAATAACTCTTGCCTCGGTTACTGAACAGATGAACATTCCGTGTGTGTCAAGGTCAATATACTGCTCCACCTTCAGCGACATAAATGAATTAATATACTTAGGCAGAAATACAAGTCCGTTGTCAGAACGAAGCGGTTTGCAGTCTGCAAATTTATCTACCGTTCTTCCGCTTTTAAATCCAAAATTCTCAAAAACGCTGAATGGGGCATCAACCGAAAGACAGTTGACATTCATAATGCCGGTCTGCTTTATAATATGATGTGAATAATTCTGCTTATTAATGCACACGGCAATTCTGTTAGGAGAATTTGTTACCTGAGATACCGTGTTGACAATAAGTCCGTTATCCTTTTTACCGTCATTTGATGTTACCACATACAGTCCGTATCCTATATTAAACAGTGCTGTTAAGTCATTTTTATTGGCCGTATCGCTGTTTTGTGCAACGTACTCTTTGGTCAGCTCATCGGCAAGCGCATCTATCTGTGCCTTGCTTTCTTCATGTATTGCTGACACGATTTTTACCGTTGTATCGGTAAAAGTGATATTTTTACAGTTTTCCAGCATTGACTTCATAGTCTTTGCGGCAAGAGGCGCCCAAGAACCGTTTTCAATTAAAGCAACGGTTTTGTTACGGAAGCCCCTCTCAGTAAGGTGATTTATAAACTCCTTCATAAACGGGAAGATATCTGCATTATAGGTAGTTGTAGCCAGAACAATCTTTCCGTAGCGGAATGCGTCCTCAACGGCCTCTGCCATATCCACACGGGCTAGGTCGTTTACAACTACTTTAGGACATCCTTTTTCCTTAAGCTTCTCCGCAAGCAGCTCGACCGCTTTTTTGGTGTTGCCATATACTGATGTATAGGCTATCATGATTCCTTCACTTTCCGTGCCGTAGGAGGACCATGTATTATATAAATCAAGATAATAGCCGAGGTTTTCCTTAAGCACCGGGCCGTGCAACGGACAGATTATTTGAATATCAAGTCCCGCCGCCTTTTTAAGGAGTGCCTGAACCTGTGCGCCGTATTTTCCGACAATGCCGAAATAATACCGCCTTGCTTCGCACGCCCAGTCTTCCTCTACATCAAGTGCGCCGAACTTACCGAATCCGTCGGCAGAAAACAGAACCTTATCTGTACTGTCATAGGTTACTATGACCTCAGGCCAATGTACCATTGGAGCAGTTACAAAGGTAAGTGTATGTTTACCTAAATTAAGCGTATCACCTTCACCGACAACGACACGACGGTCAGCATAATCCGTGCCAAAAAAATTCTGCATCATAACAAACGCTTTTGCGGAGGAAACGATAACGGTGTTCGGATAATTATTCATGAACTGCATAATATTTGCTGAATGATCAGGTTCCATGTGCTGGACTATCAAATAATCCGGTTTTTTATCGCCGAGAACATCAGAAAGATTGTCAAGCCATTCATGAGTGAAATTTTTATCCACCGTATCCATAACTGCAATTTTTTCGTCAAGTATCACATAGGAATTGTACGCCATACCGTTGGGAACAACATACTGTCCTTCAAACAGATCGACCTTGTGATCATTGACACCGATATATTGAATGTCTTTAGTAATATTCATCCGTATTCTCCTTATTTTATAACTTTATATATGTATCAGTCCAAAGGTTTAATCGTGTGGGTTCTTTTATGTTCATTAGATAACCCTCAATAACTATCTACAACCATATATCAAGCTACCCATCCAAATTTATATAAATCCGGTAACTGTCAATAAGTTAAGATTAACAAAATCATCTTGGTCTAAAGAGGGTGATTGTAAGACAAAACAACCCTTGCAAGCGCAAGCCAACTGATTGTTAATCAGTATAGCATAAAAATATATAAAAATCAACCTCTATCAACAAACTCGTAGGCGGAGGCTGTAACTTTTTACTTCTGCCTTATACGGTCAAATAAAATAGTCTTGAACAGCTAAATACTCTATTTTTCATTACTTAACAGTAAAACGGATTTATTTTGCCGCTGATGGCAATATAATTAATCTGATTGATTGGTTTTTACAATACTATTAATAATTATACAAAAAACACCGGGGATGTATAACATACAAGTTTTTTACATCCCCGTTATTTAATCGGCTTTTCTTTGTATATTATTGTATAAGATCCAACATAAGTGAATTGTCACAGTCGGAAGAAATCGCTACATAGCTGTCATCAACAAATGTAGGAATTATAAGACATCTGGAGTCCACAAACTGCTCGGCCTTGTCAAATATCTTAGTATAATCGTCCAGATACTGAGCCTTGAGCATTTCCTTATATTCCTCGTTTATCGTTCCGTTTTGCATTATGATAGATTCAACCACATCTATAGGATCGTTTTCATAATTAAGCTTGTGATAAATATCAAAACCGCTCATTGAAGCAAGCGTCTGTTCGTACTCGGTTTCATATACGCTTTCTGCTTTAAGTGCAAGCTTAGCTTCAAGCAAAGCTTCCTGCATATTCAGGAAAAATCCGTTTGAGTAGGAGTCACTCTGACACAGATATTTAGCCGTAAGCTTAGTTTGCGTAAGTATATCCGGCTCGGTATCAAGCACATCGCTCAGATCGTTTGCGGCATCCGTTACGCACTGTGTAGCTTTCTCAATGTCCTGTGAGTACATACCTGCAAATGAATTTCCTGTCTTTGACGTAGACAGCGTACCGAGTGACGGGAGATAATCCTGATAGTATGCGCTGCCTATCTTTGAGCGGTCTATGGCATATGCTATAGCCTTGCGGACATTTACATTTGAACCGATAGTGGATGAAAGGTTAAATCCGATATAAGAATATTCATTACCGCGTATTCTGTAAACGTTGTGATAACCTGATTCCTTAATAGAATCAAGCATTGCGCCTGTGTTAGTCATAAACAGGTCAAGTGAAAAACCCTTTATATTCTCTTCAAGCTCAGCGGATGAGAAGGACTTAAATATAAATTTCTTGTATGAATATTTGCTTTCTGTGTTCTTGTCATTACGTGAAAGCTCTGCCGCAGTACCCGGTGTTATAGAGTCTATCTTATATTCACCTGTACCTATTGCATAGTTACCGTCGGTTGCCGTCTTAATAACAGGTATATCGAACATGGTCACATTTCTTGCGGACAGCTCTGTAAATTTAAACTCTATGGTATCCTCGCTTACTGCGTGTATGCCCTCAAAGCTTTCTGCAGTTCCTGTAATGTAATCGTAAAATCCCTTGACCGTCTGCGCTCTGTCAATATCATAATAGATACTGCCCGGTTCAAAGTATTCAAGGTATGAGTCAACTACGTCCTGTGCGGTTATTTTTGAGCCGTCTGAGAACGTAGCGTCCTTTAATGATACCGATGCTATAAGACCGTCGGCAGAGAAAGTTATGCTCTTTGCAAGCACAGGTGTGATAACACCGCTTGCGGATACGTCTGCCAGCGGCTCATATACAAGGTTTGTTATCGCTCTGCCTACCTCGGTATCGTGAAAGTAAGGTTTCACGTCAAGCGGTATTCTTGAAGAACCTATAACAAAGGTTTCTTTCTGCTCATCTGTCTTATTGATCTTAGTGCTGTCACCCTTATAGAACAGCTCATGAGCAGGGGAGTCGCTCTCATTCTCTCCACCCATAGTAAGCAGTACTATAACTCCCACTACGGCGAGTACGAGTACCGCAATTATAGCTATTATTTTAATTTTCGTGCTTTTATTCATTCATACTGCCTCCTTATGCAGAAATACATTATAAGAACATCTACTGCAATGTGCAGTTATATGCAAGTACTGTAACAGCACAAATTTATATTTAACCGCATTATGTAAAATCAGATATAAAGTCTGTCCCGACACAGGTCTTACATATATAATGTCTCATAATAAATCAAATAAAAACAGGGTGAGAGAATTAAAATAAATATAGCCCTCACCAAAGTTTTTTATGTTGGAAGTGTTACTTATTGTTTATAGCCCATCTGACTAAAAGCAGTAACGCAGGAGTAAGCTGAGCACCTGTCTTTGAGATTTGATACTCTACCCTTAGCGGAACCTCTGAGAACTGCATTCTCTCTACCAGACCGTCCTCAACAAGCTCTTTAAGGCTTGAGCTGAGCATCATGTCGGTAATACCCGGAACACTTGCCTTTATCTCGCTGTATCGCTTGCTCTTATTATCTCTCAGTGCATATATTACCTTCATCTTCCACTTTCCGCCGATTTTTGTTGTTACAAAATCCATAGCGTCAAATGATGTATCGGTTATATCCTCTATCTCAGGCATATCGACTGCTACGGCTTTTGGCGCCTTTGGTGTCTTAGGGGTTTTTGCTGTTTTAGGCGCTTTTGCAGGTTCGGCAGGTTCGGCAGGCTTGTCCTCTTTAACGGGCTTTTCTGCCTTCTCTGCTTTTTTATCAAGCTTTACTATTTTTATGCCATCATCTTTAGCGGCCTTGGCTGATTTTTTGGGCTTTTCGCTTTTTTCACCCTTTGCAGTCTTATTTACCTTAAGCTCAGATTGTTTTTCTTTTTCTTTTTTTGCTTTCTTTTCTTTTTTATCTTTACCCACGATGTACCTCCAAGATAATATAAATTTAATAACTAAGAAGTGCATATTTGTTATAATCCGTTGATTATCTCATAAAATCGGTTTAATATAGTAATTTTCCCGTTTTAAAAAATACAAAAAATTACACCAGTATGCTAATAAATATATATTAACACATAAAACGTTACTTTGTAAATAAAAATTTTAAAAATTTTTAATTTTTTCCTTTTAGTTTTCATAATAAATTACTTCGTAAGGTCAGCGGTAATGAAGTATATTTGATATTATACGGTACATTACCTAATCATAGCATATATGATTAATATACCGCAAAATTTTGTTTAATATATTTATTGCTGATTTGCAGGTTTTAAAGCATAAAAAATCCTGCAATTACCGATTTGCAAATGCAGGATTGAAGGTTCATTTTATATTAAAATCAAAGCTTCCGTGAAAGCTCAAAAAGCATTCACATAAAACATCTATTATTATAAAAGCTGTTTATATTCCTTTGCATTTAATGCCTTAAGTATCATCTGAGCGCACATATATACGTTACCGCCACCCAACGTTATTACCAAATCGCCTGCCTCAGCATTGGCGGCAATATAATCCGTTATCTCCTCAAACGTATTAAACCATACGCTGCCTTCTATTTTATCGGCAAGGTCTTTGGTATATATGTTATAGGTATTCTCTTCTCTTACCGCAAGTATCTCTGACATTACAACCCTGTCAGGTATAGACAGTACCCTTGCAAAATCATCAAGTAGCATGGCGGTACGTGAATAGGTATGAGGCTGGAATACAGCCCATACACGTTTAAATCCCATATTCATAGCGGCACTCAAGGTTGCCTCAAGCTCTGTAGGATGATGTGCGAAGTCATCGGCTATTGTTATTCCGCCCGGCTTGCCTATTATCTCAAACCGGCGGTGTACACCTGTAAATTTGTGCAGATTTTCGGCTATCTCGTTAGGTGTTGCTCCCAAATAGTCAGCCGCTGCCGCCGCAGCTAAGGCATTGTAAACATTGTGCTTGCCCGGTACGACGAGTGTTACGGTAGTAAGCTTTTTGCCGTTTTTCATAAGGTTAAAGCACTCGTGCATTTCTTCATCAGCACGCATATTTGCGGCATAATATGTGTTGCTCTCATTGAAGCCATAGGTTATCTTCTCTATATCAACATCCTTTATGGCGTCCATAGTGTTTACATCGTCACCGTTAAGAATAAGCAGTGATGTAGTCTGTTTTGCAAACTTGTTGAAAGAACGCTTTATATTATCAAGCGTCTTGAAGTAATCTAAGTGATCGGCATCTATATTGAGTATAATTGAGATAGCGGGTGTAAGCTGTAAAAACGTATCTACATACTCGCACGCCTCGCATACTATGATATCAGACTGTCCCACATAGCTGTTACCGCCTATATAAGGGAGCTTGCCGCCGATTATTGCAGAAGGGTCAAAGCCGCTGCCGATAAGCACTTGAGAAAGCATTGCCGTTGTAGTTGTTTTACCGTGTGTACCTGATACTGCTATAGACCTGTTATAGCGTCTGGTTACCTCACCCAGCATTACTGAGCGCTCTACGGTGGTTATTCCCAATCTGTGCGCCGCCAAAAGCTCCGGATTATCCTGCTTGACTGCCGCAGTGTACACTATAAGGTCTATATCCTTTGTAATATTCTCTTCCTTATGTCCCATAAATACAGGGATGTTGTATGAACGTATTCTGTCAAGAGTTTCAGATTCATTCATGTCTGAGCCTGTAAGCTCAAAGCCCTCTGTGTGCAGTATCTCAGCAAGAGGACACATACCGGAACCGCCTATACCTATAAAATGTATTTTCTTAACATTATCTAAGATGTTTTCTGTTTTCACAACGTAGCACTCCTCAATATACCCTAAGGTAAATTATATCTGCACATAATGTTACAGTACATTATATTCTTAAAAATTACAGTTTGCTATATAATAAACACACCAACTTATATTTTAGTATATATTTGCGGTAATTGCAAGCTTATTTTTAAATTATATTGCGATTATCCCACATAATTGCATTAATTTAAACTGTTAGCACGCTAAAAATTATTGCGATTAATTATTTTAGTAAAAAGTATTGACAAATTTCAACAAAATGTTATACTAAAGTTATCAACAATTTAAAGCGTTAAAAACTATGACCGGAATATCAGTACTGCAGGATAACTGTTATCAGAGAATTGCCGGAGGGTGCAAGGCAATAACAGCTCCTATGGGAATTACACTCCGTGAGTCGTACATTGAACATACATAAATAACGTGTAAGTAAGATGTAACGGGTTGCTCCGTTAAAGGCAGTAGGGTATGCTTGTACCCGGTAAGGTCTGTTACTGTGAGGTATCAGATAAATTGAGGTGGTAACACGATAAAATTCGTCCTCTGAGTTGTAAAAACTCAGAGGTTTTTTTATTTGTTTATTAAATCAAACAAGCAGACTAAATATTATATCCTGCATATGGATAAAAAAGGAGAATGTAGTATGAACACCTTTATCATCACCCTGTTACTATGCGTATTCTTTGCAATAATGATAGGCATAGGCGTTTACTGTCACCGTCATTCAACAGATGTTGGCGGATTTGTACTTGGCGGACGTTCCATAGGCCCGTGGCTTACGGCATTTGCCTTTGGTACATCTTATTTTTCAGCAGTTATATTCGTAGGTTATGCAGGCCAGTTCGGTTGGAACTTCGGTATTGCCGCCACATGGATAGGTCTGGGCAACGCATTTATAGGTTCTCTGCTTGCTTGGATAGTACTTGGCAGACGTACACGTATTATGACACAGCATTTATCGGCTAAGACTATGCCTGACTTTTTCGGTCAGCGCTTTAAGTCCTCTAAGCTTAAGGTAGTTGCATCCTGTATAACATTCCTGTTTCTTATACCTTATACCGCATCACTGTATAATGGACTTTCCAGACTTTTTGCTATGGCATACGAGTCCGTAGACTACTCGGTATGTGTTGTTATCATGGCTGTACTTACCGGCATATATGTACTTTTCGGCGGATATATGGCTACTGCAATAAATGACTTTATACAGGGTATAGTAATGCTTGGCGGTATAATTGCCGTTATAGCGGCTGTGCTTAACGCTAACGGCGGATTTACACAAGCTATGGAAAAGCTTGCAACGGGCGAAAACGGAGGCTGGCAATACACCTCATTCTTTGGCGCAGATCCGCTGTTCCTCCTCTTTGTTATATTGCTTACATCACTTGGTACATGGGGGTTGCCGCAGATGGTAGGTAAGTTCTATGCTATTAAGGATGAGGCGGCTATAAAGAAAGGCACTGTAATATCCACTTTCTTCGCTATCATCGTAGCAGGCGGCTGTTACTTTTTAGGTGGATTTGGCAGACTGTATAACGTACAGGACGCAGTAGCAAAGAGAGATTTTGATGCTATTATTCCGACAATGCTTTCCACATTACCGTCAGTAATAATCGGTATAGTTATCGTTCTGGTTCTTTCGGCATCAATGTCAACGCTTTCTTCACTTGTACTTACCAGCGGCTCAACCATTACACTTGACTTTATCGCACCTATGCGTGATAAAAAGAAGCCGATGACAGAAAAGAGCAAGATGATAACAATACGCGTATTTATAGTTATCTTCATTATTATTTCTGCTATCATAGCTATTAATCAGTATCATAATTCAAGTATGCTAATAGCTAATATGATGGGCGTATCATGGGGTGCACTTGCAGGTGCATTCCTCGCACCATTCCTCTACGGACTGTACTGGAAGAAGACATCACGTGCAGCGGTTGTTACATCATTTACATTCGGTGTAGGTTTAGAGATAATACAGCTTCTCAAATCCTTGAATGTAATAGATGTTTCGGGTAGCAGCGTACTTTCATTTGTGTTTAAAAATTCACTCTACTCAGGCGTTTTTGCTATGGTAGGCGGACTTATCCTTGTACCTATAGTAAGTTTGCTTACAAAGAAAACAGTACCGGAAGATACCGAAGAAATGTTTGCTTGCTACAACCGTACCGCAACGGTAGCTGTTACCGATTCACTCGGCTTAGATAAAAAATAATATCAATTTACCCACTGTTATATACAGCGTATAAAACATAAAATTAATTGTGGCGATATTACGGTATAAATCAAAATGCCGTAGTATCGCCGCTTTTTATTTTTAAGCAATCCTATATATATTGTGTATATAGAGGTTGCAAAGTGCAGGCTTTATCGGAGAGGTTATGAAAGTTAAAATCAGAACAGATAATATTATTTGCTTAGTTTTTATTCAGTAAGATATTCAAACTTTATGGAGTGAAGGTGCGAGTCGGTAAGACCGACAGCAACGTTGCGTACAGAGTTTTGGCGTGATTTAGTATGTATCACGCATCATAGTTAATGGTATAGCTTTGCAAAACAGTTAGATATTCATTAATCCAACTTAACAGACGCTCATGCCGCTCTGTACTAGGCATATACTTTCTTTGCGCAAAGAAAGTATACAAAGAACCGGCGGGAAAACCCTTGCGATGGGTTTTCCCTGCACCCTTTCCTTAACGCTTTTATGCTTCGCATTTATCGTACGGGGTACAATTATATCGTAAGTTATTTCACGCATCTTAACTTTGAAGTCAACTTGCTATAATTTAATACATTATAATCTAAGTTCTTGTTTCCCCATCCCCCAACCCCCTTCCCCAAGGAAGGGGGAGGAACTTGCAGGGGCGAAGCCCCTGCACTCCAATGGTTTGTACATCGTACTACATGAAACCACAAGTAATACCTTGCACAGCAAAGTCTGTATATCTTACAGCTTAATAGAGCGACAAGCTTGATATTCTGCACTACAAAAGTTTGCATAGCACGCAACGTAGTGCTATGCAAACAGATTAGCAATCGGTAAGTTGCAAGTGGTAACTTTTGATAATAATAAATCTAGTGTGCTCAGCGAAGCGGTCGGCAGGTAAGACCTGCGGCAACGTTGCGTACAGAGCTTTTGGCGTGATTAAGCATATAGCACGCATCGTAGTACTATGCAAACAGATTAGCAATCGGTTGGTTGCAGGAAATATAGTATGATTACAATATGATTTCGTTTGCTCAGCGAAGCGGTCGTTCAGGAAAGGGAGCAGGGGAAACCCAATCGAAAGGGTTTCCCCGCTACGTCTTTGCATCCTTTCTTCGTATAAAGAAAGGATGTGCCGGGTGCAGGGCGGCATGAGCGCCTGCATTGGTCAAACTGACAGCGTTGTTGACAGTTTGACCTGTACTAGCGTTGTGCATAGGGTAATTTAGTGAGATTAAGTATGTATCACGCATCGCAACTGAATGACATTAATTTTAACTTTGTAGTCAACTTGCTATAATCAAGTATTTCATTCTCTCAGTCTTTGTATCCCCATCCCCCAACCGCCCCTTCCCCAAGGAAGGGGGAGGAACTTGCAGGGGCTTCGCCCCTGCACCCGTGATGTTTGCACATCGTA
>JBJEPE010000007.1:0-25346 GCA_051881075.1 Acutalibacteraceae bacterium | reverse complement strand
CTCTCCAAAAGGTAGCAGACGGCAAGGCAACTAAGATAATTATTCCGTCTGAAATTCAAAATCTCGCAGGTATGGTTACTTCTATAAAGGAAGTAGCAAATGTTGATGTAGATGAGGTTAGTCCCTTATAATTTAATTTGAGCTTTCGGTAAACGGTCACAGCAATGCGACCGTTTACTTTTTAAAAAATTTATTTTGTTAATTTTATTTTGCGCAATGTTTCAACCAAGCATATATAAACGCACTCAGTAAATGACTTATAAAGCAGACGGAGAATAATATATGGATTTTTTATTTGATACACTTAAAAATAATACTTACCCCGGCAGAGGAATTTTCGTAGGCAAAAGCGAAGACGGAAAAAGTGCAGTATTCGCATATTTTATAATGGGACGTAGCGAATCAAGTCGTAACCGCTATTTTATCAGCGAAAAGCACAACGGAATAAAGATTAAACTGGCTAAACCCATTGAGAACGATACCTCGCTTATACTCTATTCACCTGTAAAATCTTTTGGCAGAAAGCACATTATTTCAAACGGTACACATGGCGATATAATATACGATTACTTGAGAAACGGTAAGACCTTTGAGGATGCGCTACGCACCTGTACATATGAACCTGACGAGCCGCATTATACACCCAGAATTGCCGCTTACATAATGTTTGAAAATAACGCTATGAGATATAAAATGGCAATAGTCAAAAAGTCAAAATCAAGCGACGTAACTGAAAGAGCATTTTTTGAGTATAAAAGTGTTAAAGAAGGTACAGGTCATCTTATACATACATATGAATGTAACGGAGAAATTTTGCCGCCGTTTAAGGGTTCGCCGCGCCTTGTTAAAATCAGCGGTGATATTCACGATTTTACAAAGCAACTTTGGAACAGTCTTAATGAAGAAAATAAGATCTCACTATTTACCCGCTATGTTGATCTGCAAAGCGGAAGTATATCAACTGAGATTATCAATAAATACAATTTAATATAAAAGGAGAAATGACTTATATGTGCAAGGAGTTTTCTCTAAAATATGGATGTAATCCAAATCAACAGCCGGCACGTCTATATATGCAAGGCGGAGAAGATTTGCCGTTTGAAATACTTAACGGCAGACCCGGATATATTAATTTTTTGGATGCTCTCAACAGCTATCAGCTTGTCAAGGAACTTAAATCTGCACTTTCCTTACCGTGTGCGGCATCGTTCAAGCACGTTAGTCCTGCCGGTGTGGGTGTTGGCAAACCTCTTACCGACACACTAAGAAAATCATATTTTATCAATATTGATGAGCTTTCGCCGCTTGCCTGCGCATATGCCAGGGCAAGGGGAGCTGATAGGGTATCTTCTTACGGTGATTGGATAGCGCTATCCGATAAATGTGATGTACCTACGGCACGGCTTATAGCCTGTGAGGTGTCTGACGGTATAATTGCACCTGATTATGAACCCGCTGCACTTGAAATTTTAAAATCAAAGCGCAAGGGTACTTATAATATTGTTAAAATAGATGATACATATACGCCACAGCCTATTGAGTGTAAACAGGTTTACGGTATTACCTTTGAGCAATGTCGCAATACATCAGTTATAAATGCAGAGCTGTTTAAAAATATTGTTACTGCAAATAAGGAATTACCGGACGATGCCCTGTGCGACTTGATAATAGCTACTATTGCGCTTAAGTACACGCAGTCAAATTCCGTTTGCTATGCGTATAACGGTCAGGCTATAGGAATAGGCGCAGGTCAACAGTCACGTATAAATTGTACACGTTTGGCAGGCGAAAAGGCTGATAAATGGTTTTTACGTCAACACAGAAAGGTTCAGGGGCTTGACTTTGTGGATAATATCCGCAGACCTGACAGGGACAATGCAATAGACGCATATATATCCGATTATTACGCTGACGTACTTGATGACGGCAAGTGGCAGTACTACTTTAAGACTAAGCCTGAGATTTTTACAAATCAAGAAAAACGTGCATGGCTTGATACGGTTAGCGGCGTTGCGGTGTCATCGGATGCGTTTTTCCCGTTCAGCGATAATATAGACAGACTTGCAAAAAGCGGTGTAAAGTACGTTTCACAGCCCGGCGGCTCTATACGTGACGATATAGTTATTAAGGCCTGTGATGAATACGGTATTACAATGGCGTTTACGGGACTTAGGCTGTTTCATCATTAAAAACAGAATTTTTTATAAAGTGTCTTGACAAATAAAATAAGCGGTGTTATAATTTAGTAAACTTAATTAATTCAAAGGCTGTGACGAAGACGTCGTTAAAGGTTTGAATTTCAGAGAGTCGGTGTTTGGTGCGAACCGACAGCAGACTTTTAAAATCGACTATCACTTCTGAGCCGGAAGCCCGAAAGCTTTATAGCAAGTAGATACTTCTCGTGATTGCTGCGTAAACGCATAGAGGTTGTTAGACCTTGATAAGTGGCGGTTTTTGACCGCAATTTGAGTGGTACCGCGGATGATTTTTCACCCGTCTCAAAGTTAATTGCTTTGAGACGGGTTTATTTTTTGCAAATAGAATTTTTAAACTGATTTGCAAGTAAAGCGAGTAAATGATTTACACATACTGTTTGGGCAAGGCAAATAGCCTAATAAAGGGAGGAAAAAGTATATGGCAATAACATCAAGTAATAAGTTGGAAGAGGTTGCGGTCAGAATACGTGAAATGAGGGAAATAGCAGGTTTTACCGAGGCTGAAATGGCAGAAAAAACCGAAGTATCGGTAGAAGAGTACAGAAGGTACGAAAATGCAGAGCTTGATTTTCCGTTTACATTTATACACAAATGTTCTTTGGCGTTTGGTATAGGTATAACAGATCTGCTTGAAGGTCAGAGCGCACACCTTTCATCTTATACGATAACACGTAAGGGCAGAGGACAGGAAACAGCAAAAGAAAACGGTATTTCTATTCAGAACTTAGCCCCAATGTTCCGCAAGAAGATTGCAGAACCTTATTGGGTACGCTATGAGTACAGTGCAGAGTTGCAGGATAAGCCTATACACCTAACTAAGCACTCAGGTCAGGAATTTGACTTTGTAATGAGCGGCAGATTAAAGATACAGATCGGCGATAATGTAGAGTACCTCAGCGAGGGAGACAGTATTTATTATAACAGCTCAACCCCTCACGGTATGATAGCCGTTGACGGCAGAGATTGCTTATTCGTTGCAGTAGTTCTTCCGGGCGAAAATGAAACTGAAACTGTAATAAGAGATACTATTATCTCAGCAAATTCCGGAACAGAAAAACTTGTATCCGAAAACTTTATTTCAACTGTAGAGGATTCAAACGGATACTTAAAGTCAATAAGCTTCAAAAATGAAGAGAAATTTAACTTTGGCTTTGATGTAGTTGATGAAATAGCTAAGAAAAATCCGGATAAGCTTGCAATGTTACATATATCAAGGGATAAGGTTGAACGTCGCTTCACATTTAATGATATGAAGCGTGCATCAAACCAATGTGCTAACTACTTTAAGGCGCTTGGCATTAAGAGGGGCGACAGAGTAATGCTCGTTTTAAAACGTCATTATCAGTTCTGGTTTGCCATTCTAGGTTTGCATAAGCTTGGAGCTATAGCTATTCCGGCTACAAATCAGCTTATGGCACATGACTTTGAGTATAGATTTAATGCGGCAGGAGTAAGCGCAATAGTTGCTACCTCTGACGGTGATGTTGCTAATCAGGTAGATATTGCAGAGAAAACCTGCGATACTTTGAAGCTCAAGCTGTTAGTCGGCGGTAAAAGGGACGGATGGCATGACTTTGATGAGGAATTTCCGCTTTATAGCGCACACTATTATCGCACAGAGGATGCTCCATGCGGCAGTGATTTAATGCTGATGTTCTTCACATCAGGTACTACAGGATATCCTAAGATTGCCGCACATGATTACAAATATCCACTCGGTCACTATATAACAGCAAAGCATTGGCACGGCGTATCCGATAAGGGCTTACACTTTACCATTTCAGACACAGGCTGGGGCAAGGCGCTTTGGGGTAAGCTTTACGGTCAATGGCTGTGCGAGGGCGCAGTATTTACATATGATTTTGACCGCTTTGATGCTTCAGATATTTTGCCTATGTTTGCTAAGTATCAGATTACGACCTTCTGCGCACCGCCAACAATGCTGCGTATGATGATTAAAGAGGATATCTCAAAGTATGACCTTTCATCCGTACGTCATATGACAACGGCAGGCGAGGCGCTTAACCCTGAGGTTTACCGTCAATTTGAGAAAGCCACGGGATTGCAGATTATGGAGGGCTTCGGCCAGACCGAGCTTACGCTTGCAGTTGCCAACCTTATGGGCGGCGCACATAAGATAGGCTCAATGGGTAAGCCTGTACCTCTCTATGACATGGATATAGTTGACAGCGACGGAAAGTCCGTTCCTGTCGGTGAATCAGGTGAAATAGTAGTAAATATCGCAAACGGAAAGCCATGCGGACTGTTTGCAGGCTATTACCGTGACGAAGAACGTACCAAAGAGGTTTGCCACGACGGACTGTACCATACAGGCGATGTTGCATGGCGTGATGAGGACGGCTTCTATTGGTATGTCGGCAGAGTTGATGACGTTATCAAATCATCAGGATACCGCATAGGACCGTTCGAGATTGAGAGCGTTATCATGGAGCTGCCGTATGTACTTGAATGCGGTGTTTCCGCCGTACCTGACGAGGTAAGAGGTCAGATAGTTAAGGCAAGTATAGTACTAACTAAGGGTACACAGCCCAGCGATGAACTTAAGAAAGAAATACAGACATACGTTAAGGAGCATACAGCCCCGTATAAATATCCGAGAATTGTTGAATTTAAGACAGAATTGCCTAAGACAATAAGCGGAAAAATTCAAAGAAATAAGCTTTAAGGTAGAATTTAATATAAAAACATATTGACAAAATAGCCAAAGTTATGATATACTAAATCAAATTGAACATAAAGGCGTTGACGGGGAGAGCGTAAATTTACGTCCTTGCAGAGAGATAGCGGTTGGTGTGAGCTATCGGATATGATTTTTATTGCTGTAGCCTTTGAGCCGAGGGGAAGAAAGCGTAAGTAAGTAGAGCCCCTTCGTGATTGCTGCGTTAATGCATAGAGATTGTCAGATCTTGAGAGAGGCGGTTTATTAGCCGCAATTTGAGTGGTACCGCGGGTGAATTGATTTTTCAGCACTCGTCTCAAAGCCAAAACTTTGGGGCGAGTGCTTTTTGTTCGTCCCTAAAAGGAGATTTTTTTATTATGAAGCCTATAACAGGACTTGACTACAAAATTAAAGAAATGGCGGCACGTATCAGGGAGCTTAGAGAGATAGAAGGTCTTACTCCCGAAGAAATGGCGGTTAAAACCGATGTCACGGTTGATGAGTATCTGCTTTGCGAAAGAGGAGAAAGCGACCTTAACTTTGCTTTTATTTACCGTTGTTCGTTAGCGCTGGGAGTAAACGTAACCGATATTATCGAGGGCTATAGCCCTAAGCTAAAATCATACACGGTCACAAGGCTTGGTTCAGGTCAAAAGATTGCACAAGCGCACGGCATGACATACTATAACCTTGCATATGCTTTTCAAAACCGTATTGCAGAGCCGCTGTATGTTCGCAGTATTTACGATGAGGCAGCACAGCAAAAGGACATTGAGCTTACTACTCACGCAGGACAGGAATGTGATATAGTAATAGAGGGTAATTTGCTTGTACAGATTGGCGAGCATAGAGAAATTCTCGGCCCGGGCGACAGCGTATATTATGATAGCTCCACACCTCACGGTATGATAGCCGTAAAGGGTAAAGACTGCGTTTTCTACGCTATAGTTTTAAATCCTACAGGAGAGCCTATTCCTGAGCTTTCACACGCTGACAGTAAGATAATTAAAGAAACAAAATCCGTTCATAAGGATACTAAAGACCGTATTTACAAAAAGTTTATTGATATTACAGAGAACGAAAAGGGTACGCCTACATCTATCAAGTTCAAGAATACCGAGCATTTTAACTTTGCGTTTGACTTGGTTGATGAGCTTGCAGAGCGTGAGCCTGATAAGCTTGCTATGCTACATATATCAAGAGATAAAACGGAACGTCGCTTTACATTCAAGGATATAAAGAAAGCGTCTGCACAATGTGCAAATTACTTTAAATCATTGGGAATCCAAAAGGGCGACAGAGTAATGCTCGTTTTAAAGCGTCATTATCAGTTCTGGTTTGCTATGCTCGGTTTGAATAAGCTTGGAGCAATAGCAATTCCCGCAACAAATCAATTACTTGAGCATGACTTTGAATATCGTTTCAATGCGGCAGGTATAGGTACTATAATTTGTACCGCAGACGGTGACACTGCTAATCAAGCGGATATTGCCGCCGCAAAATGCCCACAGCTTAAGAATAAAATTATAGTAAACGGCAAGCGAGAGGGCTGGCGTTGCTTTGATGAGGAATATACATTATTCAGTACTCATTACCTAAGGCAGGACGATGCTCCCGGCGGAGATGACCTTATGCTGATGTTCTTTACATCGGGTACATCGGGCTATCCTAAGATTGCCGCACATAATTATAAATATGCACTTGGTCATTTCCATACGGCCAAGTATTGGCACAATGTAGATCCGGACGGTTTGCATTTAACCATATCGGATACCGGCTGGGCTAAGTCTATGTGGGGCAAGCTTTACGGTCAATGGCTGTGTGAAGCCGCAACATTTGTTTATGACTTTGACCGCTTTGATGCCGCTGACATTCTGCCTATGTTTAAAAAGTATAATATAACGACCTTCTGCGCACCGCCTACAATGCTTCGTATGATGATAAAGCAGGATATATCCAAATATGATTTTTCTTCCGTGCGTCATATGACAACAGCAGGCGAGGCGCTTAATCCTGAGGTTTACCGTCAGTTTGAGAAGGCTACGGGTCTACAAATATTGGAGGGCTTCGGTCAATCGGAAAGCACAATGATAATAGGTAATCTTACAGGTGCCTCACACAAAATCGGCTCAATGGGTAAGCCTGCACCTATATATGATGTTGAACTCCTTGATCCGGATGATAAGCCTGTACCTGTCGGTGAAACCGGCGAGATTTGTATTAATCTTAAAAACGGTTATCCGTGCGGACTGTTTACGGGCTATTATATGGATAAAGAAAAAACAGATGAAGTTATACATGACGGATATTACCATACAGGCGATGTCGCATGGAAGGATGAAGACGGCTTCTACTGGTATGTCGGCAGAGTTGATGATGTTATCAAGTCTTCAGGCTATCGCATAGGACCTTTTGAAATAGAGAGCGTTATCATGGAGCTTCCTTATGTTCTGGAATGTGGAGTATCTGCCGCACCTGATGAGGTGAGGGGTCAGATAGTTAAGGCGAGTATCGTTCTCACTAAGGGAACAGAGCCGTCAGAAGAGCTTAAGAAAGAAATTCAGAATTACGTTAAAAAGCATACGGCCCCATATAAATATCCAAGACTTATCGTGTTTAAGGATGAATTACCAAAGACCGTAAGCGGTAAGATACAGAGGAACAAGCTTTGATATTTAAGAGGTGGAAAAAGTGAAAATATCATGTATTCAAATGGATATGAAGCTTGGTAAGCCTGACGAAAATTTCGCTAAGGCAGAACAGCTTATCCGTAGTGCATCTAAGGAAAAGCCCGATGTAATAGTTTTACCTGAAACATGGAATGTAGGCTTTTTTCCTAAGGATAATCTAAAAGAACTGTGTGATTTAAACGGTGAGAGGACAAAGACTCTTATGAGCGCACTTGCCAAAGAGCTTGACGTAAATATAGTATCGGGCAGTGTTGCCACATTACGTGACGGTAAGGTTTACAACACCGCATACGTGTTTACACGTGACGGAGAGTGCGTGGCACAGTATGATAAAACACACCTGTTTACGCCAATGCACGAGGATGACTATTTTGAGAAGGGTGACCATCGCTCTACTTTTATGCTTGACGGCAAAAGGTGCGGTATAATAATCTGTTATGATATCAGATTTCCTGAGCTTACACGCTCAATGACCGTAGACGGTATAGACATATTATTTGTCGTTTCGCAATGGCCGAGTGTAAGAGTACCTCATCTTAATGCACTTACCAAGGCAAGAGCTATAGAAAATCAAATGTTTACGGTATGCTGTAACTCTTGCGGAACAGCAGACGCCACCGTGTACGGCGGTAACTCATCTATACATGACCCATGGGGAGAGGTGCTTGCACACGCCGGCAGTAATGAGCAGATAATAACAGCGGAATGCGATACAAATATACTTAAGGGTATAAGAGAAACTATTAATGTATTTGCCGACCGTAGGGTCGAGTTATATAAATATTGAAAGTAAGAGGAGAAAAACACTATGAATTACAATTTTCCTGTAACAAGAACAACACATCCAAAGCAACGTCCGCAGGACGAAACCAAGCTCGGCTTTGCCAAATATTTTACAGATCATATGTTTGTAATGGATTATGACGAGGGACAGGGCTGGCATGACGGTAGAGTAGTACCACACGAGCCTATTCTAATTGAGCCTGCGTCTTGCGTACTTCACTATGCACAGATGATGTTTGAGGGTATGAAGGCTTACCGTACACCTAACGGTACTATTCAGCTTTTCAGACCGGACATGAACGCAAAGAGAATGAAGAACACAAACGAGCGTATGTGTATTCCTGAGCTTCCTGAGGAGTTACTTATTGCCGGCGTTGAGGCAGTTATCAAAGAAGATATTGACTGGGTACCAAGCGCACCGGGTACAGCACTTTATATCCGTCCGTTTATTTTCGGTGATGAGGTATCATTCTCGGTTCTTCCTGCAAAGCACTATCGCTTTATGATAATCTTAAGTCCTACAGGCTCATATTATGCAGCTAACGACGGCGGCTTAAGCACCACAAGAATTTACGTTCAGGATGAATACATAAGAGCAGCACCGGGCGGCACAGGCTATGCCAAGGTAGGCGGCAACTACGGCGGCGGTATGCGTGCATCTAAGGACGCAATGAAGTATGACTGTAAGGACGTTCTCTGGCTTGATGCCATAGAGCATAAGTATGTTGAAGAGATAGGCACATCAAACGCTTTCTTCCGCATTAATGACGAGGTTATCACAGCACCGCTTTCAAGCGGAACTATCCTTCCGGGTATAACAAGAGATTCTGTTATCCAATTACTTACTAGATGGGGCATAAAAGTAACTCAGCGCAAGCTCTCTATTGACGAGATAACAGAAGCTTCTAAGAGCGGCGCATTACAGGAGATATTCGCAAGCGGCACGGCTGCTGTTATTTCTCCTATAGGCTGCCTTAATTATAAGGGCACCGATTATACGGTAGCAGACGGCAAGGTAGGCCCGATAGCTCAAAGACTATACAATGACCTTTACGGTATTCAGACAGGCACGGTAGAGGATTACATGGGCTGGACTTATCCGCTTAATTTAAAGGCTTAATATGAAAAGAATTACTCTTATAATGGGGCATTACGGCAGCGGTAAAACCAATATTGCGGTCAATATGGCGCTTGATATGCGTAAAAAGGGGCTAAATACCTGCATTGCGGACTTAGATATCGTAAACCCATATTTCAGAGCAAAAGACAGTTTAAAGGATTTTGAAGAAGCAGGTATTCGCTTTATTTGTTCCGATTACGCAAACAGTAATCTCGATATACCTGCTCTACCGCCTGATCTGTACGCTATAACGGACGATAAGTCCTTATATGCAGTGCTTGATATAGGTGGAGATGACCGTGGCGCACTTGTTCTAGGCAGACTTGTACCATCTATATTGGCAGAGGATAACTATGATATGCTTATGGTTATAAATAAGTATAGACCGCTTACACGTGATGCTGAGTCTGCGCTTGAGGTTATGCGAGAGATGGAGTATGCCTGCGGTATGAGGTTTACCGGTATAATAAACAATTCAAACTTAGGTGCCGAAACTACGGCAGACGATGTTTTGGATTCTTTGAAGTATGCCGAAGAAATCTCAAGGCTTACTAACCTGCCCATAGCATATACAACGGTAGAGGCACGTCTATACGATGAGCTTAACGGAAAAATCTCAAATATTATGCCGCTTAATTTACAGGAAAGACCTGTATAAACGGCATTTTTAAGAAAACTCAAAAGGAGTGAATAGGTTTGGCAAAACTAACCTTTAAAACAGATTACTGTAAGGGCTGCGGACTGTGTGTAGACGCCTGTCCAAAGAAACTCTTACAGCTTGCGGCAGATAAAATAAATAAAAAGGGACATCATCCGGCAGAGATCACAAATGAAGAAGAATGTGTCGGCTGTGCATCCTGCGCTATGATGTGTCCTGACTGTGTAATTAAGGTTGAGAGGTGATAAGATGTCTGATAAAGTTTTAATGAAAGGTAACGAGGCTATTGCAGAGGCGGCTATTATAGCAGGATGCAGACATTACTTCGGCTATCCTATTACACCTCAAACCGAAATTGCCGCATATATGGCTAAAAAAATGCCGAAAATCGGCGGAACCTTCTTACAGGCAGAAAGTGAAATAGCCGCTATAAATATGGTTTACGGCGTTTCTTCTGCGGGTAAAAGAGTTATGACATCATCATCAAGTCCCGGAATTTCTCTTAAGGGCGAGGGCTTGTCATATCTTGCAGGCTCAGACCTTCCTGCACTTGTAGTAAATGTACAAAGAGGCGGACCGGGACTTGGCGGCATACAGCCCAGCCAGTCAGACTACTTTCAGTCTACAAGAGGCGGCGGACACGGCGACTATCATATGATAGTTCTTGCACCTGCATCTGTTCAAGAGATGGCAGAGCTTACGATCAAGGGCTTTGAGCTTGCCGATCAGTACCGAATGACATCTATGATACTTGCAGACGGTACTATGGGACAGATGATGGAGCCTGTTGAGCTTAAGCTTGACGTTAAGCCTGAGCCTGAAAAGCCATGGGCTACTACAGGTACTAAGCTTCAGCGTAAGCATAACATAGTAAACTCACTTTCGCTTGTACCGGAAGAGCTTGAACAGCTTAATATCGCACGTTACGAGCGTTATAAGATAATAGAAGAAAATGAAACAATGTACGAGGAGTACATGATGGATGATGCAGAAATCTGCATTGCGGCATTCGGTATAGCGGCACGTGTTTCTAAAAATGCCGTAAACGAAGCAAGAAAAATGGGTATTAAGGCAGGTATGATAAGACCTATTACACTTTGGCCATTCCCGAAAAAGCCGTTTAAGAAGGCAGCGGAAAAGGCTAAGGCATTCATATCGGTTGAGCTATCAATGGGTCAAATGATAGAGGACGTTAAGCTTGCTACAGAGTGCAAAGTACCTGTAACACTGTGTAACCGTGTAGGCGGTATGATACCTTCACCTGCACAGGTACTTGAGGCAATTAAAAATGCCGCTGAAAACGGAGGTGTAAAAGCATGATAGTATTTGATAAACCCCATGCGCTCACAGATGTTCCCCTGCATTATTGCCCGGGCTGTACACACGGAATTATACATCGCCTTGTAGCCGAGGTAATAGATGAATTGGGCATAGAGGGCAAAACTATCGGTATAGCTCCGGTAGGCTGTTCTGTTATGGCATATAATTACTTTAACTGTGATATGATAGAGGCCGCACACGGACGTGCTCCGGCAGTTGCTACAGGCGTTAAGCGTGCTGACCCCGAAAATCACATTGTATTTACATATCAGGGTGACGGCGACCTTGCCTCCATAGGTATGGCAGAAACAGTACATTCCGCCGCCAGAAACGAGAATATAACCGTTATATTCATTAACAATGCTATCTACGGTATGACAGGCGGTCAGATGGCTCCTACATCATTGCCGGGACAGATTACACAGACCTCTCCATACGGCAGAGACGTTAAGCACTGCGGATATCCTATCCGTGTATGTGAGATGCTTTCTGAGCTGGAGGGTCCTGAGTATCTTGAAAGAGTAACCGTAAATAATGTTAAGAATATAAGAAATGCTAAGAAAGCAATCAAAAAGGCATTCCAAAATCAAATAGACGGCAAGGGCTTCTCACTTGTTGAGGTTATCTCATCATGTCCTACTAACTGGGGCATGACGCCTCAGGCCGCTCTTAAATGGATAGATGATAAGATGATTCCTTATTATCCGCTCGGCGTTTATAAGGATAGATCTGCGCAGGAGGGACAGAAATGAGTACAAGACAATTTTTGTTTTCCGGATTTGGCGGTCAGGGCATACTCTTTGTAGGCAAGCTGATAGCTTATAAGGGATTGATAGAAGATAAAAAGGTAAGCTGGCTTCCATCCTACGGTCCTGAGATGCGTGGAGGTACGGCAAGCTGTGGTGTTATAGTTAGCGACGAACCTGTAGGTTCACCTATAGTATCTAATCCTGACGTGCTTATCGCAATGAATTTACCGTCACTTGACAAATACGAGAAAAGCGTTGTTCCCGGCGGAATGATATTTGTTGATTCTACATTGATAGAGAGAAAGGTAAACCGTGACGACGTTAAGGTATTCTATATACCTGCAACTAAGCTTGCAAGCGATAACGGATTCCCGACTCTTGCAAACATGATTATAATGGGTAAAATTTTGAGTGCGATCGGCGAGTTTGACGGCGAAAGCGTAAATGCCGCTTTGCGTAAAGTAATATCTGCTAAGCATGCAGATATGATAGATGTAAACCTTAAGGCTATGCAGATAGGCGCTGATTTTGAAGCTTAAAATTTAGGTTTGCTATTGACAAACTTAAATTTTTGTGATATTATATTGTCAAATATCTTAAATGCGATGAAGGAATTATTTATAGCTTGTACATTATTTCAGAGAGCCGCTGTCTGGTGTGAAGCGGTATAACAAAGCTTTAAAGTCTCATTCCGGAGTACGGTTGCCGAAATCAAGTAAGCGGCTGCGGCTTGCCCCGTTATCATGGCAAAAGGCTTGTTGGAGCCTTATAGAGTTGACCGAGCTTTCTCGGTAAACAGGGTGGTACCGCGAATTTTATTCGTCCCTGAGATTGTCTGAACAATCTCAGGGACTTTTTAATTTAGTAAATACCAACCGTTATTGCAGATAAGTAAAACAGTATAATAAGGAGGAAAAGTAATGAATCAAATTAAGATTGCTGATACAACGCTTTGCCGTGATGACAGCGTGTTCAGCTTTAAGGAAAAGTTAGAGGTCGCACGTAAGCTTGAAAAGCTCAACGTGGATATAATCGAATTGCCGGAAATAGTAAACGTAAGAACAGACATTTTATATGTGCGTACAGTTGCATCATTTGTTAAGGGCAGCGTACTTTCTGTTGCGGCAGGCAGCAGCATTGACAGTATAACAAATGCGGCTTCCGCATTAAGCGGCAACAGTAAGGGACGTATCCGCATAGAGCTTCCTGTATCTCCGGTAGGCATGGAATACACCTGTCACAAAAAGGGCCCCAAAATGCTTGAATGGATAAGCAAGACTGTTGCAATGGCTAAAGAGAGCGTTGCCGATGTAGAATTTTGTGCCGTTGACGCAACAAGAGCAGAAAAGGACTTTCTTAAATCGGCAATAGAAACTGCTGTAACTGCAGGTGCAACAAGCATTACGGTATGCGACAGTGCCGCTGAAATGTTGCCGGATGCCTTTGCAGACTTTGCCGCAGAGGTTATCTCATACTGTGCAGTACCGGTTGCCGTCAGATGTGATGATAAAAACGGACTTGCCTGTGCAAGTGCGGTACTTTCAGTAAATAAGGGTGTTGACTGCGTTAAGACCTCAGTTGACGGAGCGGCTCTTTCACTTTCTACCTTTGCGTCTATGATTAAAAATTGTGGCAATACCTTTGGCATCTGTTCTAATATAAGAAATACTGAGTTACACAGAATTATAAAGCAAATAGTTTGGATAACAACAAACGCTAAGAATGAAAAATCAGCCGTTACCGTATCAGATGCCGATGAAAGCGGAATACACCTTGACGTAAAGGACAGTCAGGACGATGTTATATCTGCTGTTGCAAGGCTCGGATATGACTTATCCGCTGAAGATCAGTCAAAGGTTTATGAAGAATTTTTGCGTGTTGCGGCCAAAAAGAACGTCGGTGCTAAAGAGCTTGAAGCCATTGTTGCCAGCGTTGCCTTACAGGTTCCTGCTACATATAAGCTTATCAGCTATGTTATAAATACCGGTAATATTATTTCAGCGAGTGCACAGGTAACGCTTGAAAAGGACTCAAAGACAGTTCAGGGTATATGCTTGGGCGACGGTCCTATTGATGCGGCATTCCTTGCCGTAGAGCACATCATCGGCCATCACTATGAGCTTGACGACTTCCAGATACAAGCCGTTACACAGGGTAAAGAGGCTATGGGCTCGGCACTTGTTAAGCTTCGTTCAGGCGGAAAGCTCTATTCAGGCAACGGTATTTCTACCGACATAATCGGTGCAAGTATAAGGGCTTACCTTAACGCTGTAAACAAGATAGTATATGAGGAGGCATAAAAAAATGAGGCTTTCTTTTTCTACAAAGGGCTGGTATAACAGCTCATTTGAGGACTTTTGCGATGCCGCAGTAGACCTGCGTTTTAAAGGCATTGAATTGCATAATATACATAACAGACTTTTTACCGAAAAGGATGGTGCATTTCACGATTACACCGCCGCAGCTACATTGCGCAGACTGTATGAAAAGAAATTAAAAATCCCCTGCATAGATGTTGTCGGAGATATCGCCGCAGAGAATAATAAGGACGTAATAACAGAAATAAAAAGTTGTATAGAGATAGCGGAAAACCTGCATATACCGTACATTCGTTTAAGAGCTAATGACAGTGATGATGCAGATGCCGCATTTGATAGAACAAAGCAGCTTATCACTGACGTATTGCCACAGGCTCAGAGCAGCTCTATAACTTTGATTATAGAAACATCGGGACTGTTTTGCAGTACGGCACGTTTAAGAGATCTTCTTGATTGCTTTGCCAGTGACAATGTTGCGGCACTATGGCATATGTCTGCGGCATACTTCGGCTGCGGAGAAGCGCCTGAGGATGTTATAAAGAACCTTGGCGCTTATGTTAAGCACGTACATTTTAATGATGCACGTAAGACTGAAAGCGGCGTTGAATATTGCCTTGCAGGTGAGGGAGAACTGCCTGTTAAAGACATAATGCTTGCTTTGCGTTCGGTAAACTACGATGGCTTTATCTCACTTGTATGGGATCCGTCATGGTGTGAAGAAATAGATGATATGGAGATAATTTTCTCTCAGTTCGTCAACTTTATGCGCCAGTTCAATAACACATCACGTAATGAAAAAACGCTGTATTACAATAGAGCGCATACAGGCAAATTTGTATGGAAAAAGGATCTTCTTATTGAGGCTACTTTCTCGGATGTGCTGGATAAAATGGTTGAGGAGTTCCCTGATCAGTACGCCTTTAAATACACTACACTTGACTATACAAGAACATACAGCGAGTTCAGGGACGATGTTGACGAGTTTGCACGTTCTTTAGTAGCCTTGGGCGTTCGTGCAGGACATCACGTTGCCGTATGGGCATCTAACGTACCGCAATGGTACATCGCATTCTGGGCTGTTACTAAGATAGGCGCAGTTCTGGTATCTATGAACACATCATATAAGATACATGAGGCTGAGTACCTTTTGAAACAATCAGATACCCATACCGTTATAATCACACAGGGTTCTAAGGACTCTAACTATTCACAGATAATCGCAGAGCTTTGCCCTGAGCTTGAGAACACAAAGCCAGGCTCACCGCTTCACAGCAAGCGTTTGCCTTTCCTGCGTAATGTAATCACGGTAGGCTTTAAGCAAAAAGGCTGCTTATCATGGAACGAAGCCATTGAGCGTGCGTCACAGGTGCCTGTTGAGGAAATATACCGAATGGCCGCCGCAGTAGACAAGGATGATGTATGCAATATGCAATATACATCAGGTACTACAGGATTTCCTAAGGGTGTTATGCTTACTCATTATAATATAGTTAATAACGGTAAGTGTATCGGCGACAGAATGGATCTTTCAACTGCCGACAGAATGATGATACAAGTGCCTATGTTCCATTGCTTCGGTATGGTTTTGGCAATGACCGCAGCAATGACTCACGGCGCAACACTTTTACCGCTTCCGTACTTTTCACCCAAGCCTGCGCTTGCCTGTATTAATAATGAGCATATAACGGCATTCCACGGCGTTCCTACAATGTTTATCGCATTGCTTGAACACCCTGACTTTGAAAAGACCGATTTCTCATATATGAGGACAGGTATCATGGCAGGCAGTCCATGTCCTATATCCGTTATGCAGGACGTTGTAGATAAAATGAACATGAAAGAGATCACCATAGTTTACGGTCAGACCGAGTCGTCACCGGGATGTACTATGAGTTCTACGGATGACCCTATAGAGATACGTGTAAGCACCGTTGGCAGAGCCTTGCCAGAGATTGAGTGTAAGATAGTTGACCCTGAAACCGGTGAGGATTGCCCTGATGAGGTTACAGGAGAGTTCGTTGCACGTGGATATAACCTTATGAAGGGTTACTATAAGATGCCTAAGGCAACCGCCGCCGCTATAGATAAAGACGGCTGGTTACATACTGGTGACCTTGCCTGCCGTACACCTGAGGGTAACTACAGAATTACCGGCAGACTTAAAGATATGATAATCAGAGGCGGCGAGAATATTTATCCTAAGGAGATAGAAGAGTTTATTTATACGCATCCTAAGGTAAGCGATGTTCAGGTCATCGGCGTGCCTGATGAGCAGTATGGAGAAGAGATCATGGCTTGTATAATCCTAAAAGAGGGCGAAACCATGACAGAAAACGAGATGAAAGAGTATATAAATGCACATATGGCTAGACATAAGGTGCCGCGTTATATAGACTTTGTTGACAGCTTCCCGATGAATGTTGCCGGTAAGATATTGAAGTATAAAATGCGTGAAGACGCTATAATCAAGCTAGGGCTACAAAAGGCAGACAGTGTGGTGACAGCATAATGATTGATGAAAAGTATTTTGTAATAGACTCACATTGTCACATTTATCCCGAAAAAATAGCCCTGCGTGCAGTGGCAGGAACAGATAATTTTTACGGTACTGAATCCAGTTGTGACGGTACTTTAAAAATGTTGTTTGAGGAAGGCACAAAGGCAGGCATAGACCACTTTATAGTGCAATCTGTTGCAACTACGCCAAAGCAGGTAAAAAGCATAAATGAATTTATTGCCGCAAGCGTGGCCGAGGGTAAAGGCAGATTAACGGGACTGGGCACTCTTCACCCTGACAGCACCGATTTGGCAGGCGATGTAAAGCATATTTTAGAGCTTGGCTTAAATGGCGTTAAACTTCATCCTGATATACAGGGCTTTAAGGTTGACGATTACCGTTGTCTTAAAATATATGAGCTGTGCGAGAGGGAACAATTACCTATCCTTATGCACACGGGCGACTATAGATATGATTTTTCTAACCCAAACAGACTTTTGCCTATTTTGCAGATATATACCGATTTAACGATAATAGGTGCGCACTTCGGCGGTTGGTCAATATATGAACAGGCGGCAAATAAACTTGCAGGAACGCCTAATTTGTATGTTGACTGCTCATCAAGCTTATATTGTATGTCAAGTGATACTGCACGCAAGCTGATACATCAGTACGGTGCCGACAGAGTGCTGTTCGGTACTGATTATCCGATGTGGTCACCCAGCGATGTTATGAAAAGCTTTTTGAATATCGACTTGACAGACGAAGAAAAACGACTGATTTTTTCCGAGAACGTCAAAAAGATATTCAATATAAATCCGTAATGACAATTCAGGAAGTGTGTTACAAATTGAAATTAAGCGTAAGTCTTAATTTGATGATGAAACACAGAAAGGTTAATAATAATTTTTGATTTACTATTGTTTTATTATAATCTTATTATATTGTCTGTTTTATCCGCACCCATCTAATAGTTCTTATTGTCTGTGCTATGCTACTTAAACGCAAGCACAGACAAATTTTTTATCTATGTTTACAAAGCTGTTACTTGACTTATACAGTGGTATTATATATAATAAGTTTATTGATTTTATATATTATTATGTAGGCGTACTTGTTTTATTGCTGATTATGTATAATATATGTTCGGCAGTTTTATAAATAAAGGAATGATCAATATGGGTAGAAAACTGGGAGATAGAAAAGACGGTGTATTAATTAGAGATCTTGACGCAATGCACTTCGTAATGCCTATTATTTATCCTAACCGTTGCGATAATGAGGCTTTTATTTCAGAAAAAATAGATTTAACTAACGCTAATTTGTATCTTGCTAAAAAGAATGAGTGTAACCCTGATTACAAATATAATTTGTTTCAGCTTATTGTAACAGCAATGCTCAAGACCGTTACATTACGTCCCAAGATGAATAGATTTATTGCGAACAAAACTATGTATCAGCGTAACGAGATAACAGCATCCTTTGTGGTAAAAAAGATTTATGCCGATGATGCAGGAGAGGCTCTTGCAATAATTCATGCAAAAGACAGCGATACCATTGATACTATACACAACGAAATTTACAAACAGGTTTCTTATTGCAGAAGCGATAATAAGGATGGGTCTACAGAGGCTATGGATTTCTTTAATAAGTTACCTAGATTTATATCACGAGCAGTTATTAGATTTGTTTGCTTCCTTGACCGTCACGGAAAGGTACCCAAGTCGTTTATAAGCACAGACCCGTATTACACTACGGTAGTACTTACAAATTTAGGTTCTATTAAGCTTCATTCGGGTTATCATCATCTGACTAACTGGGGTACAAATTCTGTATTCTGCGCAATAGGAGAAAAGAAACTAAGACCTTTTTTTGATGATGACGGAAATGTTACCATGCGTGACAGCGTTGACTTGGGACTTACTATTGATGAACGTATTGCCGACGGTTACTATTATTCAAAGACGATAAGGCTGTTAAAAAAGCTACTTGAAAATCCGGAGCTATTAGATGAGCCTTTAAACGGAAAGGTGGATTATTGATATTATGGCAGAGATTACAGCAAAAGCACCGTGGAAAGATCATTTAGGTGATGTACCTTTTCATTTAGATTATTTTGGCGGATCTATGTTTGAGGCCATCGAGTTGATTGCAGAAAAATATCCCGATCAGATAGCATTTGATTTTATGGGTAAATCGACCACATACCGCAAGATGATACAAGAAACAGTACGTTGCGCAAAGGCACTTAAAACCATAGGTGTGCGTGAGGGCGATAAGGTAACTATAGCTATGCCTAACTGTCCACAGGCAATCTATATGTTTTATGCAATAAATCTTGTAGGCGGTATAGCTAACATGATACATCCGCTTTCAGCAGAAAAAGAAATCGAATTTTACCTTAACGAATCAGAGAGCGTAACAGCGATTACACTTGATCAATTCTATAATAAATTTGAGAACATACGCCATAATACTAAGGTGGTTAATATAATAATCGCAAGCGTTAAGGACGAGCTTTCACGCCCTATCAAGGCAGGATATATGCTTACTGAGGGTCGAAAAATACAAAAAATACCGTCTGATGCGCCTATAATCCGTTGGAAAGACTTTATGCGCCTTAGTAAAGCCTGCTTCTATAATTATAAAGTAAAGCGTACCGCAGATGACCCGGCAGTTATACTTTATTCAGGCGGAACGACAGGCACAACTAAAGGAATTGTACTAACAAACGGCAACTTTAACGCCCTTGGTAAGCAGATAGTTGCAACCAATCCGATGTTTAGAGTAGGCGATAAAATGCTTGCCGCAATGCCGCTGTTTCATGGCTTTGGTTTGGGTGTTTGTATTCATTCAATACTTTCGCAGGGTGGCAGATGTATTCTGATACCAAGATTTACGGCAAAAAGCTACGCTAAGCAGATAACGAAGTATAAGTGCAATTTTATTGCAGGTGTTCCTACGCTTTATGAGGCACTTTTGCGCTTACCGAGTATGGAAAAAGCGGATTTGAGTAGCCTTAAGGGAGTGTTCTCAGGCGGCGACTCGCTTTCTATTGAGTTGAAGAAGAAGCTTGATAAGTTTCTGTACGACCATAAGGCTGTTATACAGGTACGTGAGGGCTACGGTACAACAGAAACAGTAACGGCGTGTTGCCTTACCCCTCCGCATATGTTTAAAGAGGGTAGTATAGGTTTGCCGTTCCCCGATACATATATTAAGATAGTTAAACCCGATACAGACGAAGAGCTGCCATACGGAGAAGAGGGCGAAATATTGCTTGCAGGCCCTACCGTTATGAAGGAGTATGCAAATCACCCGGAAGAAACCGCAAATACGCTCCGCAAACACGCCGACGGCCTTACGTGGGTTTATACAGGTGACCTGGGTACTATGGACGATGAGGGCTTTGTATATTTCAAGGGCAGAGCTAAAAGAATGATAATTTCATCCGGATATAACATATATCCCAGCCAGATTGAAAATATACTTGATGCGCATCAAATGGTACAGATGAGCTGTGTTATAGGTGTACCTGATCCGTATAAAATGCAAAAGGTAAAAGCATTTGTTAAGCTTGCCGCAGATGTTCCCGCAAATGAAGAAACACGCAATACCTTGCTTGATTATTGCCGCAAGAATATTGCAAAGTATGCTATGCCGTATGATATAGAATTTAAGGACGATATGCCCAAGACACTTGTAGGTAAGGTTGCATACCGTATACTTGAGGAAGAGGAGCTTAAGAAAATAAAAGAAGCTCAGTAGAATTTGAATATTTATCCGCAGACAGAGTTGATTTGCTTTGTCTGCGGATTTTGTTTTATATGTTAAATTTTAGACAACAGAAACAAAAATAATAGATATAATTGTAAATTTTTAATTAAAATTATCTCTTTTTGTAAAAAGTACTAGACAATTTTTTGCAATTAATGTAAAATATAATAGATATAACGCTGTGAAGATAAAGTCTTAAGTTTATATATGGCTTAATTAAATTAAACGTAATTTTATATTAAGGTTGTACATTTATATCAATGTACAAGAGTATTATAAAAATGGGGGGTCGTTTATATGCCTATATACAAGTGCGGCTTAGTTATTAAAAAGCGCAGAGAAGAGATGAGAATGTCACAGGACGAGATAGCAGAGGGTATATGCTCGGTGCCTACGTTATCACGTATCGAGAACGGAACCAGATTACCTACGCCGTCAAACTTCTCGGTAATTATGCAAAGATTAGGTTATTCAGAGTCATTCATAGACAATTATGCAAATGAAACGGAATTTGAAATGCACGAGATTAAATTTCTTATCAGGGATTCTTATATAATGAATGAGTACGATGAGGCTGAAAGATATTTAAGAGAGTTTGAACGCCGTATCGAAGAGCATAATCCCGTTGACGACCAATTTATTTTACTATACAATACATTAATTCGTCACAAAAAGGATACTGTTCAGGAAAGACTGAAGCTTTTTGAAAAAGCATTAAGAATGACGTATCCTAATTACGGTAAGGATAAGAGATTTCACGTATTGTCATTTGAAGAAATACTTATACTTAACAATATTGCAAATTGTCATAGCGATATAGGAGATAGAAAAAAAGCTATAGACATATACTACGGCATAAAGGAATACTACGATACCAAGATAATCAATATTGAAGAAGTAATGCGCACTAAGCCAATGATAATGTACAATCTGGCGAAGGCGTTGATTTTAGAAAAAAGGTTAAATGAGGCTATGGGTATATGCGACCTAAATATAGAATCTTCTATTCGTTACAAACGAAGCGCATATTTGCCAAATACCCTATATCTAAAGGCGTATGCTTATGTTGAGCAGAACTGTGAGGGTGATATAGAGCTGGCTAAAAAGTATATTGCCGATGCGTATTATGCCGCATTTGCTCTACATAATGAAGAAATTTTGAACTGCTGTAGGGAATTTATAAAAGAGTGCTTTGATGATGACAGCTTTATGAATATCTACCAAGGCATTAAATAAAATTAATACTATTTTGGCTAACAGGCAACATATTTTTGTGTTGCCTGTTTTTACGTACATTTTATTATATAAAAATATTTATATTTAAATAATATCATAAAATAACTTGCCGTAATGTGAAAATTTTATTTTCATTTTACGTCATTGTCTTTTTATAAAGTATCAGTTATAATGAAATTATTAGTAATTTCTGTTAGATTTTAGGTGCATTTAACAGTAATTCTAATAAAAAATTTAAATAATGGGGGAATAGTAATGTTAAAGAAAATTTTAGCGTTGATACTGTCCGGTATGATTTTATTTTCCGGTACATCTACAGTATTTGCGGCGACAATTCGGAGACCGGTTTTAATTGACACTGAAAAAATTCGGACAGAATTGAATAGCGTCAAAGAAACCTCGTCTGCAAGCGAAGCCGAAGTTGACGACAATAATGACAATAATGACAATAATGACAATAATGACAATGATAGCATTGATGGTTATAATTATTTATTGGAAGTCATGAAAACGGCTAATGAGTTGGGAATAATGCAAACAAACGATGAGGCTCCAAAAAAGGGCACAGTAGATTCAGAGAATAATACAAAAGAAATATTAACTGTCCGAGAGCTTGAGCACGCTATAGAAGTAATCAGACCGAGTAACTACGTAGAATATGTAAATTTTGAAAGCAACGAAGTTACACTCGGCTCTTTACTTCAAAGAATTTGGATATCAGCAGGTGCACCTACATACATAAATACACAAATGAGTAATGCCAATCAATACTGTGTTGATACCGGCTTAATAGAAAAAGAGAGATTGCAGGATATCAATGCACCAATCGACCGTTATTCTGCAGCTGAAATTTTGCTTAGATATTATTATAGTATTGATATGACCGTTACTTCAAATTCAGCAAGTCAAACGGATGAAAGCGGCGATACTTTAAATTCTGTAGATATTATTGATGATACTATAGTAAAGCTTTTATTTACGATAGACCAACACGATACTGAAGTATTGCTGCCTACTGATAAATTTACGGAAAATCAGATGGAGGATATTACTGAATTTGTTGAGAATCAGTGTGTATCTCGTGGCAGACGCTTACCTCTGCCCGGCAACGGAGAAGTCATACAGAGTGTTCCAAATCCAATACACATTGTTTATTATACGTTATCTGCTCGTTCCGAAAATTCTGATACAGAGTCAAGTTCATCAGAAAAAAGTGCTGTTAAGCGTACTTCCGGTACAAGAATGGTCTACAATTTAGAATTTTGTATTGACTCTGATAACGGTATTACATTTGCTAATAAGATTAATGATGGTTACTGTGATTTTTCAAAGCATGTATGTAATAAGCAGAACTATACCTTAGACGGCTGGTATGTTGGTAAATATGACGATGCAGATAATATATTATGGCGTTGCGTAGATAACAACGGTAATATTAAGTGGCTTGCACAGGAAACTGACGAATACCACAAGGCGATTGTCAAAAATAACGGTGCCATATATAACATTACCTCCGAAAATGTTATATTTGATGCCAAGTGGTTAAAATGGACAAGTGCAGATTCCTTTAAATGGACGGTAAACAATGACCAAAAAACAGCAACAATAACAGGTTATATAGGCGCAGATGAAAACGTAGTTATACCGTCAAGCATAAACGGATATACTGTAACAAGCATAGGTGATTCTGCGTTTGAATGTTGTTCAGAACCAATAAGTATAAATATACCTGATGGTGTAACGAGCATAGGTGATGGTGCGTTTTCTGAGTGCTTAAAACTAACAAGTATAAATATACCAGACAGTGTAACGAGCATAGGTGATTATGCGTTTGACAGTTGTTTAGGACTAACAAGTATAAATATACCAGACAGTGTAACGAGCATAGGTAATTATGCATTTGTGTGTTGTTATAATCTAACAAATATAAATATACCTGACAGTGTAACAAGCATAGGAGTATGTGCATTCAATTATTGCAAAAGTTTAAAAAACATAAATATAGATATTAGTAATAAATATTATACAAGCATAAATGGTGTAGTATTTACAAAGGATAAGAAAACCTTGGTATGCTATCCGGTCGGAAAAAGTGGTACAAGCTATATAATACCCAGTTTTGTAGAAAAAATAGGTGATAGTGCTTTTTCGGGCTGTAAAAGCTTAACAAGCATGACAATACCAAACAGTGTAACAAGCATAGATAATTCTGCGTTTTTTGGTTGTTCAAAACTAACAAATATAAATATACCTGATAGTGTAACGAGCATAGGTAATTCTGCGTTTTATAATTGTACAAGCTTAACAAGTGTTAAAATTCCAGACAGTGTAACTAGCATAGGTAATTATGCGTTTTCCGGTTGTTCGAAATTAACAAGCATAATAATACCCAACAGCGTAACTAGCATAGGTAATTATGCGTTTTCTAATTGTAAAAGCTTAACAAGTATAAATATACCCGATAGTGTAACGAGAATAGGTACAAATGCTTTTCAGAGCTGTATAAATCTCACAATTTTCTGCTATGCCGGATCATATGCAGAAAAATACGCTATAAATAATAAAATTAATTATAAGTACATTGCTACATCAGTCGATCAATTCAAATATACTTTAAACGATAGTCAAAAAACAGCAACGATAACAAAGTATATAGGAACAGATGAAAATGTAGTCATACCGTCAAGCATAAACGGATATACTGTAACAAGTATAGGTAATTCTGCATTTGAATGTTGTTATAAACTAACAAGTATAAATATACCCGACGGTGTAACTAATATAGGATCCTGTGCTTTCTATGTATGCTTAAATTTAAAATGTATAAATGTAGACAGTAATAATAAATACTACACGAGTGTAGACGGAGTATTATTCACAAAGGATATGAAAACTCTTGTATGCTATCCTGCCGGTAAGAGTAATACTACTTATAATGTACCTGAGGGTACAACCAATATAAATAGATGGGCAATTTCCTATTGCAAATACTTAACTAGCATAAACATACCGGATGGTCTAATTAGTATAGGTTATGGTGCGTTTCATGCTTCTCATAAATTAGCAAGTATAAATACTATACCAAGCAGTACAACAAGCATAGGAGTAGGTGCATTCAATTATTGCACAAGCTTAAAAAATATAAATATAGATACTAATAACAAATATTATACAAGCATAAACGGTGTAGTATTTACAAAGAATAAGAGAACCTTGGTATGCTATCCTGTCGGAAAAAGTGATACAAGCTATATTATACCCAGTTGTGTAGAAAAAATAGGTGATAGTGCTTTTATAGGTTG
>JBJEPE010000006.1:0-25684 GCA_051881075.1 Acutalibacteraceae bacterium | reverse complement strand
TAAAGCAGAGTCTAAAGTAGAGTCTAAAGTAGAAAATCCACTAAAAGACGATCCGGCAGACGACTTTTTTATAACATTCTATTATGATGAAAGATACGGCGCTTACAGCAACCTTTGTGACACTCCTGACAAAACGTTTAAAACAGGTTGCAAGGGGTTAGGAAAAGACACAAATGTTCGCTTCACTACACCTACTAGCGGTGTTAAGGTTGAGTTCCTAAATGTTGAATGGTGTGCGGGTGAAAAGTACTTCCACACTTTAAAGACTATATTCACAACTACTACTAAGAAAGATAAGATATATCAATTTGACGCATCACTCACTAACGGCACACCGGATTACATTATTAAGGCTACTAAGGGTAATAAGATAGCATACTGGCACCTAATGAACGATGGAGAACCCGAAACAACAATTCACGGCGCATTACCGGATCAAGGCTTAGAAGAAGATTCTATAATGACTCCGCTTATCAAGTCATATATTACATTCTCTTGTCTTACAGGCGGCAATGATATAGCCAAAAACAAGGATGTATTCTGGCAAGCTATATCTTTCGCATATCAAATGCAGCATGAGGCAGAGTGGCACAACGGTCAAACTTACTATAATCCTGAAACGTGGATTGTGGATGCCTATGCTAAGACAATGTTCCCCAAAATTACTAAATATCCAAGCTTCCCGAAAGACAACTTCATAGGCTACGACAATTCAGCAAAAACACGCTATAAGTTTACACCCTGTGTATATGCAAGTGATGAGAACTTCACCTATGTACGTACTGAGTATAAGTCGGACGGAACAGCCGATGTAGATTATATGTTTGTTATGGAGGACTTTAAGATACCGCTAAGCGTTAAGAGAGTTCATCTTGAACCTGTACAGGATGTAAACGGCGACAACCCATTTTTATGGCGCATTACCGGAATAGAAACCTTACCGTTTGACGTAGATTAAGTAATACCTAATATCGCCCTGTGTTACGGCAGACAGCCACGGCACAGGGCGTTTTTATACACACACAGCACATTTACGGTATTTATCAACGATTATTTTGGCAATTTTTGTTGCAAAAATTTATATTGTAATATATAATATAATAAAATAGGGCAAAGGAGTGCATTTTGGTGAGTAGAATTGATGTAGTGGATATAGTAAACCGTAATTATGATAATAGAAAACAACAATGTGATTTATTCGATAGTGATGCAAAGGATGTTTTTTCTTTTTTGCAAGATGTTGAATCGGGTGAAATAACACCCACATCTGATGAATTAAATGCACTATTGATGATTACAAGTATAGATTTATCTAATAGTGGTATTACAGACATAAGTGCATTAAGTAGGCTTACTAATTTACAATTGGTTGATTTAAGTTTTAACCAAATATCCGATATAAGCCCATTAAGTGAACTTACTAATTTGCAAACTCTTTATTTAAACAGTAATCATATATGGGATATCCCTCCCTTAAGTAAACTTACTAATTTGCAAAATCTTAATTTAAGCTTTAACCAAATATCCGATATAAGCCCATTAAGTGAACTTACTAATTTGCAATGTCTTAATTTAGGCAGAAACCAAATATCCGACATAAGCCCATTAAGTGAACTTACTAATATAAAAAGTCTTAATTTAGAGTTTAATCATATAACCAATATGGGTTCACTAAGTAAACTTAAAAAATTGGTTACACTTGATTTAAGACATAATCAAATAATTGATATATCACCTTTAGATAGCCTCACCAATTTACAAAAGCTTAGTTTATCTAACAATCCTATCAAAGAATTAACTGACTCTTTTTCAAAATTAAAACAATTAACACACTTAGATTTATCAGATTTAACAATTAATTGCATACCGAAAAGCTTAGTCGACTTAAAACGCCCCTTTCTTTTTTCATCTGTTACCAATGGCTTTAATTTAGCAAATACCACACTAACCGAGCAGGATATAAAAATATTCAAGCGTAGTCACGAAGAAATACTGGAATATTATAATGCCGATAAAGTAAAAATTGAAGATGCAAAAATAGTATTTTTAGGTAACGGTGGTGCCGGAAAAACACATACTATAATGCGTTTGCGCAATGATGGAGAAAAACTGTCTGACGATGCTAAAATAGATATGACAACAAAAATTGATATTAATACTGTCAGCTATAAAGACAGAAACATAAATGTATGGGATTTTGGCGGACAAGACTATATGCACCACATACACCGTTTATTCTTAACACCACGCACCGTATATGCAGTCGTGCTTTACAACAGACACGAAAAATATAACCATATAGCACGTTATTGGCTACATAATATTGCAACACACGCAAGTTCTAATGAATTATCAGTATTTTTGTTAGAAAATTGCCATGATGACACAAGCGAGCAGGAGCTTGGTATAACATCATTAAAACGTGAGTATGGCGATATTATACAAACTCCCCCTATACATTACTCTGCAAAATGCACTCCAAAAGAAGAGTTTAACAAAAAGCTTGAGCCTATTTTGCATAAAACCAATGAGTATAAGTTTGAGCTTTTAGCGACCGTTGCAAAGGTAAAGGAAGCTTTATCGTCTAACCAAAACGACTGCATAAGTTATGATGATTATATAAAGGTGTTTCATGATAACGGCATTACAAATGATGATGATATTCAAAAAGCACTTGATACCTTTAACTGTTTAGGCTGCTTTTTTAGCGCAAAAGGTAATGACGATGAACTGCCCAAGTACTTAGTACTTAATCCAAATTGGCTTTTTGATTATATTTATGCTATTATTGATAAAACAAAGAAAATATTTGAAGACATATGCTTTACAATAAATGATGGTATAGTAGATATTAATGTAATAAAAAAGGCATTAGGTGAAAAAACTGAAGAAATAAAAAAGACACTAGATGAAAAAACAGAAGTTGATTATATTTTGGAATTGATGCACACATTTGAATTAGCCCATATATTTGAAAACGAGAATAACGAGAATAAGGTATTTATACCGGGTCTGTGCAAAAATGATGAACCAAACGATAATGATGTACGTTCAAATGACGGCTATATATTTGAATATAAATTCTCTTATTTGCCTGATAGTGTTTTATTTATACTTATGGTTAGAGCGCACAGGTCTGGCTTTAAAGTTACCTCTGCATGGAGCAGAGGTGTATGTATTATGATACATGAAATCAAAACCGTAATAAAGCTTGATGAAGAAAATGAAAAGCTGTTAATAAAGCCACTGCCTGAAAATGAAAACACAAACACAAACTGCTTTCAAGTATTTAAGTGGATAGATGAGCAGCTAAAAGATGACAGTGATTTACAAAGCATTAAACGTAAGCTTGGCGGACTGGAATTTACAGGATACATATTAGCAGAAAGTCAAACCCATAAAACCGCACGCTTTAACGTTAGTTATTTGTTAGATGCCTGTAATAAGAATATTCGTACTGTTACTTGCTCTGAACTTGATGAACACGAGGAATTTATAGTTGATGAGCTATTAGGCAAAATATATACCGAAGCAGAAAAACAAAAATTATTAGAAGAAATAAAGAGGGAAAATAGTATGAACAACGGAGTAACATATAACATAGAAGCAATTAATGGACCAGCCAATTTCGGAGATGGACCTAGTACCCTCATTGGCGGCGACCAAAATATTGCAGGTATCAACATGGAATTAAATAAAGTCAAAGGAGATCAATACAGATCCGTTGGCGATATGACAGTTAATAAAAACAGCGGCATCAGCGATGATACATTAAATAATATTCTATCTGCATATGCAACCGCAGATGCTGCGGCTATAGAAATTTGTAACAAGCTGATAAACAATAACCTTATACTAGCCAATGAGTTTATTTCTAAGCTGTTTGAGAATCTTTCACAAATAAATGATTCAAATATACAAGAAGTATGCCAAACTTTAAAAGATGAGCCAAATGCACCCGGAAAAATCAGGACTTTCTTTGAAAAAATCAAAAACTTCGGCAAAAATAACCGAGAAGAAATCTGGGCTACAATACGAACTGCAATACAAGTTTCACCCGCAATACTGCAAATATTAGCAAAATAAAACTAAACATATAAAAAGCTCCGTTCAGCGGCTAATACGTCGTCTGTTCGGAGCTTTTCCTATTTTATTCACTTATAAATTTGATAACATCGCTTATAACTTCTTCACGGCAAATATCGTTGAATATTTCATGACGCATACCCTTGTACAGCTTCATTTTCACGTTACAGCCTACTTTTTTTATCCTATCGTAAACATCGCTAACACCCTTACCGTAATTGCCTACGGGGTCATCTTCACCCGATATGAGCAGTATGGGCAGGTCATGGGGCAGAGCCTTAAACCATTTTTTGCTGTTGGCCTGCTTGTTTATACTTATCAGGTCATGCAATGCACTTACCGTAAACTTAAATGTGCAATACTTGTCCTTTTCGTATTTTGCTATGTTATCTCGGTCAACAGAAAGCCAGTCAAACTCGCCACCCTCGGTAAAACGCTGGTTATATGTGCCAAACGTCAGTTTATATAGAAATGGCGAGATGTGTTTTTCGCCCTTAAACAGCCTTACTGTATTGCACAGGAACAGTCCGATATTCGTCAGAGGATTAGATCCGCCCGTACCGCATATGATAAGTCCGGATAGCTTACTACCCACCTGTACAGCCGCAACTCTTGCCACAAAAGACCCCATGCTATGGCCTATCAGATAACGCTTTTTGTTTGGGTATTCTTTCTCAATGATTTCTCCGAATTTCAGCACATCAGCCACTAAATGTTCATGTCCGCCCTTATGAGCGATAAATCCCAATTCATCATCGCTTACGGTACCTCTATGTCCTAAATGATTATGTCCGAAAGCCAGATATCCACAGTCAGCCAGCTTGCTCATAAACTCATCGTAACGCTCAATGTACTCAGTCATGCCGTGAACTATCTGCACAGTTCCGACTATATCTCCGTCAGGAATATAAACGACCCCTTTAACCGTGTGTATTCCGTCACTTGATAAGAATTCTTTATTAACTATATTCATTATATGCAACCTCTTGTACGTTTAATAGCATTCTGCCAGCCGTCAAGCAGAAGCTTGCGCTCATCTTCGCTCATTATAGGAATGAATACATTTCCGTTCTGTTTAAGACCTTTAAGCTCGTTTCTATCCTTATAAAATCCGCACGCAAGGCCTGCCAAAAATGCCGCACCCAAAGCCGTTGCCTCGCTTGAAGCAGGCTTGACTACCTTAATGCCCGAAATATCAGATTGAAATTGCATCAACAGAGTGTTTGCACTTGCGCCGCCGTCCGCATACAACGAAGAAAACTCAATTCCCGTGTCGTTCTTCATAGCTGTTAATATATCGTTTGTCTGATATGCAATAGCCTCCAAAGCCGCCCTGATAATATGATTGCGGCCTGTGCCACGGGTAAGTCCTGTTATAGTGCCACGTGCATACATATCCCAGTACGGCGCACCCAGCCCGGCGAACGCAGGAACTATATACACGCCGCCGCTATTTTTGACCTTACGTGCAAAGTACTCACTATCCGCCGAATCATGTATAAATCTAAGCTCATCTCTTAGCCATTGTATCACAGCACCGCCGACAAATACGCTACCCTCAAGCGCATAGCAAACAGGCTCATCCTTAAGGCTTGCGGCAATGGTGGTTACAAGTCCGTTCTTACTCTTTGACGGCTTTTCACCGGTATTCATCAGCATAAAACAGCCTGTGCCGTATGTATTCTTTACATCGCCCTCATCAAAACAGCATTGACCGAATAGTGCCGCCTGCTGGTCGCCGGCTATACCGCAGATGGGTACTTCACTGCCTAAAATGTTTACGGTAGCATATATCTCAGATGATGAGCGTACCTGCGGCATCATGCTGATAGGTATATTAAGCTCTTTTAACAGTCTTTCATCCCATTTAAGATTATGAATATCATATAGCATTGTACGTGAGGCGTTAGTATAGTCTGTAATATGTACCTTGCCGTTTGTTAGTTTCCACAAAAGCCAGGTATCTATCGTTCCGAATATAAGGTCGCCTGCCTCTGCCTTTTCACGTGCGCCCTCTACATTATCAAGTATCCATTTAATCTTAGTAGCCGAAAAATAAGCGTCGGGGATAAGTCCCGTGGTTGCGGTAATATAGTCAGAAAGCCCCTTTTGCTTTAATTCCTCACAAATATCCGCAGTGCGGCGGCATTGCCATACGATCGCATTGTAGATGGGCTTGCCTGTATTTTTATCCCATACAACAGTCGTTTCACGCTGATTTGTAATACCTATAGCCGCAATCTCGTCAGCTTGTATTCCGCTTTTAAAAACCGCCTCGGTTAGGGTAGCGTACTGATTTGCATATATCTCAACAGCATCATGCTCAACATATCCGGGCTGAGGGTATATCTGAGTAAACTCCCTTTGCGCCATAGATACCGTATTACCGTCTTTATCAAAAATAATAGTTCGTGTGCTTGTTGTGCCTTCATCTAAAGCAATTATGTACTTTTTCATTGCTAAAATACACCCCTTGTAGATTTTTATACGTTATATTATATCATATTGCACACAATTTTTCAATATATTGATGTAATTTTTAACATTAATGTATTTTATGACATAAAAATACCGATTAAGGATTTTCGTTTTTCCTTAATCGGTACTATAAATTTATTAGTAAATACAATTTTATTATGAAAAAACAGTCACTGCAACAACTACTATACCGTAGGTATAAGGTTAGCAATGCGCCATTGCAGATTACTCCGAAAATAAAATTACGACTGTACATTTTAATCGTATGAAGTCGATTTCTCAATAATTATCAGTCAACACAGATAAGCTCATATTCACGGGTACCAAAGCCAAGCAAAGCCGCCGCCTCAATGGTATGCACACCGTTTCGTGATTCTACACGTTCAAGAAAATGCTGTTGTCCCGGATCGTCCTTTGCGGCATAAACCAAGTCAATGCAGGCTTGATCTATGGCAATAGGGTCAAGTGAAGCCAATATGCCTATATCCTTCATACACGGATCTTCAGCAACGGCACAGCAGTCGCAGTCAACAGACATATTCTTCATAACATTTATATACGCTAAATTTCCATTAAAGTATTTAACTACAGAGGATGCCGCATCTGCCATAGCCTCCAAAAATTTGTCATGCTCAGGCAGATTATCCCATAGGATAGTTTGATCCTTAGTTACTCCTGCGGAGTGTATCCATGACTTACCCTCAGCCGATGCACAGCCTATAGATAGCTGTTTTAAGGCGCCGCCGTAACCTCCCATAGGATGACCCTTAAAGTGTGAAAGCACAAGCATAGAGTCATAATTCGCCATATTTTTGCCGACAAAGTTTTCTTTTATAACTAAACCGTTCTCAATATCAAGCTTCATGTCGGGGCCTTCTGCGTCAAGTAGGTCAAATTTAAAGTATTTGCTCCAACCGTGCTTTTCTATAAGCTTTAAGTGGCGGTCGGTGTAATTTCTTGCTCCCTCATATGCTGTATTGCACTCTACTACAGTACCGCCGATACTGTCGATAACAGGCTTCCAAAACTCCGGTCCTAAAAAATTCTGATTGCCCTCCTCACCTGAATGTAGCTTAATTGCTACATTACCGCTAAGCTTCTTACCAAGCTTATTATAAAGCATTAAAACTGCTTCAGGTGTAATATTTTTTGTAAAGTAAACCTTAGATTTTTCCATGTTGTTTCCTCCTTAACTATTATTAAGTCTTTAAATAAATTTGGCATTTTTCTTTTATATCATACACTTGAAAATAAGTATTTTCAAGCGGTATCCACTTTTCAGTAAATCGCTTTGCCGCTTCCGTACCGTTGCGTTTGATTATTCTATCAAGCTGTGTTTTACTATCTACATCTGTAAAAATATGTAGGTCATAAAAATCATACAAATCAGGCTGACATGAATACGAGCCCTCAACTATAACTATAGGTTTAATTTCGGTGGTCACAGGTTCTTTAAGACAAAGCGTACTGCAATCAAACGGTCTGTATGTTATATTTTTAGCTCCGCTTTTAAGAGGTAAAAGCACCTCGCTAAAAAAACGTTCCCTATCTACATTTCCGCCCGGTTCTTTTAATCTTTGCTCTGTGCGTTGCTCGGCACGTAAAAAGTAATCGTCCATATGAAATACCGTACAGTCTATCTTCCTTGATATCTCGTCTGCCATTGTTGTTTTACCTGATGCACACTTACCGTCTATAGCTATTAGAACGGTATCTTTTATATCTTGCAATTTATTAATGGCATCATATATTTGCTTTAGCGACATTTTTATCACCGTTTGATTTTTTCTTAAATGGAACTAAATGAGTTCTGTCCAGCAGAAGCATTATTGCAGGAATCAAAACAAGCTGTAGAATTATACCGGGTACGGCGTTTATGAATGCACCGGCAATAAAAGCATTAAGAGTAAAGCCCTTTGCACCAAAACCAAGTAATATTGTTTGAACGATGCCCCAAACAAAGCGACCGCCCAGCATCGCCGCTATAAGGCAACGGTACAGCGCACGCACACATTGCCACTTGGAGTGTGAATATAAAAAACCTATTATAAAGCCGTAAGCCGCAAGCTCAAATGCCATAGATATCGCAGTAGGGTAGAGGGGTGGCATAGTTAGAATAAGAGAACGCATTATAGGTAATATCAGGCCGATAGTTAAACCATACTGCCAACCGCATATAAGTCCGCACAAAAGTACAGGTATGTGCATAGGCAAAAGCATATTTCCTATGGATTGAATTTGTCCTGTAAGAAACGGCAATATAAAACCGATTGCTATAAACATAGCCGTCAACACTACTTTTTTAATTTTATCGTTCATTGCAAACGCATCCTTTCATATGGGTTTATATAAGTATAAAAGTTAAAGTACGGTTTAAGTCAATAGTTTTTTGTAGAAAAATAAAATTTTTACAATTAAAGTGTATGGTATATCTGATAATCACTTCTTCATTAAATCAGCAAGTGTTACAGAATCAAGATAATCATTTATTATAGTGTTAAGCTTGTTCCACATTGGCAATGTCCTGCACTCTGACGCTCTGTCACACGGCTCAGAGCCACATTCCAGACAGGCAACGGGTGCCAAATCACCCTCAGTTAATCTTAGTATATCTCCAACCCTGTAATCCTCGGGAGCTAAAGTCAGGCGATATCCGCCTCCCTTACCGTGAACGCCCTCTATCATGTTAGCCCTTACGAGTATCGGCAATATTTTCTCTATATATTTAAGTGATATGTCTTGTCTTTCAGCAACGCTTTTCATCGCAGTAAACCCGTCATTATGTTCCGCTAAATCTATCATTACACGCAGGGCGTATCTGCCCTTGGTTGAAACCATCATATCATTTTCACCTCATTCTTTGTTAAATTATACCACACAGTCGGTAGGTAAATCAATCAAAAGTTAAATTTATTCTTTTACATACAAACGCCCCGACAATATAAAACTGTCGGGGTGATATCGTTTTTTGTTTAGTCTGCAAAAAGCGGTGTAGAAAGATATCTATCGCCTGTGTCAGGTAAAAGTACTACTATATTCTTACCCTCGTTTTCAGGGCGTTTTGCAAGTGAAACGGCTGCCGAAACTGCTGCGCCGGAGGATATACCAACCAACACACCCTCACTTCTGCCAACGTTCTTACCTGTTGCAAAAGCATCCTCATTAGATACCGTTATTATCTCGTCATAGATTTCTGTATTCAGTACATCGGGAACAAAGCCGGCTCCGATACCCTGTATTTTATGCGGTCCTGCTTCACCTTTTGAGAGTACAGGAGAACTCTCAGGCTCAACCGCAACTATTCTTATATTTGGATTTTTTTCTTTCAGATATGTTCCTACACCTGTTACTGTTCCGCCTGTGCCTACACCTGCGACAAAGATGTCAACCTTACCGTCGGTGTCGCTCCATATCTCAGGACCTGTAGTATCATAGTGTGCTTTTGGATTAGCTTTATTAGTAAACTGAGAGGGGATAAAGCTGTTTGGGATTTCTGCGGCCAGCTCATTTGCTTTGGCTATAGCACCCTTCATGCCTTTGGCACCCTCGGAAAGAACAAGCTCTGCGCCGTATGCCTTCATAAGCTGGCGACGCTCAACAGACATTGTTTCCGGCATAACTATAATGATGCGGTATCCACGTGCCGCCGCAACAGCCGCAAGTCCTATACCCGTATTACCGCTTGTAGGCTCTATTATGGTCGAGTCCTTGTTTATCCTGCCTGTTGCTTCTGCGTCATCCAGCATTGCCTTAGCAACTCTGTCCTTAACGGAACCGGCAGGGTTAAAATACTCAAGCTTGGCATAAATTTTAGCCTTTAAATTCTCTGATTTCTCAATATGTGTAAGCTCTAAGAGCGGTGTCTTACCTATAAGCTGATCTGCTGATGTATATATATTTGACATAATTAATTCTCTCCTTATCTGATAGCCTTGAAGCCTTGTTCAAGGTCTGCTATAATATCGTCGATATGTTCTGTACCTATAGAAAGTCTTACGGTATTCGGCTTAATGCCTGCTGTAAGTAATTCTTCCTCTGAAAGCTGTGAATGTGTGGTTGATGCAGGATGAATTACCAATGACTTTACATCGGCAACATTCGCAAGCAATGAGAACAGCTCTAGACTTTCCGTAAATTTCTTAGCATCTTCGGCATCGCCCTTTACCTCAAAGGTAAAAATAGATGCCGCACCGTTTTCAAAGTATCTGTTATACAGTTCTTTTTGCGCTCCGCCGGATAGCGAAGGATGATTTACTTTTTCTACCTGAGGATGATTTTTCAGGAAATCAACTACCTTCAAGGCATTTTCTACATGGCGTTCTACACGTAAAGAAAGTGTTTCAAGACCTTGCAGAAGTAAAAATGAATTAAACGGTGATATAGTCGCGCCCTGATCACGCATTAAAGTAGTGCGTAGCTTCATGATATACGCTATATTGCCGCAGGCCTTTGAGAATACAACACCGTGATATGAGGGGTTTGGCTGTGATATTCCCGGAAATTTGTCATTTTGCTCCCAATCAAAATTACCTCCGTCTATTATCACACCGCCCATAACAGTACCGTGACCGCCTATAAATTTTGTTGCAGAGTGAACAACGATATCCGCACCGTGTTCAATAGGACGAAGGAGGTATGGCGTAGCAAATGTATTATCAACTATAAGCGGTATGCCGTGTCTGTGCGCAATCTCTGCCACAGCTTCAATGTCAATTATATCTGAATTTGGATTGCCGAGTGTTTCAGCATATATAAGCTTTGTATTAGGCTGAATTGCTTTCTCAAAATTCGATATATCCGTTTGATCTACAAAAGTAGTCGTAAGTCCCTGTTCACGCAATGTATTTGCGAATAGATTGTAGGTTCCGCCGTAGAGATTGCTTGCAGAAACTATATGATCTCCTGCGGTTGCTATATTCTGTACGGCATATGTTATTGCCGCCGAGCCGGATGCCGTGGCCAGTGCCGCTGCACCGCTCTCTAACGCTGCTATGCGCTTTTCAAAAACATCAGATGTAGGGTTCATGAGGCGTGTATATATGTTGCCTCCCTCAGTTAATCCAAATCGACCTGCCGCCTGTGCAGAGTCCTTAAAAACATAAGACGTTGTTGCATATATAGGTACAGCACGTGCATCTGTGGCAGGGTCGGCATTCTCTTGACCTATATGTATCTGTAAAGTTTCAAATTTATATTTTGACATAACTAAAATTCCTTTCTTGTCTGTGTATAATTACTTATTATCATCATAAATACACATTCGACCAAATCGGAAATTAGCTCTTACCAATATCTCAAAATTTAGCTTCATATGATCACCTCTTTATTTACCTACCTGTCTAGTGGGTAAATAAAGAATAGCATAATTTACCTTTCTTGTCAAGGGGTAAATTAAAAAATTTGAGCGATGGATCTAAACACCTATCGCTCAGTAAAGACTATTCGGTTTAATTATTAATTAAAACCCGTTAAAGCAAGTTAAAATTATATAGCCTAATTCTATCATTTTTGACAATACTTCTTTTGCTTTTTTAAAAAACTTCAATTATTTCTTATATTTAATTGCAAATTTATAAATTATATGTTATTATAATCAAATGCGCTTGAGTAAACCAAACAAATGTTTTTAATAGATTATTCAAATATAATTTTCTTGAATTTTAGCATTATATTATAATTAAGTATATTTTATCTGATGTGATTTTATAACAAAGTTAAAGGTGAAAAACGTGAAGAGGGAAAACTCTTTAACAAACGGTTCTATTCCTAAGGGAATAATAATGTTTGCCATGCCGATACTGATAGGGCAGATATTTCAGCAATTATACAACACCGCCGATGCCATGATAGTCGGTCAGTATTTGAATGATCAGGCATATGCGGCGGTAAGCTCCTCCGGTAGCCTTGTATTCTTACTTATAGGATTTTTTGCAGGTATATCTATAGGTGCAGGCGTAGTAATATCGCACTATTACGGAGCGCAGGATAAGAACAAGCTGCAAATCGCCATACATACTACAGTAGCATTCGGCGTTATAGCAGGACTGCTGATGACGCTTATCGGTGTAACGCTTACACCACAGATATTGCGGCTTATGGGTACACCAAACAATGTTTTGAAATATTCCGTAGAATACTTTAAAATGTACTTTGCCGGTTCACTGGCAATATCAATGTATAATTTACTCCGTGGAGTATTACAGGCAGTAGGGGATAGCCGCCATCCGTTATACTATCTTATAGCCTCATCTATAATAAACATTGTACTTGATTTATTATTTATAGGAGTATTAGGTTGGGGCGTGTGGTCCGCCGCACTTGCTACGACAATATCACAGTTTGCAAGCGCAATTTTATGCCTTGTTAAACTTATGACAGTAAAAACGGATTACAGAGTATATCTTAGCAAAGTACGCCTTAATAAAAAGATGTTTGCTGAGGTTCTGCGTAACGGCATACCGTCAGGACTGCAAAATTCTATAATTGCAATAGCAAATGTAGTCGTTCAAAAGAATATAAACCACTTTGGAGATATAGCTATGGCCGGAAGCGGTACATATGCCAAGCTTGAGGGCTTCGCCTTTTTACCTATAACCTGCTTTACTATGGCACTTACAACCTTTGTAAGTCAAAATTTAGGCGCAAACAAACCGGATAGGGTAAAGCGAGGTAACGTATTCGGTATAATTTGCTGTATAATTATGGCAGAGGTTATCGGTGTTTTGCTCATACTTTTTGACAAACCCCTTATACATATGTTTACGGATTCGCCTGCCTCTGTGGATGTTGCCGCAAACCAAATACACATAGAGGCTCTGTTTTTCTGTTTGCTGGCTTTTTCACATTGTATAGCGTCCATACTGCGTGGTGCAGGCTGGCCTACTGCTCCTATGTTTGTAATGCTTGGCGTGTGGTGCATATTACGTGTAACTTATATATCTATAGCCGTTCCGATTTTCGAGGATATCCGAGTAGTTTTCAGCGCATATCCCCTTACATGGACTGTAAGTTCCATTATCTTCCTTATAATCTTCTTAAAAGCTGATTGGATAAATACTTACCAAAAAAGGAAACAAAAAGGACAGATATAATTGCAAAAAGTCGGATATGATAGGCTTTTATTCTATAATTAATATAAGTCTAATTTATTTACAATTAAATTTTCTTGATTTAACGGAGGCGAAAAATGTACGAGCTTATACAGATATCAAATCACGCTTATTATATGGACTGCCCGTCAAAGGCAGGACTGATACATATAGGCGATAATAACGTGATTGCTATAGACAGCGGCAATGACAAAACCGCAGGCAAAAAATTGCTCAAAATATTAAACGAAAATAACTGGAATTTGCAGGCAATATACAACACTCACTTTCACGCTGACCATATAGGCGGCAATAAGTATCTGCAAGATCAAACGGGATGCAAGGTGTACGCCTCAGGCACAGAGCGTGAACTTGCAGTAAATCCAATACTTGAACCGTCACTTTTGTACGGTGGTTTCCCTTTTAAGGAGCTTCATCATAAATTCTTATTAGCTCAGAAAAGCAATATCGAACTGCTCACGCAAGATAAATTACCTAACGGTATAGAGGCCATTCCACTTCCGGGGCATACATTTAATATGGTGGGCTTTCGTACCGATGAGGATATAGTATATCTTGCCGACAGCTTATCATCAAAGGAAACATTAGATAAATACAGAATTAATGTTATCTGGGACATAGCAAAGTACTTAGAAACGCTAGAAATGATAAAGACATTACAGGCAAATCTGTTCGTGCCGTCACACGCTGCACCATCAGAGAACATAGCGCCGCTTGCTCAGAAAAATATAGATTGCGTATTGGACATTGCCGATAAAATAGAACAGCTCACCGTAGAACCTATCACTTTTGAAGTGCTGTTGCAAAAAATGTTTGAAATATACAATCTTACAATGACAGCCCAGCAATATGTGCTTATCGGATGTACATTGCGTTCTTATTTGTCATGGCTTTATGAGTGCGGACGTGTTACTTACTTTTTTGAAGATAACAGAATGTTATGGAACAGGGCTTGATTGACAAATCATATCTTGACATAAGGCTGTAATTCATTTAAAATGATTAAATAAGTAATTATATTTTAAGGTGATTAAAATGACAAAATCAAAGGTTGCACTCTTGCCATGCAAGGGTTATGACGAAACACTTGTTTATGAAAATATAAAAAATGGCTTTGAGCTTTTAGGCGGTGTAGAGAAATTTGTATCTGTTAATGAAAAAATACTCATTAAACCAAATCTTTTAAAATCTGCCGTACCTGAAAAGGCGGTAACTACTCATCCGTCAGTTTTTGGTGCCGTATTAAGATGTCTTAAAGAGGCGGGCTGTAATAATCTAAGCTACGGTGACAGCTCGGGCTTTCGTGCAGATCAGATAGAAAAGACTGTAATTCAGGCAGGATTAAAACAGCCGGCAGACAAATACGACGTTAAGCTTGATAACTTCTTGGACTGCGTAAACGTCAGCTATCCTGAGGGCAAAACCTGCAAAAAATTTGCTATGTGTAAGGCGGTAGTAGAAACTGACGCACTTATAAGCATTTGTAAGATGAAAACTCATGCACTTGAGAACATAACGGGCGCACTTAAAAATCAGTATGGCTGTATATGCGGTGCAAATAAAGCGGTAGGGCACGCAAAATTTCCTAATAGCAAAATCTTTGCCGATATGCTATGTGATTTAGATAGATACATAAATCCCAGACTTTACGTAATGGACGGCATACTTGCTATGGAGGGTAACGGTCCCGGTTCGGGTGACCCAATATACATGAACGTAATTCTCATGTCTGACGATCCAATAGCACTAGACAGCGTATTTGCTAAGCTGATATACCTAGACCCTGAGCTTGTTCCTACCTGCACCAGCGGTGAAAAAGCTGGCATAGGTACAATGGACTTTAACAGGATATCCATTGTTACGCCTGACGGTGAGATAAGTGCCGATGAAGCAGCGGAAAAATACGGTAATCCAAACTTTAATGTAAAAAGAAAGCGTGCAAAGTTCTGGAGAATTAAATCGTTTTTACCTAAATTTAAAAAGTATTCCGATAAGCCTGTTGTAGATTTAGATAAATGTATAGCCTGCGGAGTATGTGAGGACGCCTGCCCTGTTGACGGTAAGGCAGTACATTCCGGTAAAGGTCAAAAGGCAAGCTATAACTATAAAAAATGTATTAGGTGCTATTGTTGTCAGGAGATGTGTCCCGCAAAGGCCATTTCACGTAAATAAACAATTAAATCTATATTATTAATACTCCATAAGTCATAACGACTTATGGAGTATTCGAATATTATGCCAAAATCAGGGCAATTTTTACATAATTCAGATAATAAATATATTAAAACTTACCAAATATATTCAATAGCTAAAAAAGTTCAGATAGATCCATTGACACAATATTATTTAAGTATTACAATATAGACAATAGATGCTATATTATTTGTTAGGAGATGATACATTTCAGGTATTAATAACTATCCGCCTATAACCATTGTTTTTAATCTGAAAGGAGAGAATAACTTTGAAAAAACTTATCTCAGTAATTTTACTTATCTGTATGCTGGCCTTAACTGCGTGTTCCTCTAATAAAGTCGATGTTGATGCAGATATAGAAAAAATACGCAAAAGCTTTGGCGAAAACGACATAGTGCAAGCGGAGTATAAGAGAGAAAGCAATACTATATGTAACCCCAATTATAATAATATACCTACTACACTACGTGAAGCTTACGCCGAAGCAGACATTACTGCAGTTATAAAAATAGTAGAATACCTAGGCGCTATAAAAAATGATGAATTTAATAGTAGCTCTGGCTTCAAGGCAAAAATCGTCACAAGCTATAAAGGAAAAGTAAAAAGCGGAGATGAAATATATATATCACAATTTGGCAGCCCGGATGGTTCAACAAACCAACCTTTATTTAAAATAGGAACTATGTTGCTACTGAATCTAAAGGTTTGTGAAGAGGGATATACATATAACAATCATCCATATTATGATATAATAGGTCAAAATTTAGGTGATACTGAATTAATAAATTATAATGATGAGATATATGCTATTGAGTCAATATATACAGAAGACATAGGACTTGTACCTATAAGCCAAAAAATATATAAAGATTTCTCTACCTATTATATTGGGCTTGACGAGTTGCGAAGCGGCTGTCCTAACAACGTATATCTTGCAAAAGATTTAATTGCTAAAATCAGTGAAATGCAATAAATTATATTAATACATACTTGCTAATTTAAAAATCCGCAGATCGTTAAGGTCTGTGGTTTTTTATTGCTTCTATCATAAATATGTAAATTTATCTTTAATATAAAAGACATATTGACACAATGTCAGAATTGTGCTATAGTGTATTTACTGACACAATGTCAGAATAACATCTGACTAAAAGTAGGGAGTAATAATATGCCCAAGGGGTCACAGGAGCTTACAAACGCCAGAAAAGAAGAAATAATAAACGCTTGCGAAAAGCTCTATAAAACGATGAGCTTTAAAGAAATAACAATAAAAGAAATAGGCAACATAACAAGCTTCACCAGAACATCGATATACAATTATTTCAATACCAAAGAAGAAATTTTCCTTGAATTACTCAAAAGAGAGTATATGCTTTGGATAGACGAATTAAAATCAATCATATACAATAATACAAGTCTGTTAAAAACGGAATTTGCCGATAAATTTGCGATTTCGCTCTCTAATCGGCCACTAATGCTTAAAATACTTTCTATGAATCATTACGATATGGAATCTGGTAGCCGACCTGAATTTTTGACAGAATTTAAGCTTGTTTACGGCCAAACCATATCTACCGTAACCGAGTGTCTTGAAAAGTTTTTTTCGAGTATGACCGTTCAGGATATACAAGGATTTATATATGCTTTTTTTCCGTTTTTGTTCGGTATATACCCATATACAACCGTAAATGAAAAGCAAAAAAGCGCTATGAAAGCGGCAAATATAGATTTTGTGTTTATGACTGTATACGACATAACCTACAATTTTATAATGCGTGTATTAAATTGACGCATAAAGTACTATTGTATATAACTACCGCAAAGCTTACATCCTGCGGTAGATAACATAAATAACAGGAGGAATTTACAATGGAATTTTCTAAAGTGGTCAAAGAGCGTTATTCATGTAAAAATTTTAGCGATAAAAAAGTATCAGATGAACAGCTTAACGTCATTCTTGAGTCCGGCAGGGTTGCACCGACAGCTAAGAACCTACAGGAACAGCACATTTATGTAGTAAGGTCAGCAGAAGCGCTTGCCAAGATAGACAAGGTAACACCGTGCCGCTATAATGCCCCTACGGTACTTGTGGTTGCATTTGATAAAAACAACGTTTTTACATATCCCGGTGAAAAGCGTGATTCAGGCATAGAGGATGCTACCATTGTAGCTACACACTTGACCTTAGCCGCCACAAATGAGGGTGTAGACAGTTGTTGGATCAACTTCTTTAATCCCGATGAGCTTGCTAAGTCTTTATGCTTACCGGAAAATGAAGAGATACTTATGCTCCTTGACTTAGGATTTGCGGCAGAGGGTGTAGGTCCGCTTGAAAATCATTCAAAGCGCAAACCTCTCTCTGAAACAGTCAGCTATATTTAATTATAAGGGGATAATATTACTATAGGTCAAAAAGAGATGCAAATTTTGGATTGCCTTAAATTATATATTATCTCTGCAAGTTTAAGATACACAATTTTTGAAATTAATTATTAAATACAGGTCAATACGTCTGTATTATTCTACAAAAAAGCCGCCCTATATGGACGGCTTAATTTATTGAATACTATGTAATTTTATCTTTTGCACTTTATTGCGTCGCTTGAGATATATGCTCCTTGGTGATATCCGTCGAAAGCCTTTACCGTATAATAGTATGTTGTACCGTTTACAGCCTTAGTATCTGTATATGATACTTTAGTTTCCCCAGCAAAGACAGTTGCTATCTTAGACCAACCGGTTGAGCCGGTCTTTCTGTAAATATAATATGCGGATGCGCCTACTGTCTTAGGACATGTTATATTTATGCCCTTTGATGTATTTTTAACTGTAGGTTTGTACGCTTTAAGGAACAGAATTTTCGGACTTGATTTATACGAGCTCTTTACGATACCGTTATATGCCCTTACGGTATAGTAATAAGAAGTACCGCTAACTACTTTAGTATCAGTGTAGCTTACTGTAGATGCCGTTTTAATAGTGGCTATCTTGCTCCAGCCTGTTGTGCTTGTTTTTCTATAAACATAGTAACCCTTTGCACCTTTTACTTTATTCCATGAAACTTTAACACCTGTAGTAGCATTCCGCACTTTTGCGGTTTGGCTGCTAAGGCAGATGATAGCCGCACTTGATTTATACGAGCTTTTTGCGCTACCGTTATATGCTCTTACAGTATAATAATAAGAAGTACCGCTAACCGCTTTAGGATCGGTATAGCTTACTGTAGATGCTGATTTGATAGTGGCTATCTTGCTCCAGCCTGTTGAGCTTGTCTTTCTGTAAACATAGTATCCTGCTGCTTTAGATATCTTATTCCACTTGACGCTTATACCTGCATTAACGTTTGATGCAGTAACGGTAGGTGTAGCTAATTTAGATATCTTATATTCCAATACCTTTGTTCCGCTATAGTTTCCCTTAAATTTAACGGTTACGCTGTATGTTCCTGCTGCTGAGCTTGAAGCATCTGAATAAGTTACTGAATAATTACTTGCGGATATCGTACTGCCGTTGCTGTCTTTTATTGAAACGGTAGGTTTCTTAACAGTGCCGTCATATAAATATGATGTGGATGAAAGAGTAAATACAGCAGGTTTATAGATTGTTGTAACAGTTGTGTCTAAAACTTCGTTACAGTTTTTACACCTTGTGGTCTTAACAATCTTACCGTCAGAAGATAACGTGGCTTTAGTTGTTGTACTGGTCGTTACCGGGTTATGACCTACTGTAAATTCCTTTGTGAGGGTATTATCGTTTAAAGTTGCAGTAATTATAGCTGTGCCTTGCTTAAGACCCTTGAGTTCACCGTCTTCAAAGGTTGCAATAGAAGTATCTGAAGAAGTAAATGCCCAATTTTCAAAAGATAAAAGCGGTATATCTACTGAGTAACCACCCTTTATAGTTGCCTGTACATTTACATTTTCACCAAGCTTTAAAGTTGTGCCTACCGGTATTTCATCAACTAACTGAAGTTCATATTTGTTGATTTTACTTTCCAATACTTCAAGCTTCTGAATTACATTAGATTCGGGTTCTAAAAATTCTTCTCCGAAATCTCCGCAGCTATCAGAAAAGCTTCCTGCGGTACAGTTTCTATAATATGTGTCATTTGATACAAAAGAACCTAATCCTACGTATGTATTGCTGGGATCGATCATCTGAGTATAGTGACCGGTCACCGTTCCTGCATTCTGATTAACCCAATCTTCTTTCTCATCGTACCACTGATTAACACCGTAAACCATGTTACTGCTAAAGTTCCAAGCCAGAACCTCTCCGTAAAAATCCAAATCACCATAGGTTGTACTCCATATTGACTTGCCATTTAATCTTGCATGCGCTATTGTAATTGAAGCTTCTACGGCACGGATCTTTGCAATCATTTCAAGCTCCTGTGACCATTTGATTGGTACATAGTCATCTAGCGTGAGAGAACGGTTGGAATTTCTAGGATCCTGAACACCTTCTGCGCATGCCTCATAACGTATCTCATTGATGCGGTCTAATGCATTCTTCGCATTTCCAAGATAAGATCCCTTAAGTCCCAGCATAAGACATCCATCAGACGGAGTTGACACATTTGTATCCCTTACGGTGTAACCGCTTGTCCCATCTGTAGCTGTTGCTGTAATAGGTACTGTAACCGCAAAGAATGAAATCACCATAACCAATGACAAAACCAGAAATAATGTTTTTTTCATATTTGTTCATCTCCCATTTTAATTTTAAGTGCAACATAATATTAATAATATATGTACATATTCATAGTATACACTTGTACTGAATACTTTACAATATAATTATACATATTTAAAATGTAAATTTTTTATGAATAATGAAAAATTTATGGAATAAACAATATGAATAATAATTTTACTATTAACTACACATAAATACTTTTACAAATAAAATCAACAACCTAGGGCTCAGCAAACACAGTACCTATAACATAAAAATAAATGTAATAAATTCTATCACAAAAGGCTTGATAATTTAAAATTATACAATACACGCTTATTACTTTGTACAGAAGCAGTCATAATATAAAAGTATTTGCTAATAAATAATAACAATATTTCTTCATACATTATTATAATTACTACTTTATAATAAAGCAATGCACAAGCCATTTATTGCATTCATTTTCCGATAAACAGCTTTACTATTTGAACTATTATTGCAATTACCGATGCCACACCTAATACAAGACTGGTATAAGACTTCCATTTTAAAACAGAGTATCCTTTTATGTTAATTTCTGACATTCTATATGCCTCAGGCATATTTAAGAAACGTCTTTCTACAATAAATAAAACAAAAGACATTAATGATACAACAAACATTAATGCTATACCAAATACGCATTTAGGTAGCGAAAAGGCTATAAGTATAGAGCACAGTATTATAAATAAAACAATAGAAAAAATACATACCAAAATTTCATACATTAAATATTTCAAGACAAAGTTAAACTGTATCTTTATTTCTTTCTTATCTGATTTAGAAAACTCAAATTCTTCCATATTCAATTTAAACCGATCCTTTTACATACTTATATACTCTTAGTCCTTCTGTATGGTCCATATATGCCTGTATTCTTTTATTAAAATATGTGTCAATATCACTTAAACGTTTATTTTACAAAATATATATAATTTCATTATTTTATTAAATCTTTTCTATTGTATATACTCCCAATTTAACAAAATCTTGCTAAAACGAAAGTAAGTAATTATAAGCTTCTTATCTTTATCGGGCAACTTCATCGAACACAATTTTTCTTCGGGTGTTGCATCTGGAGCTAATAGCATAAGCGTTTGATTCTTTCCATAGTAGAACTTCAATTCTATACAATATTTGCCTTTATAAAATTCATAATACTCAATGCCGCATTGCGTCGCGAAGTAAGCATTATGCGTAACCTTGCCATAAAGGAGATCTAAAGGAAGTAAGAGGATGCGGCGACAAAGAAATACCCAACTAAGTGCAGCCATAACCTCTAAAACGAGCGTCAATATAGGACCCCAGAAGCGAGGAAGGCATATCATTATTCCAATACCTACTATAAGAAATATTATTTGATCTATAAGGTATTTTCTCATTTTTTTCTTCCTCCTAAAACAATGTAGCTTATATAAATTATTAAGTTATTTTTTGACAAAATAACAGTCGTTTACTGTTTTATCATACTTTAAAAATTTAAATCCGTATTATTTCTTTACTTTTTTCTTGATTCTTTTCTTTATAGATATAAGGACAATAAAAGCGCAAAGTATAGCTTCGGCAACATAGACCAATATCCACCAATAAGAAAAATAACATAGTATCGCACAAGAAGCTAGGTAAACAACGCAGGATCCAACTACTGCAAATGTTCCTCTCATACTTCGCCGATCATCCGTAATGCTTATCAGTGCCATTAAAATCATTGGAATACTTAAAATAGATAATTCTGGCATTTGCAAAAAACAAAATCCTGCAACAGCAAAGTTCAATCCTATTAGCAGATAAGACATAAATATTATTATCGTATTTTCCCTTAAGTGAGGAGTATTCATATATGTAACTGTTTCATTATAATCTTTTCTGTGATTTGTTTTATATCGCATAGTGATGCCTCGCTGTTGCTAAAAATTATAGTTGCTTCAACTGCAAGTGTATACTTTTGGATTGAATAAAGTCATGTCTAAAAACAATTTTTTCAATCGCATTACATTAATAACAAAGTGCATATTTCCTAATTTTTTGTGATAGCATGGATTTACATATATCAATTATAAGAAAGCCCTTATTTTATTCTTTTTTTACTGCATGGGGGAAAGGGGAAATACACATAGTTATTAAATTGCCCCAGCATATATAAAGGCCGGTAGAATGTGTATGCTATAACTGCATTAGGATTATGGTAAATAATATTTATATTATCAGTGAATAATCGTCATCTGGTAACTGTAATTGGATATTACTTCAAATCATCAGGTTTGTGAATAGACGGCAAAGGTTTATCACTCTCACCGGTCAATGCCTCGTATAAAGTTCTCAATACTCCTTTTGCAGAAAATCTAAGTACAGTTACGTTGATCGTCAACCCTAAAATTATTATTGCAAAGATAAAAAATAATGGAATAATGGTTTCCAGTTGAATATTGAAAAAAAGAAAAATTAAAAATCCTATCAATACCAGCGCATCATAGAAAAAAGCATCATAAACATTTTGGTGCGCTGTTTAAGTTCAAATAATATATGAATTAAAGAGACGCCATCTGATTCCTCTATATCAATATTTACAATAGGCATAAATGAGTTATGATATATATAGCTACCGGTACTTGAATTAAGAGTAATCTTTTGAGCTCCGTCATAACAAGCCCTTACAACCTCAAGATTATTATCTTCACATAAAGCGGCTTCAAAAATTCTCTTGGTTGCTTCTTCTACAGTACTATTACACTTAAAAGATGTTGCATAGCGGAATAGTCCAAGCTTCATCATTTTACCTCCTAATAAAATAAAAGTTACTCTCTGTATAGCAGCGGATTTTACAAAACGTCATTTTAATCTACTGAATACTTTTCTATCAGTGCTTCAAACTGCTCCTCATCAAAAACACTAAATCCTACATAATAGCGGAAGCCTCGTTCTTGTGTGTACTCTGATTGCCCTTGCCAATTAATCAACTCATATTCATCGTTATCATAAGAAATTTTGACAACTATATCATCGATACCTTCTTGAGTTACTCCTATCGGTTCTCCATAATACACATAGCAATCAACGCTTCTAAAATCATCTAAAAAAACATCTGTATCATCAATTTTTTTAATCTCCGTTTGTAGCATCTCTCCATCATCATCAAAAGATATCGCAACAATCGAAATATCAGAGATTTCATCAGTTGAATTTAAGAAACTGTACGTTTCCTGCTGTCTGCATGAAACAAGTAAAAGGCACATTAAAGCAATAATAAAAATAGCTACTCTCTTTTTCATATTAAGCACCCTCCGAATATATTTCCATATCTATTTATTACAAAATCCTCTTAGGAACAAAAGTTTAGCTAGACTTGTATTTCTTTCGTTGTTTTACATATCCGTACATCCTATGTGAGAATATAGCTAATGATAAAAAAGTATAAACATAAATTAAAATCATACACCATAAGTGGCTAACGCAATTTGCAGAGATAAAATTTATTAATTCTAATTTCAAGTTTGAAAAAAGTCTGCATCCAGTATATCAGCAGTATAAATTTTGCGTTCATCTTGTGCTTTCTTTTTAAATAGTGCAATGTCCTCTGAGGAATAACCCATTTTTTTCAATAGGGAAGATACATTATAGCACTTAAAACCCTGATCCACCTTGTTTTTATATTGTAAGTAAACCCAAAAACGATTTAAAGTCGTTATTGCTGAGTACTTTGGATCTTCAATATCATCGTCCAAAACCAAATCCAAAAGCTCAACCGTATCTGATAAAAACCAATCGCTTATATATTTAATGCACTCGTCCAAATTCATTGACATAACCTCTTTTAAGCGCTTCTTTTTATTAATTCTACCATGTATTTACATCTATGTCAATTATGTTACAATATTTATTTTCCAAAATTCATATTATTTCATCATATTATTGAATCACTTTATTTGACTGCATAGGGCAGTGGGACTGTGCCGTTCCAATATGTTTTTCTTATTTACTACATATATAACTGTGCATATGGAAAAAGGCAGGTAGAATGTATGCGCTCTACCTGCCCTTTTGTTTGAATAAAATTCAATGTAGTTTTTAAATTTATGCCATTACCATATGTACATAAAAAGTATTATCCGCATTTTACGTCAAATTGTAAAATGGATTATTTGAGTAATAATATCAGATTCATATTTTATAGATATGGCATCGCCATTTTCAAAGTAATGATACGATATTCTTGGATAATTAGCAGAGTTATGATATAGAAAATCATATTGCCCATCAGGATCTGCCGTTTGAACATCTTTTAATGTCATACCAACGTTAATATTTGCTACCTTTTCCTTATTATTTATTGATGAAAATGCAATGGGTTTAATATCGGCTTTTGTGCCGTCAGTATCGAACATAATGTTAAACAGACCTCTTGAAATTTTTAAAATCGTATAATAAACTCCATTTACAGACTTGTATTGACTAATGTTTAACTTTTCGCATATATTAAACATATTGACTTGTTGATTTAATAAGCTCTCAATCTCATTATGATCATACACAGTACTAATTTGATTATAAATTATTTCCTCCTGACTTATCTCTTTCATAACATAAGATTCCTCATTTTTACACGATGAAAAAAGAAGGGTAGTAAATAATAAAATTGCCGCCAAATATCTCTTCATAATTGCACCTCAATTTGTAATGGTAAGATACTTAATTTTGCCTGTATAATAACTGATTACATTTCCATTATCCCATGTGATATTGTCATAGGATTCGTTTGATGTATGATACATTATCGCTCCGATAGGCCGTGCTTTTCCGATTCATTTTCGGAACTTATCATGACTATTTCTGAAACCTTTTAATGATTTACACTAATTCACTTACATATGCGAGTTTATTGATACTACACTAAGTATTGTAAACGAATATGGAATGTTCATCAACAAAGCAAGTATAAAAATCCTTTACTCCAAAATTATATCACTAAAATTCTATAATTTGATATTGAGGGCAATAGTTTGTGTTTCTTGCCACAACATACGCTTTTTCTGTATTTTGACAATAACAAGCATTTAGCCATTTAATAAATCCATCGGTTTCAGCAACTACGTATTTCC
>JBJEPE010000005.1:0-26252 GCA_051881075.1 Acutalibacteraceae bacterium | reverse complement strand
CGTGTTGTTTAATTTTCAAGGTTCTGTTGTCGCTGTAGCGTTAAGCGGTTATCGCACAGCTAATCAGCTTGTTCATTATATCACTTCGTTTTTCGTTTGTCAATAGTTTTTTAAAATTTTTTAAAACTTTTTGACGGTTAGAAAGCTTATAAAGTGCTTTCGATTTTCCTGTGCACATGAACGACTTATATATAATAACACCGTACGACATATTTGTCAATACTTTTTTTAAATTTTTTTAATATTTTATTCCTACTTGGATAATACTCAATTATTTTGTCTTTTTGAGGGCTTTGCGCATATTAATTGTTAATCTATATTTAATTAGACCCTTAAGGAACTATACATATAATAATGTATAGGGTAGATTGATTTTTTACATTTAATATTTTAGTATTCTGTTACTAGCCCATTTATAAAAAAATATACATTCATGGCATAAAAAATTATTGACAAACCGTTAAGAAAAAATTATACTGTACTGTGGATATGTGTATAGGGTTTTACATCATATTACTCTTTGTTAAAATAATTGGAGGTAGAGAAATGGGTCATGACTTCATAGTGTCCTTAAAGGATATTTATGTCGAGTTTGACGGAGAAGTAATATTAAATAATATCAATCTTGATATCCGGGATAAGGAATTTGTAACGTTGCTCGGACCGAGCGGATGCGGTAAAACCACGACCTTGAGAATTATTGCAGGTTTTTTGAACCCCAATAAAGGTGATGTATTCTTTGATGGTGTAAAAATAAATGATTTACCACCTAATAAGCGTAACGTGAATACGGTATTTCAAAAGTACGCTTTATTTCCACATCTTAACGTTTTTGAAAATGTTGCTTTCGGATTAAGACTTAAAAAGACTCCTGAAAACGAAATCAAACGCAGAGTCAGCGAAATGCTTGCAACTGTAGATTTAAAGGGCTACGAAAAACGCCCTGTATCTAAGCTTTCCGGAGGACAGCAACAGCGTGTTGCTATTGCCAGAGCACTTGTTTGCGACCCGAAGGTACTACTATTGGATGAGCCGCTAGGCGCACTTGATTTAAAATTACGTAAGGATATGCAGATTGAACTAAAACGCATACAACAAAAATTTCAGACTACATTTATATATGTAACGCATGACCAAGAGGAAGCTCTTACAATGTCTGACACCGTTGTAGTTATGAATAACGGTAAGATTGAACAGATAGGCTCCCCTACTGACATATATAATGAACCTGCAAATGCCTTTGTTGCTGACTTTATCGGCGAAGCTAACATCATAAACGGTATTATGCTGGAGGATCGCAATGTATCATTCTTAGGTGCAAACTTTAAGTGTATTGACTCAGGCTTTGGTACAAATAAACCGGTTGATGTAGTTATTAGGCCTGAGGATATTGAGGTTACAGATGCCGATAATGCTAAAATAAGCGGTAAAGTTATAAGCACCGTATTTAAGGGTGTTCATTACGAGATGACCGTTGATTGCAACGGCTGTATGATACTTATACACAGCACAGTAAGCCAGAATGTCGGTGACGTAATAGGCATGAGCATAACGCCTGATAATATACATATAATGAATAAGCTTTATCCGGATGATAAAAATAGATTTGAGGCTGTTGTCACCGCTTGCAACGAGGACGACAACGAGTGTGAGATAGAGCTTGAGGGCAAAACACTCACTATACCAAATCATTGTTTTCCTGAAAATACCAAGCTGTTAATTGAGCTTGAACCAAGTGATGTTTACATTGCGGGTGACGGTAACGGTCAGCTTGAAGCTTATATAGAATCAGTAATTTACAAGGGAGATATGAACGAGATAATCCTTGAAACCGACAGCCGCAAGTGGCTTATGCACTGTGAGCAGGACGAACAGGTAGCAACATATGCTCCGGTTTGCCTAAGGCTTGAGAATGCTAATTTCAAGATTCTCGACCAAGATGCGGAGGTGTAGCAGATGGATTCAAAAAGACACGCCTATCCGTACCTTATATGGATGCTCATATTCACCATAATTCCACTATTGATGATAGTTTACTACGCCTTCACTAATAGTGACGGACAACTAACTTTTGAAACCTTTAAGAGTATCTTTTATTATAAAGACTCTTTCATTAAGTCGCTATGGATGGCAGGACTTTCAACCTTAATTTGTCTTATTATAGCCTATCCGCTCAGCTTTATTATGTCGAGGGCAAGCGCAGCCACGCAAAAGATAATCGTTGTCTTGCTTATGCTACCTATGTGGATGAATTTTATTCTCAGGATTTACTCATGGGTACTGTTGCTTCAGAACGGCGGTCTTATTGACAGAGTATTCAAATTTTTCGGATTCAGCGGATCGCTTATAGGCAACAGCGGTGCGGTAATCCTCGGTATGGTATATAATTTCCTGCCTTTTATGGTTTTACCGATATACACCGTAATGATAAAAATTGACAAGAGCCTTATTGAGGCCGCACAGGACTTAGGCTCAAATAAAATTCACGTATTCCGTAAGGTGCTGTTACCGCTAAGTATTCCCGGAATTATCTCTGGCATTACAATGGTATTTGTTCCTGCGGCAAGTACGTTCTTAGTATCAAAGTACCTTGGCGGTACGGATGATATGATGATTGGTGATATCATAGAAAAGGAATTTATGACAAACCGAAATGTAGGCTCGGCCATGTCGCTATTGCTTATGATTATCATATTGGTTTCTATGGTCATCATGAATCGTTTTGGCGATGAGGAGGTAGTAGTATGAAAAAAATCTCCTCAAAAATATACACCGGACTTATTATGTTGTTTCTGTATTTGCCGATTTTCGTATTGATTGCATATTCATTCAACGACGGCAAAACTACTGTTTGGAAGGGCTTTACACTTAAATGGTACTCTGAGCTTTTTTCAAGCCGTGTTATTATGACCTCACTTTACAACACCCTGACCATTGCGGTACTTGCATCGTTGATTGCCACAGTCTTGGGTACTCTGGCGGCTATCGGTATTAATAATTACAGGGGAGTTAAAAAAAGAATTATAACCAACGTTTCAAATATTCAGATAATCAATCCTGAGATAGTAACGGGCGTTTCATTTATGCTCTTGTTTGCGTTTGCAGGTACTGCATTAGGATTTGAAATGGGTTTCGGTACTGTGCTTATAGCACATATCAGCTTCTGCACACCGTATGTTATTTTAAATGTTTCTCCTAAGCTCAGGCAAATGGACAGAAACACGTACGAGGCGGCACTCGACTTAGGATGTACACAACGTCAGGCATTCTTCAAGGTTGTATTACCTGAGATAATGCCGGGTGTATTTTCCGGTATGCTTATGTCGTTTACGTATTCACTTGATGATTTTATTATCACATATTTCACCAGAGGATCTAAGTTCCAGACCCTACCTATTGAGATATACACAATGTTAAGAAAGAGGATATCTCCTACAATAAACGCACTTTCTGCGCTTATGTTTGTAATTACGCTTACTTTACTGATCATTGTAAATTTACGTGATAAAAAAGAATCAACAAAATAATTTTTCGGAGGTTAAAAAATGAAAAAAATAATTTCAGTTGTTTTGTGCTTAGTTCTTGCGGCTTCCGCTTGCATCTCACTAACATCTTGTGGTAAAAATTATATAGGCGAGGTAAACGTCTTTAACTGGGGCGAAAATATTTCTAACGGTGAAGACGGTACTATGGACGTTATCGCCGAATTTGAAGAAAAATATAATATCAAGGTTAATTATACTAATTACGAAACTAACGAAGAGCTTTACAACATATTAACAAGCAGTAACTCATCATATGACGTTATTATTCCCTCTGATTACATGATAGCTAAGCTTATAAAAGAGGATCTTTTAGCAGAGATAAACTTTGATAATGTACCTAATTACAAAAACATTATGAGTACATTTAAGGATATGCCGTTTGACCCGGAAAATAAATACAGCGTACCTTATACTTGGGGTGTTGTAGCATTGGTTTATAATACGGAAATGGTCACTAAGCCTGTTGATAGTTGGGATATACTTTGGGATGAAGAGTATTCAAAGCAAATTCTAATGATAGATAATTCCAGAGATGCAATGGCAATAGCGATGCAAATGAAGGGAATTGATCCTAACAATCTGACTAAAGAAGATATTGATGTAGCTACAGATTTTTTAAAGACACAGAAACCGCTTGTTAAAAAGTACGTTATGGATATGGTATTCACTGAGATGGAAGGGGATCAGGCCGCAGTAGCTGTTTATTATGCAGGCGACATCATTTCGATGATGAGAAACAACGACAAACTTGCATACGCACTTCCTAAGGACGGTACTAACAGATTTGTTGATTCAGCTTGTATTCCTAAGAATTGCAATAACAAGGAATATGCTGAGATGTTCATTAATTTCTTGCTTGAGCCTGAGGTTGCTAAGGCAAATTCAGAGTATATCGGATATTCTACACCTAACCAAGCTGCTTATGAGTTGCTGGATGAAGAAACACGTAATAACGAACTTGCTTATCCCAGTGAGGAATATCTTGAAAAGTGCTTTTATTTCACAGATTTGCCAACAGATATTTACAATTATATGCAAGAGCAATTTCTTCGCGCAAAAGCTTAATTTGAACTAAATATCCAATATAAAATAAAAGCCGTCGGGTAACGTTTAGTTATCCGGCGGCTCCGCTTTTTTGAAAAAAAGCTTGGCAAAAAACTTCACTTCGCACACATACTATATATTTAATAAGAGTGCGTTTCCTGCGTCTTTCTTTTTTCAAAAAAAGCGGTATTTTTATTTTTTTCAAACTTTTATTTTTAAACAATCTTGATAAAGACTTCACTTTGCACACATACTATAATATTTAATATAAAGTACGTTGCCTACGTCTTTCTTTTTCAAAAAGCGGTATTTTTATTTTTTCTATAACTCTTATTCTTGAAAAACGTAAAACTTTATTTCGCACACATACTATTATATTTAATATAAAGTACGTTGCCTACGTCTTTCTTTTTTAAAAAAGCAGTAATATTGTTTTTTTATCACTCTTAAAATCAAAAATACCTTTCCTCGCACACTTACTATAATGTTAAATACAAGGTGTATATCCTGTGTCAGTCTTTTTCAAAAACAAACTAATTTACAAACATTATTCTTCACGCATGGATTTAAGGATTTCTATTTCTCGTGCATATCCGTCCAGCTCATTTGGGGTTTCAAGGAAAAAAGGCAAGTTCTTGAGGTATTTATTATTGATAATTCTTCTAAAAGCATCAATGCCGATATACCCTTGACCTATTTTTGCATGTCTGTCCTTATGACTTCCTAATGGATTTAAGCTGTCATTAAGATGAATTGCTTTCAAATATTTAATTCCAATACATCTATCGAACTTTTCTAAAACTCCATCCAAGCCATTAACTATATCATATCCTGCGTCAAAAACATGGCAAGTATCAAGACAAACTCCAACCTTATCTTTAATCTCAACATTTGCAATGATTGATTCAATTTCCTCAAAGCTTCTGCCTACTTCACTGCCCTTACCAGCCATAGTTTCTAACAATACTGTTGTGTTTTGTTCACGTGTAAGTATTGAATTAAGCGCATCGGCTATATAGCTTATACCTACATCTGAGCCCTGTCCTACATGGCAACCGGGGTGAAAATTATATAGATTTCCCGGCAACAACTCTAATCTATTAAGATCTTCTCGTATTACATTTATAGAAAATTCTCTGTTTTCTTCGCTTGAAGAGCAAGGATTAATCGTATAAGGAGCATGAGCCAAGACAGTTCCAAAATTATTATCTTTCATTAATTCACGAAGCTTCATGATATCATTTTCATCAATTTTTTTAGTTTTACTACCTCTTGGATTTCGGGAAAAATACTGAAATGTATTCGCACCTATACTCAGTGCAGTTTTTCCCATTGAATAATATCCGTTAGATATAGAAAGATGAGAGCCTATACAAAACAACATTATCACCTCAATATTTTATAAATCTATTCTTTATTTCAATTAATTTAAATTTTATAAAAATTACACTTTATATCGACAAAATTTTCTAGCTATAAAGTGCGAAATACATCACACAATAATACTGCAAACGCAAACAAAATATTTTTTAAGGAGAATTTGTTATGTCTAAGAATCAAGTAGTAGTTCCTGAGGCAAGAGAGGCACTCGATAAGTTTAAGATGGAGGCCGCAAGTGAAGTTGGCGTAAACCTTAAAGAAGGTTACAACGGAGATCTCACATCACGTCAGGCAGGTAGCATCGGTGGACAGATGGTAAAAAAGATGATCGAAAGCTACGAGAAGAACATGAAATAATTTTCTCTGAATAAGAGAAACAAAAAATTAGACTAAAAAGTTTAATTTACTAAGTTCTCCTACTAAATAATGATTAGCTAAATAATTTCAATAATAAAACTTTAGTTAGGAGATTATAATGTGACTATAAAAAGAATATTTTATATTCGTTCTAAAGTTCACAGCACAGACCCTACAGTATAAAAACTTTGGTGCTAAGGAACTTTAGAGCAATAAATAGTCACCATTTAAAGCAAAAGGTCGAGCCAAGCATAATTCTTGGTTTGACCTTTACTTTTTCAATAATAAAATCATATTAAATTACAATTATAATAAAGGATTCCTCTTGCAGGGCTTAATATCCCATGAAACCGTCCATTGATTCATCATTAACTATCCAATCCTGAACATCAACATCAGTAAATTTTTTCTTTGTATTACGGATAACGACTCTGGAAATACCGGCATTTATAATCATTCTCTTGCACATAGAACATGAGCTTGCATTCTCAACATACTTACCTGTAACTGCATTTTTGCCTACAAGATACAATGTTGAACCTATCATATCATTACGTGACGCATGTATTATCGCATTAGCTTCAGCATGAACCGAACGACAAAGCTCATAACGTTCGCCTCTGGGAATCCCCAATGTTTCTCTTATACAAAGTCCCCTATCGATGCAATTCACTCTGCCACGTGGTGCACCAACGTATCCTGTAGAAACTATTTGATCATTTTTTACAATAATCGAACCAAAATTACGTCTTAAGCAAGTACCTCTTTCAAGCACCGTTTCTGCAATATCTAAATAGTAATTATCCTTATCAATTCGATTCATGGCTGCACCTCACATCAATTTAACTAATAGATTTTGTCTATAACTATATATTATTACATAAATTTAAAAAAATCAATAGCTTTATATTAACTATTTAATTTTTTATTACGAGCCAAGCTTAAGATAGCTAAATAAATCGAAAAATTAGTTTACATATAGTCAAGACAATATAAAAAAGTACTGCCCATAATTAAATGAGCAGTACTAATATCTTTACATCATATTAAATTATTGCTAATTATGCGTTTTCTCTTCTCTTATAAGCAAGGAGAACTACGCAAAGTGACATTAATGTAATAATTACATATGCAAATGCCATTGCAGAGTCACCAGTCTTTGGTGGAAGAATATCATCATTATCAGTTACCGGAACATATGGCTTAACATCAACGCCATCGTTATTATCAGTATCTGTATCGATAACATCTGATGGCTTCTGAGGATCTTCCGGATCTTTTGGTTCTTCAGGATCCTTAGGATCTTCTGGTTCTTCAGGATCAACTGGATCTACTGGATCTACTGGATCAATAATATCCTCGTCATAAACAGGGTATACAACTACAACTGTAGTACCCTCTGCAATATTATCAACATCAAAGTCTGCAACGTCTGAATCTTTATTTGTTGACCAACCAATTTGGTCTTGGTCAAGCTCAAGAGCTAAGAACTCATCGAGTGTGTAAGTTACAACATTATCATTAGAATAGAATACAACTATTTTAGTCTCTGTTTCAACTGGGTCTTCCGGATCTACCGGGTCAACAGGATCTACTGGATCTACTGGATCTACTGGATCTACCGGATCAACCGGGTCTACTGGGTCAACAGGGTCTACCGGATCAACCGGGTCTACTGGGTCTACTGGGTCTACTGGGTCTACTGGTGTATTTGTGTCTCTAAACTTAAATTCAACTTTCTTATCGCTGTCGATTGCGACCTCGTCAACTATAAGAACGCCATTCTTATATACTGAATAATAGAAATTGTAGTCATCATCATATGAGAATACTACTATATACTGTGTGTCATCATAATCGCTATTTTCTTCTGATTCACAAATGCAATAAACATAACCGTAAGAATATGTGCTTCCGAGTTCAAATTCTAAGTTTTTCTGAGAGCCATCAAATGTTAATGTATAGCCATCAAACCAAAGAACTTCATCAATAGTTTCGCCGTAAAGGAAACCTTCATATACTTCATAATCAAGAGTGCCTGCGAACGCACCGTCAACTACAGGAGTAATCACAAAGGTAAAGTCGTATGGTTCAATTACAAAGCAAACAAAATCAAATTTTTCTTCAGGATCCCAATCGGAGACTGCGACACCATCCTCAACGGTGATCCAGAACATATCGTCATCAGTTACTAATCTAGGATCTTCGGAATAATCTAACCAAAGATAATAGGAACCGTCTTCAATACCTTCAAATGAATATGTATATTTACCATTGCCTACATAAGTTGCTACCAACTCTGTGTCATTTTCGTCCTCATCCTCAAGGATGACAACAATCTTATATTCGTTACCGTCATCATTATCTACAACGATAGTACCGCTGATTGTACCCTTTTTAGCAGGGTCAACCGGGTCAACCGGGTCTACTGGATCAACTGGATCTACTGGATCTACTGGATCAACCGGATCAACTGGGTCTACCGGATCTACCGGATCTACCGGATCTACCGGATCTACCGGATCTACCGGGTCTACCGGGTCTACCGGGTCTACTGGGTCTACTGGGTCTACTGGATCAACTGGATCAACCGGCGAATCTGTATATACAACCTTTAATGATTGTAATGGCTCGCCATTTGCTGAAACATACTTTCCGTATGAGTTGCTATCAATTTTATAGTTGCTAACATTTTCTATAGTGTTGTTTGATGATAAAGCAATATCATCGTCTGCAAAGATTGCGGGTGCTGGCTTAAAGTAATCATTATCGCCCTCACCGTACCAGAAATATTCGTCACCGCCGATGGCCTCAACTACACCATCTTTTGATAAATCAAAGTTTACTGTACCTACAGCCCATATGCCTGGAAAGCTATAGTACTCATCATAATCGCTATCATAATAAGCATCGCTTACTGTACGGATATCGCAAGCTCCTGAGAAATACATATCGCCTGAACCGTAATATCCTGAACAAAGACCGCCGTTGACATCTGCGACTAAATCAACTAAGGCTAAATCTCCGTAGAAAGAGGTAATTTCTTCAGCTTCAAGATAGCTGTCCTTCTCACCTTTAATTGTAGTTTTAGCAGAACCTAAAAGTGTAAAATACGGAACTGCTACATCATTTTTAATATTAACTGTAATTGGTTGTGTGCAAGATTCATATACATAAACGCCTGCACTGCCTGTAATTGTTAAATTATCAAGTGTAAATGAAGTTACGCTCGTATTTTTAACTGAAACATATAAAGCATATGCACTACCTGAAACGGACAAACCGTCCTTTTCAATGAAAATTTCGTTTTCTGCTGCATCATATGTATATCCGCCTGCAGCTGAAATGCTACCGCCTACTGTAGGATCTTCTGATGTTATACCGTCAGAAATCATTACGGTTGTAGTTGGTTCATAAGATTCGCCTGCTTTTACAACAGTGCCGTCTGAAAATGTAATATCATTTTTTGAGTTATTTACTATAGAGCCGCCATTGTATGATACTGTGTATACTGAACTGCCGCTCTCAAATATTACTTCTACATCAAAATATGTTGTATCTGTTTCTACATAAGAAACATCGCCTGTTACTTTAATTGTTCCGCCGTAAGCATAAAGCTCACCGGCATCTGCTGTAGTTACGTTTGCGCCGTAACTTACTATTGCATAACACTCGCTGTTATTAATAAATGTACCGCCTTCGGCTTGTACATAATCAACATAACCATTGTTTGTTACCGTTATATCTTCTGACCACCAAATCCAATAATCTGTGCTCGTATCTGAAGAAATTGCGACATTTTCCGGGATAACGAGGTCTGCAGTTAATTCGATATCATCAGTAATAACGATATCTGTTTCCGCTGAACCTGCTGATTTAATTGCGCTTAAAAGTGCGTCCTCAGTTGCGACTGAGACCTCAGCAGCATTAACAGAAACCGGAGCAAATAAAAACATAGCAAAAAAGCATACGGCAAGTGCCATAAAGCTTTTGCTCAGTTTTTTGCAAATGCTCATGGAAATTCCTCCTTATTCAATTTTTAAATTGTTTTTGGGCATTTCTGCCCATGATTAAAGATTTAAAAGATTAGAGATATTATACCAAATTTAATGTAAAAATTCAAGCTTTTATTTCAAAAAAATCTGTATTTTTTATTAATTTATTGTAAATTAAGGAAATAAATTTTTAAGAAGTCTTATTTTTCTTATGGAGAATTTAATTGCTGTTTGTATGTGCTATACTACGCATAGCATCAGTAATGATGCGACTAAGTAGTTCTTAGATCCAATCTATAAGATTTTTATATTAGCTACAATTTAATTATTGAAAGGACCATGTAAAATGGAAAACAAAATTAACTTCAGAGATAACCTTACATTGCTTACGGATTTCTATGAACTGACAATGGCAGGCGGTTACTTTGAAAAAGGGCTGCGTGATCAGATAGCCTACTTCGATATGTTCTTCAGAAGAATACCTGATGGCGGAGGATTTGCAATTATGGCAGGCCTTGAGCAGCTTATCGAGTATATTGAAAATCTCAAATTCACCGATGACGATATCGAATTCTTACGCTCAAAAGGTATTTTTAGCGAGGAATTTTTGCAATATCTCAAGGATTTTGAGTTTTCCTGTGATATATGGGCTATCCCTGAAGGTACTCCTATATTCCCCGGCGAGCCTATTATAACGGTAAGAGGTCCTGTTATACAGGCACAATTTATAGAAACCATGGTTTTACTTTGCATAAATCACCAAAGCTTAATAACCACCAAAGCTTGCAGAATAGCTACCGCTGCCGAGGGCAGAGCGGTTATGGAGTTTGGCTCAAGACGCGCTCAGGGCTTTGACGGAGCAATATACGGAGCAAGAGCATCATATATAGGTGGTTGCGTTGGAACTGCCTGTACCATATCCGACAAACAGTTCGGTGTACCTGCTCTGGGTACAATGGCACATAGCTGGGTACAGTTATTTGACAGCGAATATGAGGCATTCAAGGCATATGCAGAGCTTTATCCAACAAACTGTACGCTACTCGTTGATACCTTTGACACACTTAAATCAGGTATTCCGAATGCAATCAAGGTATTCAACGAAGTACTTGTTCCTAAGGGATACCGTCCTGCCGGAATACGCATAGACAGCGGAGATATCACATATCTTTCTAAAAAGGCAAGAAAAATGCTTGATGATGCAGGATTTCCTGACTGTAAGATATGTGCATCTAACTCACTTGATGAGTTTATAATAAGAGATATGCTTGTTCAAGGTGCCAAGATAGACAGCTTCGGCGTGGGTGAACGTATGATAACATCGCTTTCAGAGCCTGTTTTCGGCGGCGTATATAAGCTTGCCGCTATTGAGAAAAACGGAACTATCATACCTAAGATCAAGATCAGTAACAATATTGAAAAAATCACAACCCCTGGATTCAAGAAAATATGGCGACTTTACGATAAATCAACAAACAAGGCGCTTGCGGACGTAATCACACTTAATGATGAAGTTATTGACGACAGTCAGCCATATGAGATATTCCACCCGTCGTATACATGGAAGAGAAAGGTCGTAACCGACTTTACCGCCTGTGAGATAAGAAAACAGATTTACAGCGGCGGAAAGCTGATTTATGATATGCCTACATTGTCCGAAATCCGCAATAATTGTAAAGAACAACTAAATACGCTTTGGGACGAAGTAAAGCGTTTTGAAAATCCGCATACTTACTATGTTGACCTTTCACAAAAGCTTTGGGATATCAAGCACGAAATGTTGAAAAATAAAAACAAATAAACAAAACTGACCCTCAGATAACCAAAATCTGAGGGTCTTTTCATATTCTTGACGCCAGTACAAACTTATGAGCGTTCTTTTATTTCTTTTAAAAGCTTTTTCTCAAATTCATCAAACGCCATATTCACTGTATCTCCGCTTTCTCTCAGTCGAACAGAAACCGTATTTGTTTCTACCTCTTTCTGTCCTACGATTATCATATACGGTACACGCTCGACCGTCTGAGCCTGCCTGATTTTATAGCCTATCTTTTCATCTCGGTCATCAAGTTCACAACGGATATCTGAATTTTTCAATTTTGCGTATAAATCCTCTGCATATGTGTTGCTCTTTTCTGATACAGGCAATACCTTGACCTGAATCGGAGCAAGCCAAACGGGGTACTTTCCCGCATAATGTTCAGTCAATATCGCTATAAAGCGTTCTATCGAACCAAAGCAAACCCTGTGTATCATTATCGGACGTTGCTTTGTGCCGTTTTCGTCCGTATATTCCAAATTAAAGTTAATCGGCATTTGAAAATCAAGCTGAATTGTTCCACACTGCCAAGTTCTGCCCAACGAATCTTCGAGATGGAAGTCTATCTTAGGACCATAAAATGCTCCGTCACCTTCATTTATAGTATATGGCATATTCAGCGCATCGAGTGCGCCAATCAATCCTTTCTCCGCATTTTCCCAATCCTCATCACTGCCCATACTATCCTGAGGGCGTGTTGAAAGCTCTACTGAGTACTTAAATCCAAACTTTTCATAGACTTTATTAATAAGGTGAACTACATTCACTATCTCTTGAGTTATCTGATCCCTGCGCATAAATATATGTGCATCATCCTGAGTAAATGCTCGTACCCTGAAAAGTCCGTGCAATGCTCCCTTTAGCTCATGGCGGTGCACCACTCCAAGCTCAGCCACCCTGAGAGGAAGCTCTTTATAGCTGTGCGGTCTGCTTTGATATATCATCACTCCGCCGGGACAATTCATCGGTTTAACGCAAAAGTCCTCATCATCTATCTTGGTTGAATACATATTATCCTTGTAATGATCCCAATGTCCGCTTGTTTCCCATAAATGGCGATTCATTATCATCGGAGTTGAAACTTCTACATAACCCTCATGTGAATGTATTGTTCTCCAGTACTCAATTAAGGCATTTTTTATTGCAATTCCGTTAGGCAGGAAAAACGGAAAACCCGGCGCTTCTTCATTAAACATAAAAAGCTGCATTTCTTTGCCTATCTTCCTGTGGTCTCTTTTTTCTGCCTCCTGTAGCATAACAAGATAATTTTCAAGTTCGGCCTTAGAGTTAAATGCAATGCCGTAGATACGTGTAAGCATTGTGTTATCCTTGTCGTTCTTCCAGTAAGCACCCGATATACCTACAAGCTTAAAGGCTTTAAGCGATTTTGTATAGCAAAGATGAGGACCAACGCACATATCTATATATTCGCCCTGTTTAAAAAATGAAATATTATCAAACTGTGTCAGGTCGGCTATATGCTCAACCTTATATCTTTCTTTTCTCTGACTCATAAGCTCTACAGCCTTGTCACGCTCCAGAGAAAACGGCCTTATCGGTAAGTTTTCATCAACAATCCTTTGCATTTCACTTTCAATCGCAGGCAGGTCAGCCTCACTTATTTTAACATCTCCCAAATCAATATCATAGTAAAAACCGCTGTCTGTTGCGGGGCCATAACCAAACATAGCGTCAGGATATAATCTTTTGACCGCCTGTGCCAATATATGTGCCGCCGTGTGCCTTATTATATGCAGCTCCTCTTCAGCAGAACACTTACCTACTTCCCCATTGTTATAAATTACTTTCATATTAATTCTCCTATTCTTAAAATTATTCATTGAATAAGAAAAGCACCCCTAACGGACAACTCCGTCAAGGGTGCATACTAATCGTAATTGCACGGTTCCACCTTGATTTTTCACTCAGATTCTAACAAATCCTATTCTTTAACGCAGACATACGGCTACACTTACTCTACCTTCGGCGTAGCAGCTCAGGAGTGGTTTTCACAATCATGTAACATAAAAAACTTCCAGCAAATGTTTTTCTCTCTGTTTGCTCAATGAATGTTACTCGTTCCTTCATAGCTTTTCTTATTCAACTGTTATTATTAAATCACAAATTCACATAAAAGTCAAGTACATTAAAACTCTGTTTTTATTGTACGCATAAAAAGCTTATCAAATTGCGCAAGAACATCGGCTTTTTCATATATTACATCATACACTATCTTGCATATCGGCATATCAATGTTATATTTTTCATACAAATTTTTAACAGCACAAACGGTATAAACGCCCTCTGAAAGTTCATTAAATGAATTTCCTTTAACTAAAGCCTCGCCATACATACGGTTATGGCTGTACTGTGAAAACAAGGTTGCCTCATAGTCACCCAAATGACACAATCCGTACGCAGATATACCGTTACCTCCCATACATTCTATAAGCTTGGCTATCTCTCTGGGCGCACGTGCCATAAGCGCACCCTTTAGCGATGAATATCCCTTACCGTCCAGCATACCTGCCGCTATTCCTATAACATTTTTAGTCGCCGCGCCTATCTCAGTACCTATCAGGTCAGAACCCTTATAAAAACGTATCAGTTTGCTATTTAATAAGTTAATCATAGTATCTATTAAATTCTTATCAATACTGTCAATAACCATGCAGTTGGGTATATTATTCAGGAAATTCTCTACATGACCCGGTCCAACCCAAACAGCAGTCTTAACATCGCCAAGCACATCGGCAACTATCTCAGTCAGACGCATACCTGTAGATTGCTCTATGCCCTTCATACAAAGAATAAGTGCTTTATTTGATAAATCAAATTTTATAAGAGAATATGCAAGGCCACGCAACTTCTGTGCGCTTATTGATATAAAAATATACTCGGCGCTCTCAACTGCTTCTCTCAAATCTGATGAAAACTTAACCGTATCATTAAATACCACCGTTCCGTTAGTCCCCGTATTCCTTATTTCCTGAAATCTCTTAGATGACTCTCTGCCATATAATGTGGTACTATGGCCTACCTTATCAAGATACCAAGCTATGAAAGAACCCCATCTTCCACAACCTATAACCGTTGCTTTCATTCAATCACTCCTAACCTATTATCATAATATGTACCGATTAAGCATAGAATTAATATATAAAATATCAACATCCTTGATACTATCAAAAAAACAAAGGTACATATAAAAACATTCTGCCCGAAAATCAGGCAGAAGTTATGAAATAATCACATAAAATAAATATTAGGGGGAATTTGTACGAGCATATCCTATTCAATCGTAATAACTATATTATTTATAGCTACTATGATAATTCATAGAATTATCGACAATAATAATATACTCAAAAAAACCGTTCTAACATCACTTATGGGCATAGTGTGCCTGATAGCGATAAACTGCTTAACGTTTTTTACCGGAGTATCTATACCGATAAGCCCCTACTCTTTGGCGATTTCCGCATTTGGCGGAATACCGGGTATTACTTTGATTTTAGGCTTGAATCTGTTCTTTTAGCCTTTTTGCGCACTTCTTCAAGCGCCTCCTCTACCATACCGAAATCTCTTGTCAGCATGGCAACCATTACATTATATATCATTTCAGGATTGCTCTGAAAGTTGTTTTTAACAATTCTGGTCTGTGAGCTTTCCGGGACATACAGGTCAAATGACAGTAAGTTCATTTCTCCACCGGATATAGCGCATTGTACTGAAAATCCGTTATCCAGCTTTTGCACTTTTACGGTGTTTTCTTTCTCAACTTTTTCCTGTGCTATCAGCTGCAATGTAGACTCCAGCGCACTTTCACGTACAGTAATCGGCAAATCATCGTCAAGCTGACGCGCTATCATTCTGCCGCTGTCTGTTATTACATAACGCTCATCGCCCTCAATGCTTTCATCGCCTACATCGGCAAGCTCTATATTTTTATTTCTGAGCAAATCTTCAAATGCGCTGGCTCCCTCAAAGTAGTTTACTAATCCTCTTTTCTGCAGAGAATTAATTATACCGTCTTTAGTAAGAGGTGTATCTATATTGGCAAGAATATAACAAATTAAAAGGCGAATTTCACTTTTATTGCGCAATCCACCCGGTTCAACACCGTAATCAAACGCATCATAATACATAATAGCAAAACCTCCGATGCAAAATAGCATTAATCATAATGCGAGCAAACTAAAATATGTAATCGCCACACTATGTAATAATGTAGCAGAAAATTTAAATTAAAATCGAACTATAAATAAACAATACGGTCAATCTGTTTATTAACCCTTTATATGTTAAAAACATTTGACAAAATCCACTTTTTGTAATACAATAATCGTTGAGCGGATGATATAGTCACGAAATACAAATACCGAAAGGTGTATTTTGAGGAAAGTCCGAGCTCCTCAGGGCAAGAATAACGGCTAACGGCCGCCGGGGGCGACCCCAGGGAAAGTGCAACAGAGATATACCGCTTGATTTTTTCAAGTAAGGATGGAAAGGCGAGGTAAGAGCTCACCGGTGATTTTGGTAACATAATCACCCTGTAAACCCTATTCGGAGCAACACCGTGGAAGGCAATACGTGCCCTGCGTGCCTATGGAGGTGGCATGAGCAAGACGGTAACGTCTTGACCAGATAGATGACTATTTAAACAGAACTCGGCTTACACATCCGGTCGTTTGGGAATTACTTTAAAAAGTAATTCCCTTTATTTTTTGTAATTAAATCATGTTAAGTATTATCTACCTAAGCAGAAAATCATATTTTTAAACGCAAATCAAGAATATTATAATAATATGTACCCTTAATTAGCTTTTACCGTCCAAGTATTGTCGGTCTTAGCTACTGAAAAGTAGCTCTTTGCATTCTCATTGATTATATTGTCTATAGTACGGTCTGACGTGCTTTTTATTATAAGCGGTGACATCACATCAAGTACAAAATCTCCGCTACTATTTTTGTCATCAGCACATACAGATATACAGCTTTCTGAACCTGCCAGATAGATTTTTCCAACAATATTTACACTTCTACTCAGGGCAATGTTACCGTCACAGGTTATTACGGGATTATCGCTATTAGCATCGGATAAAGCCGTAATACCCATCATGTTAAGCGTAACATTGCTTTTTTCTGAGTAAATTTGATTTTCATCTGTACCGTTGCGGAAGGAACATTCTATAAGGTCAATAGATTTGATTGCCTTTAAGTAAAGGCTTGCACCCAAATCAGCAATATTATCCGCAAAGTCAGATTTTTCAATGCAAACATCTATCTTGCCCTCAAGGTAAACCGCTCCTGCGATCGTTGTGCCGCTACCGTTTGCAACATTGTTTGTAAAGGATGAATTAAGCACGTTAAATTCTGAATCTACACCGTCTGTTGATTCTGTCGTGAAGTATATTCCTGCACCGGCCTGTGCGGTATTGCCGGAAATATCAGTATTACTTATCGTTATATTTCCTACTACAGCACGTACGGCTCCGCCGTTTTTAGCGGCTGTGTTTTCTTTTAAGCTACAGTTATCAAGCTTAAAGGTACCCTTATCAATATACACAGCACCGCCGCCGTTGTCATTATTACCGTTATTTGCAGATTCATTGTATGATAAATCACAATAGCTTAAATCACAAAGTATCTTGTCCATTGTGTACTCATTACGAACATAAATAGCCGCACCGCATCCGTTAGAATAATTGTAACGCATCTGCACAGGGTCATACTCACCCACTCCCATAGCATACATAGATGAATGTACCTTATTCTCCTGTCCTTCATCGTCAGAAATTCTATGGAAAACCTCAACAGCACCTGAAAGCTGTGTGTAGTTACCGTTTAATGTGGTTGCACCGTCAGCCTGACTGTCATCAATTAACAACTGAGCGTCACTTACAAAAATGGCTCCGCCACGATCTGCCGCATTACCACCGTAACTAATTGCATCTCTTACATTTTTATGAATCTTTTTATTGTTTGATCCCGATCCTATAGTAGAACCGCTTATTTCAAGCACACTATTCTTAGAGGCGTATATTGCACCGCCCTTAGATGTTCTGTTATTACCTGTTCCTGCATAATTAGATTGCATAGTAACTCCGCTTAAGCTTATGTTACATTCATTATTTATGAATATGCCAGCACCGCTGAGATCACTATTTTCATAGCCTTTCTTCTGCGGGTCGAGTTTATTTGAATCAAATACAGTACCTATAAAGCTTACATTAACATTTCCGCCAATGTAGGATTTACCGGTATATACGCCGTTTGTAACATCGCCGCCCGTATAAGAACCTGCAACATACACGCCGCCGCCGCTTATATATGCGGTATTATCAACAAAGCTTACACCGTCACCGATAAGATACTCACCGGACGTTATCATTAAACCGCCACCTATAGAAGCGGTATTATCGCAGATATAAGCACTTTGCATTGTGTACTCAGTTTCGCTGTCGGCCTCATCCTGAACATAGTTCAAATATACGCCGCCACCACTGTTTACTGCTGAGTTACTTATAATTTCAACACCGTTATACTCAACTTCCTGCACGTACGGATAATTGATATAAAGTCCGCCGCCGTCCATAGAGGAGTTTTCGCTTATTGTCGCTCCGTCAAGCACAGCCCTCGGGCATCTTTCAATATATATTCCGCCGCCACCTGTTGTTGCCGTGTTGTTTGATATTACAAAACCGTCAAATAATTCAAAACCATTTGCATTGGCAATATACACGCCGCCGCCATAGCCCATATTATCTCCATCACCGGATTTATTGCCGGATATTTCGCCTACACTTAAATTCAAGGTTGCATTCTCATTATCAACATATATTGAGCCGCCCTTTATTAATGTAGAATTTTCTAAGAGATATGCGTCATCAACATTCATTATGCCCTTATCAAAATAAATAGCTCCTCCACGATACTCGGCATAGTTATATTTAAACTCTGCACCACCGGTAATATTAAGGTCTATTTCGCTGCCGTTCATTGAGTCTGGCATTATCTCCTCAGGACAGTAAGTGCTTATTGCAGCACCGCATCCTCCGATATCCTTATCATCGTACCAAGCCAAAGCTTTGTTACCTATCATAGAAACATTACTGCTTAACAACAGATTTACACCGTCAATAAAGTATGCACCGCCGTAAGCCGCAATATTTCCCTCAAATAAAACTATTGTATCGTCTGAGTATAACTCTTCATCTGAAACATCGTCAAAATGTTGATAAATGCCACCGCCGCAATTCTTTGCAACGTTAGCAATTATTCTATTTACATCGCCGTTATCATTCGGATATACCTCAATATATGAATTGTTAAGATATATACCGCCGCCAAAATCAGCAATGTTACCGCCGTTCGCTTTAGCGGCACTTAGCAGATCATCGCATATATATACAGGCAGATGATCGTTGCTTTCGGCGCCGCCTATACTTGCACCGCTAAAAATAAATGTTGTAGAATCAGCATACACACCACCGCCACTTTGTGCGGAATTACCGGTAATATTAACATTATTGTTAAATTCGGTAATATTATCCGAGTTTCCATAGATATATACGCCGCCGCCGTTTTCTTGGGCAACGTTATCTTTTATAACATTTACGAATTTATTGTCATAATCATTTTCAGGACCGTAAAACTCAACATAATTAAGTGTATAAAGTCCTGCACCGTTTTTAGCCGTATTTGATGAAATAACCGTATTACTCAGTCTATGAGAGAATACACCATCTTCTACATAAATACCGCCGCCGTTCTTGTATGCCGTGTTATCGGAAATAACACAATCCATAATATCAACAGTAGAGCCTTGTGCCGCAAAAATTCCTCCGCCACACATTTGTGCGATATTCATATACAGCTTAAGATTACTTAGTTCAGCTACTGCATCGCCGGATATGTATATACCTCCGCCGTTCTTAGCCTGATTACATATGCTGCCGTTAAGATCATAACGCATATTGCTACCGTCAATATTAACGTACGAACCACCGGATATATACATTATTCCACCGTTTTCACGGGCAATATTTTCCTTGAATCTGCCGCCTAATGATATATCATCTATGTATGATTCATCAAAGTACAGCACGCCGCCACTTCCAAAAGCCTCATTATCTTCAAATTCAACATAGCGATCAGAAACAAATTTTGTAAGGTTTTTAATGTAAATTGCGCCTCCGTTTTCTGATGCGGTGCAATGCTTGATAGAACTCTTATCCCCTTTTAGCGTAATGCACGCAGCCTTTTGAGCATAAATCGCACCGCCGAAATCTGCTATGCTACCGTCAAATACGCATTTGTCAAATGTCACGCTATTGTCCAAATCAATGTCAACATAAAAGCTTCCGCCATTTACTGCATTATTTTCGGAAAATTCCGTATCAATAAATGAAGAAGATCTGTTCTTACTTATTATAGAAACCGCACCGCCGTTGACAGCAGCACTGTTTTCATTAAATTTGCACTTATTAGCATATACTTTGCCGCAAGCATAAACAGCACCGCCACTTACGGTAGATTTATTATAATTAAACTCACTGTCTATAAGCTCAATATCCTTTTCGGCATAAACTGCGCCGCCATTTTTACCGACACAATTTTGTATAATGCTATTATTTTGTATACTTACATTGCATTTAGCATAAACCGCAGATCCATCGGCTGCCAAAGTTTCATCATCATGCGAACCGCAATTAAAAATTTTAACATTATCTAAAATAACATATAATCCGTTATCTATGTCGGCATAAACAGCCTCGCCGCTTGGGGAGTAATTCCTTTGAGGATTATTTTCACCGTCATATCCTATAGTAACATCTTTAATTGAAACAACATCAGTAGCGTCACCTACAACGGCGATAGCACCACCGCCAACCAAGGCAATATTCTCAGCAAATGTAAATGTATTTCCGGCATCAATGGATGTATTAGTATAAATACCCCCACCGTAATCAGCAAAGTTACCTCTGAAAACAGTATATTGAGAGTTGCCGTCTATTTTTATCATCTTATTGAAAGGACTATCAATGTATATTCCTCCGCCATTATCCGCTCTATTTCCTATAGCTAATAAGGTTTCTATAGGAAGATCGTTATTACTGTCGATATACTCTGCATTGTTATCTGTTATAAGGTTATTGTTATGCCCCAAGTAGTAAACGGTTTTTTGATCGTCGGCTGAGTCTGAACCTAACAAAACACTTCTTTCAGATTCAGTTTCTTTTGAACCTATCAAGGTGTTTTTTAGATCAATGTCGCCATTAGTATAGATACCCCCGCCAAACTTGGATTGATTGGCAGATATGCTACATGAGTACACATAAAGCATACCCTGTGAATATATACCGCCACCATTTTTATCGGCATTATTGCCTGCGATTATCATACTGCTGTTTTCATCATCCAAATTGCCTAAACATAAGTTAGCACCTGCGTTATAAACTGCGCCGCCATTACCGTACTTTCCGTTTTTATCTGCAAGAGCTGTATTACTTATAAATTTAGACTTTCTGACAGATGACAGCATAGAACCGCTACCAAAATATATAGCACCGCCGTTAGCCGCAGTATTATTCTCACAAACTGTATTATCTATCCTAACATTACCGTTTGCAAAAATTGCACCGCCATTAAGTGTGGCAACATTCCTTAAAAATTCTGAACCGTCACTGCAAACAAAATCGCAGTTAGTATAAACAGCCGCACCGGATCTGGCTTTATTGTTTTTAAAGGAAGATGATTTTATAGTCACACTTCCTATATTTTCCTTTTTATTTTCGCAGGTTACAGTAATAGCGGATGTGTATATTGCTCCACCGTAAGAGCCTGCATTGTTATCCTCAAAGTCACAATTCTCTAAGTTTAACGCTACACCAGAAGTATATATTGCTCCGCCGTAGCTATCGGTATTATACCCTCTGAATAAAGTATCCGTAATATCTACATCCACTCCGGGAACACCTTTACATACATATAGAGAATTTGATTTTATAGATTCATCTGTCATATCACGTATAAAATCGCAATCATTTACTATAATTTTATTATAAGGATTTACTAAGATTTTTTTAGTTGAATTATCATCGAATATGACTTCAATCTCATAATCGGCATCTTCACTGGGTGTAACATATAATTTAATTTTTTCACATTGATAGCTACAGATAGTACCTTCTGCAGCAACATTATCTTTCTTAGCCAAATAAGTGTTATTGTCAACAGTTATATTAATTTCATTTAAGTTTATATTTCCTACATACTTGTAAATGTCTTTCTTATTTTCTTTAAAGTAATCAAATGTTCTGTCATCTAAATTCACGTTATCATCATTTTTTCCGTTTACTATAACATCTAACAAGTCTTTATCTATATTTACAAATGCGGTATATAAATTTTCACAATAAATATCCGCTCCGTATGTTTCTGCATAGTTATTTTCAAATTTTACTTTGTTTATGTCGATGTCATTATCCTTAACATAAATGGCACCGCCGTTTCTGATAAAATCACTATTGCTACTGTCAACTATACCGTTATTTGAGAATATAACGCTGTATGTCTTAACAGCATCACTTGATTTATTCAGAGTTGTTATATTATCAGCGTTATCAGATTGAGAATTAATACTGCTGATTTCAAGTTTATTATTTGCATATATTGCACCGCCATAGCCTATCGTAGAACCGCTTGGACTGCTATATACGGTATTTTTTTCAAACTTACTGCCTTCTGTTGCATCGTTTATTACAACAACATCACTGTAAATAGCTCCGCCATTTCGAGCATAATTATTATTAAAATCGAATTTAACATTCTTTATTTGCGTTTCACCGGAGTAAATCGCACCACCGCAAACCGCACTGTTCTGCGTAAACAGAACAGTTCTACCGTCACCGTTTATTACTGCTTTATTTAAAACATAAAGTGCGCCACCAAAGCAATTTGATTTATTTCCCTCAAAAGTCAGGGCTTCACAGAAAGAAGCATTGGCACAGTAGAATGCGCCACCGTTTGAATTAGAAATATTATTTGTTACTTCGTTTTCTGCACTTGAATTGTTACCGGGGTTAGAGATATCGCCTACTGCAAAGATAGCTCCGCCCTTACGTGCGCTATTGGCACTAAAATTACATCCACTGAATATTACACCGTCTTCGCTGTAAACAGCACCACCGTATGCCGCTGTGCTATTTGACATTTCGCATGAGTTAAGCACGAGATTACTCTCAGAATAAATACTACCGCCGTTACCGTTAGACTGATTTCCAGAAAAATCTGCTTTGTTTACAGTAAAGGTAGCATTATCATCATTATCTAAAGATGAATATCCAAAATAAACAGCCGCACCCTTCATAGCTTTGTTATCACTAAACTCGATCTTTCCGGAACTACCGGAAGTAATATTGGAAGACTTACCGGATACATAAACCGCTCCACCGTTGCCTATTGACAGGTTATTTACAAAACTAAGCGTTCCATAATCACATGAAATGTCTTGTTCACAGAAAATAGCCCCACCGTTGCAATTACCGTCAGAATCGGATAAAGCACGGTTATTATCGAACTTCACACCTATATTAACTGTAGTTCTTTTATAAGATTTAATTCCCTTACCTGCCAAAATAGCAGCTGTATTATTTCCTATAACCCTAAAGTTTGCACAACGTACAGCACCCGCATCTTTTGCAGTATTCGCAGAAAATGTAGTATTACCTGATACTGTAACATCCATTAAGGCATAAATTGCACCGCCTACACCGTATGCAGAATTTCCATCAAATGTTGAATCATTAATGCTTACAGGTCCTTGGGAATAAATGGCGCCTCCGTCTTTCAGGACTTTAAATCCATTAAACGTACAGTTATAAAAGGTCAACTCGCAATTTGTTTCATTAAATATAGCTCCTCCTGAAATCGGACGCTTAGTAGCAGCATTCTTAAAATCAATATTGCTTAAAACAACGTCAGATTTAACATTAAATAAAGAAAACACCTGTGGAGTATTAATATCAGTTGTAATAACCGGATTTATTTTGGTTATAGTAAATCTTGCATTATCCTTTGTAGTGATATTTACTTCTGCAGGCAAATCTATGCAGCAATCTGCCTTTAAATCAGACGTTATCTCAACCGTACCGCCACCGGCAACCGCCTTTTTAAGGCTTGCCCAGCTTGATACTTTAGTTACAGTTGCACTATTGTCAATTTTCTCTTCATTATTGACCGCACCTGTCAAGATAATTGGTAATCTTTTTCTATTTAATTCAAAATTGGTTAATTTATAATCAGAATAAAAAACAAATCTGTTATTTTCAAGTACAATAAATCCGGCATCCGTTGTTTCATTCTCATAAACGGATGCACGAACAAAGTTACCTTTCTTATCAAAATAAACAGAAATATCATCATATTTATCAAGTAAGCTCCTGATGCTGTTGTCGCATGACAGCACAGGGCTTACTGATGAGTTATTTTCTGCCGTACCTATGTAATTCTTTATCAAGGCCTTGCTTACAACCTGTTCCGTTATAGGCAACACTTTAGCATATGATAGAGAATTATATGTAGAGCTGAGGGTGAAACTATTATTATGACTAACGGACAGTACAAAAACACATACAAATGATATTAACACAAGTAACATTATCATCTGCTTTTTAATTTTTGTTTTAATATCTGATCTAAGATGATTAAACATTCGCCTTCACCCTCCACTCTATATAAATTTATTTACTGATTTTTTTCTTTTTGCTCTTGCCCAATAACACGATAGTTAATAAGGACATGATTAAGATTAAATAATTGGCACTTAAGTCTGTCATATCGCCTGTCTGAACGAAATCTGTCTTCTCCCAAATAGCATACAAAAGCATATTTTCGGATATATTGATCTCGTCCGTAGGACAGTACTCCTTACCTGAGCCATCAGCAGATGTATTCCAGCCTACAAATCTGTATCCGGGTCTTACAAAATTATTATTCATAATTTCAACAACTGCGCCGCTCAAATATTCATTGCTGTCTACGGTTTCACCTGTACCGCCATTTGCGTCATACTTAACGGTAAATGTTACGTTAAGCGACGTTGCCCATCTGGCATACAATGTGATACTTCCGGACTTAAATGTATAGGTATCGCCCGGCTTTAAGCAATTACCACAGTGACCGTGCTTCTCCGGATTTGTACACCAACCGTTAAATATATAGCCCTCTTTTACAGCATAAGAGCCATCAAGAATAGTTGCTTTATCGCCGGAATCATAAACATTATTATCAACTAACGGATCTCCTGTGCCACCGTTAAAATCATAGTATATATGATAACGTGCCTCTGTGTGACCCATCATTATTACATTCTGTGCAGGCATTGTAAATACATCGCCCGGATAGAATATAACCTCTTCACCGTTAATTCTTGCAGTCCAATACGTAAATACCTTGTCGTTATATTCCATTACTGTAGGTGCTTTTACTGTGACTTTGTCACCCTCAAAGTAGAGGTTATTGTCAACAACGCTATCTCCGATAGCCTTTAAGTAAATTACTCTATACTGCTCTGGAATTTCTACTAACTCCCACTGTGCCGTAAATACGGTATTTGCTTCAGGTACTGTGTAATCTTCACCCGGCATATAGATTTTGCCATCTGTGTTTGACTTCCAGCCTATAAACTTATAGGTATCTCCGTTTTCATCTACAACTGTAGCTTCACCGATTAATTCAGCGATATTTATATGAGTACCTGCCTCATACTCACCAACTATACCGTTAGGCTTGCTGTTGAACATAGTATCTTCATAAGCTACAGTATATTTTTTAACTACCGGCTTCTCTACCTTTTCCCACTGTGCTGTAAGTGTTACGTCACTTTCCGGCATTGTGAAGCTTTCGCCTACTTGGTAGAGTACATTATCTACATCATTGAGCCAGCCTGTGAGCTTGTACATATCACCGTTTGTATCAGTGAATGTTATTCCGCTTGCTGTACCCATTACTACTACTGTATTTCCTGCTTCGTATGTAAATTCTGAGCCGTTCAATGCTACTTTGAACTTTTCATCTACATACTTTACTGTATATCTGTTTGTTTGT
>JBJEPE010000004.1:51290-95381 GCA_051881075.1 Acutalibacteraceae bacterium | reverse complement strand
CATACTTTACTGTATATCTGTTTGTTTGTGGTATCTCTACCTTTTCCCACTGTGCTGTAAGTGTTACGTCACTTTCCGGCATTGTGAAGCTTTCGCCTACTTGGTAGAGTACATTATCTACATCATTGAGCCAGCCTGTGAGCTTGTACATATCACCGTTTGTATCAGTGAATGTTATTCCGCTTGCTGTACCCATTACTACTACTGTATTTCCTGCTTCGTATGTAAATTCTGAGCCGTCCAATGCTACTTTGAACTTTTCATCTACATACTTTACTGTATATCTGTTTGTTTGTGGTATCTCTACCTTTTCCCACTGTGCCGTAAGTGTTACATCACTTTCAGGCATTGTGAAGCTTTCGCCTACTTGGTAGAGCTTATTGTCGTAACTGCTGAGCCAGCCTGTGAGCTTGTACATATCACCGTTTGTATCAGTGAATGTTATTCCGCTTGCTGTACCCATTACTACTACTGTATTTCCTGCTTCGTATGTAAATTCTGAGCCGTCCAATGCTACTTTGAACTTTTCATCTACATACTTTACTGTATATCTGTTTGCTTGTGGTATCTCTACCTTTTCCCACTGTGCTGTAAGTGTTACGTCACTTTCCGGCATTGTGAAGCTTTCGCCTACTTGGTAGAGTACATTATCTACATCATTGAGCCAGCCTGTGAGCTTGTACATATCACCGTTTGTATCAGTGAATGTTATTCCGCTTGCTGTACCCATTACTACTACTGTATTTCCTGCTTCGTATGTAAATTCTGAGCCGTTCAATGCTACTTTGAACTTTTCATCTACATACTTTACTGTATATCTGTTTGCTTGCTGTATCTCTACCTTTTCCCACTGTGCCGTAAGAATTACGTCACTTTCCGGCATTGTGAAGCTTTCGCCTACTTGGTAGAGCTTATTGTCGTAACTGCTGAGCCAGCCTGTGAGCTTGTACATATCACCGTTTGTATCAGTGAATGTTATTCCGCTTGCTGTACCCATTACTACTACTGTATTTCCTGCTTCGTATGTAAATTCTGAGCCGTTCAATGCTACTTTGAACTTTTCATCTACATACTTTACTGTATATCTGTTTGCTTGTGGTATCTCTACCTTTTCCCACTGTGCTGTAAGTGTTACGTCACTTTCCGGCATTGTGAAGCTTTCGCCTACTTGGTAGAGTACATTATCTACATCATTGAGCCAGCCTGTGAGCTTGTACATATCACCGTTTGTATCAGTGAATGTTATTCCGCTTGCTGTACCCATTACTACTACTGTATTTCCTGCTTCGTATGTAAATTCTGAGCCGTTCAATGCTACTTTGAATTTTTCATCTGCATAAGTTACTATGTATGTCTTATTCTCCTGCTTTTCCCATACGGCAGTAAGAACAACGTCCGCATCAGGCATTGTAAAGGTGTCGCCTACCTGATAAAGCTTATCGTCATTATCACTTTGCCAACCTGTAAGAACAAAATTGCCTCCGTTTTCATCGGTCATTATTGTTCCGCTTACTGTGCCGTCAACCGTTACAACTGCGCCGGTCATATAATTAAATTCAGATCCGTTCAATGCTACTTTGAACTTTTCGTCTACATATGTAACCTTATGCGGTGCCTCCCATACGGCAGTAATTCGTATGTCGCCTACCGGATATACAAGTTTCGTATCATCACCGGGCGAATAAGTAGTATACGAATTGTCCGACTCATCCGAACTGTCCTTATAATATATTGTATCATTAGGATCGTTTGTAGTTCTCTTGGATACATCCTCTATTTTCCAATATTTGAATATGTATCCGTCAACTGTTTTCTCCTCAAAGTCATACAATTTAATAGGTATATCACTAAACTGAAGCTGACTGTAATACAACGGCTTATCGCTGTTTGTATAGACAGGAATTTCTTCTAATTTATCAATAGTTTCCTTACTGTCATAGTCGACCATTATGCCTAACGGTAAACCTGTTGTACTGTTATAAATTAAATTATTATCAGTATCTACCGAACTATATTTTATTGAGCAAGTATATAATGCTATCAGATTTATTACCTCTGACGCATCCTTTACATAGTCCATTACACAATCATTTTCAATGAGCAATGACCCATTATTTTTAATAAGCCAACCAAAGAAATTATCTTTATACAACGAATCCACTTCGCCATAATCGCCTAATTGTATTATCGGAATAAATCCGTAATAGTTGCATTTTTCACTATAATAACACTTTCCGTTTGCAAAATCATCCTCTGATAAATAATAACAAACTTGCACTGTTATATCTTCCTGTTCGCTTGGAAACACAAGTTCCAAGTCCAAGTCATCGTAAATAAATGCAACATCATTAAAATCAAAAGTTCTGTTATCGTCAGTCTTCCAATACTGTGCTTGGCTTATATCAACGGCTTCCTCCAATTCGGGATACTTAGCACATAATTGATTAAATACATATTCAGCGGATCGGATTACGGCAAAATCACCGTCTTTATAACCGTATTCCTGAATACTGTAATTTTGATCATTGCAATTAATATTATATTTAATAGAGTACGTTTGTTCAGTTACCGTACCCTCCCATACTGCATACAATGTAATGTTATCACCGAAATTGAATATATAATCAACGCCCGGCTCATAGTCAACCTTCATGGAGTCAGGGTTTAAGCTCCAGCCGACGAACTTCAATCCGCTAACTGAGAAATCATCATTATTAGCGGCGGCAGTCCAAACATCTCCATCTTCAAAAAGGTTATTCTCTATAGGACGCGCTCCGTTAAACTCGCATCCGCTCGGCAAATTCAAATTATAATTTATACTATAATGCTTCCAGATAACATATAGCGTAGTATCCTCCGTAATTGAAACCAAATCACCAATTTGATATTGCTTTTCACCCGGCTTTAAATAACCAAAGCCCATTGAAGATTTGTCGGTACTGAAATAATTAAAGCTATAGTTATGATTTTTTACGTTGCTTATGTAATCACTTGTAAGCAAATAATTATTATTAGATGAATCACCATTAGGTGAAATAACAAAAACAGAGGTTGAACCGTCATCATCTGTGCCACCGTTAAAGTCAATGGTAAGTGCAAACTGGGTTTGACGCTTAATTGTGACATCCTCTTCATCCCTAGTGGATGTATAAGGATTATTAAACTGAACACTAACATTCGCATCGTCTACACAAGCATCGGATAAAAGTAATGTATTATTTTTACTATCATAAGTGATAAGTGAACTGTCATTTTCCAAAACCGTTGGCTTGAGTATTTCGTTCAAAGTGGCATTAAGCGATAGTACCTTTTCAAGCGGCGTAACCTTGCCGACAGGAAGAATACAAGTTTCAGGTATGAACTGCGATACATTATATAAATACAAATTCACATCTACGGGCTTAGCGCTACACGGATCTATTATTACAGGAACATAAATATAGCCGTTCTCTTCAGTTGAATTTGTCGAATTTACCGAAAGTTTATATCCTTTAAACTCATCTTTATTGAGTGTTGCACTAATTGCTTCGCTATTTAATCTTAAATAAACTGTTTCATCATCAGATGTTTTACGAACATTTATTCTCTTTGGCAGATAGAACATATAACCGGTATCATTTTCTACAGTATCACATCCGGAAATCTCGTTCTTATCGCTGTCACAAAGAACCGCATCACAATTCTCTAATACTATCTCGCCAACATCGTAAACCTTATTAGGTATTAAATTATCAACGAACAAATACGCATTACATATCTGCGGACAAACAGCAAATCTTATTGTATTCGCAGAATTTTGAACTGTCTTAGGTCTTTCAGGTATATCCTCAATAAATGAGTACTGAGTTTTAAATAAAATTCCTGTTTCATTAAGTAGAGTCTGATTGCTGTTAATGCCTATCTCAGCTACAAATTTATATAATTTGAGATTCAAAGAAGAATCGCAAACAATATACACGGCCTTAATGTTATTATTATTGAATGTAATGCTACCTTTATCTTCAATAAATTCATCTTGACCTATAGCGTCTATACTCTGAGCATCTGACTTCTTGAGTAAGATATAATCAGGATCATTATGATTTATCTTATCTGAAAGATCATCCGCTGAAAGCATATTTTCCGAATCTTCTTTATCATCGCCAACATACGCATATAAACAGTAGTCTAAATCGTAAAGGCCTATGTCATTAAGCCCGCTGATACTTAAGAAGTACGCAGAAATATCGCTTTCAGCGCTTCCTTTAGCCTTTCTTACTCCGCTTGTATTATTTGGCAGAGGTTCTTTCTCAAGAGAAAGCAAGAAAACTGCATTCTGTAGATCCATCGCATCGCTACTTATCTTAACTGAAACATTTGATTTAAATACAGAATTAACTGTACCCGACTTGCTGTCGCCACTACCTACAATAACGGCAGTAACATCATATTGAGATACAGTAACCCTTGAGAAATCTTCAGGTACGGTATTATCAACTATATTTAGCCCATAATATTTTAAATTATCCGTCAAACTCAACTCAGCATCTTTTAACGATGTACTGTAGTTTAAAGTTTGACTGTAGTCTGAAACTATGTAAGTAGAACCGATATTTGCACTATTGTCAACAAGAATAGGCAGTACAAAATCAAAGGTTGTTATTTTTCCGTCATTAGACACAGCATCTAAAATATTAAAGCTGTTGTCATTCTCAAACAAGAAACTGAATTTATACTTATTTGTTTGTGGATCATGTGAATAATCATATGCAGGTTTACCGCCTAAAGTAGGCACACCGTTTATGCTCAACCCTTTATTCAGTACAAGCTCTATCGTAGTACCGTATAGCATTATTTTAGCATCATACGGTGCTCTGTCTTTTTCCGATAAATTCATCACCTTAGAAGCATATGTCATATCGTTCATGGTGATTTCTTGCCTTAAATTAAGATTAAAGCAAGTACTTCCTTTAACAGCAGTAAACTGTCTGTCAGTAGAATTAATCTTAGAATCAAGCTGATACGGTATATAGTTAGATAAGTATATACTGTTATATATTCCCTCTGTTGGTTCAATTTCTAAGGCATCTACCTTATAATCAACCAAACTTATAGGCTTAAATGTCCATTTCGCACTTTCCGGTACAGAGGCCACATAATGGATTTCAAGAGTTGTTGTTTCTCCGCTGTGAAGCAAATCATTAGCAACAGTATATGTATCGGAATCAGCATCGTACAATACTGAGAAATTTTCATTCGTGCTGTTTATGCTTTCTATATTAATATAGTTAAACTTAAGCTCAGCAACAAAATCTGATAAATCACTATAGTGCTTTCCGTTACTGTCGATTTTATTACCCAGCGTAACATATAATGTACCTTTAGTATTATCGAATATCTCTTTTGTTTTTTTACCGTTACTGTTATGGTTAGAAAAATCAATTCTATATTCTGTCAGTAATTCGTCACCGAGACACTCGATAGAGTACGTCTTTGTATCACATAAGTATTCATCATCACGCATAACGGATACATCATATTGATACATTCCCTCTTCGTCCGTTCTGCCGTAAAGCTGAAGAGAGAAATACGGAAGTACTGATTTATAGGGCAATAAGCTGTTATTTAAAATATAATACCCATCATTAAAGTTATCAATGCAATTAACATTGATATATATTTTATCAACAGCGGTTTCACCGTTATCATTAAAGAGATATTTTTTGCTGTAAAATCCGCTGTCAGATATTGTTTCACCAATTGCGGTGTTTGCCACAAATCTGGTATCTGAGTTAAGCCTTGTATATTCAACGCTTTGAATTTCAGTAACAGAAGCCTCCGGTAATATTGCCGATAAATAATCCAGAGTAACTCCGTTTTCATTATTAATCACAATACAACTGCTGTCTGCTACATTTGACAAAAAGCCTTCGTTGTCTTCATCGGCAATAAAGTTTGATATGTAAATTTTATTAAGAGGTTGTGAATTATTAACCTTTTTATAAATCTTACAGTACTCGTCGCCTGCAATATCTATGTTTGCATCATCATAACGGCCCTTAGTAAATATTGCAATATACTTTTCGGTAAATATCTCAGAAGATTTTTTATCATGATCATAAAAAACAAGTCTTACCTGATCTGTTCCTTCATAGATATCCTCATATTCCGCACCGTCTTTAAGCTTAAACCTGATATTGCTTAGCCAAGCATTTATGTTGTAATTTTTATTCTTGGTATAAAGTCTGGCAGCCGTAGTAGTAAAGCATACCGTATTGGTTTCTTTATTATACGCATATGAATCCTCAAAGCCGTCCATACTCTTTGAATATCCTTGCTCAAGGTTACATATATCAATATTTTCCGGAAGTGGGATATATAGATCAATCTTGCTAAAATATGTATCGCCGAAATCACATTCTTCTAATTCAAATAATCTTAAATCGACTGTCGCAGTGCCGTTTTTAAGATCATTTTCAGAAATTATGACTGAATCAAGCGATGCAACCTCAACACGTGAAAAATGTGTTGGGTCAGAATAGTAATATCCTTCGGAAAATACCATACTGTTGCCAAGGTTATTAGTATTTTTCTTAACTTTTAGCCCTTTGGCTATGTTATCTATTTGTAAATTTCTTTGCCTGTTTCCAACAACGTCAAAATAATGCAACTTAAACTCAGGCATTTCACCGTTTCCGTAATTATAGCCTAAGTCATTTTTAATTACATTGACACTGTTGTCAACACCGTTTCGACTATCAAGCACTGTGAGGGTAAATACGATAGACCCGTCTAAGTAACCATCGCATATATCTGCGTAAATGCAGCCTAAATCCTCAGAGTATTTCAGCTCATCACTACCGCCTACTCCGGTAGTATCTACACCGAATCCTGCAGGCGGGTAAATTTGAATTTGTTTATTCTTGCCGTCATTATTAAGCTCAACAGACAAAACCGCCGTATATGTAGTGTTGCCCTTACAGGCTGGGAGCTCACTGACAAGACGATTGCTTTGATCATAAAACTCAAGTGAAAAAGCACCTGATATTTCTTCTGCTTCATCTTGATCAGTAATTTTAAAATCATCGGAATTGGAATATATATAGGCACCGTCTGCTGTCTTATCCAGCATTTTTACAGTAGCATTTGCTTGTGCAGGCACTATTATAGTTGCTAAATAGATAAGCATAACCATAACCAAGGCCAACATCCGTCGACCCTGCGATACTGCACTTACATTGCTTGCCATCATGCTCCCTCCTTACTAATTTTAACTACTAAATCCGAGAAAAAACGGATAATATACTGCTACGTTTTATATTATTCTGTATTTTTCGACAAAACGATACAGATTTAGCCATGAAATATTATACCAAAATATGTGTAGTTTGTAAAGCTATTTTTTTGTTTTTTTAATGACATTTTATTCAAAAAATAAAGAATTTTATTACATTTCTATATCAAAAATGTATCATTACTGTGATAAATCTTAAAAAATCTCCCATATTACCCACTTCATCAAGTTGTTTTTGCATTACATAACCAATATTTCTTTGTAAATTACATAAACGTTCTTGCAAATGTACTTTTTAATAAACCTTGCTTTCCGTAAGTTCAATCAGCGTAATTAATTTTTTCTTCCAATACATTGCTTACAAAGCAACAGATTGATAAAAATATCCATTTTGTTTTTATCACTTAAAAAGGAGTGCTTTCTACATTTTATCGAATAAGCGGTACTTAAGTTTCGTATATTACCAAATATTATAAATTTACCGAAATTATATTCAATATAAATTTAAATCATAGTCTTAAAAATATCGATACATTTAAGATATAATTCAGTAGTTTTATAGTATTATGTTCTCTATATAAATACATCTACATTAGCATAGCAAGTTTTTATAAATTCTATCACTTCATTCTTTCAGGCAAAAAATAAAATCCCCTGTACATTATACAAAGGATTTTATAGTTAATATAAAATTATTATCAAATCTATCAGATAACTCTGACTCTTACAACGCCCGTTGCTTTTATAGAATCTGCCAAGTCATCTGTTACATCGCCCTTAACATCTATCAAAGCATAGCCTATGCCGTTTCTGCTCTTATTTGCCATATTGGCAACAGACAAACCTGCATCAGCTATCTTTGCACAGATATCAGTTACGTTTAACTCACTATCCTTATAGATAACACAAACTCTCTTATCACCGCTACGGCTCATTTCAACGCAAGGCATATTAACTGAATTTTTGATATTACCGTCACAAATGTAAGCCTTTAATTCATCAGCGGCCATGATAGCACAGTTATCCTCTGACTCAGGAGTTGATGCACCGAGGTGTGGCAATGCAATAACGCCGTCAACACCAAGTATATCATCTGTTGCAAAGTCAGTAACATAAGCAGCAATTTTCTTCGACTCAAGACCTGCAATAATCTCTTTTGAATCAACAAGTCCATCTCTTGAGAAGTTGAGTATTCTTACTCCATCCTTCATCATAGCAATAGAATCTTTGCATATCATTGCTCTTGTAGAATCATTGAGTGGAACATGAACTGTAATATAATCCGATGCAGCGTATATTTCATCAAGTGAATTTACCCTGATAACGTCCGGAGAAATTGACCATGCGGCAGGTATAGAAAGATATGGATCATATCCGTAAACTTCCATTCCGAGTGCAACAGCAGCATTAGCAACAAGTACGCCGATTGCACCCAAACCGATTACACCGAGTTTTTTGCCCTTGATTTCCGGTCCTGCAAATGTGCTTTTTCCCTTTTCAACCATTTTGCCGACGCCGTCACCGTTGCCCTTAAGTGTCTTTGCCCACTCTATACCGTCAACAATTTTTCTTGAACTAATAAGCATACCTGCAATAACCAATTCTTTAACAGCATTTGCGTTTGCACCGGGAGTATTAAATACTACAATACCCATGTCACTGCACTTAGAAAGCGGTATATTGTTTACACCCGCACCGGCTCTTGCAACAGCAAGCATATTATCCTTAAAGTCATACTCATGCATAGCGGCTGAACGTACAAGAACAGCATCAGGATTTTCTACATCTGTAGAACAAGCAAATCCCTCTCCGAGTCTGTCTGTTCCTACCTTAGCTATTTTATTCAAAGTTAATACATTATACATAGCGAAATTATCCTTTCGTAGATAAAGTTAATTATTTAAACTTTCCCGACAGGATAGCCCATCGGGAAAGTAATTAAGTATTAAGTATTTTATTATTATGAATTTTCTTCTTCAAACTTTCTCATAAACTCAACAAGCTTCTCGCAACCCTCTACAGGCATAGCATTATAGATAGATGCACGCATACCGCCAACAGAGCGGTGTCCTTTAAGATTAACAAAGCCAGCCTCAACAGATTCCTTGATAAATTTAGCATCAAGCTCAGGATTACCTGTAACGAACGGAATGTTCATTAATGAACGGTCTTCCTTAGCAACTGTGCCACTGAACATCTTAGAGTTATCAAGGAAATCATATATAATTCCCGCCTTCTTCTCATTGATCTTCTGCATATTTTCAAGTCCGCCAATATCATTCTTAAGCCACTCAAGTACAAGCTTTGCAATGTAAATTGTGTAGCAAGGCGGTGTATTATACATAGAACCGTTCTCGCTGTGTGTTTCATATCTAAACATTGTTGGGGTTATATCCTGAGCATGGCCGATAAGGTCTTCACGGATAATTACTACTGTAAGGCCTGCCGGAGCCATGTTCTTCTGTGCGCCCGCATACAGCAAGCCAAACTTAGAAACATCAATAGGCTTAGAAAGAATGCAAGAGGAAATATCGCCTACCAGCGGAACATCGCCCGTATCAGGTAATTCATGATAACAAGTGCCATAGATGGTGTTGTTTACACAAATGTGGAAATAGTCAGCATCCTTAGTGAATGTTGAAGGATCAAGCTTAGGAATATATGAGAATGTCTTATCCTTAGATGATGCAACAACATTTGCCTCACCGTACCTTGATGCTTCCTGATAAGCCTTAGTAGCCCATTGACCTGTAAGTACAAAGTCAGCCTTCTTTGATTTATTCAAAAGGTTAAGCGGAATCATAGCAAACTGTGATGAAGCTCCACCCTGTAAGAATAATACCTTATAATTATCTGGGATATTCATAACCTCACGCAAAAGCTTTTCCGCATCCTTGATAATATCATCATAAACCTTTGATCTGTGCGACATCTCCATAACTGACTGACCGCATCCGTGATAATCAAGCATCTCGTCTGCCGCAATTCTCAAAACTGATTCTGGTAATACAGAAGGACCTGCCGAAAAATTATAAACTCTGCCCATGTAAAATCTTCCTTTCAAAATTAAATATATAAGTATATGCTTCCGGTTATTTCCGGTTATTACCAAATAGTTACTGAAGAACCTTCTTCCTCTTTGCCTTCCTCGCCATCTTCCGGAGAAATTTCTCCGTTTAATGCGCCGAAGTCAAAGTTTTTAAAGACTGATGTCAACATATCTGCTATTGTGCCTACATCGCCCGGTGCTGATATGTTGGCCGAATCCTTCTTTTCTTTCTCTGAGTATATCGAGAACAAGAATTTATCTGCATCCTTTTGCAAATCAAATACTATAGAGCGCTTAATTTTTTCTTTATTTGCCAATGATTTGATTTCCAGCTTAAAGTTAATACCCTCTGTTTCATCAAAATCAATCATGTCCTGTACGGTTATAAGAACATCTGCAAGTTCATCGTCAATATCTTCCTGAGTAATTGTAAGAATACTATCAAGCTCAGCGTCTTTGATAAGCTGCTGTAAAGCATTATAAAGCTCTGTTGAATTTTCTTTATATCTGTTTAAAACTGCCCTTGCAACATAAAGTACGTCTTTCTGGGTAATTGTAAGAACATTGCTGCCCTCATTGTCAACGCTGAATACATCAAACTCTGCGGATTTAAATACATCTCTGATACCGTTTACAAGAGGTGTAACCAATGCGGTTATGCTTTCCTTAGAAATCTCAGGAAGCTTAAGTTCGCCGCTTGCAAATCCGTCAACCTGTATATCTTCATTAACATATTCATCTACACTGTCAGCAGAGCCAAATGAGTCAAGTGTAAATGATGAATCTGATGTATCAGAGCCAAACATATCATCATCTGTAAATGAGCTGTTAAAATCGCCTGTTATGTCTACTGTAACATCAGAAGTGATATCAGTAGAATCCATAGGAACACTGCCACCCGGCAATGCGTCTGTGTCTGTAGCTAAGCTTGCCATTGCTTCCTGAATGTCAGATGAAATTGACTCAATAGCCTCTTTGTTAATGGCAATGTACTTGTTCTTTAATGTAAAGTCCATATTGCCCTCAGATATCAGTTCCAATAATGCCTGTGCATTTATGTATAATGTATCGTTTACATAGATAACGTCAAATGATCTGTCACCAATTGAAATGCTAACGTTAAAGTTTGATTTATCACCTGATTTAACAACGTCACCGCTTATTATGCACTTCTTGCTGAACCAAGCAGTTACTTTCTGATTTTGTTCTGTTGTGGTAGTAGAACTGAAGCCGTCTGCCTCGCCGTCTGCACCCATCATATTTGATACAAGATTGTCTATACGGTCGGAGGTAGGTATTTGCCACTTAACCTCTGCTGTAAAAGAGTAGCTTTCAAATTCATCTGCCTGAGCAAAAGAGTTGAAAAAGTCAACACCGTTAGATACGTTATCAACCTCTTCCGTCTGTTCCTCCTCAAAGCAACCGGAAAAACTTAAAACTATTAAAATCGACAGAAATAATGCCAAAAACTTTTTCAATTTCATTACAATACAACTTCCTTTCTCAATATTACTTTAAGAAAATTCATTCTTAATTAATATGATATCACAGATTAGGAAAAAAAACAATCCCTTTATTAATAAAACACAATTTTTTTATAGAAAAATAAGCATTTTTAATTATAAAATATAAACAAACACTTTTAACGTACAATAGTTATTGCTGTATTGTAAATTATTCATTTAATTAATTTAAAAAATCAAAAAAAGGTAGTGCATTTTTTTTGCATATATGTTATACTTAGCATATATGTATTAATTTACGGAAATTTAAATTGAGAAAGGAAGGACGTTATGGGACTTCTGAAAGCACTTTTCGGGAATTACAGTAAACGTGAGATCAAGCGCATACAGCCCTTATGCGATAAGGTTCTGTCACTTGAAGAAAAATACAAAAATATGTCTGACTATGATCTAAAATACCAGACAACTGTACTGAAAGAGCGTTTAGCTAACGGTGAGACTACTGACGATATACTGGTAGATGCCTTTGCTGTTTGCCGTGAGGCTTCTGACAGAGTACTCGGTATGAGGCACTTCCCTGTACAGATATTGGGCGGTATTATTCTGCATCAAGGAAGAATAAGTGAAATGAAAACCGGTGAAGGTAAAACACTCGTTGCTACATTACCTGCTTACTTAAATGCACTTACCGGAAACGGCGTACACATAGTAACGGTCAATGATTACCTTGCAAAGCGTGACTCGGAATGGATGGGCAAGCTGTACAGATACCTCGGACTTAGCGTAGGTCTTATTGTACATGATCTTGACAATGACGCAAGAAAGGCCGCCTACAACGCCGACATTACTTACGGTACTAATAATGAGCTTGGATTTGACTATCTGCGTGACAACATGGTAGTTTATAAAGAGCAAAAGGTACAGCGTGGTCATAACTTCGCAATCGTAGACGAGGTTGACTCGATCCTCATAGATGAAGCAAGAACACCTCTTATCATAAGCGGTCCGGGCAGTAAGTCAACTGACCTGTACGAACGTGCCGACAAATTTGCTAAGACATTAAAGCGTAAGGTTTTTGCAGAGGTGGACAACAAGGAGGATAATGACGAGGCATTCCAGAGTGAAGGCATAGATTATATAGTTGACGAAAAGGCCAAAACCGCCACATTGACACCTTTGGGTGTTAAAAAGGCTGAGCAATATTTTAATATTGATAACCTTACTGACCCCGATAACCTGACAATACAACACCATGTAAACCAAGCAATCAAAGCAAACAGCATAATGAAGCGTGATATCGACTATGTTGTTAAGGACGGCGAGGTAATTATAGTTGACGAATTTACCGGCAGACTTATGTACGGCAGACGTTATAACGAGGGTCTGCATCAGGCTATTGAAGCGAAAGAAAATGTTAAGGTTGAGCGTGAAAGCAAGACGCTTGCAACAATCACATTCCAAAATTACTTCCGCCTTTACAAGAAGCTCTCAGGTATGACAGGTACTGCTATGACTGAGGAAGATGAATTTAGAGAAATATACACGCTTGACGTTGTAGAAATCCCTACAAATAAACCTCTTATCCGTGAGGACTGCCCTGATGCATTGTTTAAAACAGAAAAAGGCAAGTTTTCAGCGGTAATTGAGGATATTATAGAAGCCCACGAAAAGGGTCAGCCGGTGCTTGTTGGTACCATATCTATAGAAAAATCAGAATTGTTAAGCTCAATGCTCAAGAAGCGTGGAATCAAGCATAATGTATTGAATGCAAAATACCACGAAAAAGAGGCTGAGATAATTGCTCAGGCAGGTAAAAAGGGTGCTGTAACTATAGCCACCAACATGGCAGGCCGTGGTACTGATATTATCCTAGGCGGTAACGCTGAGTACATGGCAAAAGCCGAAATGAGAAAAATGCAAATTCCGGAGGAACTTATTGTTGAAGCTACTGGCTTTGCAGAAACCGATGATGAAGAAATACTCAATGCCCGTAAAACATTTGCAAAGCTTAACGAAAAATACAAAAGTGAAATAAGAGCAGCCGCAGATGAGGTCAGAGAGGCAGGCGGTCTTTACATTATCGGTACAGAAAGACATGAGTCAAGACGTATTGATAACCAGCTCCGTGGACGTTCAGGAAGACAGGGCGACCCCGGAAAGAGTAGATTTTTCTTATCCTTTGAGGACGATCTTATGCGCCTGTTCGGTGGAGAAAGAATGTATAATCTGCTTGATAAATTTAATGTTGATGAGGACGTTGCCATTGAGAACAAGATGCTTTCAGGCACTATTGAGAGCGCACAAGGCAAGGTTGAAAGCCGTAACTTCGGTATAAGAAAGAACGTTCTGCAATATGATGACGTTATGAATAAGCAACGTGAGATCATATACGGTCAAAGAGATCAGGTGCTTAACGGTGAAGATATCAGAGATACCATTATCAAGATGGTTGAACAGACTATCAGCACAACCGTTTCTGATTATTTGCCTGCAAATGACTTTAAAGAAAACTGGAACTTACAGGGCTTACGTGATTATTACCTTGGCTGGCTCATTAATGATGATGAGCTTAATTATACTCTTGAAGATCTTGAGGATAAGGACAAGGACGATATTGCTAAAGAGCTTATCGATAAGGCAATGTCTATATATGAAGAAAACGAAACAAAAGTACCTGCCGACACAATGCGTGAGCTTGAGAGAGTATGCTTGCTAAAGAGCGTTGATATTCATTGGATGGATCATATAGACGCTATGGAGGAGCTTAAACAGGGTATCAGACTTCGTGCTTACGGTCAGAAAGACCCTGTTGTCGAGTACAGACTTGAAGGCTTTGATATGTTTGACGAGATGATAAGAGTTATCCGTGAAGATACTGTTAAAAATATGCTCATCAGACCTAAGAAGATTGCGGAATACCTTGAAAAGCAGGCAGAAATTAAGCGTCAAAGAGATGAAATGCTCCGCAGGGCGGCCGCCGCACACCAAGTTGTTATGCCGGGTCAGGCTCCTGAGCTTCCGTCAACCGACAGCAAATCAAGTATCAACTTTGTTTTAAGACGTGAGCAGGTCGCACAGCCTACATCAACAAGCAGTGACGGCACAGACACACGCCATAAAACAGTAAGAAAAACAGCTAAACAAAAAATCGGCAGAAACGATCCTTGCCCATGCGGCAGCGGCAAAAAGTATAAAAAGTGCTGCGGCAGGGATTTGTAAGACATTAAATTCTTAAAATTATAAAAAATTCAACATCCACTTTTGTACTTATCATAAATACAGAAGTGGATGTTACTTTTTAATTAAAGCAATTTAACAAGTCCAATTATAGACCTTGACTAACTAATTGAGTAACGTAGCTATATGAATAAATGACACAAAAATCCTCCAATCGGATAACCACCGATTGGAGGATAATTTATTATATATTTATATTATATAAGCTCAATAATTGCCATTTCAGCAGCGTCGCCACGACGTGGACCTATCTTTGTAATACGTGTATATCCACCGTTTCTGTCTGCATACTTTGGAGCAATCTCTTCAAACAACTTGAACACAACTGCATCCTTTGTTATAAAGGAAAGTGCTAAACGCTTGTTGTGAAGATTGTTCTGCTTTGCTAATGTAATCATTTTCTCTGTTAAAGAGCTAACCTCTTTAGCACGAGTAACTGTGGTCTCAATCTTTCCGTTTTCAAGAAGGAATGTTACCATTGCTCTCAGCATAGCGTTTCTATGAGCAGTGTCTCTTCCGAGCTTTCTTGTACCTGGCATCGAAATTCACTCCTTTATATCTTCTTTAGGTTTTATTCATCATCCTTATGAAGGCTGAATCCGAGACTATTAAGCTTGTAAACAACTTCTTCAAGTGATTTACGTCCCAAATTTCTAACCTTCATCATATCGTCCTCTGACTTATTGATCAAGTCTTCAACCGTATTGATACCTGCACGCTTGAGGCAGTTGAAAGAACGTACCGAGAGGTCAAGCTCTTCAATAGTCATTTCAAGCACCTTTTCCTTGCCTTGGTCACCCTTCTCAATCATTATCTCCATGTTGCTGCCTTGATCTGATAAATCAACAAACAAGTTAAGATGCTCGGTGAGAACTTTAGCGGCAAGAGAAACTGCCTCTTGTGCATTTATTACACCGTTAGTCCATATGTCAAGAGTCAACTTATCATAGTCTGTTATCTGTCCTACACGGGTATTTTCTACTGTGTAGTTTACTTTGAGAACAGGAGTGTAAATCGAGTCTATTGGCAGAACACCGATAACATTGTTGCCAGATATCTGCTTATTCTTTTCAGCAGGGATATATCCTCTGCCCTTATTAAGTGTGATTTCCATATTCAGCTTAGCGTTCTCGCCCAAAGTAGCTATATGCATCTCAGGATTGAGAATTTCAACCTCGCTGTCGCAATTAATGGAACGTGCCGTTACCTCGCAAGGACCTGTTGCATTAATTTCAACCGTTTTTTCACCACTGCAATGAAGCTTTGCGGTAAGTCCCTTCATGTTGAGGACGATTTCCGTTACGTCTTCTTTAACTCCGGGTATCGTGGAGAACTCGTGCAGTACACCGTCAATCTTGATTGATGTAACTGCAACACCCTCCAATGATGAAAGCAAAACACGTCTTAAGCTGTTGCCTATAGTGTTGCCGAATCCACGCTCCAGTGGCTCTAAACAAAATCTGCCGTATCTGCCGTCTGAAGATAATTCTTCAATTTCAATCTTTGGCTTCTCTATTTCAATCATCAGCGAACCTCCCTAACATCAGGTAGTTTAACTACCGTTGTGTGTAATCTGCCTACATTTAAGCTAAGGATTACTTGGAGTACAACTCAACGATCAATGTTTCATCAACTGTCAAGTCGATATCCTCACGCTGTGCAACAGCAATAACCTTACCCTCAAAAGCGTCTCTATTAAGATCAAGCCACTTCGGAACAGGACGTGAAGCGTTAGCCTCGATTACTGCCTTAATCTTATCACTTGAACGGCTCTTTTCGCAAACTGCAATCACTTCACCCGGCTTTACAAGGTATGACGGAATGTCAACTCTTTTACCGTTTACTGTGAAATGACCGTGGTTTACAAGCTGTCTTGCTTCAGCATGTGAAGAAGCCCAGCCCAATCTATAAACTACGTTGTCAAGACGTGACTCCAAGATTGAAAGCAATACATCACCTGTCTTGCCTTCCTTACGCTCAGCCATCTCATAGTAATGTCTGAACTGTCCCTCAAGTACGCCGTAATAACGTCTTGTCATCTGCTTAGCACGTAACTGAACGCCATACTCTGATGACTTCTTTCTGCCCTGACCATGCTGGCCCGGTGCATATGCTCTACGTGAAATAGCACACTTATCTGTGTAGCAGCGTTCGCCCTTTAAGAAAAGCTTTTGACCTTCTCTGCGGCACATTCTGCACACAGCACCTGTATATCTAGCCATTTGTGTACACCTCCTACAATTATATTAAACACGTCTTCTCTTAGGAGGACGGCATCCGTTGTGAGGAATTGGAGTAACGTCCTTGATCATGTTTACCTCAAGACCTGCGCTCTGCAATGCTCTGATTGCTGCTTCACGTCCTGAACCCGGACCCTTTACAAAAACCTCTACAGATTTCATACCATGCTCCATAGCTGCCTTAGCTGCTGTTTCAGCGGCTGTCTGTGCAGCGAACGGAGTTGATTTTCTTGAACCTCTAAAACCTAATTCACCGGCACTTGCCCATGAAACGGCATTACCTTGTACGTCTGTTATTGTTACTATTGTGTTATTGAATGTGGACTGAATATGTGCTGCGCCACGCTCAATATTTTTACGCTCACGGCGACGACGTACTGTGGTCTTTTTACCCTTTGGTGCTGCCATCAGTAATTTCCTCCTCGCTTATTTCTTCTTATTAGCCATCGTTTTTCTCGGTCCCTTACGAGTACGAGCATTTGTCTTTGAGCGTTGACCTCTTACAGGCAAGCCCTTGCGGTGACGAACACCACGATAGCAACCTATTTCAATAAGCCTCTTAATATCAAATGCTACGTCGCGGCGAAGATCACCTTCAACACGACAATTATGGTCTATATACTCTCTGAGCTTTGAAACATCATTTTCACTTAAATCTCTGACACGGGTGTCAGGATCTATGCCTGTTGCGGCAATAATGTCGCTTGCAGTTTTACGTCCTATGCCGTAGATATAAGTTAAACCGATTTCGATTCTCTTATCTCTGGGCAAGTCAACACCTGCTATACGCGCCATACAGTTGCACCTCCATGTTAATTCTTAGCGTACGGCGTATCAGCCCTGACGCTGTTTGTGCTTCGGGTTTTCACAGATTACCATGACTTTACCCTTACGTTTAATAATTTTACATTTTTCGCAAATTTTCTTTACAGAAGGTCTGACTTTCATTTTGTTTGCCTCCTTGTTAGCCTTTAGCCTTTTTGTGAATTACTTGCTGCGCCATATTATGCGACCTCTTGTGAGATCATATGGTGACAATTCGACCGTTACATGGTCACCGGGTAATATTCTTATAAAATTCATTCTTAATTTACCTGAGATGTGAGCCAATATTGAACGGCCGTTTGGAAGCTCTACCATAAACTGTGCGTTTGGTAAGGCTTCAGTTACTGTACCTTCTATTTCGATAACGTCCTGTTTCGACAAAATAATAACCTCCTCAAACGTTAAGTCAGTCGCTGCTCTTAACCATTGCGGCAAGTGACTTTCGTATTTCGTGATTCGTTTCTATCGAGCTTTGCGGTAATGACATTGTTGTCGGGGCGAGATGCCTGAAGTTCTTTTTCTTAGGACAGTCTAACAATCTGTTCCGTCCGTTACAGACATACGCAAAACCATCTTTAACATCAACCACTACATAAAAGCAGCCTTTGTCATGCCCCGATCTGGAACACACGATTTGACCAATTTGAAAATCCATCATGCACCGCCTCATTCGTCAACGAGCGTTAAAATAACAGGCCCGTCAGGCGTAATGGCAATGGTATGCTCAAAATGTGCCGAGAGCTTTCCGTCCGCTGTAACTGTTGTCCAGCCGTCATCAAGCACTCTTACCTTGTGAGTTCCTGCATTAATCATCGGTTCAATAGCAATAGTCATTCCCGGTAACAGGCGAACGCCTCGTCCGGGTGTACCGAAATTTGGTACGCTTGGTTCTTCGTGTAACTTCGCACCTACTCCGTGACCGACAAAATCCCGTACCACCGAGTAGTTGCGAGCTTCGGTATACCTCTGTACTGCGCTGCCAATGTCACCTAACCTTGCTCCCGCTACCGCTTGCTTTATTCCCTCAAACAAGCTTTCACGAGTGGCATCCATAAGTGCCTGTGCTTCTTTACTTACGTCACCGCAAGCAAAGGTCCATGCGTTATCGCCATGAAAACCCTTAAAAAAGGCACCTATATCAATGCTGACAATATCGCCGCTTTTCAGTATTTTCTTTTTAGAAGGTATGCCGTGGATAACCACATCATTTACTGATATGCAAGCACTGGCAGGATAATCGCAATAGCCGAGAAACGAGGGAGTAGCTCCCTGTTTCTCGATATATTTACGAACAATAGCATCAATCTCCGCCGTGCTTACGCCCGGCTCGACAGCCTTACCTGCCAGCTTCAGCGCACGCTGAGAGATAACTCCCGCCTCACGCATAGCTGACAATTCTCGTGCTGTTTTCAATACTATCATAATATATTATCCCTCAACCTCAGCAAGTATAAGCTTAGTAGTATCCTTGACTTCTTCTTGTCCTTCAACTATTGCAAGCTTGCCTTGCTTAGAATAAAAGTCCTTCAAAGGCTCTGTTTCGTTGTGATATACAGCCAAACGTGCCTTTACAGTATCCGGATGGTCATCCTTGCGCTGTACGAGGGTGCCTGTGCATTTATCGCAAACGCCATCAACACTGGGCTTTTTATACTCCATGTGATAGCTTGCGCCGCACTTCTCGCAGACACGGCGTCCGGACATTCTGGCTATTATCTTTTCATCAGGTACTTCAATATCAATTACCTTATCAATGATAACGCCCATGCTGTCCAAAGCCTCGGCCTGAGGAATAGTTCTTGGAAAACCGTCAAGGATAAATCCGCCTTTGCAGTCATCCTTAGCAAGTCTTTCTTTGATAATGCCTATAACAACATCATCGGGAACAAGTGCTCCGGCATCCATATAGGATTTTGCCTTAAGCCCCATCTCAGTGCCGCTCTTCAGCGCTTCACGGATAATGTTACCCGTGGAAATCGTGGGAATAGAAAGATGCTCGCAGATTACCTCTGCTTGAGTGCCTTTACCGGCACCCGGTGCACCTAAAAGAATTATATTCATAATCTTCATACTCCTTAACGAAAATTAATCAAGGAATCCCTTATAATGACGCATCATCATCTGTGACTCAAGCTGCTTGGATGTTTCAAGAGCAACGCCTACAAGAATGATTATTGATGTACCGCCCATTGATAAGCCGCCCATATTTGTTACATTTGCAAAGATAATTGGGAGCAATGCAATGAATGCAAGGAACAATGCGCCGATAAGTGTAATTCTTGAAAGAATTTTTGCAATGAAGTCAACTGTAGGTTTACCTGGACGGATGCCCGGTATAGTACCGTTGTTTTGACGAAGATTATTAGCCATTTCAACCGGATTATACTGAATTGTTGTATAGAAATAAGCAAAGAGTATAATCAGTATGAAGTACAATACCGCATAAAGCCAACCGTCTGATGAAAGTGCATCAAGCACTGACTTCCAGAAACCGGTAGGAGTTACGAACAATTTGATCGTACTCGGTATTGAAAGAATTGAACTTGCAAAGATTACAGGGAGAACACCGCCCAAACCAACTTTGATTGGGAGATGGCTGCTCTGGCCGCCGTACATCTTTCTGCCAACCATACGCTTAGCATACTGGATAGGAATACGACGCTCTGCATCGTTCATGAATACGATAACCCAAACAATAACAAGGAAAAGTAGTACAAATATCGGTACTAATACATAGTATCTTGTCATACCTTCGCTTGCGTATTGGAGATATGTCTTCAATACATTGATCGTGTAAGGTAATCTTGCTACGATACCGGCAAACAAGAGTATTGAAATACCATTGCCAATACCGTATTGGTTGATTTGCTCACCAAGCCACATCATAAGGGCTGTACCTGCCGTAAATGACATAATGATTATAAAGGCAACAAATACGCCTGTGAAGCCTGAGCGATAAGTTACAACATTTGAATTTCTAAGGAAGAAGTAATATGCTGTACCTTGAATCAATCCTAAAATAATTGTTGTATAACGGGTGATGGTTGCGAGCTTTTTACGGCCCTCTTCGCCCTCTTTTGATAATCTCTCAAGAGCAGGAATAGCAACCGTCAACAACTGAATGATAATTGAAGAGTTGATGTACGGGGTAACTGACATTGCGAACAATGTTGCATTTGAAAACGCACCGCCCGAAAGTGTATTGAGGTAAGCAAGCAATGAGCCGCTCTCATCAATACCGCCCATCAAATTCTTCAAAGCGGTTATATCCAGAAAAGGAACCGGAATAACGGAACCAATTCTGAATATGATGATTACTAAAAGTGTAAATAAGATTTTTCTTCTTAAATCAGGTATTTTCCAAGCGTTTCTAATAGTACTGAACAATTAGATCACCTCAGCCTTTCCGCCAACAGCTTCTATCTTCTGCTTAGCAGATTCTGAGTACGCATCTACCTTTACTGTGAGTTTCTTATCTAATTTGCCGTTACCAATAACCTTGATACCGTCGAAAGACTTTTTGATTATACCTGCATCTACCAATGCCTGAGCATCAACAACCGTGCCCTCATCAAAAGCATTTAACTTGCCAACGTTGATTGCAACGATTTCCTTAGCAAAGATATTATTGAAGCCTCTCTTAGGAATACGTCTTTGCAAAGGCATTTGACCGCCTTCAAAACCTATACGCATACCTCTGCCGGCTCTAGCCTTTTGGCCCTTATGTCCCTTGCCGGCTGTTTTTCCTTGACCTGAACCATGTCCTCTGCCGATACGCTTAGCCTCTTTAACAGAGCCGGGTACCGGAGCCAGTTCGTGCAACTTCATTCTTCGCACCTCCTTGCTTACGCTTTACTAACCTCGATGAGGTGGATTATTTTTGCTACCTTACCATTGGTCTGAGCGTTATCAGGTTGAGTTGTTGTATCACCGATCTTGCGCAAACCAAGTGCATAGGCGGTTGCAATCTGGTCCTTCTTGCAGCCAATAAGACTTTTTACCAGCTTAATGTTAATTGTAGCCATCATGCTAACCCCCTTATTATAATATTTCTTTAACCGATTTGCCGCGGATAGCAGCAACTTCTTCGGCTGTACGAAGCTCGCTCAAGCCTGCAAGGGTTGCACGAACTACGTTGCAAGGATTGTTAGAACGTAATGCCTTAGTTCTTATATCCTTTATACCAACGGCCTCAACAACGGCACGTACCGGACCGCCGGCGATAACACCGGTACCGGGAGCAGCAGGCTTCATAAGAACTCTGCCTGCGCCAAATGCGCCGATAACTTCATGCGGGATTGTTGAGCCTCTTAATGATACCTTCATAAGATTCTTCTTAGCGTCCTCTATACCCTTACGGATAGCATCCGGAACTTCGCCTGCTTTACCAATACCGAAGCCTACTATGCCGTTACCGTCACCTACAACAACAAGTGCTGCGAACTTAAATATACGACCGCCCTTAACTGTCTTAGATACACGGTTAATGGTAACTACACGCTCTTTTAAATCTAATGTTGATGCGTCAATTATAGCCAAAGTTATTCCTCCCTTACTTAGAACTTGAGACCGCCTTCACGGGCGCCCTCGGCAAGCTCCTTAACACGACCGTGGAATATATAACCGCCTCTGTCAAAAACAACTTCGGTTATACCCTTATCGGCAGCTCTGCTTGCAATAAGCTTGCCAACCTTGCGGGCAGCTTCTTTGTTTCCGCCGTAACAATCAATTTCTTTGTCCAAAGTTGAAGCCGATGCTAAAGTGCAACCTTTAACGTCATCAATCAACTGGGCGTAGATGTTACTGTTAGAGCGGAAAACATTAAGGCGAGGACACTCAGCGGTGCCGCTTATTTTGCCACGAACTCTCGTGTGGCGCTTTATTCTGGCCTTGTTTGTGTTTGGCCTGTTCACCATAGCTTATTCACTCCTTAATTACTTCTTGCCGCCCTTACCGGCTTTACCTTCCTTGCGGCGGATAACTTCATCAACGTACTTAATACCCTTGCCCTTATATGGCTCCGGTGGACGTTTCTCTCTAACCTCAGCAGCAAACTGACCAACCTTTTGCTTATCAATACCTACGATTACGATCTTATTGGGACCGGGAACCTCGATAGTGATATCATCTGTGTCAGATACAATAACCTGATGCGAAAAACCAAGGTTCATAACCAAGTTTTTGCCCTGCTTCTGTACACGGTAACCAACACCGTTTACGTCAAGCTCCTTCTTGTAGCCATTAGTAACGCCCTCTATCATGTTGGCGATGAGAGTACGTGTCAAGCCGTGTAATGATCTATTCAACTTATCATCGTCGGGACGTGTTACGGTAATAACAGCGCCGTCGACTTCAACTAACATATTAGGATGAACCTTCTGAGTCAATGTGCCCTTAGGTCCCTTAACTGTCATAACGCCGTCTTCAAACTTAGCTTCTACGCCGGCGGGAATATTTATAGGCTTTCTTCCAATTCGAGACATCTCTACACCTCCTTACCAAATAAATGCGAGAACCTCGCCACCAACATTCTCTTTACGAGCCTGACGATCTGTCATGATGCCCTTAGATGTTGATATTATTGCAATGCCAAGACCCTTCATAACCTTAGGCATATCCTCTACATTTGTGTATATGCGCAAACCGGGCTTAGATACTCTGCGTAAGCCGGAGATAACAGGTGTTTTACCTGCACCGTACTTAAGCACTACCTTAATAACGCCTTGCTTGCCGTCCTCAGTAACTGAGTAACTCTTTACATAACCTTCATCAACAAGAATTTGAACGATTGCCTTCTTCATGTTAGATGCGGGAATTTCAACAGTATCATGCTTAGCAGAGTTTGCATTACGAATTCTTGTCAGCAAATCTGCAACTGTATCAGTAATCTGCATAATGTTTACCTCCTTTGCTAAGCCTTACCAGCTGGCTTTCTTCACGCCGGGAATCTCGCCCTTATAAGCAAGCTCCCTAAAGCAAATACGGCATATACCGAACTTACGAAGATAGGCGTGCGGCCTGCCGCAGATTTTGCATCTGGTATATTCTCTTGTTGAGAATTTCTGCTCTCTTTGTTGTTTAACCTTCATTGCAGTTTTGGCCACAATAATCCCTCCTTATTTCGCAAACGGTGCGCCCATAAGTGTTAAAAGCTCACGGGCTTCCTCGTCGGTGTTTGCAGTAGTTACAAAGCAAATGTCCATACCACGAACCTTGTCAATCTTATCGTACTCTATCTCAGGGAAGATAAGTTGTTCTTTAAGACCCATGTTATAGTTACCACGGCCGTCAAAGGAGTTAGGATTAATTCCTCTGAAGTCACGAACACGCGGAAGAGCTACATTGAAAAGTCTGTCTAAGAACTCATACATTCTTGCTCCTCTGAGAGTAACCTTTGCACCGATATTCATGCCTTCACGAATCTTGAAGTTAGCAACTGACTTTCTTGCCTTACAAACTAAAGGTCTTTGACCTGTGATAGCTGAAAGATCATTAACGATAGCATCAATAACTTTTGCGTTATCTTTTGCCTCGCCTGCGCCAATGTTGATAACGATTTTATCAAGCTTCGGAATTTGCATTACACTTTTATATTGAAATTTCTTCATAAGAGCAGGTGCAACATCGCTCTTATAAAACTCAGCAAGTCTTGCCATAATGCTCCTCCTTACAGTTCCTCGCCGCATTCTTTACAAACACGAATTTTAGTCAGCTTGTCGCCATCCTCAACAAACTTGTGTCCTACACGAGTTGGCTTCTTGCAGCGTGGGCAAACGATTTGTACTTTTGAAGCATACATAGCTCCTTCGGCCTTTACTATGCCGCCCTGCTCGCCTAATCTGCGAGGCTTAACGTGCTTAGTAACCATGTTGATTTTCTCAACAATAACCTTGCCTTCCTTAGGGCTTACAGCTAAAACCTTGCCCTTCTTGCCCTTGTCCTTGCCACTGAGGACAATTACGGTGTCACCCGTTTTAACATGAACTTTATTTATCATAGTGAGCACCTCCATTAAAGTACTTCGGGAGCAAGACTCAATATCTTCAGATAATCTTTATCACGAAGCTCTCTTGCTACCGGTCCGAAAATACGGGTACCCCTCGGGTTTTTATCATCTCTAATAATAACGGCTGCATTCTCATCAAAACGAATGTATGTGCCGTCACTGCGACGTACACCCTTTGCTGAGCGTACGATTACTGCTTTAACTACGTCGCCTTTTTTAACGACTCCGCCCGGAGCTGCTTTCTTAACTGAAGCAACTACAACGTCGCCGATATTGGCGTACCTCCTTCTGGTTCCGCCGAGAACTCTGATGCACATAAGCTCCTTTGCGCCGGTGTTGTCGGCAACCTTGAGGTAGGTCTGCTGCTGTATCACAGTGCGTTCCTCCTTTTCATAAAACCAATTATATTATTTGGCTTTCTCTATAATCTCGACGAGACGCCATCTCTTATCCTTAGAAAGCGGACGAGTTTCCATAATGCGTACTCTGTCGCCTATTGAACACTCATTGTTCTCATCATGTGCCTTAAACTTTATTGTTCTCTTTACAATTTTGTTGTAAAGCTTGTGGCTAACGCTGTTTTCAATAGCAACAACAATAGTTTTGTCCATCTTGTTGCTTACAACCTTGCCGACCTCGGTCTTTCTCATATTTCTCTCGCTCATGGTTTAACCTCCTTGCCTCAAGCTTCAGCACTGTCATCGGACTCTTCGCTGAGAACAGTTAATATTCTGGCTATATCCTTCTTAACAGCACTAATACGCATTGGGTTATCGAGCTGATTCATGGCAAGCTGAAAACGCAGGTTAAATAACTCCTCCTTGAGGTCCTTTAATTTGTCCTCAAGCTCAAGAGCAGATAATTCTCTTAAATCCTTAGCTTTCATTACTGCTCAACCCCCGTTTCCTCTTTTTTTACAAACTTGCACTTGATTGGCAATTTATTAGCAGCCAAACGCATAGCTTCTCTTGCGGTTTCCTCAGAAACACCGGCAATCTCAAATAAAACTCTGCCCGGCTTAACTACTGCAACCCAATATTCCGGTGATCCTTTACCGGAACCCATTCGAGTTTCAGCAGGCTTTTCTGTAACAGGCTTATCCGGGAAAATCTTGATCCAAACCTTACCGAATCTCTTGCAGTAACGTGTCATAGCAACACGGGCTGCTTCGATTTGATTAGATGTGATCCATGATGGCTCCATAGCCTGAAGACCGAAATCGCCGTAAACAACCTTGTTACCACGATTTGCCTTGCCCTTCATACGTCCTCTTTGGACTCTGCGGTATTTTACTCTCTTTGGTAACAGCATTATTTACTGCCTCCTTCCCTACGGGGTCTACGGTTATCTTGAAGTACCTCACCCTTGTAAAGCCAAACCTTAACACCGATGCGGCCGTATGTTGTTGCAGCCTCTGCAAAACCGTAGTCAATGTCAGCTCTTAATGTCTGAAGCGGGATTGTACCCTCGTGATATTGCTCAGCTCTTGCTATTTCAGCACCGCCTAAACGGCCTGAGCACTGTGTCTTTATACCCTTTGCGCCAAGCTTCATAGCACGACCGATGGACTGCTTCATAGCACGACGGAAAGAAATTCTCTTTTCAAGCTGTTGAGCTATGCTCTCAGCTACAAGCTGTGCATTCAAGTCAGGGTTCTTAACCTCAACTATATTGATTGCAACCGGCTTTTTGAGTATTGCTTCGCATTGAAGACGAAGCTTTTCTATCTCACTGCCGCCCTTACCGATTACCATACCGGGCTTTGCGCAGTGAATATGAACTCTGACCTTTGATGCGTCACGCTCAATTTCGATTTTCGGGATGCCTGCTGAAGCTAACTGCTTCTTTAAGGTTTTTCTAAGATTGTAGTCCTCAACGAGCATATCGCCGAAGTCCTTCTTCTTAGCAAACCAGCGTGAATCCCAGTTTTTGATTACGCCTACACGTAAACCGTGCGGATTTACCTTCTGGCCCATAAGCTTACCTCCTCATCTGCTTATTCTTTTTCCTTCAGCACAAGTGTAATGTGCGAGGTCTTTTTATTTATTCTGAATGCACGACCCTGCGCTCTCGGACGAATACGCTTGAGGATCGGACCCTGACTTACTGAACATTCTGCTACATAAAGTCTGGAAACATCCATGTTGTGGTTATTCTCTGCATTTGCTATTGCTGACTTGAGCAACTTTTGAAGGTCCTCACAAGCGGCCTTCGGGGTATGCTTAAGGATAGCCATTGCGAGATCAACCGGCTTATTTCTAATAAGATCAAGTACGATTGATACTTTTCTGGGAGAAATACGAACGTATTTCAAATATGCTCTTGCTTCCATTGCTATACACTCCTTTCGGCCTTATTTCTTTGTTGTTTTTGAACCTGCATGACCTCTGAAGGTTCTTGTCGGGGCAAACTCACCGAGCTTGTGTCCGACCATATCTTCTGTTACATATACAGGTACGTGCTTGCGTCCGTCATGGACAGCAAATGTATGACCTACGAAATCGGGGAAAATCGTTGAAGCTCTGCTCCATGTCTTTAATATTCTCTTCTCTCCCGACTCGTTCATTTCTTGAACCCTTTTAAGCAGCACAGGCTGTACAAAAGGACCCTTTTTAACGCTTCTTCCCATAGTTCATAAGCTCCTTTCTGTATGCCTATTACTTACCGTTTCTGCGCTTGATAATGAACTTATCAGAACGGTTATGCGGTTTTCTTGTCTTGTATCCGAGAGCGGGCTTACCCCAAGGAGTTACAGGGCCTGGGCGACCAACCGGGCTCTTACCTTCACCACCGCCGTGGGGGTGATCGCAAGGGTTCATTACAGAACCTCTTACTGTAGGTCTCCAACCCATGTTACGCTTACGTCCTGCTTTACCGATCTTAACGTTCTCGTGATCAGCGTTACCGACTTGACCAATAGTAGCCATACAAGTATTAGGAACATTACGCAGTTCGCCTGAGGGAAGTCTGAGCAATGCCATGTTGCCCTCTTTAGCCATAAGCTGTGCCATGTTACCTGCGGCTCTGGCGAGCTGTGCGCCTCTGCCGGGATAAAGCTCAACGTTGTGAACGAATGTACCTGTCGGAATGTTTACAAGTGGTAATGCGTTACCCGGCTTAATATCTGCCTTCTCGCCTGATACTACTGTATCGCCTACTTTTAATCCGATAGGTGCGATGATATATCTCTTCTCGCCATCCTCATACTCAACCAAAGCGATATGAGCTGAACGGTTAGGATCATATTCAAGGGTAAGTACCTTACCCGGTACGTCAAACTTTTGACGCTTAAAATCAATTATACGGTACTTTCTGCGATTGCCGCCGCCTCTGTGGCGAACAGTAATTCTGCCGTAGCTGTTACGTCCGGATTTTTTCTTAAGCGGAGCAAGCAAGCTCTTTTCCGGTGCAACCTTTGAAAGTCCGGAGTAATCTGTAACCGACATATTACGTCTTGCGTTTGTAGTCGGTTTATAAGTTAAAATTGCCATTGATTTCACACTCCTTATGATGGTTTTGCGGGGAAATGGCTCTCCCCATACCTTCTCGCCTTTTCAGGCTTACATCATACCTTCAAAAATTTCGATGCTCTTGCTGTCCTGTGATAAGGTTACGATAGCCTTTTTCCAAGCCTTGGTGTAGCCTTCGCTTCTGCCTTGACGGCGGAGGTGGCCTCTAACACTTACTGTGTTTACCTTAGTAACCTTAACCTTAAAAATCTCTTCAACAGCTCTTGCTATTTCTATTTTATTAGCTGACTTATCAACTTCAAAGGTGTACCTTTTGCTACTAGCTGCTGCAATACTTTTCTCTGTAATAACAGGTCTTATAACAATATCTCTTGCATTCATTATGCGTACACCTCCTCGATCATTTCAACGGCTGACTTAACAATGATAAGCTTATCAGCGTTGAGCATATCGTATACATTTAAGGTATTTACCTGTGCGGTCTTAACGCCAGGGATATTTCTTGCAGAGTTGATTACCTTTTTGTCAACCTCAGGAAGAACTATCAATGCTTTCTTCTCTGCGCCTACTGCCTTAAGCATCTCAGCTATAACCTTTGTCTTGTACTCCTCTGTTGTGATAGAGTCAATAACGATTATATCGTTGTCAGCTGCCTTGCTTGAGAAAGCTGACTTCATAGCGAGTCTTCTTACCTTCTTATTTACAGTATAGCTGTAATCTCTTGGCTTTGGAGCAAATACGATACCGCCGTGTGTCCATTGCGGAGCTCTTGTTGAGCCCTGTCTTGCATGGCCTGTACCCTTTTGCCTCCATGGCTTCTTTCCGCCGCCTGATACCTCAGCTCTTGTAAGTGCTGACTGTGTACCCTGACGCTGGTTGGCAAGATAATTAACTACCATATGGTGCATAACTGCTGCGTTGGGTTCGATTCCGAATATAGCGTCTGAAAGCTCAATAGTACCTACCTTGCTGCCGCCCATATCCAATACATCTACATTTGGCATTTAAACTCCTCCTTCCCTTACGCCTTAACCGAGTCACGAATAACTACGATACCGCCGTTAGGACCGGGAATTGCGCCCTTTACAGCAATAAGATTGTTTTCCGCATCTACCTTAACTACAGTTAAGTTTTGAACAGTTACTCTTTCGGCTCCCAAATGACCTGCCATTTTCTTTCCCTTCCAAACTCTTGAAGGGTCTGAACATGAGCCGATTGAACCGCCGTGTCTTGCAACAGGACCTGAACCGTGGGTTTCCTTAAGTCTTTGGAAATTCCAACGCTTAATTACGCCTGCATAGCCCTTACCTTTGCTGGTACCTGTTACGTCTATCTTATCACCTGTTGCAAATGCGTCAGCCTTGATAAGATCGCCTACATTGTAAGCATCGCAATCATCAAATCTAAATTCACGGAGAGTTCTCTTGTAAGCAACGCCTGCCTTATCGAAGTGACCCTTCATAGGCTTAGTAACCTTGCTTGCCTTTAAATCGCCGTAACCGATCTGAACTGATGCGTAACCGTCGTTTTCTACTGTTTTCTTCTGTGAAACAACGCATGGGCCTGCTTCAACAACAGTAACGGGAACAACGTTACCCTTTTCGTCGAAGATCTGTGTCATACCGATCTTCTTGCCGATAATAGCTTTTTGCATTTTATAATGCCTCCTAAAAGGTTATTGGTTGGCTTTCGCCAACTTGACCTCCAGCTGCTGTCCGTTGAATTAGAGCTTAATCTCTATATCAACACCTGCAGGGAGTTCCAGACTCATCAAAGCTTCAACTGTCTTGTTAGACGGTCTGAGAATGTCGATAAGTCTTTTGTGTGTTCTCATTTCGAACTGTTCACGGCTATCCTTGTACTTATGAACAGCACGAAGAATTGTGATAATCTGCTTTTCGGTTGGAAGCGGTACCGGACCTGAAACTCTGGCGCCTGTACGCTTCGCTGTTGCAACTATGCGCTCTGCTGACTGATCAACGAGCTGATGGTCGTAACCCTTAAGCCTTATCCTTATCTTTTCCTTGACTGCCACTAAAATCGCCTCCTTCGTTATAGTTGGCGGGCGGTTTGCTTTTTAAAACTATCAAACACATCCGAGTGTTTCATCCTCTTCCTTTAAAAAACCGAATAACTGACATAGTTATCCGGGAAAGATAGTCCAAAAGCATCTAATCGTATCAAGGCACAGCAACCCTCTTGTTACCCTGTTACGCTGAGAAATATTTTTGTCGCCCGGTTTAAAATCGGACATACTCCACGGAAAAACCGGCATCTTTCAGCCGCAACCTCCCGTTTCATCGCATATCTGTTGCAGTCACGCTTAATTATAATACCATATAGTCACCAAAATAGCAAGTTTATCTTTGTAAAAGTTATAAAAATTTTACGCCGCTTTTTTGTGCAATTTGCTCAATAGCATATTTCGCCCTTTTGCAAGTTAAAATATAACCGGCAAAATACCGTAAAATGCGGCACAATGCGCCATAAAATACAAATAAAACCTACATATCTTCTGCTATAGGCACTATATTGTTATTATACATCTATATGTAATTTTTTGCAACTGTTTTGGTAAATTTTTTTGTTATCTTTTTTATTTGTGTGTTTTGACCATAAGCAAAGCGGCAATGCCGCCAAATAACAATTTGACAACACCGCCGCTGTGCGCTCTATGACTTAGCATAAAGCATATATAAAAATTTATAAAGGGGGCAAAAGTGGTTTTATGAAATTAAAGTATAACGTTAAATACAGACCATTAACCGTTGAAAACATTATATTTTTCTATTAAGAACACGTTAAATATTTAACTGTAATTCCAAGAGCGCATTTCTGTATTATGGTTGCATCTACAATATCGGCTTTGCCATCATCATTTACATCTGCCGCATTTTTATGACTATCATTGTCAAATGCCATTAATAAAAGTGAACATTTTTGAACCAGTATAGCATCTCGCACTGTAATTCTGCCGTCACCGTCTACATCTCCTTTTGAATATTGATAGTCAGCACACTTATGCAGTATTATTTCTGAATTTATATAATCACCATTCAATCTGTTAATATAACTATGATGAATATAACCATTACGTTCTTCATCATAATAAGCCGGTTCTCTTTTATACTTTGACATGACATTAGTTAAATAAGCAACTGCGCTTGCATATTTTTCTATCGCTGTACTATCAGATATAGTAACCTTACCATCTTTGTCAACATCTGCTGCATTAATTTGATTTTCATCCAATATTACTTGATTATTCAAGTATTTTTCAATCAAAGCTTTATCATCAGCTGTAACCACACCATCGCCATCAACATCACCAATAGCATACGTTGTATATTTTGACATATCAATGGTGCATATCAGTCCCCAAAAATACTTACTTATTGTCAATGTATCATTTTCGGTTATTTCTTCGTCACCGTCAACGTCAGCAAATTTTCTTTGTACACTATTTAAGGTACTTATTTTGTCTAAATGGTCTTCTATAAGATTAACATCATATGATGTAATCTTACCGTCTAAGTCAGCATCGCCCTTATTTATCAAGCGTTCAGGAATAGTTATATTTTTTAGATTTGTACAGCCATAGAGGGCATACATACCCATACTTTTTACGCTTTCCGGTATAAATATATTTTCTAGACTTGTACAATCACGAAATGCAGAATCTCCTATACCTGTTACACTATATCCATCTATGCTTGGTGGTATGATTACCTCAGCACCGGTACCGGGATATCCTGTTATTGTTGCTGTCTTTGTGGATTTATCCTTTGTATATTTAAAGTCACTAGCAGGTGTGAAACATTTGTAGTTTATACTGTTACTTTTTGCATAGCTTTCAGCATATGAACCGGAGTTACAGTAGATTGTTACATAATAACTTTCATAAAATGCCCATTCGCTTATGCTTGTTACGCTGTCAGGGATAGTAACACTTTCTAAGTCTTTGCAAAACGCAAAGACACTAGTTTCTATACTTGTCACACTATCAGGTATTGTTATACTTGTTAAGCCTGTGCTAGCGAATGCGCTATGTCCAATACTTGTTACACTTTTAGGTATATCTATGCTTGTTAAGCTTTTGCAATAGAGAAATGCAGAATCACCTATATTTTTTAAGCTAGTAGGCAAATTTATACTTGTTAAACTGTCACTATATAAAAACGCACCTGAACCTATATTAGTTACACCGTAAGGAATAGTTATACTTACTAAACTTGTGTCATTAAAGCAACTGTCGTATATTTTTTTTACGCCACTCGGAATAATATACTCTTTACCCTCTTTAGCACATGGATAGCGTACAATAGTTTTCTTATCCTTTGTAAATAATACTCCATCAATACTTGTATAATAGTTACTGTCACCAAATACATCTATTCTTTTTAAACTTTTGCAATAATTAAACGCCCATGATCCTATTTTCGTAATACTGCTAGGTAAAATAACACTTGTTATTATTTCGCAACAATTAAACGCAGAATTATCTATACCTGTTACACTATATCCATCTATGCTTGGTGGTATGATTACCTCCGCACCTGTACCGGGATATCCTGTTATTATGGCTGTTTTTGTAGCTTCATCTACTGTATATTTAAAGTCACTAGCAGGTGTGAAACATTTGTAGTTTATGTTGTTACTTTGTGCATATCTTTCAGTACATGAGTTTTTATAGCAATAAACCGTTAAGGTCTTTTTAGTGTCAAACGCATTAACACCTATCGATGTTACACTATTTGGAACGCTTACACTAACTAAATCTGTGCAACCTGAAAACGCACAGTTTCCTATACGTGTTGTGCCTTCCGCAATAGAGATATTTTTCAAAGACTTACAATAAGCAAAGGCACAATCTCCTATTCTTTTTAAATTATCGGATAAAGATATACTTGTTAAATTTATACAATCTTCAAATGCACCATTCTCTACACTAGTTACACTACTAGGTATAACATAATTCTGACCTATTTTAGCGCATGGATAACGCACCAAAGTTTTCATATCTTTTGTAAATAGAACTCCCTGAACGCTTGTATAACATTTATTATTACTATCTACATTTATATTTTTTAAACTTGTACAGTCACGAAATGCATAATCGTCAATACTAATTACTCCACTGCCTATAATTACACTTGTTAAGTTTGTGCAATCACCAAATGCACTCCACCCTATCCATGATATACTATCAGGAATAATTATGCTTGTTACACTTGAGCAACCATAAAATGCCATATCATCTATACCGGTTACAGTATATCCGTCTATGATTGGTGGTATGATTACCTCGGTACCAGTGCCGGGATAACCTGTTATTGTTGCTGTTTGATTATCTGAATTGATTACATAATCAAATGAATCAGAATCCGTCCATTCCGCTTTAACAAATGTAATATTTTTAGATGTTATGTTATATAGTGATACATTTGGATTGAAGCAATCTTTATAGTATCCATAATCACATTCATCGTCTTCTTTATACCACCTTACATTTCCGTCTTTATTTACATAACGCCATTTCGTAATATTATCAATAGTCCAGCTCATATAAAAGTAAGTATTTTCACACTTGTCGCTTAGCAAATCAGCTATATTCAAGTCTAAATTATTAATTGTCTTCTCTACAGTACTCTCATCGAATTTAAATATGACACTAATCTTTTCGATGTCACTAAAATATGGATCCAATAAATTAATTTCTCCATCATTATTATAGTCAAGATTAACTTCCCCATTATTATTGTCATTTGCGCCGTCACTATTTTCTTCACCTGTAAGAATAGCACATAGTTTTGATGCGTTTAATGTACACTTTTGTAACGAATTATCTGTTTTCTTGCCACTCTTTAAATCATCTAATAATTCAATTCTTTTAATTATAAATTTTTGAAAGCCTTGCAGAACTTCTCCGTTTGCAGGTACTGGTATTCCCATTATTGATTCATATTGTGATTTTGTTAATTTCTTTTTTGATAAAACTGCATACTTTGTTACTCTCTTTACGCTAAATTCAAATATAATACTGTCATTTTTTTCGCAATAAGAAATCTCTGTTATGGTAAAATCACTATTTATGTTTGATTGTTGATAGCTATCGGGATTATTTTTAGTTTTGATAAGAGTTTGAACTTTCTTTTCAGTTTCAACTTTGTCTTCAATTTCAATCCAAACATTAAAATAATACTTGAGTAAAATTTCAGCAGCTAGAGAACAATTAATAAACTCATCGTTTTGAGTAAGCATTTTGTTATCAACAAAACCCATCATAGAACAATATAATCCAGCATAGTCTAATTTATTATTTGTGATTTCACCACCTGATTCATCATTATCAAAAATCGGTTTACCAGCCGATATCCAAATTCTTTGCATTAATGCACTCAATGATATCTTATTACTAGCCGCATTGACATATTTAGTATAAGTATCGGGACGAATTATTTTGATTGCCTCTTCAAGATCATCATTAAATAATGGATCATTTCCTTTTTTCTCCTGACCTATCAACCCAAGGTCTTTAGAAATTTGCAAAAGTTCTTCAGCATCACTAACTTCTGATGTAGCGTCTACACTTGCATCTTCAGTAGTTTCCGCAAAATCAGCCGCAAAAGCTACAGCCCCACTAGAGAACAAAATAACTCCTGCTAAAATCAATGATAAAATTTTCTTTAACATAAGGTTTCCCCCTTTTAATTTTTGTGCAAGCTTGGTTGAATCCGAAAGAATGATTAACCTATAGTCGGTTACTCATCAACGCCATATTAAGGTCTGACATTAATTCAAACTTCTGTTACCGTATTGCAATGTTTTGTAAGGACTGTCCGGTACTCTTTGTGATTACCGTTCATAAAGTAAAAAGATAAATATATTTATAGAATTAAGTAACAATAAATCTGAAAAACATTAAAATTCAACAAATTTTGCTTGCTGATTATATTATAACAGAGGTATTTATGAAAAACCATGACGTAAAATGAAAATTTTGAAGATTTTTAAAGATATTTAAAAAACATAAATATATAAATAACTTAAGGTAAAAACAAATTTTTTTCTGTTTTTAAGTTAAAATTTATATCAAAAGTTGTTTGAATAAAGCTTTTTTACACAGAAAAAAAATCCCTGCAAAATAGCTTTGCAGAGATTAATTTTTTGTATGATTTATATGTTGTTGTTTACCTTTTGATACGTAAGTACAACATTATTTGTAAAATCAGCAAACTTGCTTTGCAGGTTTGACGGATCACTCAAGCACTTGTAGCCGATGAATTGCTGTTTAGTGGCAACATAAACGCTTTCTCCGTCCGCCTTGCCTCTTAGAATGATCTTATCCAATAGCTCGCCATCGGTAGATATATAGACTACCACAGCCTTTCCGGTCATCTCAACCTCTCCGTCGATTACATAACACTCGCCCTTGGCTTCCATGCCCTTTGAGTATTGTTCAGGCTCCTGATGACCGTATCCGTCAGTGAATATTATGTCTGCGGTACCTTTACAGTTTGCCAACTCATACTTCCACCAGTTGCCGCCCTCGTAAGTCATTCTGTTACCGCACCAATGGTCAGTAATCTCATAGACGAAGCCGAAGCCGTTGTCCTGATATGCGTAAAACCAAACATCGTTCCAGTTATCTTTATTGTAAAAGTGAACAGTAAGTCTGTCGGGACCGTTGTTCTCATAATAGTAGGTTATCGTTTTATTTGAAGCGTCAAATTCACCTGCAGTGTCTTTTGGCAGTCGCTTGGTATCAAGCACATAATCGCCTATTGAAACCGCCTCTGTAAAGTACTTTCTGCCCGTTCTGTCACGAAGAATTACAGGCTCGGCTATCTCTTGATTTGTTGCAGAATCCACATGATATACGGTGACCGTACCGAAGCTGCCATGGAACTTTTTATAATAATAATTCAGTTCCTGTACCTCTTCAGAAAACAGTACATGCTCAACCGTAGGTTCTATAATAAGGTCATAATCGGCAAGCAACGATTTATCTGCACCGATACTGCACATTCTGCCTACCCTGTCGGTAGACTTGCGGCTTGTGATAATTTCCTGTGTATCTATATCAATATGATTGATTATAACCTCGCCGTACATTGGATTTATCTCGGCGGAATCAAAACTTTTTTTATCTACCATTATCAAGGCTGAGTGTGGCTCTATACCTACTGTAAGGCCGTCAACAGTGCCTAAGCTCTCCAAACCGGCACGCTTTCCGTCAGCTATAATCTCCCAAGACTCCGGCAGTTTTTTGCCTGTAATTGTTACAGTCTTACGCTCATTTGACGAATTGAAAATAATCGCCATTGTATTCCAATCGCACTTTTCATCAGACTTATTTTTTAAAGTATATCCTATAACACGTCCGCTGGAATCTCCAAAGAATTTAATGCCGTCGCCTGTGGCTGTCGTATTATCTCTGAGCGGCGAAAAATACTTTCTTATCTTAATAAGTCCGGCATAATAGTCAGAGATATTGCCAAAATCGTTAAGTCTTGACCAGTTAAGGCTGTTCACATTGGCAGATGAGTTATAGCTATTGTGATTTCCGTGCTTAGTCCTTGCGAACTCCTCGCCTGCCTGAAAGAACGGTATTCCCTGTGACGTAATTATAACTGCCGCACAAAGCTTATTCATAGATGCAAGATCATCGTTATATGAATCATAATCACCGTATGCACCAAGCACAGAGTATACAAGCTTATCCCACAACGTATAATTATCATGTGCGCTTGCATAATTGACTGTCTGGGAAGGTGACTTTGACCAGTTATTGTGATATTTACTAAGTGTATGTGCAGTAATTCCTGCACGAAGATCCCACGCAGAGCCGCCGCCCTGTATAAATCCCCAATATGAAGCGTTGAAAGTATCGCCCTTGACTATATCTCTCATCTTGTCGTTAAATGCTGCAATTCTATCGCTCAACATCTTCATATTGTACTGCATTGCCATATGTTCTTTACAGCAGGAAAGTCCACCCTGCCACGGCTCGCCGTACATAAGTATCTTTTCGCCGTTTTCAAGTGAATCAAGGGCTTCTCTTATAGCGTTCATGGTATTTACATCATGCACACCCATAAGGTCAAATCTAAATCCGTCTATGTGATATTCTTCAGCCCAATAAAGAATACTGTCTATCATAAATTTACGATACATTAAATGCTCGCTTGCAGTTTCATTGCCGCAGCCGGAGGCATTTGAAAAATGATCGTCACTTGTTTTTCTGTAATAATAATCGGGTACTATCTTATTAAATGAGGAATCGCCTGTCTGATATGTGTGATTATACACAACATCCATCACAACACCAATGCCTCGCTCATGCAGAGCCATTATCATCTGCTTAAGCTCTCTTATACGCACATTTCCGTCAAATGGATCTGAACAGTAGCTACCCTCAGGGACATTATAGTTAAGGGGATCATATCCCCAGTTAAACGCATCATCGGCATGGTTTTCTTCGTCTACCGTAACATAGTCAAAGATAGGCATCAAGTGTACATAGTTTACGCCAAGCTTTGAAAGATAATCAAGGCAGGTAGATATCTTGCCCTCTCCGTTTACCGTAGTACCGGACTCGGTAAATGCCAAGAATTTACCCCGATTTTTCTCGCTTACGCCGCTGCTTTTATCAAAAGAGAAATCCTTAACATGAATTTCCCATATAATCGCATCCGTTTGTTTATCCACCATAACGTGACCGTCGTTTTCCCAGCCGTCAGGGTCAGTTGACTTAAGATCAACTATCATTCCTCTTTTTCCGTTTACGCCAACAGCCTTGGCATATATATCTACAGCCTCATTGACAGTATCGCCTACAGTGACAAGGTAAGTATAATAAACTCCTGCCAAATCACCGTGAATAACCGCCGACCAAATACCGTTTTCGGCATTATACTTCATATCGGTGGTCGAAATCTCTCTCGCACCGCTTTCATCGTCGCTGCCTCTTGAATAAAGGCGTAGACGAACCTTACTTGCTATCGGTGACCAGACCTTAAAGGTCGTCCTTATCGGAGTATAAACCGCCCCCAAATCGTTACCGCTGTATGCCAGCTTATCCATTTGTGAGGGAGTCATTTTTTTATAGACAGGTATTGTATCAACGCTCGCCATATTCTTCCTCCACGTTTTAATTAATTGCAGTGCAAGCTTTATTATACCATTATATTATAAAGCTTTTAATTCTTTATAGGAAAATACCTATATTTTTTTAGCAGAAATTACGTATAAAAATACTAAACAGCAATGTATTTGACTATAATGTTTAGATTATAAAAATATCAGTAAATACTGTAATGCTATTATTCGATTTACCATTGTATCAAGGTAAAGTATAGAAATGTTGCACAATAATTTTAAATAATGCGATACCGTAAAGTTGATATTGCATATAATTTGTATAAATATAGATTTACCTATTGCTTTTTTAAACAAACAGCTGTATAATAGTGACCATCAGATGAATTTTTATACATTTATCGTGCATAAAAATTAAAAATGAATTTTAGGAGCTGAGTATAATGAAAAAAACATTTAAAAAGATAATATCCGTTCTTGCAGCTATAACAATGCTGACGGCGATAACAGGCTGTAAGGCTGACAACCGCAGTACTCTTGATAAAATCAAAGAGCAAGGCTATATAACAATGTCAACAAACTCTGACTTTGAGCCGTTTGAATATAAAGACGGTAATGAGATAGTAGGCATAGATGTTGACATCTCCAAGAAGATAGCTGAAAAACTCGGTGTAGAGCTTAAGATAAACGACGTTGCATTTACCGCTGTTTTGCAAGAGGTTGCAAACGGTACCTGTGAATTTGCGGCGGCCGGCATGAGCTATGACGAGGATAGAGCGAAAAATGCAGAATTTTCTGTGCCGTACTTCTCAGCCTCTCAAACAATAATAGTTAAAAACGACAGTAGCATTGCATCTGCTGACGATCTTAACGGTAAAAAGATTGGTGTGCAGGAAGGAACTACATGCTTTGATTATTGCAGTGAAAAGCTTGACGCAGAGGTTATTCCTTTTACAAAGGGCATGGACGCTATCTCTGACCTGATAGCAGGCCAGATAGATGCAGTTGTTATTGATGATTTTCCTGCAACTAAATTTGTTGAAAGCAATGCAGATAAAATCAAAAAGCTTGATCAGGCATTGACAGAAGAGGAATATTCGATACTTGTTGCAAAGGGTGATACTGAGCTGCTTGATGTCATCAACGAAGTAATAAATGACATGAAGGCATCCGGAGAGCTTGATGAGATAATCTCTAACTATAAATCAGCGTTAGGCGTAGAATAATTTATTCTTAAGGGGTGGCTCAGTACGGGCTACCCTTATCATTATTTTCTGGAGGACATGGCATGAACATAACCACATTACCCATGCTTTACGGCTCGATCTCATCATTTTTTCAAGGAATAATCGAATGGTTCAAGGATTGCGGGCAAAGCATATGGGACGGAATAGTACTAAACCTTATCGAAAAACAACGTTATCTATATATAATTAACGGACTATGGATAACAGTAAGAATTGCCTTTTTTGCGGCGATCTTCGGTGCATTGATAGGCATTATCCTTGCGGTAATCAAGGTGGCGGCAACTTACAATAAAAGGATGAAATTCTGGGGATATCTCGTAAACCTTTATATAACGGTAATAAGGGGTACTCCTGCACTTGTTCAGTTATTTATCGTCTACTATACCTTCTGTTCGGCATTCAGAATAGACAGATTTTATGCGGCAATAATATCGTTCTCGATAAATTCCGGCGCATATGTTGCAGAAATAGTCAGAGCCGGTATAATGTCAGTTGACAAGGGACAGATAGAGGCTGGTCGCTCGCTGGGACTTTCTCAAAGGACTACCATGATAAAAATCGTGTTTCCGCAGGCGCTCAAAAACATTTTACCCGCACTGGGTAACGAGTTTATCACCCTGCTTAAAGAAACCTCTGTTGCAGGCTACATCGGAGTTATAGACTTATCTAAGGCAGGCGATATTATCAGAAGTCAGACATATTCACCGAATATTCCGCTATACACAGTCGCACTTATCTATCTGGTGATAGTTGTTGCACTCACTAAGCTGTTAGGCGTATTTGAAAGGAAGCTGCGTAAAAGTGATATACGTTAATGATTTATACAAAACATACAATAATGCCTCCGGCAAGGTTGAGGTTTTAAAGGGCATAACAGAAACTATTAATCAGGGCGAAAAGGTCGTTATCGTCGGTCCGTCAGGCTCCGGCAAAAGCACATTTCTGCGTTGTTTAAATATGCTGGAAACTCCTACATCCGGCTCAATCAAGTTCATGGATACCGAGCTAACCGACCCAAAATGTAATCTTAATGAGATACGCAGAGAGCTGGGCATGGTGTTTCAGCATTTTAATCTATTTCCGCATTTAACGGTACGTAAAAATATCACCCTTGCACCCGTTAAATTAAAGCTTGCAACGCAGGAGCAGGCCGACAAGCTTGCACTTGAGCTTCTTGCTAAAGTTGGCCTTGCCGATAAGATAGACGCTTATCCTATACAGCTATCGGGCGGACAAAAGCAGCGTATAGCAATAGTACGTGCGCTTGCGCTTAATCCTAAGGCACTGCTATTTGATGAGCCGACATCTGCGCTTGATCCCGAAATGGTCGGTGAAGTACTCAACGTTATGAAGGACTTAGCCGAAAACGGCATGACAATGGTCGTAGTTACCCATGAAATGGGCTTTGCAAGAGAGGTTGCCACACGTGTACTGTTCATGGACGAGGGAAAGATAATTGAAGAAGCACCGCCTGAGGAGTTCTTCAATAATCCAAAAAGCCCAAGACTTAAGGACTTTCTCTCAAAGGTGCTATAATAATCTATCATATCAAAAAATACTCGTATTTTATCCGTATAAGTTCAATAACTTATGCGGATTTTTTGTTGTCTAAGTCAATTAATTTATATATTTATTTTATATAATATTTTTAAAAATCTTAAAAATTTTCACTTTACGTCATTGTTTTTTGTAAATACGCCTGTTAAAATATAATTAACAAGCAAAATTTGTTGAATTTTAATGATTTTCAGATTTGTTGTTACTCACTTATATTAATATTTTAACATTATGACTTTATGCACGACACTCGCAATAAGTATTAAGCCAGCCTCACAAAACAACGCACTACGGTAACTCAAATTTGATTTAACTCAGGACATTAGCAGGGCGGCAGACTGCGAAGCAAATATGTATTTTCGCATCGCTAGACCTTGCAAAAAAATATATAAGGGGGCAAACCTGATGTTTAAAAAATTTTTATCATTAATTTTAGCCGGAGTTATTTTGTTCTCCGGTGGGTCGGTGGCTTTTGCGGAAACTACCGAAGATATTCGGCAGATACTCAGATTAGCTAATAGCGTCACATCACAGGATGAAGCATCATACACCGATGAAGCAGAAGCTATCGAAGGGACTAATACTGATGCTGAACAGCAAGCTACAAGCGACGTAACTACAGAAGATGAAAACAAGTACATCACTTGGAAAGAAGCAGACGAAATTTTTATGTCTGAGTTTGGTGACAAAAATAATTATTACGATCTATTTCATCCATATGTAACGCTTGGCGGCTTAGCCTATCGTATATGGCTGACAGAGGGTAGTCCTGTAATGGATGATAAGGTTACTAATGGCAGTCCTTCAGAAGATGAAAAGTTGAACGATTTTGGCAATACATGGTGGTACTGTGCATTGAATAAAATTATTGATGAGAATGTATTAAATCATATTGTAATGAAAGAAGACCGTTTTTATTCTCTTAATGAGTTAAGAATTACACAGTCCGATTTTCAATATATAATAGATAATTATAAAAAAGTACGTGCTAAAAACAGTGCCGGCTTGCGACAAGCATCTAAACCACAGAATGTAAAAACATTTTCAAACAATGATAATAAATCAATACGTTCAAAAAGTTACGCAGATGATAGTGTCATAGACTATAAGATAACCTGTATTATTGGTAACTATTGCATAGTTGGAAAACCTCGCTTGCCGGACAACGGTAACATATTACAAAATTCATACATACCCAATAACGGATTTATCGTAAAGATAATTAATAACGACAATATAGCAGACATTTTAAGTAATCAAAATGATGATTGTTTGTTTTTTCACAATGGTAATGTATATTCATCGATTTATGAGCTTTTAAGAGAAGAAAGGGTAGATAGTTCATTAGATTTACTGGATGTGTTTTGTCTGTATTACGGTAAAACAAGTGAAATTGGAGATGTGGAAATTACTATTGATTATAATAACGGTATTAATCATTTTGAAAACTATCAGAATATGAATTCTATTAATTTACCTGAATTAACAAGAAGCGGATATAATTTTGACGGATTTTATGTATGTAAAAAAGAAATTGACAACGACGGTAATATAATTGTCCTTTGGCATTGCATCAATAGCAAGGGTGAATATCAATGGCTTACAGAAGAAACCAAAGAATATAAAAAAACTAAGTTAGATAAAAATACAATAGTTTTTAATACCGGTGATGAAAGCATCAGCTTTGTGGCTCAATGGAAAACATGGACAGATGCAGGGTATTTTACATATAATAAAAATAAAACTACAAAGACAGTGACTATAACAGATTATGTAGGTACAGATACAGATGTAGTAATACCTGCAAGTATAGATGGATATAGTGTAACAAGTATAGGCAGTTCTGCGTTTTCTGGTTGCACAAGATTAAGAAGATTAACAAGTGTAACTATACCTGATAGTGTAACAAGTATAGGCGGTGCTGCGTTTTCTGATTGCACAAGCTTAACAAGTATAACTATACCTGACAGCGTAACAAGTATAGGCGATAGTGCATTTAATAGTTGCACAAGCTTAACTAGTATAACTATACCAAATAGCGTAACAAGTATAGGTAATTGGGCGTTTTATTATTGCACAAGCTTAACTAGTATAACGATACCAGATAGTGTGACAAATATAGGTTATAAGATGTTTTCTGATTGCACAAGCTTAACTAGTATAACGATACCAGATAGTGTAACAAGCATAGGTCTTAATGCGTTTAGTAATTGCATAAGCTTAACAAATATAAATGTAGATAGTAATAATGAAGAATACACAAGTATAGATGGAGTTTTATTTACAAAGAATGTGAAAATATTGGTATGTTATCCATGCGGTAAAAAAGACATTGAATATATTATTCCAAGTAGCGTAACAAGTATAAGCTGTGATGCGTTTAGTCATTGCAAAAGCTTAACAAGCATAACTATACCTGATAGGGTAACTAGTATAGGCAATGCTGCATTTGATAGTTGCAAAAGCTTAACAAGCATAATTATACCTGATGGTGTAACAAGTATAGGCAATGATGCGTTTAGATATTGCACAGGCTTAACAAGTATAATTATACCTGATAGTGTAACTAGTATAGGCAATGATGCGTTTAGATATTGCACAGGCTTAACAAGTATAATTATAC
>JBJEPE010000004.1:47457-51190 GCA_051881075.1 Acutalibacteraceae bacterium | reverse complement strand
CTGATAGTGTAACTAGTATAGGCGATTTTGCGTTTAGTAGTTGCAAAAGCTTAAATAGTATAAATATCCCTGACAGCGTAACAAGTATAGGCGATTGTGCGTTTTCTTATTGCACAAGCTTAACAAGCATAAATATACCTGACAGAATAACAAGTATAGGCAGTTTTGCGTTTTCTGATTGCACGAGCTTAACAAGTATAATTATACCTGATAGTGTAACTAGTATAGGCGCTTGTGCGTTTAGTAGTTGCACAAGATTAACAAGCATAACTATACCTAATAGTGTAACAAGTATAGGCAATGATGCATTTAGAAATTGCACAAGCTTAATAAGCATAAATATACCTGATAGTGTAACAAGCATAGGCGATGATGCATTTAGAAATTGCACAAGCTTAACAAGTGTAAATATACCTAACAGTGTAACAAGTATAGGTAATGATGCGTTTAGTAATTGCACAAGCTTAACAAGTATAACTATACCTGATAGTGTAACAAGTATAAGCAGTTCTGCGTTTTCTGGTTGCACAAGCTTAACAAGCATAAATATACCTGATAGTGTAACAAGTATAGGCGATTTGGCGTTTAATAATTGCAGAAACCTAAAAATCTACTGCCACTCCGGCTCATACGCTGAAACATATGCTAAGAATAATAAAATAGCCTATGTACTGATATCATAATTACTACACAGCAGTCAGTGCTTTTGATGTTTATGTCTCCTTTCTTCATAAGTGAGAATACTCACTTCACAAAGTTCCTCCTTATGGAGGAATTTTGTGTTTATATACTAAAATTGTAATCATTAATGGAACTCAAAAAGCCGAGATAACATTTCTGTTATCTCGGCTAACTAATTAATCTTGATTAACTATGTAATTTTTAGTATCATCTAAGCGGCTCAGGTCTGCGGTACGCCTTAGAGCTGAATAAAACAGCTATTGTTTCGGGGTCTGCAATGCCTGTTACACCGTCTGTAAGGTATTCATAGTTATAGAATTGGAAGTCAGACACAGCCTGCTGTGTAGATGCACCAAAGTATCCGGTAGGCTCATATGCCATATATCCAAGCTCATCAAGCCTTTTCTGCAAAATTAAAACATACTCGTTTTCATCATCATACTTTAAGGTCACATTATCGGGTATTCCACTGTCTACGGAAGTTGAGCTTGTTGTATCGCCATTGGAGGATGAATTATCGACTGAAGCATCTTCGGAGGACGAGTCGCTCGTTGCCAAGTGCGGATACATTATCTTAGCCATAAACAATACGCAGTCTATCATAGTCTGACCCTGCCTTGTCATATAGCTATAGTCAAGCTCATAAACATTATCATTTTTAACAGCAATAACATTTTCAAAGCGTTCATCTTCCAATATAGTATCCTTCAATCCTGTATTGCAGAAAATGTACTGCGGATTAGCAAGCTTTATATTATCTACAAAAGATGTTTCTGTGCTTTCGGCAACGTTACGTGCCTTAGTGTATTTGATAAGCTCATTACCAAAGCTGGTTTCATCAATAGTATTCAATGTTCCGTCAATAATATAGCAGGCTGTTAATGCAGATGTGGTATCCGATTCCAATGTAACAATCAAATCATCGAATGTAGATAAAATGTTATTTACAGCGGTTTCGCCCCTATTGCCACCTGTTGTTTGTCCTGCAAGTATTGAGCAGATATTAACATACAGCGTCTTAAGGCTTGCTCTGTCTGTTGCAGGCTTCATTGTAACAACGGTAATTCCTGCATTTTCAAGCTTCTGTCTGGCGTCTTTGAATAAAGTAGAATCAGCAAAAACAAGATCAACGTCCAAGTCAATAATCTTAGAGGTATCCGGTGAAGACTTGCTGCCTACAGACGGTAGAACAGAAAGTTCATCCTGAGTACATTCATCGGAGCGACCTTTGAGCTTAGCCTCCAGGCTGCATGCTACAATTATGTCAGCTACAGAGTCACATAGCGCAACCACACCCTGGGGGGCCTTTTTAAATTCAATATTTTCAACAGTAACCGGATAATCGCCGCTTACGGTGCCATCATCCGAACCGTTACATCCTACCATAAACGACAACAGCATTACAACTGTAAGAAGTAATGCGGTTATTTTTTTAAACATTTGCATCAACATCCCTTCATTTGCTTACTAATTAAAAAAGACAAAACTTAACACGGCTGTTTCTGAAAAATAAAACATACTAAAAGTATATTTGCTAAAACGCACAACAATTTGTAATAGTAAAATTCGATTACAGTACAAAATACGTGCATTTTTGGTACAGCAAATAAACCGAGCACACACTCAGCCAAATACATTTTAATTTTCAGAAGCATCCGTAAACCTGAAGAATCAAAAATATATGTTATTCTCCCTATAAATCCATAAAATATACCTACGGACTTTACCGATATAATAAGTATAGCAAACACTATAATAAATTCAAGCTTTTTTGCGTAAATTTTCAAAAAATTTAAACTATTGATAAATAATAGTGTTTTTTCTGATGCAATAGCAATAATAATTATACCAAAACCGTCCAAGATACATTAAAATCTAAAAAATAGCGCACTTTAATAAGCATAGAGGCTACTATGCTTTCAAAAAAATCAAATTCACATTTAAAGCTTGTCCGATATACAACAAATGTCCTCGGCATCCTTTATATATCAATAATTCAACACCAAAAAGTATTCTACTTAAAGAATTATACTTTTTGTTATCAATTTAACAATAAAAACGTTCATATTGTTCACATGGATAGCCGGATACGTTCACTAGATATCAAAACAAACTGTGATTTCTCAAAATTCACTTCTATACAGGCTAATTAATTTAAATTTTGATATCCTCTAAAAGTAGGCATATCTTGTAGATGAGATAGCAACTATCACATATCAAATTAACATTAAACTAATATTAAAACATATAAAATTTAATTTTGGGTACAGTTAATAGAGCCAAAATAAAACTTGAATTTTGACGAAATCTATACAATATTATTTTAATTTAAAGTTTTCGGTACATGATATGGATTATCATATACAAAACAACGCTTAAAAAGCTATAAAACGTAAACACGTTTAGAACCGACACATCTCAAACCATTGAGGATTATCCGGTGCTTCTGAGAGTTTTTCGCCCTCGTGAAGCACCGAAAAATATAATCTTTTAAATCTTTTAAATCTTAATCTTAAATCTTTTAATTCACCTTTATTTAAGAAAAGCATACAAGGTGAGGTTATACTTTTCTCCAATCATTTTATATACTAATCTTAGTTAATAATCTACATATATAGATTACACAAGATTATTAAATCTGATTCTGTGTAAATGCCGTTTTGCGGTCAGTATTTACGATTCTTATTTTCCTGATCCGATGTAATAACCCTTTGCGGCGGTTATTACTGCTGTTTACCGTCCTGATCCTGTGTAACTACTGTTTGCGAGACAGTATTACTGTTTCTTATTGGCTTGATCCTGTGCAGGCCTATGTCTGCTTTGCTTATTTTCCCTCTCCCGTTGCGATTTCTCGCTGTTTCGTATATTTCCTACTTTTAAAATTACATCAATTTTGGTCGCTGTCTGCGCCTGTCAGGGCTGCGAACCCCTGACCGACTGTTTTTATATTTCTTGCTCGGTGCGTTCTGCATTGCTACTTGCAGTTCGCTGTGGTATATCTTCCTGTTCCTGTGTAAATGCCGTTTTGCGGTCAACATTTACGGTTCTTATT
>JBJEPE010000004.1:1109-47357 GCA_051881075.1 Acutalibacteraceae bacterium | reverse complement strand
ATATTCCCTCACCCGTTGCGATTTCTCGCTGTTTCGTATATTTCCTACTTTAAAAGTTACATCAATTTTGGTTGCTGTCTGCGCCTGTCAGGGCTGCGAACCCCTGACCGACTGTTTTATATATTTCTTGCTCGGTGCGTTCTGCATTGCTACTTGCAGTTCGCTGTGGTATATCTTCCTGTTCCTGTGTAAATGCCGTTTTGCGGTCAACATTTACGGTTCTTATTTTCCTGATCCGATGTAATAACCCTTTGCGGCGGTTATTACTGATGTTTACCGTCCTGATCCTGTGTAACTACTGTTTGCGAAGCAGTATTACTGTTTCTTATTGGCTTGATCCTGTGCAGGCCTATGTCTGCTTTGTTTATATTTCCTCACCCGTTGCGATTTCTCGCTGTTTCGTATATTTTCCTACTTTAAAAGTTACATCAATTTTGGTCGCTGTCTGCGTTGGAATGGATTGCTACTGCCATAACCAACCGGTTTTTATATTCTTGATCCTGTGTATTCACTGTTTGCGGGACAGCTCCTACGATTTTTATGTTCCTGATCCTGTGTAATCGGTTATTTGCGGAATACCTCTTACGTTTCTTATTTTCTTGAGCCTGTGTATTCACTGTTTGCGGGACAGCTCCTACGGTTTTTATGTTCTTGATCCTGTGTATTCGCTGTTTGCGGGACAGCTCCTACGGTTTTTATGTTCTTGATCCTGTGTATTCACTGTTTGCGGGACAGCTCCTACGTTGTTTATGTTCTTGATCCTGTGTATTCACTGTTTGCGGGACAGCTCCTACGGTTTTTATATTCTTGATCCTGTGTATTCGCTGTTTGCGGGACAGCTCTTACGTTGTTTATGTTCTTGATCCTGTGTAATCGGTTATTTGCGGAATACCTCTTACGTTTCTTATTTTCTTGATCCTGTGTATTCGCTGTTTACGGAACAGCTTCTACGGTTTTTATGTTCTTGATCCTGTGTAATCGGTTAATTTTCGGAATACCTCTTACGTTTCTTATTTTCTTGATCCTGTGTATTCACTGTTTGCGGAACAGCTCCTACGGTTCTTATATTCTTGATCCTGTGTAATAGGTTATTTGCGGAAGACCTCTTACGGTTTTGATGCTCTTGATCCAGTGTAATCGGTTAATTTGCGGAATACCTCTTACGTTTCTTATTTTCTTGATCCTGTTCAGTTAGCTTCACGATTCTAACTAATGATGTTTATATTCTTATTTTTGTTACATCAAAAAAGTTTAACTTGTTTTTTCAGAACTTATGCGGTAAGTCTGAAAATATATTTTCGGTCACGTAATTTTGTAAAATGCGGTTTTTATCAAAATTACTGATTCAATAATTTTTTCTTTGTGCAGTACTCTACGGCACTGCATATGTTACATCAATTTGTGTCTATCTATTGTATCTTTGCCTAATTTGCTTTCGCTTGTTAAGCAAACTGTTTCACGTACTGTATCCTCCATTTGTAAGCTTAACTGAGCCTGAATGTTATTCTGCTTAGTTTTCATAACAACGAAGATCAGCATAACGGATGCAAGCAATACAAGTAACATATTATTAGTATTTGTTGTATCGCCGGTTGCCGGAAGTCTTTCATTCTTCATTACAGCTTTGACAACCTCACCGTTAGCCTTAATGCTGAACGGATATGGGTTTTCGTCAAGCTTATAGCCATCAGGAGCATCAAATTCCTGATACCAATAATCGCCTATCGGCAGATGTTCGATAATTATCTTACCGTTTTCATCTGTATATCCTTCAAATATTACATTGCCCTCAGAGTCCGTAATACGAATTCCTGTATTCGGCAAAGGCGTATCGTCTACGATATCAACCTTGGTAAATTCAAATCTGCTTCCCTTAAGCTCGTTATAGAAGTTAAATTTATAGGTCTTGTTTTCCTCAGTTATCTTAACGGTTTGAGGTGCCGGTAAGATGTAATCATCGGTTACTCCCGGAATTTCTACCTCTTTAACTGTATATGTGCCAAGCATTAAATTATCAACCTTAGCATAGCCACCGTTAGCAGTTACTACTTCTATAGGTTTAATAGCCTTACCGAGTATTGTTGTACCGGTAATAAGGAACTTAAATCCGTCAACCTTACCCGAGTTAGATGTCTTAATGATCTCAATAGAAGAAACCTTTCTTTCGTCCTTCATAGTAGCCTTAACTATCTCGTCATTAAGTATTGTAAACGGATACGGTGTTGTATCGATAAAATAACCTTCAGGGGCCTTAACCTCTTGATAGAAGTAATTGCCCTCAGGTAATGAGAACTTGATTATACCGTTCTCATCTGTATAACCCTCACAAGGTGCCTCATAAACATTGCCATCCTTATCAAAGAATGCAGCATTTACAACATTGCCATCTTCATCAGTTATACGGATCAATGTGTTTGGTAACGGCGTATCGTCAACGATATCTACCTTCGTTATCTCAATGCCGCCACGCTTTTTAAGCATATTATAGAAGTTTACTTCAAATGGCTTATCATAGTATGATTCCGGCTTACCGTCCGGGATAGTAATTGTCTTGCTTGCAGGTAACTCATACAAATCTGTAACGCCTTCAATTTCAAGCTCCTCAAATACATATGTACCTGCTACAAGATTTGGAATTATTATCGTACCGTTTTTGCCGGTAGTTACTTCAATAGGCTCTATTTCTTCACCGAATACTGTTGTACCCGTTACTAAGAACTTAAAGCCCTGAACTCTACCGTTCTCTGAAGTCTTTATAATCTTGATATCTCGCTGAGCAAGCTTATCTACCATTTCTGCTTTAACTACTTCGCCGTCCTCACCAATGGTGAACGGATACGGTCTTTCGTCAATCATATATCCGGTAGGAGCTTCCGCTTCTTGATACCAGTAATCACCCGTAGGAACTTCTTCAAATACAACCTTGCCGTTTTCATCGGTCTTATCCTCATAAACAGCAACCAGGTTCTTCTTCTCTCCTGTACTGTCATCGGTATATACGATAACAATAGGTTTACCGTCATCGCCAATAACCTTGTCGTACTTACTTTCGTCAAAATCTTTTTCGTCAATGTAAATACGGATAACCGTATCAGGTAATGGCTCATCGTCTACTATATCTGTCTTAGTGATTTCAACCTCGCCTTCCTTCAAATCATTGTAGAAGCTGAAGGTAGTGGTCTTATCATTTTCAACTCTGATAGTTTTCGGGGCCTCGATAATGTAATCTACAGCCGGGCCGATAGGTAACTCAGTTACCGTATATAATCCGGCAGGAACTGTTAATTCAATAACGCCCTTAGAATTGGTTGTTACAGTCTTTACAAAGTCATTATCAACCTTGCTGTCGGTAATACCCTCAATAAGGAATGTAAACCCGTCAACCTTACCGGTTTCTGATGTCTTTACAAGCTTGAGTGTACCCTCTTCTCTTTCATCCTGCATCTTAGCCTTTTCAACGTCACCGTCTTCATCAATAACGAACTTAAACATATCGTCATTAATTAGATAGCCGTCAGGAGCGTCAAATTCTTGATACCAATATTCACCTGATGGAATTTCAGTAAACTTGATCTTACCGTTTTCATCGGTATAACCTTGGAGTATAGCGATATAATCAGTAATTTCAAGTGAATCGTCAGAGTAAATAATATCTCTGTCATCATCAACTACAATTATCTTATTACCGTTATTGTCAACTAACGTCTTGGCATCATTCTCGTCAAGCTTGTAGTCCTTGCTGTCAATAATAACTATATCGCCGTTTTCATCAATAATAGCAACTGTGTCGCCGTTCTCATCAACTACACGGCTAACAATAATTTCATTGCCGTTTTCATCAACTACCTTGTCATGCTTTGTTTCGTCAAAGTCATCTTCAGATACATATATACGAATACCTGTGTCAGGTAACGGTGTATCGTCAACTATATCAGTCTTTGAGAAATCAAGCTCGCCGCGTTCAAGCTTATTATAGAAATTGAATGTAAGTACTGTTCCGTAGTCCTTAACCCCTGCGGATTGAGTTTGTGGCTCAGGAATGATAAATCCTGCGCTTACATTATTCTTAAGCTCTGTTACTTTATATGTGCCTACAGGAAGATCATTAAGTATTATTTCACCGTTTGCATCGGTCGTCTTAACTACCTCATAATCGTATCCCGGTTTATCATCGGCTGTTATAAGCGTTTCGCCCTGAATAAGGAAGTCAAATCCCTTAACTTTGCCTGTTTCTGATGTTTTCTTGATCTTAAGCGTTATATTTGCACGCTTATTCGGTACTTCTATCTCAACAAGCTGACCGTCATAGGTAATGCTAAATCTACCTGATGATAAGTTATCCTTAATATAACCACTCGGAGTTGTTATTTCGGTATATTCATAATCACCGTAAGGAACATTATTAAACTCGGCAATACCGTCCGCACCGGATGTAGCTGTAAAGGTATCTTTACCGTTAGTAATTACAAATACCGCACCCGGAAGCTTTTCTTTTGTATCGGCATCGATCTTAGTGATCTTAAAGCTGCCCTTCTTATAGGTATTCTTGATGTTCAGTGTCTTATCGCCCTCAAAGGTGATTTCCATTGTGTTATCTTTAATAACATAAGGTATGCTCTTGTCGGTTTCCACTTCTGTTATTGTGTAAATACCGTATGGTAAGTCATCAATAAATATCTCACCGTTTTCGTCTGTATAGAATACTTGGTCATAGTCATTATCATTTGTAACATATGTGGTACCATGAATTCTAAAGCCAAAACCTTCTAGTTCACCCTTAGTAAGTCCTTCAGCGGTCTTGATAATCTTAAGAGTTGCCTTAAGCTTTTCGTTAGCAACCTCAACATGAACAACCTGTGTAGCAGGATCATTGGCATCCCATTCATTATCTACCACAAATGTACCGCTTACCTGCTTGCCGTCAACTATATTAGAATAGCCCGGAGCCGGCTTTGTTTCGGTATATGTGTAAACACCGTAAGGAATGTCGAGGCACTCTATCATACCGTCCTTGTCAGTGGTCTTGATTATCGGTGCGCTTAAGCTATCGCCCATAATCGTAAACTCTGCACCCTGAATCGGTATTTTTGTACCGTTGAGTTCTTCATACTTGAAGAGCTCAAGGTTCTTCTTGACAGTTATATTTTCAAAGGTATAAGTATTCTTTTCACCGTCATATGTTATTGACTTAGTTTGATCAGGCGGCAAAATAAATTGCTGACTCACATTGTTTCTTACCTCGGTAATAGTGTAAGTACCAAGTGGCAATGCGCCGATAGCTTCTTTAGTTACCTTACCGTTTGCATCGGTATAAACTGTCTTTTCAAATGTAGTATTTCCGTTTTCGTCCGGTATCTCATATGTTCCCTCGATTTTAAACTCGAAGCCTGCGAGATTACCGTTCTTAACGTCGGTCTTCTTGATTATCTCAATATAACCGTAAATTCTCTTATTCTCAATTTCTCTAAGAACTATATCATTATTGTTCTGGATATTAAACTGCATTACCGGTGTATCAAGCGCATAGCCTGCGGCTGTAGTTACTGATGAAAGTAGATATTCTCCGTCAGCACCTGTATGCTTAGAATATAGCGCATAACCGTAGGGCGCCTTTGCTTCTTGATAATAATAAGTACCGTAAGTAAAGTTTTCGATAACAATCATACCGTCGGCATCGGTTGTATAATATCCGCTATTGCTGCTACTGCTTTTGTGCAATACAGACTTGCTCAAGTCAACATTGCCGTCAGCATCATATGCTACACTTGAGTATACTGCAATTACTGCATTTGACAGCGGTACTTTCTTGCCTGAGATCATCTCATACTTGTATAACTTAAGAGTACCTCTTTTAATTAAGTTTTCAAACTTAATGGTATTTGCACTCTTATCATATACATACTTATTACCTACAATATCATCATTTGTTACCTTAATATCAGCAGGCTGGATGTACTTAGTATCACTTGGTAATACCTCATGAATCGTATAACCGTTACTGTCTGCAAGATAGAGATTTTCAACCTTGGCAATACCGTTTGCATCGGTCTTAACAGTTATGTTTACGCTTTCTCCGAATACGTTTTTACCTGTAACGGTAAATGTAAAGGCATCAGCATAAGTAAATCCTGCTTCGTTTCTGTCCTCGGCTATCTTAGTAATATCAAGCCAGTAAGTGTTGCGTACATTCTCAAGCGATCTCTGAATTAACTGACCGTCTGACTCAAATACAAATGAATAATAGTTTGTATCTACTGCATATCCAAGCTTTCTGAGAACATCTGCATCGGTTGTTTCTCTATAATAATAGGTCTGACCAAGTCTGAGGTTTTGGAAATAAACAACACCGCTGTATTTTGTACCGTTTACGGTCATATCAGCAGTAACACCCTTGGTTACCTCGGTATATACGCCGTTTACTCTGGTATAAATAGTAAATTCAATACCGTTTATCGGCTTTTTGGTTGTTGCGTCTATCTTTTGAATGAGCAGATTGCCCTTCTTATAGATATTCTCAAAGCTTACCGTATAAGTTTTGCCATCGCTTAAAAGCGTCGCTTTCTTTGGATCCGGCTGTCTGTACAGCTTGCTTTGTGCATCGGTAAGCTCCTCAGTAACGGTATAGCCGTTAGCATCTGCCTTATAGAACTTGTAGTCCTGCGGCATTGTTATCTTACCGTTTGCGTCTGTTGGGCCAACCTTTATGTCAACAGCTTCACCGTAAACATTAGTGCCTGTTATTCTAAAGTAGAAGCCTGCGGCACTTGCTCCGTCCTCAACAGTTTTGTTTATCTCGTACTTATACTCTATTCTCTTATCATAAGCAGAGATAGTTGCGTTTGTATTGTTTGCATCAACTGTGAATAACGCTTTATCGCCATACTCGTATTCCGTACCGTTATAAATAAATCCTGATTCATAGTTTACCGGTTTAGAAAGCTCTGTGAAGTAATATTTACCGTAAGGAACATCATTTACAGTTGCTATGCCGCTTGCATTAGTAGTAACAGTTTTAATAAGCGTTGTTCCGTCGCTCTGATACAGAGCAAACTCTATTCCGCTCATCGGCTTCTTAGAAGCCTCGTCATACTTAGTTATTGTGAACTTACCGGTTTTGAGCCTATTCTCAAAATCAAAGGTGATTTCGGGAACATAGTCATCATCGGTAGTATCATTAACTGCAGTAATGGTCTTAGTTACTGTAGATGTTAGCTTGCCGTCACCGTAAGCAATAAAGCTTCCTATACCGTCAATTTCTGTTATAGTGTAAGTACCAAGCGGTAAATCTGTTATCTCTAAATCCTGATATACATAATTAACTCCGCCTACTACTTTAATCTGTGACGGGTGAGCGTCCGTAAAGCTTACTGTCAGCTTTGTAGAATTGTTGCTGAATACAACTGCATTGCCGTCCTTATCTACTCCCGTAACTTCAAACTTGAACTTAGTCCAATCAACATCTGAACCGACCTTAAGGAATATGCTCTCGGCAATCCTTTTTTCAATTACAATCTTGCCTAAGATTTCCTTATTTACATAAGTAAATTCATATGTTTTGCCGTCCTCGGTTATCTGTACATTCTTAATTGGTGTAGTATTACGTACATAACCGTAAGGAGCACTTGTTTCTGTAATCATATAAGATTGCAGAATATATACACCGTTTACGTATCTGCCGTAAGGTATATTCTCAAATGTGCAAATACCGTTAGCGTCGGTTGTTTTCTCAGTTACGGCATTTCCGTTTACATCTGTTACGGTGCTGCCGTCTGCGTAAGTAAGCTTAAAGGTTGCGCCCCTGAGAACCTTGCCGTCCTCATCGGTCTTTTTAACCTGTACCTTACCGAATATTTGTCTATTGAACACCTCTAAGTCAGCTACCGGAATTTGTTTTCCGTTAAAGAACATATACTCGATAGTCTTATCGCTGTCATCCTCGTTAAGAGTAACTGACCTGAAGCTGTCATCAATTATTACAAAGCCTGCTGGAGCTTTGGTTTCCTTATAATAATATGTGCCGTAAGGAAGACCTAAGATAACGATTTCACCGTTTGAGTCCGTTTCTCTTGTACCTAAAGGAATTACCTTTTTAGTACTTGTGCCTACCGTAATTGTTGTATAGCCACGCTCAACGCCGGATATATCTCCACCGTTTTCCTCAATCTCTGATATCTTATCGTTATAAGCCTTATCTAACGCATCAGCATGCTCGTTTGTTATCTCTCTGTAGAATATAAATTCTGCGCCTTGTAGGGTCTTTGTCTTATCAGAGTTATCTTTCTTGACAAGCTTAAGACCGGCCTCTTTCAACAGGTTGTGGAATTCAAACTCAACAGGAGTTTCGGAGTTCTCATCTATTACCTTAGTAACAGACGGCGGTATCTGATAGATAAAGTCCTTGATCTGCTGCGGCGTCGGTGTAAGAGTATCTGCCACAAGCTCTGTTACGGTATATGTACCGTATGCAACCTCGTCTATAGTAATATATCCGTTTGCATCTGTTTGTGCATTAAAGCTCAACTTTTCTCCGTTAAACTTAACTACATTTACATTAAACCATAAGCCCTCTACGATATAATCTTCCGAAGTCTTTTTTATCTTTATCTGATTAGTTCTGCGCTCATTCTCAACCTGAATATCATACTCATTTTTATTGAGTGTAAATTCGCCCTTATTGCTCTCTATATCATAAGCATAAGTTACGTCTTTATTGTCAAGAATTACGCCGACTTCTTCATAATAATACTTACCGTAAGGAAGGTTCTCTATCGATAACTCTCCGTTTATAGTTTGATAAACATCTTTATAAGTATTACCGTCTACAACAATAGTTGCCTTATAATTATCAGATGTTATTCCGGTGGCTTCGCTTGGCTTAACAAGTATCTTTTCTCCGTCGTCGTTTACATAATAAACATGGAATAACGCTCCGTCAAGACGTGCTCTTTCGGCATCATCTTTCTTTAACTGCTCTATTAAGTAGTCATCATTATGCAGATCCCACTTAATAAGTGAAACATCACCGAGCTTATATTCATTTTTAAAGCCGAAATTAAGCTCTGCAATGTAGTCATGATCTTCGCCGTTCTCATATTCGTCGCTGTAGTCTACTTCGTAGATACCGTCTTCAAATACATTAAAGGTTACGGAGTTCTGCTGTGTATAGCTGCCTGCCTCACCCTTAGCGTTATCAAGCGTATAAATGTTAAAGCAAGCTGTACCGTCTGTTTCAGTAACAGTATATGTGCCTAGAGTCAAACCCTCAACGCATATATAAAGCTCTATGTCGCTGCCGTCCTTAGCATTGCCATATGCTACATTAAAGTCATCTGTAGTTACAATGTTTCCGTAAGAATCATAGTACTTAAACTTAAGATTTACATCAAGGCTTGAAACAGTATGATAGGTTCCGTTTTCATCCTTATATTTAAAGGTTGGAGCATCCTCATACTTGATAGTGAACTTGAGCTTAGATAAATCAATATTATTGATAAACTCATATTTCTTGATTATCTTGTTTATCTTAAGAGCGCCCTCCATCGCCTTGTTGGTGACATTATATTCATATGTACTGCCGTTTTCGGTCATTTCAAATGCCTGACTGTTTTCAGTGAGTACATATCCCTTTGGCGCCTTGGTTTCACGCACATAATAAGTTACCTTAACATAATCATAAGTACCGTCGCCATTAGGAACATAGCGGCCGTAAGGTAAGTTCTTAAAGGTAATAGTACCGTCGTTGCCCGTAGTTCTTACCGCTGCATAGCCCGGCAACGGATTGCCGTTTTCATCATACTCAACTACAGTAAGCATACCTGATGTATTGGTCTTTACCGTATCGACAACGTACTTTGTATCGCCGTCCATAAAGTAAACCTCAAACTCAGCGCCGGAAAGCGGCTTCTGGGTTTCGGCATCAGTCTTAATTACCTTTATGTTAGATCTTATCTGGTCGTTTGGTACTACGTTTTGAACATCTGTACCCTTCTTCTCTGCAACCCATGTACTGTAATCATAGAACATATCATTGCCGTTTTCATCTTGCATTAAGTTACCGTCCTTGTCGAAGTAACCAACCTTTTCAATGTCAACGTTTTTACCGTTATCATCTCTGTTTACTGAGAAGAAATATCTTATCTCATAATCACTTGCAAGCACATAGCCGTCAGGTGCAGAGGTTTCAACGATATAGTACAAGGCACTTGCCAATGGGTCAAATGAGAATGTACCGTCTTCCTCAGAGTATGTGTCAAAGTCCTTATCATAAATGTATGTTGCTGTTAAGAACTGATCAACATCGTTTGTTTCAACAGCGCAATAATACTTGAATGAAACATTGCTTATTGGCATATCGATCTCTTGACCGTTGTACATATATTTAACGCTGTCAAGCTTTGTAAGTTCAAGCTTTGCCAGCACTAATATATTCTCTACTGTTATCGATTCTATATAATTCTCTGAGTCTCTATTTGTATCTGCGTCAATAACAAAAATATGAGGAGTCTTGTTCAGATTATATATATATGGTGCTTCTATTTCTACAAAATAGTAAGTACCGAACGGTAAATTCTCAACCGTTATTTCACCGATATCATTAGTAGTGAATGTACCAAGGAACAAATCATCGTTTTCGTCATGAATATAATCTCCCGCTGAGTCTATTTCCTTATCGCAGAAGCTACCGTTTTGTCGGTACAGCTCAAATACTGCATCCGGAACTTTCTTTGACTTGCCACCCTCTGTCTTGACTAATCGCACATTATACTGACCGTCAATATCATTAACGACTGTAACTTTTCCGTTTTCATCAACAACAAATATATTCTCATTGTTGTCAGGTGACGGTGTTATATATCCGGGAGCTGCTTGTGTTTCAACAAAGTAATATGTTGCACCCTTCTCAAGACCGCTATATTCGATCTTGCCGTTTTCACCTGTTATTAGATTTGCCTCTATAAGGATATCCTCGTCAACATTAGGTGTACGGCCGACTTGCTTATACAAATCAAACACAGCACCGCTTATCGGCATGGACAAGTTATATTCCTCGTTTTTATATTCCTTATACAGCTCTATTTCTCTGTTTACATTCTCTTTCTTATAGGATATTGATGCAATACCGCCGCTCTTGCTTATACCTGGGCTTACGAAGCATTGTGCCGCATTAGCACCAACTATAGGAAGATAGAAGAAAACATCATCGTAGGTGTTGCTCTTTTGCTGTAAAGAGAGATTTACGGTTTCTATATTTTCATTCTGATCTAGTCTTACAGATATTGAGTAATATCCATTCTTATCCTTTTGAGATCCGTTGAATGTATATACAATACCTGTAATCGGCGTCTTGTCCTTATCGTATGCTTCAAGTGATACATCAAAATCACTGCTGTCAATTATGATTTCTTTTCCGCTTGAATAGTCAAGGAATTTAAACTTAATAACCATTTCGTTCTTAGAAATCTTTGCGGACGATTTCATACGAACATCGGTCATTTGAGATTTCATTCCGTCAAGAGAAGTAAGCCAATCATATATGGTTTTGACATTCTTGCTTACATTATTAAAGTAAGTATACCCATCTTTAAATGTATAATCGCCATAAACGTATTTTCCTGTACCACTGGAGTTTGAATAATATATACCGCGTGAATTATGTGACTCAAAGTCAGTAATTTCACCTTTTTCCAAAGTTGATATTGCCTGAGAGCCAAAGTAATGCGGTTCATCTCCATTACTCAGCTTTGCGTCAGTGAAGAAATCTTCATTTGTGTAACGCCATATTGCAAGCTGACACGCAAGAGTAGCCTCGTCAATGGTCAGCATAAGTTTGCCGTTATCATAAAATTGACTTCTTACGTTTTCCGGCATTTTGCTTATCCAAGCTGTCAGTATCTCCTCGTTACTTGCGTCTATCTGTGCGCCTGTAACATAAATAGGTCTTTTCTCTGTATCTGTTTCAAAGCTTATAAACGGATATGAGTTATAAACTATTGCACGGATTTTTTCCGCTACCTCTATAGCCTCCTCAGGTGTGTACTCTACCTCACCCTCGGTTCTCTTATAGAAGTGCGCAAGGTTATTTACAACTGCATCTTCAAGAGTGACCTGTTTAAAGTAAGTATCCGTCTTGTATGCTATTCTTACGTCACTGCAGTAAGCATATTGCATACCGTCATACTCTTCAGTCTCACTGTTATAATTTTTCTTCAGCTTGAACACATCAGCTATAGATTGCTCCTTTTCTGGAGTATATTTAAGCCAGTGTGCGCTTCTCTGAAGAAAAGCCTCCTTATAAGATCCTCCGAAATAGAAAATATAATCATCATTCGGATCAGTACTTGAGGTCTTTACTCCCATTCCTCCAGAGTCATTAAACCCATCGTAACTGTCGTAGGCAAATGCTTTTATTCCGGTAGAAACCGTATCAAACATGAGTAAAAACACAAGCAATACGGAAACGCACAATTTACCAAGCCTAGAAAATATACTACGCTTGATATTGTGAGAATTTAACATTATCGTCTACTCCTTTCTTTCATTTTCAAAAATTATAATTCAGCAGATGTAAACCGACCTTAGAAAACTGTTTGCGATTACAGTTTTCTAAAAAAGGGCATACTTCCGCCTTTTTTACTAATATAGTCTATCACAATAATTTACTTTTGTAAATCTATTTCTAAAATTTTTTTTAAACTTTCATACATTATTTGCTGTTAATCAGGTAATATAAGCAAATTGTAATCACAAGTTACATATTTGTCACCACATATATTCACTACACATCATATATGATATCGCTTTCTCTCAAATAATGTTACCATAAACATGGATTTATTTAATAAATACACTGCTTTACGCTTGATTTAATTGAACAAATGTGTTTTAATATAATTTAAATGACTTTTTTAATCGATTTTTAAGGGGTGCTTAAATATGAAAATCTCTGACAGAGAGGAAAACGGAAAGCCTATTTTCTCATTTGAAATTTTTCCTCCTAAAAAAACAAGCCCAATAGAAACAATTTACAGAACATTAGATGAATTGCAAGGCCTATCCCCTGATTTCATCAGCGTTACGTACGGAGCAGGCGGCGGTAAAAACACCCATTCCACCTGTAAAATTGCTAAAGATATCCGAGAAATCTACGGCATAGAATCCGTAGCTCATTTAACCTGCATAAATAACACAAAAGAGGACATTCTAAAAATCCTAGATGAATTTAAAGCTAACGGTATCAGCAACATATTGGCACTCAGGGGTGACGTAAACCCTGACTACCCTATTGCCAATGACTTTAAATATGCCAGCGACTTGGTTAAATTCATAAAGGAAAACGGCGACTTTTGCATTATGGGCGCTTGCTATCCGGAAACTCACCTTGAGGCACCGGACGCCGTAACAGACATTATAAATCTAAAGAAAAAAATTGATGCAGGCGTAAGTCACCTGATATCTCAGCTATTCTTTGATAATGAGAGCTTTTATCGATTCAGAGAAAAACTGGCTATCGCAGGTATAAATGTACCTGTCGAGGCAGGCATAATGCCGGTTACCAATCGCAAACAGATAGAACGTATGGTATCGCTTTGCGGTGCAAGCTTACCGAGAAAGTTCAGTAGAATTATGCAAAAATACGAGAATAATCCCGAAGCCTTGCGTGACGCAGGTATAGCTTATGCAGTTGATCAAATAGTTGATTTGCTGTCAAGCGGAGTGGACGGAATACACCTTTATACCATGAATAATCCATACGTTGCCAAAAAAATAACAGAAAGCATAGCAGGTTTACTTAAATGACAATGTTTAAAATAGATAAAATAAATAAATTTGAAGCGCTTGGATATATGGGAGTAAAAGGCGGAAAAACACTTGATCTTATGTCCGAAATGTCTGAAATAGAAAAAGAACTTTTGTCCTTATATTCCCCTATGTATTGCTATAAAAAATATAGTATCTCTTTCTGCGAAGAAGGAATTTTACTTGATGGAACATCAATAAATCTATGCGGAGAAGATATAAAAAATCACCTTTTATCTTGTAACGAAATTATTTTGATGGCGTGTACTATATCTTTCAAAGTTGATAAATATATCAAATTATTACAGTTGACAGATATGAAGAAGGCACTTATGGCAGATAGCCTTGCAAGTGCGCTTATAGAGCAGGTTTGCGACTTATCGGAGCTTGAGATAAAGAAGTTGTATCCCAACGCTTCTATGACAACACGTTATAGTCCCGGATACGGTGATTTTGATATTTTAATGCAAAAAAGCTTATCGGATTTACTCAATACTCAGAAAAATATAGGACTTTTTGTAAATGAAAGCTATATGATGGTACCATCAAAGTCGGTAATTGCAGTTATCGGCTTAAAGAATCAATAATTATTTAAATAATTCAATTTTTATTTAATCTTAACTCTTATAAATTTATTTCCCACCGGGGTGTTATTCTATGAACTTTAAAGAACTAATGCTACAAAAAAATTTTATAATACTGGATGGCGGTATGGGTACTGCTATTCAAAAAAGCGGTCTACAAACAGACGGAGTGCCTGAAGAACTGAATATAACAAATCCTGATGCGATTATTGCTATTCACAGGTCATTTATTGATGCAGGCTCAGACATTATTTATACAAATACTTTCGGAGCAAATGCCTGTAAAATTAAAAACAGCACCTACAGCGTAGAACAATTAGTAACCGCCGGTGTTAAAAACGCGCGTACTGCCTGTCAGGGAACAAACGCACTTGTTGCACTTGACGTAGGCTCTACAGGGCAACTGCTAGAGCCTACCGGATATTTCAGCTTTGATGAGGCATATGATGTATTTAAAGAACAGATAATCGCCGGCAAGGATGCCGACCTGATAGTAATTGAAACCATGACCGACCTTACAGAAATACGTGCGGCAGTGCTTGCGGCCAAAGAAAACTCCGATCTTCCTATAATCTGTACCATGTCGTTTGAAAAAAATATGCGTACATTTACAGGTTGCTCAGTATCAGCCGCCGCTCTCACACTACAAGGACTCGGTGTTGATGCCTTGGGTATAAACTGCTCGCTTGGCGCAGATGAAATGTATCCGCTTATCGAGGAGCTTTCAAAATACACATATCTGCCTATAGTCGTAAAGCCGAATGCAGGTTTGCCTGACCCTAAAACAGGTGCATATAGCATTACAGCCGAAAAATTTGCTGAGCAAATCGCAGACCTTATTCCACTGGGCATTCGCATTACAGGCGGATGTTGCGGTACTACACCGGATTTTATCAGGGCAATATCTAATAAGCTTGCATCAAAATCTCCCAATACAGACAAACACGACATACCATGCGCCGTGTGCAGTTCTACTAAAACTGTAATTATTAACCGTCCTACCATAATAGGAGAACGGCTTAACCCTACAGGAAAAAAGATACTCAAAGAAGCACTTGTAAATCACAACATAGATTACATTCTGCGACAAGCCACAGAACAGGTTGACGCAGGTGCAGAAATACTTGATCTCAACGTAGGAATACCCGGTGTTGATGAAAAATCATTAATGCTTGACGTTCTTAAAGAACTGCAATGTGTTGTAGATGCTCCTATTCAGATAGATTCCTCATCACCTGATGTTATTGAGGCGACACTCAGAAGATACAGCGGTAAGGCCATAGTAAACTCTGTAAACGGTAAAGAGGAATCACTTAACAGCATACTACCGCTTGTTAAAAAATACGGTGCGGCTGTAGTTGCGCTCACCCTTGATGAAAACGGAATCCCCAAAACCTGCGCTGAACGTTTAAAAATTGCAGAAAAAATCATATCAAGAGCAACTGCATTAGGTATTCCGGAACAGGATATTTTCGTTGATTGTCTTACCTTAACCGTATCAGCAGAGCAAGATGCCGTTTTTGAAACCTTGAACGCTCTACACACTATAAAACAGAAATACAAATGTAAAACTGTTTTGGGTGTTTCAAACATTTCCTTTGGTTTACCGTCAAGAGAAAAACTTAACAGCACATTTTTAACCGCCGCAATGACTCTTGGTCTTGATTTACCTATAATGAATCCAAACGATAACGCCATGGCGTCTGCTGTCAGAGCTTTCAGAGTACTTAACGGCAGCGACGCAGGCTCAATTGAATATATCAATTCATATGCAAACATAAGCAATACTGTAATAAACAAACCTACTAATACTTCCAGTATAGATTTAACCTCCGCAATCATAGGAGGATATAAGACTGAGGCGGCACAGCTTACACAGCAAATGCTTGAAACGACCGACTCAATGCAAATAGTTGATATGTATCTTATTCCCGCACTTGATAAGGTAGGAGCAGATTTTGAGAGCGGCAAAACATTTCTACCGCAACTTATTATGTCGGCCACTACGGCACAAGCGGCATTTGACGTAATCAAAAAGCATCTTTCGGCTACGTCGTCGGGCAGTATAAGCAAAGGAAAAATTATTCTTGCAACTGTTAAGGGAGATATCCATGACATAGGCAAAAATATAGTTAAAGTTTTGCTTGAAAACTACGGATATACTGTAATTGACCTCGGCAAGGACGTTGACAGCATGAAGATAGTGCGTACAGCTATTGAGCTTGACATAAAACTTGTCGGACTTTCAGCGCTTATGACTACTACACTAAAGTCTATGGAAGAAGCCATACGTTTGCTCAGAGAAAACAACGTTGACTGCAAGGTAATGGTCGGCGGTGCAGTAGTTACCGAAGATTACGCCAAATCCATAGGCGCTGATTATTACTCAGAAAATGCCAAATGCTCAGTAGACATCGCACGTGAAGTATTTGGGTGTTGATAAAAAGCAAAAACCACTGTAAACGGGTCTTACAGTGGTTATTTTTATCACCAAAAAACGTATAAATCAAAGTACAGCATTATAAGCACCATACATAATCCGCATACGGCTGTTGCTATAAACGCCTTTCTGCCATGCTTACGCTTTGGCAATTTCTTAAAGAATATTCCGGTAATTATCGCAGATAACAATATAATTATCATAGATGCAAAGTTGATTATCGCCGCCGTTCTTAGTTGTCCCATGTTAATATCATAGTCAACAAGCCTTACAAAACAGAATACGGTATTCAATGGTACAATCAGCATAGCAAGTGAACATACCATTCTTATGACCTCGAAAATTGAAGTCTTTCTGCTTTTTACAGTACTTATAATGAACATTATCAATACATCTGCACCGTATATTCCGAGTGCAAAGAACAGCACAAGCAAGCCATATGATGCAAAGACATAAAAGGCACTCACTCTTACACAGTCTGATACGGGCATTTGCAGTATATCCTTTTCCCCATCGTTATAATAATGTACTGCAAGACCTTCATTTGTAACTAAATTATGTTCACTTATTTGCTCAAATGTATAATCAGATTTAATATCACTATATGTATAATCTCCGGTTTGCTCAATTTTCATCAAACTGAATAAACTATAAAGCTTAAGCGGCCCGTCTGTGCAGGTTCTAAGATTAAGATAATAGCCTTCTTTCAGTTTATCGGATATATTCTCACTTTTTTCCGTATTATATTTTCCGAAAACCAAATCCTGAAGCATAAGCCTATTGTAATATACTTCTTGGCTTTGATTAGTCATAACAACAGCGCCAATACCGCTTTCAGGCTCTATAAGAAGCGTACTGGAGCATCCCAATGTATTTCCTGAATGTCCGTATACGGTTTTCCCGTAATTCATTGCTAACATTCCGTATGCAAACCGTGGGAGTGTGTTATCCTCCATAAAATCAGTCACCGAAAAAAGCTTTTTAAGTGAACTGCTATATTTGAACAGCCGTGTTTTAGCTCCTTCCTGAGGTATAAGAGCCTGTGCAAACTTAATAAAATCAGCCAATGTACCGGTACACATCCCGGCAGGATACAATGGAATATAATAGAAGCTTTCACCAAGCGGCCGGTTTTCTCCGTCAACTTCTTCATAGCACTTAAGCAGATGGCGTCTTTCCTCGACCCACATATTATCGGTCAAATCTACGCTCAATGATGTTTCATCCATACCAAGCCTTCTGAAAATATGATTATACACATATTGTGAAAAGTCTGTTTTTGTAACACATTCAACAATATAAGCCGCCAACGCCGCACCCCAGTTTGAATAAGCTGTAACTTCACCCGGTCTGTATATTTGTTCAGGCTCGGTTTCACGCAATGCCTGCTCTAAATTATAATGATAGTCAAGAGCATTTTCCGGTTTTATCATTATATCCGTTATAACATCCTGCCAACCTGCGTTATGGTGCATTAGGTTACGCATGGTTATCGCATCGTCATATTTAAGCTTAGTTAAAAAATGCGACGGCAAATAAGCAAATATATTTTCGTCCAAGTCAATTTTACCTATTTCAACCAACTGCATAACGCTTACCCAAACAAGTATCTTAGAGCAAGAACCCCACTCCATTACAGTACCCATATCGTTTTGTATATTATTCTCAATATCCGCATAACCGTAGTACTTTTGAGTGATAATCTCATTTTTGTTAAAGACAGCTACAGACATAGCCGCAGTTGCATCTTTATGGGCCGAAACATATTCATCTATTTTGTCCTCAAGCTCATCAAATGCAATGCCTGACGGTAATTTATCGCCTTCCTCCAGCGCAAAAACTACGGATAATGATGATATAAACAAAATGCAAAAGCTAAGCAGCAAGCAAATAATTCTTCGCAAAGGTATCACACCCTTATTTTTAATTACTGTGATTTTACCATTTTCTACACAAAAATTCAAGTATTACGCAAAAACTATTTTACTAATATTTTTATAGTAACTAAGCATTATATTTTCAACGAATTTACGGATGTTATTACATCAACATTAAATTTCAGTAAAATTAGTACTCTATTTTAAAATAAATTTTTAGAATTGTAAATCCACTCATAATAACTTAGTTAAGATAATTTATGCACTTGACATCCTTTTAATATCATGTTACTATTATAATATAAGTAAAATCCAAGAGGTGCAAATTATGATATACCTTATAGAGGATGACGCCAATATCCGTGAACTGGTCACATATACATTGATAAACAGTGGACTTGACGCAGTTGGCTTTTCTCGCCCGTCGGAATTTTGGAAAGCTATAAACGAGCAGTTACCGTCGCTCATTCTGCTTGACCTCATGTTACCGCAAGAGGACGGTATGACTATACTTAAAAAGCTACGTTCATCAAGCTCTACTCGCAAGATACCAATCATAATAGTTACAGCTAAATCCGGAGAATTTGACAAGGTAATAGGGCTTGACAACGGTGCTGACGATTATATAACCAAGCCGTTCGGTATGCTGGAACTTGTCGCAAGGGTCAAGGCACTTTTACGCCGTACTGAAGAGAGTAAAAGTGATGACGATTACCGTATAGGCAAGCTGTATGTCTGCACCTCTAAGCACATCGTCCGTGTAGACGGTAAGGATGTAAACCTTACATATAAGGAGTTTTCTATGCTGTGTTATCTGCTGAATAACCGCGGCGTTGTTCTTACACGTGATAAGCTTTTGAATGAGATATGGGGATACGACTTTGACGGCGAAAGCCGTACCGTAGACGTTCATATAAGAACATTACGTCAGAAGCTTGGCGAGGCAGGCGATTTAATAGAAACCGTGCGTGGAATAGGCTATAAAATTGGAGGTAACAGCGATGAAAGCTAAGCTTTTTAAACTTACCTTTGTGCTGTCTATGGCGGTATTTACCCTTTGCTTTCTTGCTGTTTTTACGGTATTATACGGATATTGCTCTGATCGAGATAAAGAATATGCCAACAACGACGCCAGATTTATTGCTTCTGGTATAAATAAATTCGGCATTGATTTTATAGACGATATTGAATTATCACCAAATACTTACGTAGTAATCGCAGACGAAAATTTAAAAATAACATATCAGATAAATGCGCCGGATAATGTAATAGTAAACGCAGGCGATAGCGGATTTAATATTGATTTAAACAACGGGCACTCATATAAGGTATACGCTTATAAAACCAAGTCTTCTTTTTCAGAGCTTTTATCTGAGCTTTTTTATACGATCATCGCTGTTTTCAATATCGTAATTTTGATTTCAATTCTAATAGCGTTTACATTATCCAGTAAAATTACCGATCCTATAAATAAAATTGATTTGGAAACTCCGGATGAGCGAGATGTTTACGTTGAATTGCAACCTCTTATACAGCGCATAAAAGATCAAAATAAACAAATTCACAAGCAACTGTGTGAGCTGAATGAAGAACACGCTCAAATAGATAAGCTAAGGCAGGAGTTTACCGCAAATGTATCTCATGAACTAAAAACCCCGCTGACATCTATCTCCGGATATGCAGAGATTATGAGTCAGAGTATGGTTGCACCTGAGGACGTACAGCGTTTTTCAGGTAAAATTTATGACGAGGCGCAACGGCTTATATCGCTTGTGGGCGATATTATAAAGCTTTCTCAGCTTGATAACAGCACTATTAAAGAAAATAATACCCAAGTGGACCTGTATGATGTCTGCTCAGGTATCATTAAACGGCTTGAAAACGCCGCAGAAATTAAGAATATAACATTTTCAATAAGAGGTGAGCATACAACAATAAACGGCTCAGAACGCATTTTAAACGATATAGTGTATAATCTGTGCGATAATGCAGTCAAGTATAATATTCCTGACGGTAAAGTATATATCACCATAGAAGAATCAGACGAAAATGTTACCCTGAGTGTTGCAGACACGGGCATAGGAATCCCGTCATCTGAGCTTCAGCGTATATTTGAACGCTTCTACAGAGTAGACAAAAGTCACTCAAAGGAATTGGGCGGTACAGGACTGGGGCTTTCGATAGTAAAGCATGGTGCCGCATATCATAAGGCCACTATAGATATTGAGAGCGTACTTGAGCATGGCACTAAAATAAGTATAATATTTCCGAAATAAAAGATATTCCCCTTAATGCAGAATTTATATCGGCATTAGGGGGATTTTTGTAATTTATTTTGTTGTTTTTGCACTACCTGATGAAAACAGTTTACTTAAAATCATACCGCCAAAGTAAACAAATACGGATATAATAGCGGTAAACGCCAAAACAGCCGCAAGCTTTACTAATGTTCGGCTGTCTGCCATATTATTTCTTACAATATAAATAGCGGCACTGTGGCTAAGATAAATAGGCAAGCTGGTTTTTCCTAAGAAATAGCATAGCTTATTGTTAAACAGGCCGGAACCGTAACTAACTCCGCTAAACGCTAAAAATACCAATACAAACAGAAGCATTGCTATCATAGCATCGTATTTTTTAGATAAATCACTTACAATATACAAACATATAATCGCAAAAGTTCCTATTTCCAGCAAAGTAAGCAGAATTCTCTTACCCTTATCAAGGTCGATACTCTGAATATATCTGCTTATCTCAAAGCAAGTGGTACCTAATGATATCTCTGCAATAGCCCTTATAAGTCCTGTAAAACACAGACCCAGCCACGTATGCGGAGATGTCAGGTTTGACTGTGTATAAGTAAGCCAGCCCAAAATCAATATAGCACTAAGCGGAGCAAAATATCTGGTAAAAGTATAATAGAATTTCTTGCACAGAGGATAAATTATCATCATTGCTATAAGCATTGCAGAAATATACCAGTTTACTCCGTTAGGTCTTCTGTAACGTATGCCTGTTATATCAATCATAAGAAAATTAGGAATAGCCGAGAATATATACAAAAGTACACTACTTTTCTTATTAAATTCATAAAGCAGAAAGGCTACACAGGTTATAACAAACGCAACCGCATTTTGCGGAAAAACCGACATATACTTGTGATATATGAAAGAAACATAGTCCTTTGACAGCTCTCTGCTATTACAGGGAGTATCAATTCTCTTAAATATACTTTTAGCCATTAAATAGCCGGAAACAAAAAAGAAAAATTCAACCGCAATAGCACCGTGACTGAAGAATGTAATCTTTCCTTTATTGCTGAATGAAAGCTTGTCCATAATGTACTGATTGAAATGAAATAAAAGCACCGACATACAAAATATAAATCTTAAAAATTCAATTTTACCGTTTCTCTTAGTTGCCAAAGTTTTGCTCATCTTATGCAGCTCCCTTACAAAACATTTAGTAAATTTTATAATAAATATAATATTTGCCCGAATACTAAAACTATTCAAATAAAACTTTCAAGATATTTTCCTGATTTTATCAGTTGCGCATTATCGGTAATATTACGGCTGTACACCTCTATAAGGCAGGCACCGTCATATTTAACGCTTTTAAGCAGTTCAAAAAACGCCTTATAATCCATATTTCCAAGTCCGGGCAAAAGGCAATCCTCTCCCGGTAAATTATCGCTTATATGCACATTACGTAAATTTCCGCCCATCGCAAGGCACATTTGCTTTAAATCCTGACCTGCACGAATGGTTTGCTTTACATCTAAATTAAATAGTGCTATATCACCCAAGTAATCCTTCATTTTAGCTATAAAGTCAACGCTTTGGCTACGGTAAGCGTTTACGTTTTCTTGCAGAAGCATCACACCAAAGCTTTGCGCACGTTTTGCCAGAATTGCAAATCGCTCAAAATATTCAACATCCGATATACCGTTAATGCTTGTACGTCTATCACCGTGCAGTATAACGTACTTAGCACCCCAAAATGCCGCACATTTAAAAAATCTATCGTAAAAATCTACGGAATCAACAAATCTTCTGTAATAATTTGAAAACAAAAGATACGGTTCATCACCTGATATAAACGGATGCAATGAAATAAGCGTGCTTCCGTTATCTTTCAGCATAGATTTTATAGTGTCAATATAACCGTGTTCAACCTCTGAAAAAGAATTTACGAAAATCTCAAACACATCATATCCCAAGCTTTGCATAAGCTCCAGAGATCTTTCGGTAAGCATAGGATACATACACGCTGTCGATATGCCTATTTTCATACTAAAACCTCACTTAAGCCACTGCTTTTTCACAACTCGACATAATATCGTCCTTTTTACTGCTTAATTTAATAAGCATGATAACTGATACGGTAAAGAACACTATGCTTATCCACTGTGAAGTAGACAGTCCAAAATGAATGCCTCTGATAAGGTCGCCTCTGAAAAATTCGAGTGTAAATCTTACTATAGAGTATAATATACCGTAAACCCACAGTATTTTAGCTTTCTTTATACCACGCTGAGATATCTTTATAAGCACAATAACTATTATAAGATTTATTATACATTCTATAAGCTGTACAGGTAATCTGCGTACACCGTTAGCCTCAGCAACAATGGAATTGTGATATACAAATCCGAACTCACTCTCTATACCGTAACAGCAACCGCTCATAAAGCATCCTATTCTGCCAAAGGCGTGCATAAGAGGAATAACAGGAACAAATATATCCATATACTCCCAAAAATCAAGCTTCATACACTTTACATACAAATATCCGCCGATAATTCCTCCAAAAAGTCCACCGTAGAATACCATTCCGCCAAAGATGTCATTGAGCACAAAGAATAGATTATCAAACGATTCAGTAACTATCGATAGGTGGCCGAAAACCCATATTATCTTCTTATAATTGGTAATTCCATAGAGAATATGCGCCCCTACAAATAAGCCGGCAAAGGCCGCAAGAGCAATATGAAGCAACTGATCTTTTCTTATGTCATCTCTGTCACGCACCATAAGGTACATAACAAATCCGCTTAATAATGCACCGAGAACGCCGCTGAGCATATACATACTCATCTCTTTACCCAATACATTTATGGTTGGCAACATAAGCAACTTCCTCCCAATAATAAACTTCGATAAAAAGCACACAGCGGCGTGTTCTTTATCCAAATTTATCATAATACCGTTAAAAAATTTTAGGCAGGTACCGTGCTTTTTTATTATAAAGACGGTACACTGCCAAAATCAGCAAAATAGCAAATGCTTAATTTACGTATGAGCTCCAATCAACGCTGCCAAGGCTGTCAGCTGCTGACTTAAGTGCACAGTAAGCACAGGCAACACAAGCGATGTTGATAGCTGCAAGAACGATACCGATTATTCCAAGAACAAGACCTGCTGTAGCCTTGCCTCTGCCCGGCATACCCACCGGCAATGCGTTACGGCCCTTAACACCAAAGATAATACCTACAACTGAAACTACTATAGCAATAACAAGTACTATCCAATGAATAAAAGAACCTAAAAGACCGCCAACAAGACCAACTATACCGCAAATTAAAGCGATAGTAGCAGCTGAACCGTCACCGCCATTCATTGGTGCCATAGGTGGCTGACCCATAGGAGCCTGATACTGTGGCTGCATTGGCTGACCGTACTGTGGCTGAGCCGGCTGCTGATAATTGCCGTTGTTATAATTGTTATCCATCTTAAAACCCTCCTAAAACTAAATTGAAAATATATGTAAAGCAATGTACTTTAACCCATTGCTTTGCACCAAGTTAAGATAAACTCAGGCGATAAGAAAAATGATATAATTTGCAGCATTTGAAGATAACCTAAAAAAATGAATATTGCAAATACAAATCCCCATATCGCCAGTATTCTGCCTGTCATCGCCATACCTCTGCCGAGTAAACCCTTCGGTATAGCTTTTCGAGCCTTTACAGAATATACTATAGAAATAATAGCTAAAATGTTCGGCACAAGAGGTATCCAAAAAGTTAATACACTTATAAGTCCGAGAATCAGTGATGCCGAAGCACGTTTAAGTGCTTTCGCATCAATAGTAACCGTTTTACCCGTTACTACAGGCTGAGTATCTTTCGGTTGCATCGGTTGCTGAGCATTACCGTTATAATTGTTCTCCATTTCTTGATTCTCCTATAATCAGATAAAATATGTAGCTTCAATTAATTCAAGCACACTTACTGTCACCATTCGTAGTAATCATCGTCAACAGGAGGAACATTAGAATAATTGCCAATAAAAATCAATAGGCTAATCGAACCCAATACAATACTTATTATAGAAATTACCATACCGGCTGTTGCCATACTTCTGCCGGGTGCCCCTATCGGAAGAACTTTGCGAGCTTTTCCGGAAAGCACCAAGCTGATAATTGCCAAAGCTATAGGAATTACAGGAGCCCAAAAGAAAAATAAGCCGATAATTCCGATAAAAAGCGATGCTGTAGCTAATCTATATGCTTTGACATCAACATTAACCGTTGGTTGCATAATCACCGGAAGAGCATATTGAACATTCTGCTGACCTTGCGGTGGCTGTATCGGTTGCCGGTCTTGCGGTTGTTGCGGAATACCGCCGTTATTATTGTTATCCATTTTAAATCCTCCAAAATGAGATAAAAAATACGTAACATATCCGAAATAAACACATTAATCATCATCAAAAAAATGGTGATGATGCAAATCAGGGTCATCCACATCTATTTCCGGAAGATGATAACAAGCATAGGCAAAATAGAAAATAAAAATTACTCCTAACACAATACCTATTATCGAAAGTACCAAACCGGCTGTTGCTATACCTCTACCGGGTGCTCCCACCGGAATACTGTTACGGGCTTTAACTGAAAGCACTATGCCAATAATTCCTGTAATCAGAGAAATAACAAGAATCCAACAGAAGACAATACCAATAATACCAAGAATAAGAGAAGCTATACCCATACGCTTCGCCTTACGGTCAACAGCAGTCATCGGTTTCATAACAGCAGATTTAATAACCTGTTGCATATGCTGACCGTACTGCACAAATTGCTGTCCATACTGTGGCTGTAACGGTTGCTGATACTGAGTTTGTTGCGGTTGCATAGGCTGTTGCGGAATACCGCCGTTCATTTTAAATTCTCTAAATTAATACTAAAATATTATATAACACAGTTGCATAAAAATATTAACCATTGTAATAGCGATAGTTATTCCATCCTACTGTTGAAGCACTGGAACAAGCACAGGCATAACAGCAAAGATAAATTGATCCAAATACAAGACCGATTATTGATAATACCAATCCTGCCGTTGCCACACCTCTTCCCGGTATACCGTAAGGAATACCGTTACGGGCTTTTACTGAACAAATTAAACCAATAACTGCTAAAACAACCGGAATAACAGGAAGCCAACAGGTAACTACACTGATAATACCAAGCACAAGTGACGCAGTGCCAAGTCCCTTTGAACGGCTATCAATAGCTATCATCGGCTGCATGATTACCTGCTGATACATTTGCTGTGCAGGTTGCATAGGCTGTACAGGCTGTGGGTACTGAACATATGGCTGTACGGGCTGTTGATATTGTGGTTGCTGGGGCTGTTGATATTGCGGCTGTTGCGGCTGTTGCGGCATACCATTGTAATTATTATTCATTAACAACGCCTCCGTTTATTTAGAATCTTAAACTATATTTAGTACTTAATTTCACCTATAAAATGGTGAATTACAGCAACAAAGTATTTGGTTTATCATAGCATATATTTCAAATTAAGTCAAGATATAAGAAATTATTTCTTAATATTTATTTCATTTTTACGCAACATAATTGTTTTTATATTAAAAATAAACATAAATCGTGGTTTATTTACAGATTATTATGTATTTTTATCTACCTGATGAAATTTTTTAAGATTTCCTGTCTTATTACTGCGTTTATCCAGTTCCGCCAAAACTTCGTCAAGCTGTATGTTTTGGTTTACCATCATAACCATGAGATGATAGATAAGATCAGAGATTTCAAGTACTGTTTCTGCATTATCCCCGTTTTTGGCAGCAATAATGGTTTCGCTGCATTCTTCACCGCATTTTTTTAGTATTTTATCTATACCCTTATCAAATAAATAGCAAGTATAAGAACCCTCCTGTGGGTTATTACGCCTTTCAACAATCGTATCATATAAGGCCTGTAAAACGTTATCCATAGATATTCCCCTTTAATCAATCTATTTTAGTATAAAAGCAGCTGTGGTTTCCTGTATGGCACGCCGCACCAGTCTGTTCAACTGTTATAAGCAATGTATCGTCATCACAGTCCGTGTACATTTCTATTACCCGTTGAAGATGTCCTGACGTTGCGCCCTTATTCCACAGTTCTTGACGTGACCTGCTATAGAACCACGTATAACCTGTTTCGTAGGTTTTTTTCAGAGATTCTCTATTCATATAGGCAAGCATAAGTACCTCTTTTGTACCGTACTCCTGTATTATAGTTGGGATAAGCTCGCCTTTTTTAAAAAACTTTTCTAAAAATTCATCATTAGGTACAGTCCTTGAACGTGCAATAGCCTCTTTAAGATCAAGCTTACCGGAATATATGGACTTACCGCATATAGCACCGTACACGCCAAGTTCTCTGAGAGCAACTATATCATCTATGCAAGATATTCCGCCGCTGGCTGTAATATTACAGCTAACGGTATTTTTAAGCTCTTCAAGCTGTTTTAAATTTGGCCCTGACAGCATACCGTCTTTAGAGATATCTGTGAAAATAATAGTTTTAACTCCTATTTTCTCCATCTGCACGGCAAGCTCTGTAAAATGCACCTGTGAAACATCCAGCCATCCCTCAGCCATTACCATGCCGTCCTTAGCGTCTATTCCTACAGCGATTCTTTCACCGTATTTTTCTACGGCCTCTTTGACAAAATCAGGCTTTTTAACTGCGGCAGAGCCGAGTATTACCCTGTCGATACCGTTTTGTAGATAATAATCAACGGCGTCCATATCACGTATTCCGCCGCCAAGCTCTATCTTTATATTTACGCTTTTGCGCACATCAATGAATACCTGTGAGTTTACCCTTTTTCCGTCCTTTGCGCCGTCAAGGTCTACCATATGTATCCACTCTGCACCGCATTGCTCAAAGCTTTTTGCTGTTTCTATCGGACTTTCCGCAACTTTATGTACCGTTGAAAAATCGCCCTTAAAAAGTCTGACACACTTTCCGTCTTTTATATCTATTGCAGGAAAAATCTTCATAAAATTATCCTCTCGCTACATTTTATTCACAAACTAAACAATATAGACTGACCATGATTTTCATTAATATTACAATGAACCTTTTGTCGAGAGCAACGCACCGTCGCTTCTTCTTGCTACCGCAGCCTTCATTGCGTGTGCCGCCGCCTTAAACATTGCCTCTATCATATGGTGTGAATTTTTGCCGTACTCTATCTTAAGGTGCAACGTTATACCTGCATTGAAGGCAAATGCTCTGAAAAACTCCTCAGTCATACAGGTATCAAAATCCCCTACCCTTTCTTGCGGAAACTCCGCTTCAAAAACAAGGAAGGGTCGGCCGCTGATATCAACAGACGCCATTGCCAAGCTTTCGTCCATGGGAATGAAGAACGTACCGTAGCGCTCTATTCCCGATTTATCGCCCAAGGCCTGTGCAAACGCTTTACCAAGCACTATGCCGGCATCCTCTACGGTATGATGACAGTCTACATTCAAATCGCCTATGGCATTTAATTTTAGTCCGAAACCGCCATGCACTGCAAACGCCGTAAGCATATGATCAAAAAATCCCACGCCTGTGCTAATATCAACATCTCCACCGTAAAGCTCCAGCTCGGCTGTTATATCGGTTTCTTTGGTTTTTCTTGATATACTCGTCATTTATATTTCCTCCGACACAAAAAAGTCGTTCAAGCACTTTAACAGTTCTGTGTTTTCCTGCTGTGTTCCTGCCGTTATCCGTATATAATCGCCCATAAAGCGAATGGCTATAGAGCGGGTCAGTAAATATTCGTATATTCTGCGTCCCAAATCCGTCCTTATGAATACGAAATTGGAATTTCCGTCTATTATCTTCATTTTATCGGGATATCTTTGTTCAAGCTTTTTTAGCCCATCGGCAAGCTGTTCTCTTAACCTTATTATCTCATCTCTTACCTTACTTAGATATTCCTTATTCTCAAAAATTATAGTGCCTATCGCCTGAGTAAGCGAGTTTACATTATACGGTGATTTTACGGCACGTATCGCCTTAGTCAAAGTAGGATTGGCTATCGCAAAACCAAGTCGTATAGCCGCCGCTCCGACAGCCTTTGATGCGGTGCGCAGTATTATAAGGTTGTCAAACTCATGTGCCTCTTTAAGCAGTGACTGTTCCCAAAAATCCATATATGCCTCATCAAGCACCACAAGAGTATCCACAGAACGTATAAGTCTTTTTATCTCATCTATAGTCAAGCCTCTTGAAGTAGGGTTACACGGATTAGAGAATATCAGCATTGCCGCTTTACTCTCATTCACGGTCTTTATAAGCTCATCTACATCTATCGTAAGGTCGTCACGCTTCTTATACGTTATACACTCTGCTTCACATATTGAAGCATAAAATGAGTACATGGAAAAGTCCGGTGCAACCGTTACTATCTTATCCCCACGCATCAAAAACGACATCATAAGAACGCTGATAAGCTCATCTGACCCGTTGCCTGCCGTTACATAGTCTGCACTTATGCCGTAGTAATCTGCAAATGCCTTAGTAAGCTTTTGCGCCGTAGGGTCAGGATATCTGTTAAATGCCGTATTTTCGACAGTTTTCAATATATCGCTAAGTATATCCTGAGGCATATTGAAGCAAGACTCATTTGCATCAAGTCTTATTTTATATGAGCCTGAAATCGGCTTATACGGTTCAAGCTCTCTTATCTTTTTATTAAGCCGGTACATATTGTTAAAACCTCACCTTAATCGAACCCGCATGGGCAGTTAATCCCTCGGTTTCTGCCATCTTAATTATATCGTCTTTTTCACGTCTGAGGGCATCCTCCGTATAATATATGAAGCTTGATTTTTTAACAAAGCTATCCACGGAAAGCGGCGAGAAAAATCTTGCCGTACCGCTTGTAGGTAAAACATGGTTGGGGCCGGCCAGATAATCACCCAAAGGCTCAGGCGAATAATTACCCAAAAATACCGAGCCTGCATTGTCAAGCCTACCGATATACTCCATAGGATTATTGAGGCAAACCTCCAGATGCTCAGGTGCTAGCTCATTGGCAAAGCTTACCGCCTCATCTACATTGCGGCAAATTATTATTACTCCGTAATTTTCAAGTGATTCTCTGATGATATCAGCTCTTGAAAGGCTTTGTATTTGCTTTTCAAGCTCTGTTACCACATTGTTTGCAAGTGCTTCACTGGTAGTAAGCAGTATAGCTGATGCAAGCCTGTCATGCTCTGCCTGTGACATCAGGTCTGCGGCAACAAAATCAGGCTTTGCGGTATCATCAGCTATTATCAGTATTTCACTCGGTCCTGCTATCATGTCTATATCAACTATACCGTATAATAACCTTTTTGCCGTTGCAACAAAGATATTACCCGGTCCTACTATCTTATCAACCTTAGGTACGGTCTGTGTACCGTATACCAAAGCCGCAACAGCCTGTGCTCCGCCCATAAGGAACACTCTGTCAACACCGGCTATATGTGCCGCTGCAAGTATATCGGGATTAGCCTTACCGTTTTTAAGCGGAGGCGTCACCATTACTATCTCACCTACACCGGCTATTTTAGCAGGAATAGCATTCATAAGCACAGATGACGGATATGCCGCCGTGCCGCCCGGAACATAAATACCTACCCTTTTTAAGCCTCTTATACGCTGACCGAGCATAACGCCGTCCTCTTTAGCTGTAAACCAGCTTTGCTGAACCTGCCTTTTATGGAAGTCCGCAATTTTTTCTGCGGCATTATTAAGTGCGCTGATAAAATCAGGGTCGCACTGCTGCATGGCTTTCTCTATTTCTTCTCTTGTGATTTCTCTTTCTGCCGGAAGCTGTCCGTCAAACTTGATTGTGTATTCATCTACGGCCTTATCTCCGTTTAATCTTACGTTTTCTATTATTTCACTAACGGTAGCCGTAACACTCTTACCGTTATCGTTACTTCTTGCTCTTAAATCGGCAATAAAGTCATTCTCGGCCTTGCCGTCCGCCTTAACAATATGTATCATTTATATCAACTCCGTTTGCATATGTGCAAATTTTTATTTTTCTTTTATTGCGTCCTCTATTCTGTCCGCTAAGCCCTCTATCTCTGATTTTCTTAATTTAAGGCTTGCGGTGTTGGCTATAAGCCGTGCGGAAACCGGTAAAACGTCCTCTATTATTTCCAGTCCGTTTTCCTTTAAGGTAGAGCCTGTTTCAACTATATCAACTATTGCATCGGCAAGCCCTACAAGCGGCGCAAGCTCTACAGAACCCTCTATCTTGATTATCTTAACGTCCATACCCTTGCTTTCAAAGAATGTACGTGTTACCTTAGGGTACTTTGATGCAACGGTCTTTACTCTATGCCCTGCGAAAAAATCAACGTCTTTTTTACCCGCAAGGGCAAATCTGCATTTACCGAAGCCCAAGTCCAGAAGCTCAAAAAACGAGCTTCCGTTTTCAAGTATAGTGTCCTTGCCGACTACACCCAAATCACAAACACCGTTTTCAACGTATGTTATAACATCCGCCGCCTTAGCAAGCACTACCTCTATATCGCCGTTGCCTATAGGTAAAATAAGCCTTCTGCCCTTATTTTTGACATTGTAGCAGTCGTAGCCTATTTCCTCAAAAAGTTCGACCGTTTTCTTTTCCAATCTGCCCTTTGTCAGAGCAATGCGTAATGGTTTCATATTTACCTCATATCATAAATCTATAATTTCAATTTCACTGCCGACAATGCACAGTTGCCTGATTTTCTTATCCGTTGCATACTTTTTGGCATTTTCTATGCTGTCAAACACGCTGTTTTCACAGTTTGTTCCGTTTGCTGTAAGCTTTTGCGCATATTTAACCGCTTTTATCTCATAGCCGTCAATGCCATGAACAAGTACGTCCGCACTTTTTATATGCTCGCAACCTTTTTTGTCTATAACTACTCTTGTAAGCTCATCTACGTCAATACCAAAACCTGCCGCAGGCATATCGCAGCCGAAGTTGCCCAGCAGCTTATCATATCTGCCACCGACCATAACGGCATTGCCTGCGCCCTCTATGTATCCGCTGAATACTATGCCTGTATAGTAATCATTCTCCTGTACAAGCCCCAAGTCAAGCGTTAGCTTATCTTTAAGTCCGTACTCACACAGCGCATGGTATACCGTCTTAAGGTATCCTAGGTATTCTTCAACCTCACTGCAAATGCAGATAGGCGAGGTAAGCTCAAATATTTCTTCTCCGCCGAATAACCTGGGTAAACTGCGTAATGCTTTAACAGCCGCAGATTGCCTTAATGTATCAAGTATCATATTAAGGGCAGAATAATTCTTTGACTTAATTGCTATTTTTATATCTTCTTTTACGTCATCGCTGGCGTCAAGCCTTTTTATTATTGCACTGAAAAATCCTGCATGGCCTATCTCAATTCTGAAATCTGCGATATTTGCGGATAATGCCTCAACGGCAGTCGTGATGACCTCAAGGTCAGCTTTAAAACCGCCTATATTGACAAGCTCTATGCCTGCCTGCATTACCTCGTTGCTGCTACCCCTTAATCCGGGATTGTTCCTGTAAAAGCGTTGATTGTAAAAAAGTCTTATTGGATTTACGGTATTCTTTAATCTTGTAGAAATCAAACGAGCAATAGGCAGGGTAGAGTCAGGCCTGATAGCCATAAGCCTGCCACGCATATCAGTCAGTTTAAACATTGCGTCCTGCCTTATTGCGCTGTTTTCCATTGTGAAAAGATCATAAAATTCAAGGCAGGGCGTGATAACTTCTTCAAAGCCTCTTGATTTAAATACCTTCTTTATCTCGCCAGTTATCGCCTTGTACGATGTACATTCCTCAAAGAGCAGATCTCTGGTGCCCTCAGGAGTAATTTTTATATTTTTCTTCATTAATCGGAGCTTCCTTTATCAAAATTCACTTTAGTGCGCTAATATAATAACATATAAAAGTTATATTGTCAACTCTGCACGCTTTTACATTACTTTTGCACATTTTTTTCCTGCATTAGCTCGTTAAAAGTCTTTTCTGCTACTATATCGTAATTCTTATCGTGCAGCTTATTGTTTATTGCTCTACCTGCAACTATATAAATAACTGCTAATATCGGACAACCGAGTATCATACCAACTACCCCGAACAATCCGCCGCCCAGTAATGTACCGAACATTATCCAAAATTCCGAAATTCCTATAGTACCGCCCAGTATCTTTGCACCGATTATATTACCGTCTATCTGTTGCAGTACAAGCACAAACAGAGCAAACCACAACGCTTCAATCGGGTCTATCATAAGTAACAGTATACAGCTTGGTATAGCACCTATAAATGGGCCAAAGAACGGTATAATATTGGTTATGCCTACTATAACGCTTATGATAAGAGGATAATCGAAGCCAAATATCAACATACCTATATAGCAAATCAAACCGATAATAGCCGAGTCTATGATTTTACCGTAAATAAATCTGCCTAACATCTTGTGAGAAAGTGTAGCCCACTCAACTATATTTCCGACAAACTTTTTCGGGAAAACTGCGTAGATGAATTTTCTGCATTGGCATAAAAGCTGTTCCTTTGACGACAGCATATATATCGAAATAATAATACTGATAAACCAGTTATAAATAGCCGTTGTAAAGTTCTTTGTAATATCAAAAACAGCAGGAAGAAAGTTCTTAGCTACTGTAGATATAACGTCCTTAAGCTCGCCGCCCGTTACGGTTGCGGTAAGTTTATTTATAGTCTGAAACAGTCCGCTGTTTTTATCGGCATGAATGTTAAAGCGGTTCATAATATCTACAAGAAAATTCTCAAATGATTCTGAGTATGTACTGAAGTTACTTACAAGGTTGTTTCCGCTTTTTATAAGCTCAGGAATAAGTATCATTATCAAGAACGCTATAACAGCCAAGCCTATAAGATAAGCAAGCAGCATCGCTAAAGGCTTACGCATTTTCTTTAATGCCGTACCGTCCTTACCCATTTTAGCAAAGGCGGTATCTTTAAAGAATACATACGGCTTATTGAGCAAATACGCTATTGCAAAAGCATAGACAAAAGGTACAAGTATATTATATATCGTCTTAAACCAACCTAAAAATATACCTACATTGTTCAGCCCCAGATAAAGCAGAACCGCATATGTTATAAGCAATATTCCACGTGTTAGCTTATGGTCCTTTGCAGGCTGTCCGTTTTGCTCCGCATTCTTTTGTACGTTTTCTTTTTTGTCGTTCATATGCACACATCCTTTTTATTAAAATAACGACATCTGACTGCTGTCCGGTAATCCGCTTAATGCGCCTGTTTCCTTTAACAGTTCAATTACCGTCTTAGATGCTTTAGTTCTCATTTGGAACTCCTCTACAGACATATATTTACCCTTTTTGCCTGCATCGGCAAGAGCCTGTGCGGCACTGCCTCCTACACCGGGTATAGATGAAAACGGAAGTCTTATCTTGCCGTCCTCTACCGTAAACTTACTTGCCTCTGATTTATATATATCTATCGGTAAAAATTCTATCTTACGTGCCAATATTTCATTTATTATCTGAAGTGTAGAGTATTCACCGTTTTCTTTAGCCGTAGCAAGATTGCCCTTATCCTTTATATCTTTCATTCTTTGTACTACTGCATTTTTACCCTTAAGAGCCGTAACAGCATCAAAGTCATCGCTTCTTACCGAGAATATTGCCGCATAATACTCAACAGGCTTATGCACCTTATACCAGCCAAGTCTCAGTGTGGCTATCATATATGCGGCGGCGTGAGCTTTAGGGAACATATACTTAATTTTCATACATGAATCAATATACCATTGCGGAACGTTATGCTCTTTCATGGCATTTATATGCTCCTCGGTAAGCAGCTTAGTCGCCTTACCCTTACGCACTATCTCCATTATCTTAAACGCCATTTTAGGCTCTAAGCCCTTATGTAATAAGTATGTCATAATACTGTCACGTGTACCGATAACTTCAGAGATAGTACACGTTTTATTTTTTATAAGTTCTGCGGCGTTACCTATCCAAACATCTGTACCGTGAGAAAGTCCGGCTATCTGAAGCAGGTCAGAGAAGGTTTTGGGCTGCGCCTCAATAAGCATCTGACGTACAAAGCTGGTACCTACCTCAGGCAGAGAGAACGTGCCTGTCTGTGAATCGATATCCTCAGGTTTTACGCCCAGTGCCTCAGTTGATGTGAAAAGCGACATTACCTCAGGGTCACTCATTGATACCTCCATTACGGGTATACCTGTATATTCTTCAAGATAATGATATATAGTCGGCACATCATGTCCAAGCTCGTCCAGCTTACATATGGTATCATGTATAGAGTGGAAGTCAAAGTGCGTTGTTATGTTGTCTGATTTCTGATCGTTTGCAGGCCTTTGCACAGGGCAAAAATCGTAAATCTCGTTAGTCCTCGGCACAACTACCATGCCTCCGGGGTGCTGACCGGTAGTTCTCTTAACGCCGGTACATCCGTTTGCTAAACGCAATTCTTCTGCTTTATGCAGGGTTTTTCCTTTTTCCTCGGCATATTTTTTTACGAAGCCTACAGCGGTTTTTTCGGCAATAGTGCCAATGGTACCCGCCTTAAAAACATTCTCTTTACCGAAGAGTGTTTCAGTGTATCTGTGTGAAAACGATTGATATTCACCGGAAAAGTTAAGGTCAATATCAGGTGTTTTATCACCGTCAAAGCCCAAGAAGGTTTCAAACGGTATTTCATGTCCGTCCCTTTGGTACGGCGTGCCGCATTTAGGGCAGTTTTTGGGTGGTAAATCAAAGCCTGAACCATAGCTTCCGTCGGTAATAAATTCGCTGTTTTGACAATTAGGGCATATGTAATGCGGGCTAAGAGGGTTTACCTCTGATATACCCGACATTGTAGCAACGAATGATGAACCTACCGAACCTCTGGAGCCTACCAGATATCCGTGAGCCTCTGAGTCTGCAACAAGCTTCTGCGCCGTCATATAAAGAACGGAAAATCCGTGCTTGGTTATAGAGTCAAGCTCTCTGTTCAGTCTGTCATATACTATCTTAGGCAATGGGTCGCCGTACTTTTTCTTGGCTCTCTCCCATGTAATGCGTATAAGATCCTCCTGCGCACTGTCGATAAACGGTGGGAATGTACCCTTTGGTATCGGCCTTACACGCTCTATCATATCATTAATCTTGTTAGTATTCTCAACTACTACCTCATACGCCTTATCTCTGCCAAGATACTCAAATTCTTTCAGCATTTCTGCGGTAGTCCTATAGTAAAGCGGCGGTTGGGCTTCTGCATCGGAGTAGCCCTGACCGGCCATCAATATTTTTCTGAATTCATCATGGTGAGGATCCATGAAATGCACGTCACAGGTGGCTACAACAGGGATATTAAGCTCTTCACCAAGCTTAATTATAGTTCTGTTGCGCTCTTTCAGGTCGTCAACCGTGACTTCGCCGTCTTTAAGCATAAACAAATTGTTTCCAATAGGCTGTATTTCAAGATAATCATAGAAGCTTGCAATACTTTTAAGCTCATTCCAAGTCTTTCCGGCGGCTATGGCTCTGTACAACTCGCCTGCCTCACAGGCGCTTCCGATTATTAATCCCTCTCTATGCTTTATAAGCTCAGTCTTAGGTATTCTCGGCTTTTTATAAAAGTAATCAAGGTGAGCCTTAGATATAAGCTTATACAGGTTTTTAAGTCCAACCTGATTTTTTACAAGTATTATCTGATGATAGTACTTTAGCTTTTTAGTATCTGCACCGCTTATCTTTGTATTTATCTCATTAAAGTTTAATATACCGAAATCGTCTGACATACGCTGCATAAGTGCAAGCATGATACTTGCAAGCATAGAGGCATCGTCTGTAGCACGGTGGTGGTTAAACTCACCCAAGCGCAAATAATCCGCTACCGTATCAAGCTTACAGTTTTTAATATCGGTAAGCAGGCTTCTGCAAATCGGTACAGAGTCAACATAGGTATATTCATAAGCAATATTACAGCGTGACAGCGCATTATTTACAAATGACGTATCGAACGGAGCATTATGCGCTACAAGCACAGGGTTTTCACCGCAAAACTCCATAAATGCCTTAATTGCGGATTCTTCGTCTGGGGCGTCCTTGACCATATCGTCATTAATACCTGTAAGCTCGGTTATTTTAGGCGGTATCGGCTTTTGGGGATTTACAAAGGTAGAGAATGTATCTACTATCTCATAATTTCTTACCTTAACGGCGCCAATCTCCGTAATTCTCTCTGTTTTTGCGTTGAGTCCGGTTGTTTCCAAGTCAAAGCATATAAATTCTCCGTTGAATTTTTCTGATTTATCACCGACAACCGCCGAAATAATATCATTGATAAAATATGCTTCAACACCGTAAATTACTTTAAAATCAGGATCTGTTTTATTTATACTTTCTACGGTATCCATTGCTTCGGGGAATGCCTGAACAACGCCGTGGTCTGTTATAGCTATAGCAGGGTGTCCCCAATCATGTGCTCTTGTAATCAAATCCTTGGCGGAAGCAACGGCATCCATTTGTGACATATTTGTATGTAAGTGAAGCTCAACACGCTTTTTCGGTGCGTTATCAACTATCTTGACTTTAGACGCCGTACCTATGCTTTTGGCACGCATAGATATTTCTCTGTCATATTTGTCGTACTCTACCTCGCCCTTGACTACTATAGTCATTCCCTTGGATATCGTATCAAGCTCAGCACATTTTTTAACGTCCTCAAGCACCTTAATGCTCATTGAGCCTGTATAGTCCGTTATATAAAATGAGTAGATATTTCTCTTTCCGTCCTTAGTTGTTTTAACCTCGGTAAAGAATACATCGCCCCAAATTATCGTTTTACCGGTGTCTGCGCCCAAATTACTAATAGGCTCAAACTTACTTTCACGTATAGCAGAGCCATAAAGCGGATGAACCGATGACGGTACAATCTTAGGAAGCCGTGTTTCGCCGTCACGTATCTCAACGTATACTGCGGCGTCCTTTCTTACCTGTTTACGGCTGTCTGCGGTTTTCATGGAGGATTCGTATATCTCCATTTCTTCCACAGCCTCGGCACGCCGTGCGGTTTCTTGATTTTGAAGCTCTTTCTCAATAAATACCGCATTTTCACTTTCAATAGCAAGCACACCTGCAAATTCAACGTTTAATTTTATGTCAAATTCATCAGCAATAAGCTTTTCAAGCGCTTTATCTACCTTTTTATTCTTTAAAATTATTTCTCCGCCGTGTTCAAGGGTGATAACAAGGCGACTACCGTCCTTAAACTCAGCCTTAGAATTTCTCAGACTTCCGTTAAGGCTGGCAATCTGTCTGCTTAATTGTAAAATAAGCTGAGGATAATATTCTACCGTAAACATATCCTTAGCAAATTTAGGCATGATCTTAACCAGGCTTAGTCCGAGCTTAGAGCGTTGCAATCTATTTTCCGCATCAAACAAAGCGCGTCTTTCAACAAGCTTTGAGAATGTAACGTGTAAATCCATAGTACGTGTATTTGTATCTAAATCTACAGAATTGACTATGCCCTCTGCGATTATTTCAGGAATTTTATAATCCGGCAAATATTCTGAAAAAATCTCTGAAAACGTCTTAATTAAAATCACCTCCACAAGCTATATGGCTTGCACGAAAATATATTTCAAGCATACAGTATATAATACCCTATTCTTTTTCTTCTTTATCTTAATATTATAACAAATCTATCTCTTTCATAAGCTCATCCAAAAGCTTATCTTCGGGGACTTTGCGGAGTATCTCTCCCTTTTTGAATATAAGTCCCTCGCCCTTACCGCCTGCAACACCTATATCAGCCTCTCTTGCTTCGCCCGGGCCGTTTACAACACAACCCATTATTGCAACCTTTATATTTTTTTTGCAATCCTTAAGCCTTTCTTCAGCTTCTGACGCAAGCTTTATAAGGTCAATACTTGTTCTGCCGCAGGTTGGGCATGATACAAACTGAACACCGTCTTTTCTTATATCAAGTGCTTTAAGCAGATCCTTGGCGGCGTATATTTCTTTTATGGGGCTATCGGTAAGCGATATTCTAATTGTATCTCCTATGCCGTGTAATAAAAGCGAACCTATACCTGCGCTGGATTTTATTATTCCCATGCGCTCTGTGCCGGCCTCGGTAACTCCGAGATGTAACGGATAGTCACAGCTTTGTGCCGCAATCTCATAGGCCTCTACCATCGTCTGAACGTTTGATGATTTCATAGAAAGTACTATATCATAGAAATCGAACTTTTCAAGTAAAGAGGCATGATACAATGCGCTGTCACATAATGCCTGTGCGGTAGGACTGCCGTACTTAGCAAGGATGTGCTTCTCAAGTGAGCCGGAATTAACACCTATTCTTATCGGTATATTTCTTGCTCTGCAAGCGTCCACAACCTGCTTGACCCTGCTCTCATCGCCGATATTACCGGGATTGATTCTTATTTTATCAACGCCTGCCGCTGCCGATTCAAGTGCAAGCTTATAGTCAAAGTGTATATCTGCAACCACAGGGATCTTTACATTTTCTTTAAGTGCATAAATAAGCGGTATTGCATCCTTATCCGGTATAGCCGTTCTTATTATTTCACAGCCTGCCTGCTCCAGCTCAACAGCCTGCTGCACACTTTTTTCAATATTATTAGCCGGTACGTTCAACATTGACTGTATGGTTACAGGGTTATCTCCGCCTATACCAACACCGCCTGCGGTAACCGCCCTTGATCTTCTTTTTATCATATAATCACCATTCTGCCGCCGATATATCAGCATTATACCGATAACTCGACGGCTTATTTTAGAATCTATTATTTTTTACTACCTGAAAATTTTTATAACATCACTAAACGTTACTATTATTATAAGCAATAAGAGTAATCCGAAGAATATTGTATTGATCCAGCCCTCAACATTTCTGTTCATAGGCTTTCTTCTTACTGCTTCAATTATAAGGAATAAGAACCTTCCACCGTCAAGTGCAGGGATAGGCAACATATTGAATACACCCAAGTTTACAGAAATTATCATAATTAAATAAATTATATTATTCACGGCATCGCCAAAGCTTCTCTTAAGTCCCTCTGCGGCTGCATCTTTTATAACGTTAGCCGTACCGACTATACCGGACATATCGTTAAGACCGAATTTACCAGTCAATAGTCCTAAAAGACTCTGCCATACCATTTTAACCACAGATACGGTGTTCTTGGCGCTATACGACAGTGCGGTACCTATGGTTCTCTCTTGCGGCTGTAAGTAAAAGTCAAGCTGTATCATCTGTTGACCTTCCGTTGTTTCAACAGTCTTAAGCTGAACGTTGCCTATGCCGATTATCTCGCCGTTACGCTTTACGGCAATTTCCGGAGCCGTAGTATCGGTCATGGTAAGTGCTACAGATAGGTCAAGATAAGTTCTTGTTCTGTATCCGTTGATTGAGTAAATCTCATCGCCAAGCTGTAAGCCTGCCTGCTGTGTTACTGAATCCTCCGCAAATTTGGATATAGTCATAGTTGCATATTGCGGCTCCTGTGCCTGCAATATCAGCATAAGTATAAAGCCTATGATAATATTCATAACCGCACCTGCAATTACTACTATCATTCTCTTAAATACAGACTTATTGCAGAACGCACGCTCGTTTAGGCTATCTCCGTCTTCGCCCTCCATCATGCAGTATCCGCCTATGGGAAAAAGCCGCAACGAATACTGTGTATCGCCCTTTTTAAATCCTAATATCTTAGGACCCATGCCAAGAGCAAATTCATTTACCTGAACACCTGAAAGCTTAGCGGTAATAAAATGTCCGAATTCATGTCCGAATATCAACAGTTCAAACAGCAACACCGCTATAATAATCAATAAAACCGTACTAATATGGATCATTCCCTTCAACGCTTATAATTAAGTTAATAAATTTATAAATGCGCCTGCCTGCAAAAAGCATAGGTGTGCGCTTAAAAACTATATTATTTACAAACTCCGTGCTGCATTCAGCAAATACTCCCTGCCCCATTTATCGGCATCAAGCACGTCTTCAAGACAGGTTATCTTTTTACCCTCAAAGCTATTGAGTGCATCATAGACAAGCTCTCCTATATCGGTAAATCTTATCTTTCTGTTCAGATACAGGGTAACCGCCTGCTCATTTGCGCCGTTTACCACAGCAGGATATAATCCGCCCTTTGCTATAGCCTCTTTGCACGCTTTCATACAGATGAATGTATCATAGTCAGGTTTATAAAAGCTAAGTTGCATTACATCGGCAAGGTCAAGCTCCTTAACGGGACATTCAAACCTTTGCGGATATGTAAGTGCATACTGTATGGGTATCTTCATATCCGGCACACCAAGCTGTGCAATAACCGAGTTATCGGTATATTCAATAAGAGAGTGAATAACGCTCTCTCTGTGTACTACAACATCTATCTTATCTACAGGCATATCAAACAGCCAAAAAGCCTCGATTATTTCAAGTCCCTTATTCATCATGGTAGCCGAGTCTATGGTTATCTTAGCGCCCATGCTCCAGTTAGGATGCTTAAGGCTTTGTTCGGGAGTCATCTCTCTCAGCTCGTCATAGCTTTTACCGAAGAATGGGCCACCCGATGCCGTAAGTATTATCTTTTTAACTTCTTTTTTATCGTTACAGCCCTGTAAGCATTGGAATATTGCCGAATGTTCGCTGTCTACAGGGTAAAGCTTTACTCCGTTTTCGGCCACTGCACGCATAACAAGCTCACCGCCGGCAACCAGTGTTTCTTTATTGGCGAGCGCAATATTCTTCTTAGCACCTGCCGCCGCCAGAGTAGGCTGTAATCCCACCATGCCGACAACCGAATTAAGCACGGTATCGGCTGAATTTAGCGTGGCCGCCTCACACAGTCCGTCCATTCCTGCAAGTACCTTTGTATCTGTATCGGCAATTTTAAGCTTAAGCTCAGCCGCTTTGTCTTCATCGTATACAACGGCAAGCGCAGGCCTAAACTTTCGTATCTGCTCTTCAAGCAACTTGATATTCCCGTTTGCCGTAAGTGCAGAAACCTTTATGTTAAGCTTCTCGGCTACCGTAAGGGCTTGTGTACCTATAGAGCCTGTAGAGCCGAGGATAACCATATTTTCAGTCATTATTAATTCTTTCCCTTCGATTTTACATTCACCATAAATTTATATACAGCAATCAGTAAAACGATTAATTACTTATTCTATCACATAATTGTGTAAAAAATCGTAACATATTGTAAACATACTAACATAGTAGGTGCGGTAAATATCACGCTGTCAAATCTATCAAGTATTCCGCCGTGACCGGGGATAAGGTTTCCGTAATCCTTTATGTTGTAGTTACGCTTGATAATAGAGAATGTAAGGTCGCCCAAAACCGAAACGAATACACTGGCAAAGCTTACTATGGCAAGTGCGGTATAATTAACCGCATAGCCGCTCATATCCGCAAGCTTAAAGTAAACGACGGCATAAATGATAGGCAAGGCAACTCCCCATATTATACTGCCTATAAAACCCTCGACTGTCTTTTTAGGGCTAACCTTAGGGCAAAGCTTATGCTTACCAAAGAACACACCCATAAAGTAGCCGCCTATATCGGCACCCCACGGTATGCACATTGCCGTAAATATATACAGGTTTGCAAGCTTCGCACCGCCTACATTATACAATCCTACAAGTGAAGAAAGTCCAAACGTAACAAGCAATGTGGATGTAACGGAAAAAGCCGCATCTGCAAATTTTATCTTTTCGTGGAAGAAAAGCATCATTGCAAAGATTACCAATGCAAAGGCATAAACGGCTGTGAGTAAATGACCCGTTGCCATAAGCCACGGTGTAGCAAGTGCAAATATCTCGCACGGTATAAACAATGGATATGTCTTTTCAAGCCCGCCTACCTTATGTATCTCATATATCGCTATTGCCAAAAGAAATGTTGTAAAAATGTGCATCGTAAACGGGAAAATAGGATTTAATATAAACAGTAAAACCATAATCACGGCGATTGCCGCACCTGATAATATACGAGTAAGCATAACTATCCCTCCAAATCAAACTCCGCCAAATCTTCTGTTTCTATGTGAATATTCAATGAGTGCTTTATCAAGATCCTCCGTCTTAAAGTCGGGCCAGAGTATGTCCATTACTATATACTCGGAATACGCCGACTGCCAAAGCAGGAAGTTTGATATTCTATACTCACCGCTTGGTCGAATTATCAGATCCGGATCAGGCTGACCTGCCGTATAAAGATTATCTGATATAAGCTGTTCATTTATGTCATCTATGTCAAGTGATTTATCACGTATTTTCAAAGCTATTTTTTTAGTCGCAGTAACCAGCTCATCTCTGCTGCCGTAATTCATCGCAATATTAAGCACCATTCCGGGTCTGTCCTTAGAGGATTCCTCGGTTTCTTCTATAAGCTCCTGCAGTTTGGGTGAAAAAGCCGTTTTATCACCGATAAAACGAACTACTATGTCATCATCCTTAAAGTCGGATATCGCCTCTCTCAAATACTCCTCAAACAGCTTCATCAAAGCGTCCACTTCTTCTTTAGGACGCTTCCAATTTTCAGTAGAGAAGGCATATACCGTCAAATATTTAATTCCTATATCACTACAGTAACGTGTAATAGTTCTGAAAGTTCCTGCACCAACCTTATGCCCGGCGGAGCGTGGGAGACCGCGCCGCTTGGCCCATCTCCCGTTTCCGTCCATAATAATGCCAAGGTGTACAGGCAACAAGGCTTTGTCAAGCTGTGTGTTTTTCTTTTTAAATAAAGCCATTGCTACACTACCCTCTTATAATAAAATCAGATCTCCATAATCTCTTTTTGCTTCTTTTCGGCTACGCCGTCAACAAGCTTAATGTACTTATCGGTAGCATCCTGTATCTTCTTTTCCGCTTGCTTAAGGTCATCTTCTGTAAGCTCGTTATTCTTCTTCATAGCCTTAAACTTATCCATTGCATCACGGCGAATAGAGCGCATGGCAACCTTAGTATCTTCGCCCATCTTAGAGATATCTTTGCTTATTTCACGTCTTCTGTCCTCAGTAAGCGGTGGAAAAATAAGTCTTATCATCTTACCGTCTGATTGCGGATTTATACCGATATCAGATGTTTGAATAGCCCTCTCTATAGCTCTTACAACAGATGCGTCCCACGGCTGGATTATAAGTGTTCTTGCCTCTGCTACAGATACAGCCGCAAGCTGGTTGATTGCCGTAGGTACGCCATAATAGTCAACAGTCACCTTATCCAGTACGGCAGGGTTTGCTCTGCCTGCACGTATAGCCGCATAATCGCCCTGAAGATGCGCTAAGGTCTTTTCCATTTTTTCTTCTGCGTTTTTCAGTACTTCTTTCATAAATCCATCTCCCATATTTATTATTTCGCACAGGATTTCGCTGTGCGATAATTTATTAGATACTGCCTTTTGATATGTGTCAAAGGCTAAACACATAAATTATAAAGTTATAAACCAATCAAGAATTAACTACCAATGTGCCTATGTCCTCGCCCATAACCGCTCTGACTATATTCTGTGGGTCAGCTACACTGAATACGAGTATAGGCAGCTTATTATCTCTGCACAATGATGCCGCCGTGCCGTCCATTACCTTAAGGTCTTTGCTTAAAACATCGTCAAATGTGACCTTTTTATATTTCACTGCATTAGGATTAGTGTGTGGGTCGCTGTCATAAACACCGTCAACCATAGTTGCCTTAAGTATTATATCCGCATCTATCTCAGCGGCACGTAATGCTGCGCCCGTATCTGTAGAGAAGAACGGATTACCCGTACCGCACCCGAATACAACTACTCTGCCTTTTTGCAGATGTCTTACAGCCTTATTCCTTATATATGGCTCTGCAAAGGCCTGCATTGTTATAGCCGTTTGAACTCTTACATCAACTCCGAGCTGTTCAAGCGCATCGGCAACACCCAAAGCATTGATAACCGTTGCAAGCATACCCATATGGTCGGCTCTTGTTCTGTCCATTTTACCACTGCTTCTGCCACGCCAAAAGTTACCTCCTCCTACTACTATGCCTACTTGTACGCCTAGGTCTACGCATTGCTTTATTGCTTCACAAAAGGTAAGTACCGTGTCAAAGTTAATTCCGTGCTTATCGTCGCCGGCAAGCGATTCACCGCTAAGCTTTAGTAAAACTCTCTTGTATTTTGTGCCCATTATTTAACATTCCTTTCATGGATATTATTTTACTAATAGGTCATATATTTCATTTTACCCGTACATACGCTCACTTAGACATATGTACTCTTTTATATTCTACTATATTTTCCACGCAATGTAAAGCATAATTAATAAAATTATTTTTTTAATCGGTATCATCATAAGTATATTAATATTTTAAATAATGCTTTTATAAAATTTATTATAATTTCACAATATTATGCCAGTCCATTTGTACATAATAGAGAATTTACCTATTTATGGTAAAAATGTGTTGAATTTTATACTACGATACTTTATACTTTAATTAAAATAAATTTACATATTTATTTTAATTAGTTATTATGAGGGTGATTATTATGCGCAGATAAGCTATTATCATCATTCCTGAAATTTATTTGAACAATCATAATCAAATTAAGCGGAGGTAACCACATGAAAAACAAAAAAGTTAAAATCATTCTTTCCGTATTTGTTGGGATTATCATTGTAGCGGCGGCAGTTATCGGGATAAAGTATAGCCTTTACATCTCTGAAATGAACAAAGCCATGAATGAAAAATTCGGCATTGAGAATTGTACTGACATTGTTTATATAGACTCACTCATGAATAAAAGAGAGCTTTCATTAAAGCAGGAAAAAGATGTTTGGGACTTTATGCTCAATAAGATTGAGAAATACGAAATATCTCAAGCCCAAATAGATGATCATTTACTTCGTTTTGGCGGATTTCATTTACAGCTTGGCGATTATTCCTTCGGCTTTTATGATGGTATGAAAAGGGATGGAAAAACCTACTCTATATATTATTTAACCTCGAAAACTGATGGAAAAACGCAATACTACATTGTAGATCTTTTGGCAAGTCAGCAATTCAATATGATATTCGATACATTCAATAAATCCTTTAAAGTAGAGTAGTAATAAATTAATTATATAAAATAACCGGATTATAGGAGGCAATTCCATGAAAAACAAAAAGGTAAAAATCATTCTTTCCGTATTTGTTGGGATTATCATTGTAGCGGCGGCAGTTATCG
>JBJEPE010000004.1:0-1009 GCA_051881075.1 Acutalibacteraceae bacterium | reverse complement strand
GGATAAAGTATAGCCTTTACATCTCTGAAATGAACAAAGCCATGAATGACAAATTCGGCATTGAAGACTGCGCAAATATTACATATACCTCTCTTTATAAAACAACAGAATTATCCTTTGAGCTTAGAGAGAAGGTTTGTGATTTCATGCTCAATAAGTTTGAAAAATACGAAATGACACAAGAGGAATTAGACAAGGAGAGATATGCATTAGTAGGCGGATTTTGTTTGACTTTTGGCGATGTTAACCTCTCTCTCTTTGAACGTATCGAAAGCAATGGAAAACAATACTCAATATATCGCTTAGGTAGCAGCAACTCGTTTTATAACTATTACGTTATCGAGTCCTCCGAAGAAACTTCCTTTAACAATATATTTAGATCAATTTCAAGATAAATATTTTATTCAATCACAAATAAGGAGGCAATCCCATGAAAAACAAAAAGGTTAAAATCATTCTTTCCGTATTTGTTGCGGTTATAGTTGTAGCGGCGGCAGTTGTCGGGATTAAATATACGCTATATATGTCTGATACAAAAAAGGCTATTAACGATAAATTCGGAATTGAAGATTGTACGGATATGGTATTCTTTAATAAGGACGAAGAAACCGAATTATCCTTTTCACAAAAAAGAGCTGTCTGGGATTTCATGCTAAATAAACTTGATAAGTATGATATGACGCAGGAATATTTGGACAATTACGTGCACACCTACGGTGATCGGGGTTATTACTTTACATTCGGCGACATTAATTTCTATAAGTTTGAACAGCTTAAAATAGAAGATAAATACTACAATGTTTACTACGTAGGCAAACCGACAGATGACGTAAAAAACCTATCTCTTGATAGATTTTTTATTGCCGGCATGGACGATATTGACGAATTAACATATACATTAATTCCGAAAAAAGTTCCTGATTATGTACAGTAAATCTTCCTCCTGCAAATATATTTACACAAAAAGGCTGTAACTGCACTAATGCAGTTACGGTCTTTTTCATTGCAT
>JBJEPE010000003.1:0-95827 GCA_051881075.1 Acutalibacteraceae bacterium | reverse complement strand
ATTTTTATATTTTCGGCAGGACCCTGTATTGTGTAAAGTCCGTTACCGAAGTATGTCATCATTGACGCTGAATCAATAAAGTCAAACTTATTGATCTTTATAGCCTTAATATGACATTCATATATATCCTTAAGGTAAAAGCTCTGCGGCGCTCTGCCGTAGCAACACTCCTTACGCTCAATGGTTTCAGTTACCATACTGCCGTCATTTTTAGTCTTAATTATGGTTTCAATGGCAGGACTTACGGTAATTGCAGAGCCGTTTTTACGAACACAGTCTATATTATCTGTGATAAGCTGTTCATTAATAAGCGGTCTTACACCGTCATGTATAAGCACTATGGTATCATCATCACAGCAGGGGTCATCATGTATTGCTTTAAGTCCCTTAAATATAGATTCCTGACAACTGTCACCGCCGGGAACTATCCATTTTATTTTCTTGAAATCCTCTTTTTTTATAAGTCTTTTCAGATAATCTATCCAGCCCTCTATACATACGACCGCTATCGCATCTATCTGCGGATGATACTCAAAATGCTCCAATGTGTGTATTATGATAGCCTTACCGTAAAGGTCAAGAAATTGCTTAGGTTTAGTTTTACTGTTCATACGGGTACCTGTACCGCCTGCGAAAATCAACGCTGTATTCATGTTTAAACCTCCAATTTATATCAAGTCCAGCTTTTGCATCAATGCACCTACCTGCACCTTTTTAGTATCCGTTACTTTTGCGTTTACGCTAAGTTCTTTAGCAGAACGTTTTAAACCGCCGCAGAACACGAGCTTAAACCAACGTCTTACCTGATATATCGGTGTAAGCCACCTATGCCCCTTCAGCGACGGATAAAATGCGCTTAACTTTGCATACGGTAAAAAGACACGTGACATTGCGTACTTAACCTTGCTGCCCTTCTTGCTTTGCTGTGCAGCAATCTTATTCTCAATATTGCCATAAACGCCTGCACGCATTATGAAATCTTCCATCTGTGCAGATAACTCGTCTGCGTCACAGTCAGAGAACCAAACGTTCGCAAGCTTTGTTGCCGCTTGAGCAAATGCGAAAAGCCTGCCCTCCTCAAGCAACGGTTTGCATTTATCTACATCAAAGTCGTTACGGTTGTTGAGTATCCATAAATCAAGGAACGGACGCACTCCGCAACCGCCAAACTCAAAGTGTATAGCCATGTGCGCTATATGGTAAAAGTAGAACATCTCATCCGTAAAAATGTAATGATATGCTCCGTCCTTCTTAGGCACAGCGTAATCCCATGCCTGTGACAATACATTACTGCATTTATGCTCCTGTGCCGCCAATGCCGTATGAAGCTCAATATGCACACCGCTCTTAGAGTGAAACGACATCTCGTATGAGCTTCTCTCGCCCTGCTCATAGCCAAGCTTCTGCAAAAGCTCCTGCTGAGCATTGTCGAGGTCCTGTGGGTGTATAAGTATATCTATATCACAGCTTGTACGCATCCATTCCTGCGGATAATAAGCCCTTAAAACCGAACCCTTAAGCGGAACAAACTGTACCTGTGCGTTTTCTAAACAAGTGCAGATGCGGTTATATTCATAGTTTATCTGCTCATATCGCATTACCGCCATCATCTGCGCTTTGTGTAGCTTTGCACCTATCTCATCATTTGTCAAAAGGCCGTTTTTATGCAGTGCGTATGCAACAAGATGTACCAAGTCCTGCTTCTTTGAAAGTGAATAAACCTTTTGCAGAAGTTCAGGTGTGATAAGCTCTCTTGCGTTATTATTTATTTTTTCATCTGTAAAACATGAGCGAATTAACGCTATCATTACCGACTGCACAGTGTTCATAGTATTCCCTGCCTGAAAATCAATCTCTGAAATACAAATCTCTTGTATATACCTTATCTATTACATCGGCTATATCGGCGTTGTACCTGTTAGCCAATATAACATCTGACATTTGCTTAAATTCATCTAAGCTACGTATTATTTTGCTGTTAAAGTAGGTATCTTCCTTTAATATAGGCTCATATATAACTACCTCTATGCCATGGGCCCTTATGCGCTTCATAACATCCTGTATTGAGCTTTGCCTGAAATTATCACTGCCTGACTTCATTGTAAGGCGGTATATGCCTACCGTCTTAGGATCTTTGGCTATTATCTGATCGGCTATAAAGTCCTTGCGTGTACTGTTTGCGGCAACTATAGCGGAGATAATATTCTGCGGTACATCGTTGTAATTAGCTAAAAGCTGTTTTGTATCTTTAGGCAGACAATATCCGCCGTAGCCGAAAGATGGGTTATTATAATGAGTACCTATTCTTGGGTCAAGCCCGACACCCTCTATTATAGACTTGGTATCAAGCCCACGCACCTCTGCATATGTATCAAGCTCATTAAAAAACGAAACTCTGAGGGCAAGGTAAGTATTCGCAAAAAGCTTGACCGCCTCAGCCTCTGAGGGATTCATAAACCTTACCTCAACCTTTTCCTCTTCTGTAACGCTCTTTAACAGTTCGGCAAAATTACACGCCGCATCTGCAAGCTTTTTATCGTCATTATGTACACCTATAATTATGCGGCTTGGGTGTACATTATCATATAACGCCTTGCCTTCACGCAAAAATTCCGGGCTGAATATAATGTTTTTGTATTCGAACTTATCTATTACAATATCGGTAAATCCTACGGGAACGGTAGATTTTATTACTATTACCGCCTCACGGTTTACCTTAATTACCTGTTCAATAACGCTCTCAACCGATGATGTATCGAAATAATTTTTCTTTTCATCGTAATTTGTAGATGTTGAAATTATTATATAATCTGCGGTTTTGTAGGCCTCTGTTCCATCTGTAGTGGCAGTCAGGTCAAGCTCCTTTTCCGCTAAATATTCCTCCATCTCTTTATCTACTACGGGTGATTTTCTGCTGTTTATCAAATCAATCTTATTACTGTCAATATCAATGGCCGTAACCTTGTTTTTCTGAGAAAGAAGCACAGCAAGCGACAGACCCACATAGCCTGTACCCACAACGGCTATATTATATTTTCTTTCCATTGTTTCTTACCCCTTTAATCTAAATCGCAGTTATCATTTACTTAGTATTCTGCGAGATATTTTCCTTATAACAGCGCCGAATTTCTTATAGATTGGCTCTTTTCCTGCCGCCCTGAGCGCAGGTATTACGGACTTGCCTGCCTTATAATCATCAAAGAATTTATCTCTGTTCTTATGCTTTGGTGCAGACCTTAATATAGCGGTATTATGCGCCGCCGCCTTATCAAAATCAACGCTTACAAGACGGGCATACGGCTCTGTATCCTTTATTTTCTGCAAGCCCTTCTGTGTATGCGTCAGAATAAGCGAACATCCCTTATTATCGTACATCTCAGGCAGTACGTGCATAACTCCCCAAAAGTCAGCCAAAGTAATATCACTAATGCGATTTGCCGTCTTAAACTTACAGTCATAGCAGGTAGGACGAAGAGTGATATTCTTTAAAAAACCCATAAAATACTCATTTTTGCCTGATGGCTCACATACATCAGGCTTGCCGCTTATAAACCCGGCATTAAAATATAAATCCCTCCAGCCGTGTTTTTTATATCTAAAATTAATATCTTTTATATCATGAATATCATCAAATTTTTCACTTAAATATTTTTTCCATACCCCCGGTGACGGTACACCGTGACACACAAAGTCAACCAAAAGCAAATTTGACGTATCTGTACCGCCTAAGTAGTGCTTTAGGCCTGCCGCCTGACAGGGAGTGCCCACAAACATTACCTCTTTGCCTTCCTTGAGTAAATTGTTCACAAGCTTATAACAGCCGTTTGTATTACTCTGAACATACTTTGACGAGCATTGCTTTTTTATATCTTCTACGCTTTGCGCAGATGAATGTAACACATTAAATTCATCATCAAATACCGCACCGAATACAATGGCGCCGTTATTTATCATCATCTTAGCAAGAAGCGGAAATGCTCCGCCCGATGAGCTTGCAAATCTTTCGTCATCGTTTTTATTAATAAGCGCAAAGGCGTTTGGTTTAATATTATTATCCTGTATCGGTGCATTGATAACGGGACATACTCCCGTACACAGTCCGCAGTCAATACAACTGCTTTCATCTATAACAGGATATAGGAAGCCCTCACCGTCATAGGTCATATTTATACATTTATGTGGGCAAATATCTGCACAAGCGCCACAGCCCACACATAGAGATTTATTTGTTATTGATATCATAATGACCTCGTTATCTTTTTATAAATCTGCGTACAAGCGTAGTTATAGGTTTTCTGGCAAGCTTACGCTCATAGCTGTTCATACCCAAAAAGTAAATTGAAATACCATACACTACGGTATATGCCATTACGCCAAGTACAAAATCCGTCTTGCTTTGAGTACCTATAAATTTATTATACATCACACCAAACATGACAGGTATTGCAAGTGACGGTAATATACTTGCTATGCCCCGCCAGAAGCGCAGCATATTAAGCTTTATGGTACGGTGATAGTAAACATTCATTACTATTATATTACCGACTATGAGTGATGCCGCCGTACCTACAGTACATCCCCATATTCCGTACTTGGGTGTCAGCCATATACTTAATAACAAATTACATACTGCGATAACAGCGTAAATAATACTTCTGAATTTATGCAGATTTTTGGCTTTTTGAATTTCAATTCCTATATTCTGTATCATAGGAACAGTAACCGCAGAAAGCAGGATAAGCGCAATCGGGAACGCCTGCTCATATCCTCTGCCTGCCCATAGGCGGATAAAAGTCTTACCGAAAAATACAAAGCCTGAGCATATGAGTGCCAATATCATAAACTGTATTCTGCCTACTTTAATGAAAATATCATTTAAGTCTTCATCAGCATTTTTATGTAGCACTATTCTGTTTACTCTGGGAATAAAAACAGTCGATACTATAGACGAACAGGACATATAGTACGTATTAAGCTGTGCGGCTACACCGTAGACGGCTATCTCTGCGGAGCTACGGTAAACGCCGAGTAAAAATCTGTCTAAGTTCCAGTTTATTTGGTCTGTAACTATGTTCAGAAAAATAAATGACGAAAATACCGCTATTTGTTTAAAGAGTGATGTATCAAGCCCTGTAAAGCAAAACCTCATACCAAGCTTTTTTACACAATACAGATAATTTATTACAAGGCTTATGGCTGTAAGAAATGTAGTGATAGTTACCAGAACTACCGACTTAAACCCAAGCAGTAAAAACGGTACGGTCAAAATCGGATTTAAAACAGTCTTTATCAGGTAAATTACCTTTTGAAAGAAAAACTCCTCATGCGCTGTAATGTAGCTGTCAAATACACTGTTTAAAAAAGTGAGCGCAACATTTACTACCAAAAAAGAAAGTAATATCTGAGCTGTGTGAGCCTCGTGTGCAGTCAGATTTTTGAAAAATCCGCCCATGTTGAAAACAAGTACAAAGCCAACAACACAGCAAACTGCCGCAAGCACACTGAAAACAGTAAGAAACATTCCGTTAAGCTTTGCAATGTTTTTCTCTCTGTTTTCATCTGTGTATGCGCTGTAAAATTTTATATATGCACTGCCGAAGCCGAAACTCAGCAAACTGAGATATCCTGCTACAGCATAGACAAGCTGATATGTGCCATACTCGCTTTGGCCGAGCATACGCAACATAAACGGGGTATATATAAGCGATACTATTACGCTTATGCCTGCCGCACAATACGATACCGCTACCCCAACTTTTAATTTATTGTACTTCATCTTTATCTCCGGATATACGAATAATCTTTGCAGGTACGCCCGCAACCACAGCATTTTCGGGTACATCGTGCAGTACTACCGCTCCCGCACCTACTATTGCATTATCCCCTATATCTATATCTCCCAAAATAACTGAATTTGCGCCCAAAAGTACGTTATTGCCTATATGCGGCAGCCTGCTTCTGCCGGCTCTGCCACCTACTGTTACATTCTGATTTATATGGCAGTTATCACCTATTACGGCATAGGGATGTATAACTACGCCGAGTGCGTCATGCGGAAACTGCGTTCCCTTTCCGATTTGTGCCTTATAAGGAATATCACACGCAAAAACTATCCGCATTGTTGCCCTTATCAAAACCGCAAGCGGTGTTAAATGCCATTTATACATTTTTCTTGCGGCTGAATAAAACGAATACACTCTATCTCTTGCCATAAGCTCACCTAGATAATTTCCCTTATTTCTTTCGCCGCCTTATACGCACTTGCTATATAATCCGGCATAATTTTCTGTAATTTTTCTTTTATTTGCTCTTTATTTTTATCTAACCAAATAAAACTCTGCGTCAGCACATCATCATCTGTAAGCTGTTGAGAAGCAACTACATATTTATCGGTCGTACCGAATAACTGAGTGGCAATCCCGTCAGCCTTAACTGAATAACCCACAACGACACATGGCACACAGCTTGAATATGCGGCTATGGTAGAGTGAGTCCTCGCCCCTATGAACATATCGCACTTTGCGATATAGCCCTTAAGCTCCGTACAATCTTTAAATTCATTTATAAGCAATACCCTGCCGGTAGACCTGAATTTCTCATACAGTTGTCCAAGCGGCACTAAGTCGTTGCTCTTTTGCCATACAACGTGCGGTATCAGCATTACACTGTATTGCGTATTTTGTATGATGTATTCTATCATATTCTCATAATTCGCTAAGGTTATGTCTGCACCGTTTACTATATTGCTTACTGTTGGGCTTACGTTGACGCCTACTATATGCTTGTCCTTAAATTCTTTGGGTAGGCTTACAGGAGATGACTTAAGCGCAAATGCCGGGTCGGGATACATAACTATTTTTGCTCTTTTCAGATTTTCCTTAAGCGCATTAGCCGTTACCGGCTCACGAGCCACTATAAGGTCAAAATCATCAAGGTCATCAATAAGGCTTTTGTCACTAAGTGAATTTGGCTCTATAGAGCAGCCCCATAGCACCTTTTTACATCCGTTTTCTCTTAGTCTTTTATCAAGATAAATCAGACTTCCGTGCTGGCCGTAGCAGTAATTATCACCGCCTACAGATAGTGCAACCGGCTTGTTTTTATCTATATATTCGTTAAAATCCTTATATAAACGGTTATGATATACACTAAGCTTTTTGGTTAATATATAGCTTATGCCCGACATTATAAATGCGGGCGAAAGCTTGCTCATCTTCTTTTGTAAAATAAACCTTTCTACAGGTAAATTCAATTCTCCGTCTATACCCAGCGTATATTCTTGCTTAGATAATACAATACTGCAATCTGAAAATTCACTGCCGAGAATATCCGCCGTACCTCTTACTATGGCCTCACAGCCGTGGTTTTCACAGCTGCCGCAGCCGTACAATAAAAAATCCGTCATAATCATTTCCTCCGCTGTTACTGCCAGAAAAACATATATGGCGTAACGCTTGACCATTCAGGTCGTAAATACAATATCGTGACGTTATATGCCATAGTAGCTATGGCAACTGCAATCTTCATAAAAACCTTATCGTTCCTTGAATACATATCTTCAATAACGTTAGGTATATATATTATGGCAAATATCCAGAAGTAGTAGAATAATCTGTCAAGCGTAGTCGCTTTGAGAGATATAATACTCAGTAGAATACTTATCAGCACCATGAATTTCATCATAGATTCATCATCGTACTCTTTGATAAAAAGTCTGTCAGAGTAGTGCTTTCTCTGCTTACCGTATCGGGAGAAAACCGAAATAAGCAAAAATGATATTTGTATAGCGGCAACAAGGATATTGCCTAACTTATTTTCTTCAAATCTCTCTGTAGATGTATAGTGTTCATAATAGTCGGGTAATACATTAAGAACATTAACCAAAATCTTATCAAAAGCGAAAAATGCTACTACACCGCATGACGAAATTAAAAAGCTTGTTTTCAAATTAAATGAAACAAAGGATAGCGGATATACAACCACAAATATAACTGCTGAGGTGTGAAACTGCATAGCAAGCAAAACCAAAAGTAAAAAACGTACCAGCTTTCGTTTACGCACATAGTCATATGCCAAAATACATATAAAAATAGCTATACACTGCCGCATACCTGACATCGTAAAGTAATATAATCTGAGAGAAACAAAAAGAAAAAGGCTTAAAGCGACATTGTGCGAATGATTAATAACCAGCTTATAGCAAACGAACATACAAAATGTTGCCGTAATTATAAAAAGCCACTGTACATCATCAAAAATACCTGCAAGCAGGCGATTATATACTATGTAGCCCGTTTCATATCTTGTTGTGTTGTGAAACAAATCACTGATGTAGTCCACACCGTAAGGGTGATTTCCTGCCCAACGTGTTGCATCTTCAAATATACCAATATAAGTATCGGTATCGCTGCCTATCGTCGCACCTCTGAATGCAAGTAATATCCATAATATAGTCAAAAAAACAATCGTATAGGTTCTTTTTACAAGTTCATTTTTTCTGACAGACAATGTATCTGTGACCGGTATGCCGCAAAGCAATATACTAGCCATAATGACTATGTAAAGTCCCATTCAATCACCTACCGTTGTTTTATAATAAAGCTCTAGCTGCTGTGTTATATTCTTGATATCAAACACCTCAGCAGCATGGGTAAGATCGGTATCAAGTATGCGTTTGTCTGCCATCTCAAGTGCCGCAGCCGCCCATTTATCCTCAGTAAGCTCACATCTAACGGCAAGCCCGGTCACATATATATCATCGGGAAATCCCGTAGATGTTATTACAGGTAAACCTGACGCCTGACACTCTACGGCAACAAGTCCCAAGCCCTCAGACCTTGACGGCATAAGGCATATATCAAACGCCTGCAAAAGCTCAGGTATATCTGTCCGCACGCCTAAATTTATAATACTATTCTCTGCATTACACGCCCTAACAGCATCTTTAATGTCCTGCGGAAGCTCGTCCCTGCCGATTAAAAACAGCTTTGCATCTGCCTTTGCTTCAAGCATTTTAGCAAAGGTAAGTATAACAAACGGAACATTCTTTATCGCCGTCATGTTGCTGATATGCACTACGGCAAGCGCATTCTCAGCTAATCCAAGCTGTGAACGCAAAGCGGCTCTTTTTTCACTGCCGAACTTATATGTATCAAAATCAATACCGTTTAATATAATATTGAAGTTATCTATTTTAAGCGGAGAATACAAACAATGCGCCGCTGCGTTTGAGCAGGCAAGAAAATAATTTGCACTACTCTTTACAGGCCTTATCATAAACCTGTTGCGTATGCTTGAAAGCCTTGAATTTCCCAAAGATACGCTGTGTGCGTGTACTATCCTGCATTTAGCCCCGTACTTTTTTGCATAATATAAATACGGGAATGCAAACGTAGAAGTATGCAAATGGATGGCATCATATTTTGTTGCATTTTCTCGCATAAATGCCTTTACCCTGCGCACAAGCCGTAAGAAATGCAGACTTGATAACGATGGGTCACGGCTCATGTAATATATATTGCCGCCTAATGATTTTATCTCTTCCTCATATGACGGCTTTCTGTCGAAGCTTACTAAAAAGTCAAATTGGAACCTGCTCTTATCAATATTTCTGTACCAATTCATTATCACAGACATAATACCGCAATTCTGTCCGATATGGTCATAAATCTGCAGGATCCTCATTGTCTTACTCCTAACTTATTTTATGTGAAATATCTTTATAAAACCCCACCAGCAGATGTGGAATATAGACTGTATAACACTTAAATGTTCAATATCTCTGTATAATATCCAATGATACTTTACTACTTTAAACTTATTCCTTGAAAGGGAGTCTTTCCGTACACGGTATTTCATTAAAACATCGTCTTCCGGCATACCCCATATGTACTGCTCTTTTTTCAGCATTTTAAGCCACAGCGCATCATCGTTGCGCTTGCGAATATCGGGTACCTCAAATTTACCCATAACACCCACATTATACATAACCGATGAATTACCTACGGGACAGTCAAGCAAAAGCCTTTTGTAATCGGTCTTTTCTATCGTTTTTACTATGCCCTTGCTAAGCTCGTTACCGTCCTCATCAATGCGCCTGTATGTAGTACATGAAAATGCGCAATTCTTCTCCTTCATAAAAGCGAGCTGTTTTTCAAGCTTATCGGGCATCCATAGGTCATCACTGTCAAGGAATGCCATATACTCGCCCTCGGCAAGCTTCATTGCTACCGTCCTTGCTACCGCCGCACCTTTATTTTCTTCAAGATAATGGTATTTTATTCTGTTGTCATTAGCAGAAAAGCCTTCAACAACTTCTCTGGTGTTATCCGTTGAGCAATCATCTACAATTATCATTTCCCAATTTGTGTATGTCTGCGCCAAAACGGACTCTATGGTTTCGGAAATATATTTTCCGCAATTATATGTTGGCGTAATTATTGAAACCAATCCGCTTATCATTATGTACCATTTCCTTTTCTAATCGGCGGCAACGGTTAGCCGTCATTTCTTATATTCACTCAAAACCCTTGTGAAACATTCTATTACATAGTCAACCTCTTCATCCTTAAGGCAGGTATGAAGCGGCAACGTTATTTCATTTGCAAAATGCTCATAAGCATTAGGGTAATCCTTTATGTCAAACCCAAGATTTTTATAAGCTGTGAGCATAGGCAACGGCTTATAGTGTACGTTACACGCAACGCCAAGCTGTGCCATCTTAGTGATTATCTCATTACGCTGTTCTGTGGTTATACCCGGTACTCTGGTAATATACAGATGTCCTGACGAAGCATAACTGTCGGTATAATGCGGTAAAACCTCTATGCCAAGCGGTACAAAAGCATCGTTATAACGTGCGATGATCTCTTCTCTTCGCTTTAACATACCGTCATATCTTTGCATTTGTGCAAGTCCTATAGCTGCCATAATATCAGTCATATTGCACTTATACCATGGACCTATTATATCGTACTCCCATGCGCCAAGCTTTGTTTTAGCCAATGCGTCCTTTGACTGTCCGTGCAGGGATAAAAGCTGTGCTGTTTTGTAAATTTCATCATCCGATATACCGTCAATCGTTCGCCATGTAAGCGCACCGCCCTCAGCGGTCGTAAAGTTTTTAACTGCGTGAAACGAGAAAGAAGAAAAATCCGCTATACTGCCTATTGCTTTGCCGTTTCTCTTTGCACCGAATGAGTGCGCCGCATCTGCCGAGATTATTACACGGCCTATAGCTTTCTGTATATCGTTCTCAGGCTTAAAAAGGTGCTTCTTTCTCTCTACTATTTCAAAAATCCTGTCATAATCACATGGCACACCGCCCAAGTCAACGGGGATTATTACCTTTGTGCGTTCGTTTATTGCGGCTTCCAGCTTATCGTAATCCATCTCAAAGCTGTTTTTCTGTGTATCTATAAGCACAGGCGTAGCACCCATATGACAAATTACCGACGCACTTGCGGTATATGTGTAGGCAGAGGTAATAACCTCATCACCGGGTTTTATCCCTATTATTCTTAGGGCTGTTTCCGCACAGGCAGTCTGAGAATTAAGACATACACACCTGTTTACATCAGTGTACTGTGCTATCTCCTGTTCAAGCTTCTTAGTTCGTGGGCCTGTTGTTATCCAGCCGGAACGCAATGTTTCGGCGACCTCGTTTATCTCAAGCTCGGTAATATCAGGAGGAGAAAATTTTATATTCATCATACTTATCACCGTTTCTATACTTACTATACGTAAACAAAGGAAAAACAGCAACGCTCTGCGGTATAGTCATCAACATAAAATCGCCTACCGTAAGTCACCTTAACAAGCGTTTCAGATTTTTCCCCTTAAAAATGATATTTATATTGTCACAAAAAATCATTGTTAAAAAATGATATATTTAATATCCATTATTTTGTAAAAAATTATATTATTTACCCAATTTAGCACTATAATTATACTATATTGCAACTTTTTTGTCAATAAATACGGTATTAATTTTATATAAAAGGACACGATAGTAAATGACCAAAGTAAATTCCACAGTGGAATTCACTTTGGGCATTCACGAAATTTTTGATAACATTTAAAAAGTCGGCAGATGTATGTCCCCCGACTTTCTTATAATGTAAAGTTAATTATTCCCGGTAAGGTAATTCCTTTTTTGTTATTAAAGACTATCGCCACACTATGTTTTGCCCTAGTGATACCAACATAGAATTTTGATTTACTTTGCGGCTTCATTTCTTTACTATGATCCAACACCCAATCTATCATCTTTGAGGTAGGATAAATCAACACTCTTTCAAAAGTCAAACCCTTACATTCACCAAGATTCATTACGGGATACATAGAATTCACAGATGTTTTTCGAGTATCTCTTAGTTGCATAGGTTGATAAATTGACAAGTAAGCATCTACATCCGATGGTGACACAAAGAACACTCCATCGTGTCCGGTTGATTCGTGCTCAATATATTCACAAGGTTTGAAATTGCTATAAATTGAATTGGCGAATTAACATATTGGCTGATTGTTTCTATAAGTCTTGTTGAGCGTCGTATCGTCTATATCAACGCAGAACTCTGAACACTTATCCTCAACAAACTCCTTTACGGACATACTTGGGGAAATGGATATTTTGAAAGGTATTTGAAGCAGCAAGAGGAATAATTAAAAGATGCACATTCTTTGAACCTTTACACGAAAATCCGAGAGGTGTGCATTTGGTATCAAAGTAGGTTGCTACTTTCAAATAAGCATGATAGTTTTGATATGAAGCTATTGTGCTTTTGTCGTTTTTACGCGATTGTAATACCAATATAAACGAACATCAAGGTTGGGGTTGAATAAGCTCCAGCCCTTTTCGTTATGGTGGAAAATTTCATAAATATATGATATAATCTATTTGATAAATTCCGATTTGTAGGTGAGCATATGGAGATAGTAATTCACGAGAACATTACCGGATCAATTCTTGATATCGGTGGTGGCGGAGAATGTGTAATAGGACGAATATATGGAGATAGCGTTATTGCCATAGACAACTCTCAAGAGGAGTTGGACGAGGCTCCTGATTGTTGCAAAAAAATGCTGATGGATGCATCGGAATTATCGTTCCCGGATAATTCGTTTGATAATGTTACTTTCTTTTACTCGTTGATGTATATGAGCTATGATACGCAGAAAGACGCAATCCGTGAAGCGCTGCGTGTCCTGAAATCCGGTGGTATGTTATATATCTGGGACACTAATATCCACTCTGCTTATCCGGAGCCCTTCATAGTTGATTTGGATATTGTTTCCGAGCGAGTACGAATACATACTTCATATGGTATTGTGAAGGATGAAGTGCAAGACAAAGAGACCTTTTTGAGATACTTGGCAGATGTCGGTCAAGGAGCCACAGTCGTTTCAGATAGTGATGGGCGGTTCCTAATATGCTGCAAAAAAGAATAAGACTACTTCCGGTTTGCCGAACTCTTCGGCAAATTTCACTGTATTTACATACGGTTTCAAAATAAGTAAAACCCCTATGAAACCATTTTGAAACCGTATTAATGTTGTAAGATGATGCCAAAATAGCACGATGGTTTTGATACGAAACTATTGTGCTTTTTTCTTGCAAGATAATAAAAAGATATAAAAAAATTGTATAATAGTTTTAACAAATTGGAGGCTGTGGAGGTGGAAAGGTGACTTTTCTAACAATTCTTACTCAATTAATATTGTTGTGTTGGTTTTTTGGGTGTATTTGCACATACAAATTTGGAAAATATATTTTAGTAGAGGGCGAAGGGATAAGGAGCGCAGAATTTGTTATGCTATGCCTATTTAGCACTGGAGCAATCTCCTTTTGGATGATACCTTCTTGGGGAAAGTGGTTACTGCTGGGAGTATTGGTTTTATGGTTTGTGGTTCAATTCTTTTGCCATTGGTATTATACTATTTTTGGTGTTTCGGACAAGAAGTTAAAAGGATATAATGAGTGCTTTAGAAATACAGTCCGAATTATTCCTGCCAGTGAATCAAAATTAATTCCAGATTTGTATCATATTGTTTTGCATTCACTTATTTTGATCAATATTGGTTTCGTTATATACAGTATTGTTAAATAGAAACATAATTCATTTTCATAAATTGATAGTAGATAATCCACAACGGGACTGGAGCTCCGCACAGGAAACAATAAAGACTTATTTCGTAGATTTATAAAAACAGCTCAGGGCTACAAGCTCCGAGCTGTTTTCTTTTACACAGTTATATTAACACGCCGTTTAGGTGATCTACTTCGTGCTGAATTATCTGAGCCGTCCAGCCCGTGAATGTCTTTATACGTGGCTGAAAGCTTCTATTTTGCCACTTGACCTTGATGCTCTTATATCTCTTGGTTTTTCTTATACCTGACAAAGACAAGCATCCCTCTTCAGTTTCAAACTGCTCCTTAAAGCTTATTATTTCGGGATTGAACATCTCGGTATATATGCCGCTGTCATTAAACACGATTATGCGCTTTAGACTGCCTATCATGTTTGCCGCCATTCCTACGCATTTATCTGCGTTTGCCTTGAGCGTATCAAGCATATCGTCAGCAATATATATATCTTCCTTTGTTGCCACAGCAGACTTTTGTGCCAAGAATATAGGATCGTGTACTATCTCTTTTATCACATTTATCAACCTTTCATTCTATTATTATATAGCATAATAGTAAGCCGTTTCCCCATAGTGAACCATCTTTTTCACAAAGTCTCGATATCCCGGATCCTTCACCGAGCAGTCCGCGTGCTTGCCTCCCTGTGGTGAAATACTAACTACCTGCCCTCTGTAATAATCATAATAGCATGATACTTTTATTCGTATGCTATCGCTACCACCCTTTAAGGTAAGATAAACTAAGAATTTGCAACGCTCCTGTTTTTTGTACATCTCTTCAATAAAATCAATAAACATATCGACTGTATAATCTTTAAGTTCGTACGTGTCCGGTATCGTTAATCCTTGATACATTGTCTTGTCTTTTCTGCGTTAATTATATTTCTTCGTAATATCATCTCTCATTTATACAAAAGTCTAAAAATGCCTCACAGCCTGCCACAATATCTTTGTATGTTGTAGTAAAATCTCCCGAATACCACGGGTCTGCGATATCTGCGCATGAGCCTGTGTATTCAAGCAGCTTATGTACCTTACCTTTGGGGTCACTACCGAAAATACGCATCATATTGCGAATATTTGCACTATCCATGCCAATGAAAAGGTCGTACTTCCCGTAATCATCTTTTTTTAGTTGTACTGCACGTTTACCGTCACAGCTTATTCCGTGCTTTGCAAGCTCTGCTTTAGCAGGCGGATAAACCGGATTGCCTATTCCGTTCCATATTTCTTCTGTGCTTGTAGCAGATGAGGCTATATAGAAGTCCGACGCTAAGCCCTGCTTTTCAACTAAATCTTTCATTACAAATTCCGCCATTGGACTGCGACAAATATTGCCGTGGCAGATGAATATTATCTTTAACATTGCTTTCTCCTATCTTATTTCTCCTTTAAAATTCACTGCATTTTATGGAATCTCTTATCATCAAAATCATACAAATAGCCTACATAATCAAACTCTGTATAATCATTAGATGTAGGGTTCTTTTTGCAGCCATTTCCCAAAATTATAAGATATTCCTCTTTGGTTCCTATTTTTAAAGCATCGATATTTTGCATCCACTTAGCAAGAAAATCTAACTTTTCCTGTTCTTTAATTTCCCTCTCGTCACAATGGTTATATCCGATAATTACCTTTAGAGGACATTTTATATGTATTAATTTCATAACCTCATCTGACCAATCAGACTTGGAATTTTCATGTTCAACGGCAATTTTCAAGTTCCATAAGTGAGCATTTAGAGATATTTTTTTCTCTTTTGCATCCTTTTTCATATCCTCATATGAGCTTATCCATCCAACCGTATCTATTCTAAAATACTCATGCTGTACAGTCATTCCGGCATCTTTAATGATATTATGGATAATATTTTTATTTACCAATTCTGTAAATGTCGGCTCATCGTTTCTATATATATCCCAATAAGAACGTCCCTTGAACATATTATCTTTATTCAATCTGATAGTAAATTCTTTTAAAAAATCTTTAGCTCTCATATCTTTATCTCCTTTACACCCTCACACTTTGTAATTTCGGTAGGATTAATGTCATTTTTAATGTTAAATTAATTATACCATATCAAAAATCTATTTTCAACAACAGCACCGACAAATACTCCTCTTATTAGCTACAAAAATGCTTATAAAATTATCGGCATTGTAACTGCCTTATCTGTATTCCAAACTTATTGATTAAATATACAAAAAACGTGAAAAAGCTTTCTATACATTCGATTATAATACAAAAAAATCACAAGAGCAATGACAAAATCAAAGCCCTTGTGATACTTAAAATTTTAATATGATTAGAGAGTAGCAAGCAACGTGTCAACGTCCGTTATCTCTGCACCGTATGTATCCTTTAAATATTTAAGTCCATACTCATAATCTTCCTTTGTAAAGGCGTCAGTAGCATCCTTAGCAACTACTACGTCATAACCGAGCTGATACGCATCGGCCGATGTATGACGAACACACATATGAGTATGCAAGCCTGTCATAATAACGGTATCTACTCCAAGCTCTTTTAATAAAAGATCAAGGTCTGTGTGGAAAAATCCGCTGTAGCGTCTTTTCGGAACTACATAATCCTTTTCGCAAAGTGCAAGCTCAGGGATAACCTCTGCGCCCGGTGTACCTGCTATTGCATGATCTCCCCAGAGCTTAAGCTCATGGTCAATATCCTTAAGGTGGGCATCGTTACAGAAAATTACCGGTATATTCTTTTCACGGCAGCCCTTTAGAAGCTCAGCAGTCTTAGGAACTATAGCAAGTCCACGGTCACACTTAAGCGCACCTGTAACAAAGTCGTTTAACATATCTACTACAAGTACAGCATATTTTTTACTCATAATTATTACCTCACAATCTGTGTATTTATATGTATATACACATTATAGTACCATTCTAACAACCTGTCAATATTGATTTTGCAAAAAATATATGATAGAATAATACACAAATAATATTCAGGTGGAGAGTACGTATGAACAGTGTTGAAAGACGCACCCAAATATTACAAATATTGAAATCCAGTAGTGAGATTATTAATGCCGCCCGTTTAGCTGAAAAATTTGGCGTGACCCGTCAGATAATCGTATCAGACATAGCATTGCTGAGAGCTGAGGGATATCAGATATTGTCAGAAAAAAGAGGATATTTTATAAAGCCCGATAATAATGACATGGTACACATAGACATACGGTGTCAGCACAGTGCGGATGAGATATTAGACGAATTTTACGCTATCGTAGATAACGGCGGTAGGGTACTTAACGTTATGGTTGAACATCCTATGTACGGTCAGATAAGCGTGGATATAGACATTTCCTCTCGATATGACGCACAGGAGTTTGTGAAAAAATCCGCCCAGTGCAAGGCAAGTCAGCTATGCAATCTTACGGACGGATTGCACACCCATACTATATGTGTGCCTAACCAAGAAGCGTACAACCGCATCACGGCAAAGCTTGCGGAGCTTGGAATATTAGCCAATTAACACGACTTATCTATAAAGGCTATATTATAAAATTAAATTTAAAACTCCGGATTTTATAAGTTAAATATTGAACTTAATGGGAATTTAATGAAATTCTCAAAACTCTTGAAATAAAAAATTTATGTCAATATATTTTGTCTTGTCACTCTATATAATTTTGCACAGCTATATTCATTCATCGTTGATAAATACAAGAAAACATGGGGATGAAAACACAAAAACACTCTTTAGAAAATTTTGATAAAATTATTGACATTATTATATACGTGTGCTATAATTAGACCCGTTGTCGCATTAAGGAGTTTATACATAGTTTTTGTTTAATACAGAGGAAAAATCTAATGTTTATCATTCTTGATAAAGACAACAAAACAATCGACGTACCTTGTAGCTATACAAATAAACTGTACGGGATTAACCGTATGATTGCAGAGTACGGCTCTCTGAAAATTAAGCTTAATATTTTCAGCAGTTTATTAATGAGTATTTCGGTATGCTATGACACATTCTTACTATAATATTTAGGTTGTGCCGAAATCTGCAAAATCCGAAAGAAAAAGATTAGGCCAAGGATGACATCGAGGAATAATATTTAGAGAGGTGTAAACAATGAAAAAAATGATTGCGCTGCTTTTAGTAGCAGTAATGAGTTTATCTCTTGTTGCCTGCAACGGAGATAAAGAAACCGATGATAACAACAATGAAGGTACAAGCGCTGTAGTTAGTGAAGTGATTGATGAAGTGATTGATGAAGAAATTGTGGAGAACTTTAATGTAATTTCACAAGACGAATTTGCATCTTATTTAAAGGAAGAAGAAATCACAGTGGACAACTGGACTGATTTCTTCAGCATTAATGAATACGGTGAATTAGGTTTATTTAAAACCTGTTGGATTAGCAAAGATTTTATGGTTGAAATTGATTGCGCAGATAATGGCACAGCCGAATTTAACGCAGAGACAATTAGTAAACATTCTTTTACAAGCGAAGTAAAGATGGAAGACCTTACTTGCTTACAAGCACAAGGAAAAATAATTGTAGCAGATGTACCGGACGAGTTATGGAAAACTGCTACTGACCTTAATACAACAAAATGGTTTGCTTTTGAAGAAAGCGAAAGCGGCTCTCAAATTATTGTACGTAATGAGCTAAATCTGGAACCAGATTATTCGACAATTTCTTCATTAATTAAGGGATAATTTATTTAGAAAAATTGTATGGCGCGGGCGTAAGTTCGCGCTATATTTATATCTGTGCGCAGAATATAAAATATCGAATTAATAATTTCATGCAGAGTGAATAAACGGGAACAATGAAATTGCAAAAGAATAATTCTTTTAGCGAATTATTTGAAAACATATTGACTTAATTAATTATATATAATATACTATAATTACATACATTACATTTAAAATATTTGCTTTGGCAAAGAGGCAGAGAAATTTTGTAATGGTGAAATTAGAAACAAAATATGTGATGAAGTTTACATAAATACAAAGTTAATAGTATAGCATTGTACATTTTTAAAAAAGAGCTATCAGACTTTAAAAAATCTGATAGCTCTTTATTGTTTAATAATGAAGTTTGTTGTCAAAACGTTGCCACGCTGAGAATAGCATTATAAATATCTGCTTACTAAGCATTTGCTTTGAATACGTCCGCCACTTCACTAATGGTTACAAAGGCATTTGAATCAATAGACTTAATGATCGCTTTCATTCGTGATATTTGGAAACGGTTTACAACAAAATATATAATAGTTTTATCGGCATTTGAAAAGCCACCTGTTGCCGGAATTTTCGTTGTTCCACATTCAAATTCATTCATTAGTGCTGTGGTTATTTCTTTTGGCTTCTCTGTTATTATCATAACCTCTTTAGAGCGGTCAATACCCTCAACAACAAAGTCAGTTGTTTTAAGACCGGCCATATAGGTCACAATTGAGTAAAGTGGCAAAATCCAACTTTGAAGAAGAATGCCGCATACGATATACAGTATTACATTGTATATCATCACAAATGTGCCTACTGTAACATTTAATTTCTTTGCGAAAATAACAGCCATGACCTCTACACCGTCTATTGCACCACCGTAACGAATGGTAAGACCGCTTCCCACGCCCGAAATAATTCCTCCAAACAGGGCACAGAGCAACAAATCTTCTCCGGCAAGAGGAGAAGCAAAGCGGACATCTACCGGTAAAACATCAGTAATCAGCCAAGCTACAAGTGAGTAGACAATAACTGCGTAAATAGAATAAATTGTAAAATTTATGCCTTGTTTTTTAAATCCAATCAAGAAAAGAGGTATGTTTAAAGTCAGTAGAAAAATAGATATCGACCAACATTCAGGTGTTATTTGAGAAAGTAAAATTGAAGTACCCGATATGCCGCTATCATAAAGGTTTACAGGAGCCAGAAACACCGTCACACCAAAAGCATTAATACATCCGGCGATAAATAGTAATATGAAATTCTGCCATTTAAGTTGTTTAAGTTCTGATAGTCTATTATGTATACTCAAATTTGATTCCCCCTCCAATAAATGAGATAAGCTATCTGTTAAAAAAAGATTAGTTGGACAGTAGAATATTTAAGTATTTATAATACAATATTATCAAACAAGATTCGAGTAGAAATTGTTTGACGCTAATATTTTACTCTACAACATAGCTAATCTATCCTTCTATAGTCTAAATTATTGTATCAAATAATTATGAAAATTTCAATTAATTAAAATAGTAGTATCGAGAATTTAATTTTCTTGTCAAATGGCTTAAAATAAGGCTTTTCAAACCTTATTAAATTATTTCCACTCTATAATACAACACCAAATCATGTACATACTTTTGCTAATGTTATTAAAACATATATAGCATATAGAGCTTATTTATACTTAATTGGTATAAAGCGCTGTTTACATCATACTATTCATTTTATATTAAAATAAATCTTATCTTTATGCTTAAAATCATATAAAAAAGCGTTTATATAAAAGCTTTCTCAAAGGCTTTATCATTGCCGCAAGTATAAGGAATACTCCGAAGAACGAACAGGCGCCTACGGAATAAAGACACCAGCGGAACATATCCGTGCCGAATGTAATATGTTCAAAAAATTCAATGAGCATTGAATAACCGCCCAGCAAAATAAAAAATCCGCCGAAAATATAAAGCCAGCCCTTTTGCACATACTTAATAAGGCAAGCAAGCGTCGTAAATAATATACACGCAATGCCTATAACCGGAAATGCAAAGCTTAAAAACCAACTGCCGCCTGTTTTAACACATACATACAGTACATATCCTGCAGTTGCTATGTGGTCTATTGGTATAAATACTACCGGATTAGGTTCATTAAACCACATCGGCAGCAGAACTATACAGTAAAAAAGCGGAATACCGAGTACCGCATATCCTCCCCAGCGCAATTCACCGTAAAGATTTTTGCACACTACGAATACCACAAGCTCTGCAAGCAGACACAGCACTGTCATAATCGTTACTGCGGCAAGGCTTGAATCGCGGTACGCCTTAGGGTACGTGTCAGGATATAACGACTCATACTCCGGAGCATCTTCGGGTACCCATACAGGAGTTTCACACAGCGGGCATTTCTTTATACCGTCATTTAATCTGACGCCGCATTTAACACAATACATAATTATTACCCCCTATTACTCTCTATATCTACAGCAATACCAAGCTCTACAAGCTTAGAAAAAAATCTGCGTTCAAGCTCGGATTGCTTAATATTTCTTATCATATTAATGTAAGTTTTTCCATTACAGCTTATGACGGAGCAATTATTGGGATAACTGCGCTGATTGCCTATTATGAACTCCATACGTGATACATATCGACTCATTTCCTCAGGCATAGTAGTAACGCCGAGGTTAGAAATATTTATACAGCCCTTACGCTCACCGCACATCTTATATACGGTATTCATAACAAAGTTCTTGATAAACAACGGCGCAAGTCTGACGGCGATATTTTTCTGAGGAAAAACATTTGACGCTATCATGCCGGCCATGTATTGCGGTGTGGCGTATGTATGCAGTTGATGATTAATCGAATTGCAAAGCTCCTGTAATGTATATTCCCCGAAGCGAGGGTCTACTCCGATGTTAAGCACCAAAGTGAAATTCCTGATAGTGTTACTGTTATACAGTCGCCTTAAATCTACAGGCAGGGTTATTTTTACGGGCTTTTGACGTTTAGGACTTACACGTTCACTCTGCATATCTATAATGCACCGTGCCATTACAGCCGCCAAAAACACCGTTACCGAAGCCCCGTATTCATGTGCTTTACTCAGCAATACATCTGAGCTTAATATTCCTGTAATCAAGTGCTTATAGCCCTTTGGCTCTTTTGTTCCTTTTAGTCTGTATGCAGTTGCCTCGCTGCGGCTTGCGGAGGCTATTGCGCTGTTTTTAAAGAAGCTATCCTCCAGCTCTTCCGCACTCGGTTTATCATCTAAATTTAATATCTTGTCAGTTAAGGGAACAGTAATGTTATACTTAAGTGTAATATATCTTGCAACCAAATTTTTAAGATATATACTGCCGCCCCTACCGTCAGTGATTGCATGAAAAAACTCTACCGCAATACGGTTTTTATAGTACAGAACTCTCATACAGTTTTTTTGTAATTCTGCACGACCCATAAAGGACAGCGGATAAACATATTCTTCACCGACCGTTACAGGCTCCTTGCTCTGCTCTAAATAGTACCAGAATAATCCCCTGTGAAGCGTAACGTAAAAGGACGGAAAACGCTCCTTGAGGTCATTTACTGCCTGTTGTAAAACGTCACGGTCTATGTCTTCATTTAAGGTTGCGGATAAGCGAAATACATTGCACCAATCTGACCGTACTATAGCCGGAAATATCAATGCAGCAGTATCTAACCTGAACCATTCTCTATACATTACTTCACCCCGATACTTCACTTATTGTATAATTGTATCGCTTTTTGTCGATTAAGTCAACGAAAACGATTAAACTGCGTATTTAATAAACAAAAAGCGGCAGAAGTAATTATCCACCGCTGATATTCTGTTTCCTTTTGTTCAAGTATTTTTTCATGCTAAATTTTAAAATAATGAGTGCAAATATCGCTCCGCAGCCCTCACCGGCTATAACGGCACTGACAAGTCCCAGCTTGCCAAACATAAAATTCAGCAGATACATGAACGGTATGTAGAATACAAGTTCTCTTACACATGAATGTATTAGGGTATCTCTGCCATCACCCATCGCCTGTAAGCAGAATGATGAATGATAATTAATAAACTGCAAGGGTGATGCCAAACAACGTATACATAGAAACGTAACTGCGAAATCTATAGTTATCAATGCACTTTCGGCATTACCTGTAGTAGTTCTCATAAATATATGTACTATAGGTGAAGCGAAAAACTCAAACATGACTATGCACAGTAAAGATACCGCTATACCGCTTATTCTTGCTATTTTGACGGTGCTATCCATACGCTTGCGGTTACCAGAGGAATAGTTATATGCAACTATCGGTAACATTCCCTGACATATACCTAAGTTAATTGCGTTAGGTAATCTTTCTGCTTTCATTACTATTCCTATTGCAGCAAGCTCCAAGTCACCGTAAGCCGCCATAAGTGCGTTTAAGAATATATTTGCTATATCGAACAAGCCCGTTAGTACAGCAGACGGGACGCCGACCGTTAAAAGTCCGTGTACATCTTCTTTACGTATTCCTTTAATATCCTTGAAGTTTATGCTCAAGGGAGCTTTCTTAGATACCTTTTTAACTACTATCAAAAGATAAATACATGAAATTATATTGGCGATAAGCGTAGCAAGGGCGGCACCGAATACCTGCATACCTTCAGGGAAAACAATGAACATGAAAATCGGGTCGAGTATTATATTAAGCACTCCACCGCCGCTGAGTCCCAGACTTGCCTGTCTGGAATATCCTACATTACGCAGAAGATGCGCAAGCGTTACGGACAGTATAACCGGCAAATTGCCTGCAACAACAACTAAATACAAATACTGTCTTGCAAATCCTATTGTATCTGTTGATGCACCTAAAATATTAAGCATAGGATTCATAAATATTCCTATGACCGCCGAATAAATCAATGCCGATGCTATAGCGCCGTACACGCTGAGTGCGGCAACCTTGCGGGCATTTTTCTCGTCATATACTCCGCTTAAACGTGCTATAAGACTACCGCCGCCTATACCGAAAAGATTGGAAAACGCTGTAGTCATAACAAATAGTGTAAACGCAAGCGTAACTGCCGCCATCATATATGAATTGCCTGTTCTGCCTATAAAAAAAGTATCTACCATATTATAAATTAGACTTATTAACTGACTTATTATAGTAGGTACAGCCATTTTTGCCAATGCACGCGGCACAGGCATACTTTCAAATAATTCTTTTTTACTGCTGTTCATTTTTTATTCGCTCTCCGAGATGTTTAGTAATATCGAATAAGAATTATAGCACCGCATTTTTTAACTGTCAAGCCTTTCCGAACGGCAAATTCACATTGGTAAGCGATAAAAATCAAACCTCAAAACTCAAATTTTATTCACATAAGCTTCTATGGCAAGTGCGGTAAATTCCGCCGTACCCTCTCCGCCTGTACTGTCAATATTTTGCTTAAATCTTTCATCTCCTGTGTACATAGCACCTAAGCTACTGAGTATCTGAGGTGTGCAGGTATAGTAATTATCAGTAATATATTGCTGTAGTTTTTTCACTATTGCCTGTGCCTGTACACTATCGGGAGCTGAATTTTTTATTTTTCCCATTTCCGCAAATATACGCATAAGTCCATCGGCCGCCTTGATTTGCTCACCGTCAGACTTGCCCTGTACCCTCGTCTCATACTCTGCGTATGCGGACGTACCTCCCCAACGCTCCTTTGCTTCTTTAGCATATTGTTCCTGTTCTCTCTTATCAAAAGCTGAAAAATCCATTTTATTACCTCCGTTATCTATAATATTCTGAGCAAGTGATATAAGCCCGTCTATTTGTTTTCGCTTAAGCTCTAAAAGTTTTATCTGCTGTCTGAGTGCTTCCCTCTTATCAAAGACGGGACTGTCTATTATCACCCTGATGTCTTTAAGCGGAAATCCAAGCTCACGAAACAGCAAAATACTCTGTAAACGTTCAAGTGCCGCATCATCATACAGCCTATATCCCGATTGAGTTAATTCGGTAGGCTTCAGCAGACCTATAGCGTCATAATGATGAAGCGTGCGTATGCTTACACCTGATATATTGCTTACTTCATGTACTGTTTTCATTACTTTCACCTCCCAACTGATAATATTATAAACTATTACGTAACGTGAGAGTCAATAGTTTTTTAAAATTTTTTAAAAAATTTATTTTGGCAGGTGTGACCTGCGGTAAAGTTGCTGTCGGGCAGGGTAGCCCTGCGGCAAAGTTGCGGCAGGTTAGACCTGCAACAATGTTGCGTACAGGGTGATTTTGTGAGATTAAATATATAACACGCATCTTAACTACATTGCATTAATTTTGACTTTATAGTCTATCTGCTCTAAGCAAATATTTTATGCTCTTAGTTTTTGTTTTCCCATCCCCCAACCCCCTTCCCCAAGGAAGGGGGAGGAACGTGCAGGGGCTTCGCCCCTGCACCCATGATGTTTGCACATCGTACTAATTAAAAGACTAGCAAGCTATGTTTTGCACTACAAAAATTTGCATAGCACGCATCGTAGTGCTATGCAAACAGACTAGCAATCGGTTGGTTGCAGGAAATAAAATACGAATATAAACAAGTCTGTGTGCTCAGCGAAGCGGTCGTTCAGGAAAGGGAGCTGGGGAAACCCAATCGAAAGGGTTTCCCCGCTACGTCTTTGCATCCTTTCTTCGTATAAAGAAAGGATGTGCCGGGTGCAGGGCGGCATGAGCGCCTGCATTGGTCAAACTGACAGCGTTGTTGTCGGTTTGACCTTTACCAGCGTTGTGCACAAAGTACTTGCTATAAATAAGTGCATAGCACGCATCGTAGTGCTATACAATAAGATTGTCAATCAGTGCTACACAGCGGTAAAGAAAAGAATACAGGGACTTCTCCCCTGCACTCCCAAATATCTCTAATCTTAATAATTATAACATTAGTAATCTATATGTAAGTAACTATCATTCAATATACTTACTCTTTATCCTTTACCGTACACAAAGCAAGCTTTTACTCCATCATAACGCTTTTAATCGACTGCTTTCTTATCCACTGTGAATAACAAAACATTATCACCTCATAAGTAATAATAAACGCTATCAATGTAATTATAAAAGCTTTATAATCAAAGTTGTACTCAGGCGTACTTCCGATATCTGCAAATACAACGGTTATCATAATTTTCAGCAGTGCGTATTGATAAATTGTGCCCAAAACAAAGCCGATATACGAAATCGGTCTGTATCCGCCAAGGATAGCACGACTGCAAGTATTATAATCATATCCAAACACTCTCATCATAGCGATTGTTTTTGCATTTGCTTTGACAACGCTGGAAAGCGACATAAACAAAGTCATAAAAGCAAGAATTAAGCCTATTGTTATTATCATTAATGCAAATGTTTCACTAGCAAATTCTTTCATTGACATAGACATCTGTACCATGGCCGAAAAACAAAATGCAGAAAAAGCAATAAGAAATACCATAGTTTTTTTGCTTCTTAGTGTAGACTTTTTAAGGCCTTGCAAAAACGGTAATTCTTTAGTTTCTTTATGATTTACCTTTGTTTTATATTCCCGTTTCTCCTTTAGCAAATCCAACACCGGACTTTTCAGCTTCAGAAAAGCATACAACACCGAAATACAGGTAAAAACAGCAGTAGGCGCACCAACCAGACAAAGCACTATAACCGGATGAAACCGCACCGCAATATCAGGGAAAAGCTGCTCGGCATTTTGTAAGCTATAAAATCTTGGTAAATATAAGAAAGCCATAATAAATCCTAAAATACATCCCAGCAAAACACTAAAGCCAAATACCCAAAAATGCTTGGCTATCTTGATATTTGAATGACCGAGTGCCTTTAATATTCCAAGATCTTTTCCATGAGTATCTATGTAGTTCTTAATATAAAACAAAAGCATTATAACCGACGTTATTACCAAGCAACCGCCTGTAACTGCCGCCGTAACCTTACCCATTGATACCTGTGCATTATACATAGCAATACCGGCCTCGGTAACAATTTGGTCTTCTATTGCAATAAGGTCAATATTATAATTCAAGAAAAGAGTGCAAACAAAAACAGCGCAACACGCAACAATTGATATGCCTATCAGCTTTGCTGCGTCTTTTATTCCTACTACCATAAAATCACCAGCCAATCTCATAAGCGGTCTTTTGTATTTCGTTCTTATAAATATCGCCAATTTTGCCGCTGTTTATCCTTATAACCGTATTTGCCATTTCAGCTATATTCTGATTGTGAGTAACCATAATAATTGTAAAGCCCAGTTCTTTATGTAGTTTGCAGATGTAATCAAGTACCTGTCTGCCGGTTTGCTCGTCAAGCGCACCGGTAGGCTCGTCAAGAAATAAAACCTTAGGCTTCTTTGCCAAAGCACGGGCAACAGACACTCTTTGCTGTTCACCGCCCGACAGCTCACTTGGGTACTTCTTTACCTTATCCTCAAGTCCTACAGCTTTTAAAATTTTGTGATATTCCTTGTTATCAGCAAGATCTGCACCCATACGAACATTCTTTTCTACCGTCATGTTCGGTAACAGATAATACTGCTGAAATATAAAACCTACATTATCCTTTCTGAATTGTGTCAGCTCAGAATCAGATAGCTTGGCAATGTCAACAGTTCCATATATAACGCTTCCGCTATCCGGGTGCTCAAGTCCCGATATAACGTTAAGAAAAGTTGATTTACCGGATCCGGAGGCTCCCAGAATTACGGTAAATTCTCCGTCAGCTATCTCTAAACTGATACCTTTTAACACTTGATTTTTATTTTTATCTCCACCGTATGATTTAGTAATATCCGTTACCTTAATCATCTACTTTATCCCCCTTTATTTCTTTTAACAGACTTGTGAATACTTCGGTAAGCATTTTGCTTACATCATCCATAGAAAAATTACATACTTTTCTTGCAATAAGCGTTGCAATCCCGTGAGAATATATACCCAAATGGATGTAAAGCCTATTTGATTCTTCTTCGTTTAAATTGTATAAATCCCTTAATGTACGTAAAATAATGGCATAATTATCGTCCATGATTGGTAATAATTGATGAACATCCTCTGCCCCTTTTTCCGACATAAAAAGCATTTGAAACAATTTAGGTTCGTTTTTTGCAAATAAAATATACTGCATACCAACACCCTTAAACGCCGGTGTTTGTTGTAATCCTTTTTGTACATATTTCGCATAAAATGACTTTGCGGCATTGACTGTCGCAGTCTGCACTTGCTCCATGTTATCAAAATATGAAAAAATCGGCTGCGGCGACGTTCCGAGTTTTTTTGCCAGGGTTCTCGCACTTAAAGCGCCTGCTCCCTTTTCACGGACAACATTTAACGCCGCTTCAATGATCTGCTCTTTTGTATATTTAATTTTTGCAGGCATAGTATCAGCTCCTTTCTGAAAAATTACAGATGTAATATTACACCTGTAATTATATCATTATGTTTTTTTAAAGTCAACATAGTTAAGTAATATTTATAAAAATATGTTAAAGTGATAAATTTAAAAGCTACCGCTTATGACTTTCATCATTTGCGGCAGCTCCTTTTGTGCTATATTTATTTTACCTATTCTCATATGACAAGCCGGTATTACTCAAAGTTTACGTCCAGCCTTTCAGCAATCGGCAAAAAAGCATCTGTAAGCTTATAATTGCCGTTGACGCTTTGCTCGATCTTGCCCTGTGCCTGTGCAGCATCAATAGCAGACTTAAACAATGCCGTAACTATACTGCCAAGCCTTGTATATCCCATAAGCTTAGCGGCTTCACGTATAAGGTCATCCTGTGAAAGACCTATCTGCTTATATAGCGCACAGCATACTGCATTTACAGCCTCAGGCAACGGTACGTCCTTAGATTCTCTTTTGTGCATATCGTCACCGCTTGCACGGAACTGGTAATACTCATCGGGATTTTGCAAATTACTCCAATATAACGTCTGACCGTTGGCGATGGTTGTCTTTAAGTGCATATTATCATATACCCATGACAGATATGCCTGTATCTTAGCTCCGCTATGCGCAAAACCCAAGCTTGGCACAAGCCTGCGTGTGAGCAATTCCTGCGTTATAGGAGCTTCGTTCTCTATTACATCATCCACACTGCGCTTAACAAAGGCCTCCTGACCTATGGTATTTTCTATCTGTGTCGAGTACTTTGGCAGGAAAGTTACATTATACTTCTTAACCGTTTTTGCTTTAATATCCTGCTGAGTTTTCAGCTGCGGCGAATTTAATATTACCTGCGCACTTGATTTATCGGTATCATCCTCAATCGACTGTGCCGGTTGCTCAGGCTTATCTTCGTCAGGCTTTACCGCTGACTTTGCGTCCTGTAACTCATGCAATTTATTAATAATTCGCTTAATTTCCTTTTGACTGTTGTCCCACCAATCCATAGTCCATACACGCAGTATATTCCATCCAAGTCCGTTTAACACGCTTATTTGCGCTATTTCACGATCTCTGGTTGTCTTGGATGTACCGTAGCTTGCGCCGTCAAGCAAAATGCCAAGAATATATTTTTGCGGATCATCGGGATCTATAACGCCTATATCTATACGGTACTCGGAATGTCCTACGGATATATCGGTACTATAGCCCTCATCCTGCAATGACTTACATATGGCTCTGGCTATGCCCTCTTTAATATTTTTATACTGTTCAGAGGCGTTTTCATCTAATGTAAGCTCTTTACCCGAGGCATAGCTGAGAAATGCCTTTAGTGCGGCTACGCCCTCGGAGTTTGTTTTTGAAAGATTTATCTGATCGGCGGTAAGCGTTGAGAATACCATCATCTCACACCTTGCACGTGAAACGGCAACGTTTAGCCTGCGCCAACCGCCGTCACGGTTCAACGGGCCGAAATTCATATATACCTTACCGTTTTCATCAGGGCCAAAGCCGATAGAGAATAATATAACATCTCTTTCATCACCCTGTACGTTTTCAAGATTTTTGATAAATACAGGTTCATCCGTGTTATATACCCACTTTTCAAGTTGACTGTCAGACTCACAGGCCTCATTAAGCAGGTCATCAATGACATTCTGCTGTGAAATATTAAAGGTTACTACTCCTAAGCTCTGCTTTGAAAGCTCTTTATCATGACATCTGCGCTTTATCTCGGACACTACTGCCTCAGCTTCTGCCTGATTTTTACGTGACTTGCCACGCTCAAACACGCCGTCAACATGAACAAGCGATACCTTAGATTCTCTGTCATTTACTGACGGGAATGTATATAGCTTGTTTTCATAGAATTGATTGTTACTGAAGGCTATCAGGCTTTCATGACGGCTTCTGTAATGCCACAACAGATGCGTCTGCGGCATACCTATTGCCAGACAGTCGTCAAGTATGCTTTCAAGATCCTCTATATCAAGGTTATCTTCATCAACCGTATTTGTCGCAAAGAACGATGTAGGAGGCATCTGCTTGGGGTCACCCACTATTACGGCATTTTTACCGCGGGCAAGCACACCTACCGCCTTACAGGTAGGTAACTGTGAAGCTTCATCGAATACCACTATATCAAACGGTTCACGCTTAGGGTCTAAGTACTGTGCCGCAGAGATAGGGCTCATAAGCATACATGGGCATAGACGAGAGAGCAAACCAGGTATGCTCTCAAACAGCTTACGTATGCTTGTTCCTCTGCCATTGCTTTTTATCATCCTTTGAAGAATACCAAGCTCTGATGAATGTGCGGCCTCACCGGTAAAGTCAGGTATTTTGCTTGCCAAGCGGCAGAATATCTCTCTTTGTGCTAAGACTACAAGCTCTTTATCTATGCGCTTGTACTGTTCTATCTTCTCATTGAATACAGGCCCTGAGAATGAATTAAGCGTGTTGTTTTCGTCTATTGTAATTATAATGAGTGCAGAAAGTATCGACTTTTTATATGCGGGTATTATATTATTATGGGATATACCGCCCTTGTAGGCATCCACTACAGCGCCTAAGCCTAAGCTTTCCGCCTCTTGTGCGGTATTGTTAAAGGTTATCCATTCCTTTATCATTTCTGCGCCTGTCAGTATATTATCGCAAACGGTTATTTGGTCATTTATCCAGTTCAAGGTAAAGTCGCCATCCGCTAGCTGTAGCATACTGCGGCAACGCTCTCTTGCCTGAGTTAAGGCAGGATACTTATTAATGATATACTCAATGTAACCTTTAAGAGAAGGCAATGCACAGTAATTTATGCGTACGCTTTCATCAGAGGTAAGCTCTTTGAGTACTGTATTACTCTGTCTTGCCTGTGATGCAAGGCGTTTGACCTCTTGCCAATCAGTATTACTGCCCCTGTACAGATCGCCCATATCTCCGCTACAGCCGCCCAGCATATTGTTAGCGGTTTTAAGCTCTGTCTGATAGCTATGCAAATCCATAAGCTCTTTACCCAAAACAGGCTTAAGGTCGGCCTTACTTTTGCCTGACAGATATGGGGTCAGCTTTTTAAGCAGCTTATTTATGCCAAGCGTCTTTGGCAATACCCACTTTGACATGGCGCTGTTATATTCATTGAGCAAGGGTTCAATATTCTGTAATAATATAGCGTCTGTCCATGTCTGACGTATATTATTATATAATTCCTGCGCTTTAATAAAATGGTCTGCCGTTTCTTCTATATCAATAAGCAGCTTGCTAAGGTTATGTGACCTTGCCCAAGACTGAGGGAACGTGTACCACAATGCAAATTCGTCGGCAATATTCTTAAGCCGTGCAAGCTCTTCAAATGTGCTTATATTACCTATACCTATTGACGATGAGAATGCCGCAACCGGCTCTGAAGCATCTGAAAGTGCCACCCTGTATGTTCTTATTCTCTCCGGTAATTCGGCTCTTATTTGCTGTGAATACTGCGTAACACCTATAGCGGAAAGCGGATGACCGTGCGGATGGCCTATCGCTCTGCCTGCCGCCGTCATACGCTCTAACACTACAGTATGCTCATCAAGATTTTCTTTGGTAAGCTCCTTAACATAGCTGCGTGCAAATGCAGGTATGTTCTCGGCATTTCTATAATCCTCGTATTCGTTTATTAGATCAAAAAGAGTATATCCGCTTTTAAGCGTACGGTGAAGCTGCTGGGAGTAGCAGTCAAGCTCTTTACGCATTTTGGATATTTGCTCCGCCTTTTGCGCATATTGTGCGGGGGTCTGATTACGTGTTACCTCCATTGCCCTGCGGAGCTGTTCAAGCACATCCTTTTTCTTGGATTTATTGGAATGAAGCTCAAGACAAAATCTGCCTATCCCTATATTGTCAAGTCGCTTCTGTACTACCTCAAGCGCCGCCATTTTCTCGGCTACAAATAAAACGGATTTACCCTGTGCAAGTGCGTTTGCTATAAGTGACGTTATGGTTTGTGATTTACCTGTACCCGGCGGCCCGTGCAGAACAAAGCTTTGTCCCTCACATGATGAACGTATGGCGTAAAGCTGTGAGGCATCGGCGGACATAGGCAGAAGAACACCGTCCTCGGATACACGGTCACCTATATTCATAGGTTCAGCGTCCCAGCTTAATTTGCCTTCTGTCAAGCTTTTAACTACTTTATTTTTAATTAAATCATCCTTGCGATTTCGCAGGTCATTCCACATTACAAACTGTGAGAATGAGAATACTCCAAGGTATGCGGACTCCAATACATCCCAACGAGCCTGCCCCATTATGGTCTTACGCAGTATTGTGAACACCTTGCGTATATCTATGCCGTGTTCATCGGTAGGCAATGGGTCAAGCCCCGATACCGTTATGTCGAAGTCCTGCTTTATCTTTTCAAGTATGGTTATGTTCATCTGTGGGTCATCGTCTCGCAGACGTATTACATAACCCTGATTTGCGGCTTTACGCACTATATCAACCGGAATAAGCACAATAGGCGCATATCTAGGCTTTGTACTGCGTGCATTCTCATACCAGCGCAATAGTCCGAGCGCAAGGTACAGCGTGTTTGCGCCGTTTTCTTCAAGTGATGTTTTTGCTGTTCGGTACAGCTCCTTCATCGTTTTTGAAAGTTCGCCCTCAGTAAGTACGGAGCGTAAACGTTTATTTGCAAATTCTGATTTTATTACATTTTCATACTGACCCAAGTCGTGCATTAACTCAAAGTCTATACCGTCAGACGGCGAACGCCAATCAGTCGGTTTAGGCAGTACCGAAAAGTCACTGCCGCTTACGAGCGCATCCTCCAGCTCTTCCAGCGATGATGAAATAATCGGTACAAGTGTCTTTGATAATCTTAAATTAATAAGGTTATTGCGAAGTCCCAAGTCAAGAAGCTTGCGCTCCCATTGCAATATTTTAGTTGCGTTATTTTCCTGCATATCGGCGGTAACATCCATAGCACCGTCAATGGCCTTGGGAGCAGAAATCTCTGATTTTTCATTTTTATCCGCATTTATATACCAGCCGTTTTCATTATATACTCGCTGTGGCAGAGGTGATATGCCGCTGAGCCTTGCCCTGTGTACGTCTATAATACACTCGATTGGGTCTGTGCCTATAAGCTTCTGCTCTGCGGCGGCACGTGCGGCATCAAAATCCGCATTACTGCCTTTAACGGCAAGTGTGGTTTCGGCTACTGCTATCTCATTTACACCTGACGCAAGCCGTTTGGTAATAACGCTTGGGTCATCCTGTATTGATTCAGGAAACGAAAGGGCATCAAGCCAAACTCCGCTGAATATATGCTTATGTGCAATTATCATTATCGGGTGCAGTCCCACTGCCTCAAGACATGATGCGTATAAAAGCGTAAGGTCAAGACAGTTACCTATTTTCTGCTGTAATACCGTATCACATAGTCGGACACGCTGTCCTACCTGTTCAAAGCTTGCAGGGTTTACGCAATATACAATATTTTCTTCTTTTATTGCGCCGAATATGGCCGCCGCCTGTTTAAGCACCCTGTTGGCATCCTGTGAAAAGTATGCGTCCATAGACGGGTCGCCCGTCCATTGCTGCATTAACTCTGCCGCACGTGTAATTATACGTGAGATTATCGGGTGATTAGGCGTAACAAATGCTGTGAGTAATTCGGGATAAATGCCGTATCCGTGCCATTGGTCAAAGGGCAGTACGGTAATATCAACATTGTCACGTGTCAGTATTCCGCTCTCGTCAGAAAGAGCAATCGCAAGACTGCCGCTTATTTTCTCTGTGATAGATGCGGTAAGATCACTGTTTATCTGCAATTTTACATCTTTAATTTTATAGGTTTTATTGGCAGGGATATAATCTATCTTTAAGCTATACGGTTCACACAGATTTTGTGGGGATACGATATTAAGCTCTGCGTTCTCTATAGCATTATCTGACTTGTTTATAATGGATATCCCCTGTATAACAGGTACCTTGTTTTGCTGTAATGCGTAATTTATAACGGGGATAACGGCAATATCCATTCTTACAGGCTCGCTTACGATGTACTTTTCCTCTTCCTCAGTAAGCTCCAGCTTAGCTGATACATCTGTTGCCCTTTGTGCTCTTTCCTCTTTGCTTACGTCAGACGCCGCAGTCTTTACGGACTCTATTGCCTGTGTAAGCTCTTTAATCTTTTCCTCCTGTACCCTGAGCCGTTCTTCATAGTCCTCCCGTAAAGAATTATCCTCAGGCATTACGAACTTGGCCGCAGTAAAGCTCCAATCTCCGTAAACCTCCATAAACCAGTTACAAAGATTAAATGCCATACGCAGCAGCGCCTTGGATTTTTCAAACGAGGCCTCGCCCGTATGTACGGCATCGTTGCGTGCTTTGCGCAATAAAAACAGTATGTCGTCTATATTTTTAGGCAATACGCCCCTGTATTTAAGTGTGCGTATGCGGTCAGCATGGCTCATCTCCGGTGTAATGTCAACACCCTCAAAGCCGCATATCTTTGTGACTATACATTCACTAAGCAGACCAAGCTTATAGATACAGGCATTTGCGTCTGTATACAAATACGCCTCTGCCGCCTTGCCTATCTCTGACAGGTCGCTCCAATATTTCGATAGAAACTCAAAGTTTGACGTCATTTTATCAAATCCCTCATCTCTTATAAAGTAATAAGACACTATAACCCATTATATTAATATAATTGTATCTTAAAAGACAGAATTATGCAAGGGTAAATCCAAATTACTATAACTGTATTTACATAATATCAACTGTTTAGCTGCTTAGAGTGACGAAACGTATCAATTTATAACGGTAAATCATTTGTAAAATTGATTGGATATTGACTTTAATGCAAATTGCAATTAAAATATTTATTATAAAATCTTTTAGGGGTGGTTTAATGTCAGAAACAAACGAAACCTACCGTTGCCCGTTATGCGGTCAGACATCACGCTGTGAAATTAAGGGCAAGGATGATTTTTATACCGAATACTATTGTAAAACGCTTGACAGGACATTCAGATTAGCCGATGAATCTATACTTGCTTCACCAAACAGAGAAGAATTGCTGGATTTGGTAGTAGAACAATTATTAAAGCCGAAAATCAACAAGGATGATGCAGATGTATTAACTTTTTACTGCAACGAAACCGATTATGAAGAAAAGGGCTATGTCAATTTATATAGCAAGCTGAAGCTTTACCCTACCGCAACGCTTGACTTAGTAAATCGCTCGCTTATAAATCTTACCCGATTTTATGATTATGAAAAGATTTTCAGGGTTTACTCTGTAGCCAGACCCATTTTGTCAAGGCTCACGTTTCGTAAAGAAATCTTTATAATTATGACAGAGCTTGGATATCTGCGTGCCATAGATTCAAACAATTACACCATATCTGCAAGCGGCTGGCTTAAGGCTGAGGAACTGATAAAGAAAAACGATGACCTTAAGCAGGCGTTCATCGCAATGAGCTTTGCGAATATCGAAGAATTAAAAAACATACGAGAAACGTTTAAAAAAGCTATAGCCGAAAGCGGTTATGAACCACGCATAATTGACGAAAAGGAACATAACAACCAAATAGTACCTGAGATAATATATGAGATAAAGCACAGCAAATTCTTAGTTGTTGATGTTACATACCCAAACAACGGCGCATACTATGAGGCAGGTATAGGCTTTGGCCTGGGTAAAGAGGTAATCTGCTGCTGTAAGCGTGAAGCTCTTGACGGCAGCGGTACATACACAAGGCCGCACTTTGATATATCGCAAAAATCGCTGGTAGTGTGGGAAGATCAGAGCGATCTGTTAGTAAAGCTTAAACGCAGAATTGAAGCAACCGTACAATAAAATACATAAAAAACTATCGCCCTTATGCGTACATAAAAGTACAGATAAAGGCGATATATTGTTTTTATTATAAAATTTATGTAGGCGTTACATAGTCTTAGTCAGGCGTTTTTTGCAGTAACTGTATTCTCCGCATTCGGGACATTTAAGATACCGTGTAGTTATTGAGTGCGGGCCTGCTATATATGCTCCCATGCTTGGTACAAACCTTGTACGGCATTTGCGGCATTCAAAGGTCCCTGCCTCTCTGTCGATTACACAGGCAACCATTATACCGGCGAAAAGTACTACAGTACCTATGCAGATCAAAATTACTTTTGCTGATGTTTTCATCTCAAAAAGTTCAACTACAATAAAAATAGTTATGGATGATATCAATGATATAAGTGCAACTACGCATGAAATTATTATTTTTTTCTTACTCTCTTCTCTTTCTTTTACCAGGTTCATCATATTTTCTTCCGCCCTTTCTTTATACTCCGAGTCGGTAAGTCTTTCACCTGTAAGTAATTCGTTTACGCTGATATTAAGCGCATTACATAACGGTAGCATCAACGAAATCTCAGGCATACCCTTGCCACACTCCCACTTAGATACCGTCTTATCGCTTACCCCTATATTATCCGCAAGCTGACGCTGTGTTAAGCTTTTTCCCTTTCGCACAGTGGCAATGAACTTACCTATTTTGATTTGATCCATTATTTTACCCCCTCCTCTTAAGCTTAATATACTATAAAACCATACAGAATAACACCCACAGGGCGTAGAGTGGCATAAAATCTATCTCTACGCACGGTAGAATATTACAATTAATGCCGCTGCACATCAAAATGCAACGGCATTTGTCGGTTACTCTACATCTATTACAACATACTCTGATATACAACCCGTTTTAAACTTGATCTCCCAGTCGCTTATACCTGAGGTTACTATAAACTCGGTGTTGTTGCGCTTCTCATATCCATATGTGCGGCAATTAACGCCTGTCCACTCGCCTACATAATTGATAGGCAAAAGCTGTCCGCCGTGAGTGTGACCGGATAGCACAAGGTCTGTTTTGCTATTAGCCTGTGCGTCATAATCGTGCGGTTGATGATCCATAACGATTATGTACTTACTGCTGTCCAAACCGTCAGTAAGCTCTGCCATACTCATGCAGTGGTTGCCCTTCTGTTCTTCTGAGTAGTCTTTACGTCCTACAATATAAAATCTATCATCTATAAGTATACTCTCGTCCTCAAGCACGGTTACTCCTGCGGCTTTAAGTGCCTGTGTAAATTCAGCGTTGCTCCAACCCCTGCTTTCTTCGCTGTAATATCCCTTATCGTGATTGCCGTAAGCAAAGAATACCCCGTACTTTGTGTTGAATCTACTTAGCGCCTCACAGCTTTTAAACATATCTTCACGTGTGGTGCTGTCATCTACAAAATCGCCCGTGATGAGTACTACATCAGGGTTTTTAGTCTGCATTTCGTCAACATATGCGGCAAAGCCGTCTCCGTCAAAGGTCGTCCCTATGTGAGCATCGGCAAACTGAATTATTCTGAGCTTACCTATCTCTTTATCCGTATCTATTATATAGCCGGTAGTACATACCGTATGTGCCGTATACCATCCAAAACATAGGTACGATATTGTAAGTACAAGGGCAGCTATACCGGTATATAGCTTTTTGATCTTCTTAGTTGTCAATCTTTTTACTATATAAGCTACAAGTTCACATATTGCCCATATCAATACAAGATAAATCACACATATTATACCGTTGACGGATGACATGGCAACGGACGGTATAAATATTATTGCCGCCGTTATCAATAACGATATAAGTGTAGGGGCAACCTTTGTACCTGATGATACCTTATCGGCAAACAGGATATGCCTTATCATGCTTATTAAAAAAATTATACTGATTGCAAAGCAGACAATGACAGCCAGTAATACAAAAAACCATATCGTCATACGCAGTACCTCTTAAAATTCTATAACTTCCTTAGGCGCTGTAAATGAGCTGAATACTGCCGTTGCGTTTTTAAAGAAAAAGACCTGTGTATTTCCGTCATTTTCATCATACATGGCTCTAAGCTCAGGGTAAGCATCAAGCATAGACTTTCTGGCATCTGCTCTGTCATCCTCAACAAGCTCGCCTGATACACGAAGCCATGTGCCGTCCTTAAACGCACATATCTCTGCCTTTGGGTTAAGTGCAAGCTGTTTTGATACATCCTTGACCTTACCTGTCTGAATGTAAAGTCTGCCCTCATATATATGTGCTGTACCGAACGGACGCACTCTGGGTTGGTCGCCATCTGTAGTTGCCAAATAATATGTCCCCGCGTCCTTTAAGAATTTACATACCTTTTCCACATCAATTACTCCTTTGTTACCGGGTTATACACTATTTATTCTGGGTTAATTTTATAAATATAAACCTGAATAAGTATAGTAGAGAATATATTTTGTAATAAGCTTACGAAAAATTGTACGTACAAAAAAGCTCTCTCAATTCTATGAAAGAGCCTTATTACATCGTCTGTACTACGCACCTGCGTGCTTTTTTATAGCCGCAAAAGACTTGTCACTTATTACGTGTTCTATCCTACAGGCATCTTCTGCCGCAGTCTTTTCATCAACACCAAGACGTATAAGATAGGCAGTAAGCAACGTATGGCGCTCATATATCTTTTCAGCTATCTCTCTGCCCTTAGAGGTAAGGGTTATATATCCGTCCTTGTCAACTGCGGCAAATTCACCCTTTTTAAGCAATCCCATAGCACGGCTTACGCTTGGCTTTGAATATCCCATATACTCGCCTACGTCAATAGCACGAACAGGTTTGCCTTTCTGCAATAATATATATATTGTTTCAAGGTACATTTCGCCGGATTCTTGCAAGTTCATTGATATCTCCCCTATACTATAAGTTTACCGTATTAGTAATAAAATATCATCGAATTATGAATTTTCTAAGAAATCAATTTGCCTAAATTAAAAATTTTATTCCTGTATACTGCTTGTACTGCTATCCGATGAGGTCTGCTCAGCGATACCTGAGGTACTGTCAGACGTGCTTTCGGTACTTTCTGTAGCGTCGGCAGGAGCTTCGCTCTCAACCTTCTCTCCTACAGGATTGTCAACAACATCAAATATTTGTGTGCTTGTATTCTGTAAGAGCAACACAGCCGCATTTATCTGATCGTCATCCTTAACATCAAGCTTACCAATAATAAGCTTTGCATACTTGTCGCTATCCAGAGAAACAAACTTTTCAGGTTGAACGCCTTTACCGCAAAGTGTCTTTTGACTTTTAGTAACATAGTTGGCAATAGGTATTGAAATTACCGAACCGTCACGCAATTTGATGATTTTATTTTCCGTTAGGTTGCCCGCCGTGGTCTGTCCTACTACCTTTGCTCTGCCGTAATCTATCATAGCACTTGCAAAAAGCTCGGCTGAGCCGCTTGTATTTTCATTTATTATAACAGCAAGGTTTACGTCCTTATAATACACATTATTGGAGGACTGTAACAGCGTTATCTGTGCGTTGCTGTCTACAGAATATATAAGCTCACCCTCAGGGGTAAACATATTCATCATTTGCGCCGTCTGGTCAATGTTAAAGCCTTGACAGTCACGTAGATCTATTATTAGGTTCTTAGGATGATCTACAAGCATTGTATTGTTTACTTTCTCTTCAAATGCTTCTGCGGTATTTTCGTCAATACCCGATACCCTTATAATAACATTGTCGTCATCATACTTAATTGTAGTTATCACCGACTCCGGATTTTCTTCGTTCTTATACTCTTCGTACTCATCCTTGCAGTAATACTTAATCTGATTATCGTTAAGGCCGTCTATGTATCCGTGGCAAATGCCTGCCATAAGCTCATCGCTATCTATAGCATACTGATAATACTGCCTTACATATTGGTCAAGCTCACTTAATTTATCATACATAGCAAGCTTTTCGTTAAAATCGTTTATTTTTGCGTCAAATTTATCCATCGCCATTGTATAACCGAATGGCAATGCCGCCGCAGCCGTGCCTGCCATGAGTGCTATTGTTATTCCTATTGAAAGCTTCTTTCTCAATCAATTCACCGTCTTTCAATGCAATTATATCAGTACTCTGACATTGGGTTGTACTTTACGCCCCACAGTCTGGTTTCAAAGTGAAGGTGAGGTCCGGTGGATTCTCCTGTACTGCCTACATAACCTATGGTTTGACCCTGTGAAACGTACTCGCCCTGCGATACTATGGCATTGCTTAAATGTCCGTAAAGGGTAGAATAACCGTTTCCGTGGTCTATCATTACGTAGTTGCCGTATCCGCCGCCGCAGCCACAGCTCCAGTACTTGCCGTAATCGTGTGTACAATAGTTTGAGACAAAGGTAACTGTACCTGACTGAGCAGCAATAACAGGCGTACCCCATATACCACTGCCTGCTATATCTATAGCACCGTGGTTGTATGAACCTCTGTCCTCGTTCCACTCAGATGTGAGATAATAAAATCCCGGTGTAGGCCATACATAGCTACCGTCAGATGTAATGTTTGAGCCTATGTTATTATTGTCGTTATCAGGTGAATTATTTTGCTGATTATTTCTTTCTTGCTCCTCAGCAAGTCTTCGCTGTTCCTCGTAATAGTCCTCAATTTCCTGATTTATCTGAGCCAGTGCCGAGTTATTCTCTTCAACTAAGGTTTCATGTTCCTCAAGCTGTTCGTTAAGCTTATCCATAGCAGCCTGGTTTTCATCCTGTAACTGCTGAAGCTCTGCTTTTTTTTGCTTTTGCTTTTCAAGCTCTGCATCAGCCTCGCTGCGCATCTTTTCTATTTCTTTACGCTGTGCGTTTATTTTAGTCATCTTGCCCTCAAGCTCTTTGATAAGCCTTGAATCAAAGTCAGAAATAGACTGCACCAAGTCAACCTTATCCATAAAGTCGGTGAAATCCGCCGCACCGAGTATAAGCTCCAGTGATGATGCCTCGCCTGCAAGATAAATCGCCTTTATTCTTTCACGTAAAAGATCAAGAGTATCTTCTATCTGCTTTTTAGCCTCTGATATCTGTACCTGTAGTTCATTTATCTGATCGTTGATATCGCTGATCTTCTTATTTGAAATATATATCTGCTCGTTAATGTTTTCTATCTTGTTCATTATAGCATCCATATATTCCTGCTGACGTGCTATGTCGTTCTTAGTTTCTTCTATTATACTCTCATACTGGCTGTTCTGTAGTTCAAGCTCATACTGCTTATCTTCCATAGAATCTATATCGCTGGCATAAGCGAAGCCTACTGAACCGATAAGCATTGTTGCCGAAAGCACAAGAGAAATTATTCTTTTATTACCAACCAAGTATCTCTCCTCCTTCTTTTTTGAGATATTTACCTATTGAAATAAATCCGCCTGCCGCACCTATTACCATGCCGGCAATTACAAAAATAACCAATACCGGAACCATCATTGTATCAAACGGAATGCTCTTAAAGCTTATGATGCTGTTTGCGGCTTTCATTATGCCGTCATAAAGGAACATAAGCGCAAATGAAGCTATTAGACCGGATATAACGCCTATAGCCATACCCTCAACAACGAACGGTATACGAACAAACAGGTCAGTTGCGCCTACTGACTTCATTATGCTTATCTCAAATCTTCTGGAGTACATTGTCATTCTGATAGTGTTGGAAATAATGAACAATGATATCATGCCTAAGATAACTATTATCCAGACACCGGCCGATGTAACCAATCTGTCTATCTTAGTCAGCTTATCTGCCACATCGCTACGGTTATTTGTTTTATTTACACCATCTATAGCCTGTATCTGAGCTACGGTTTCGTTATACTTTGATAAATCCTCTATTGAAATATGATAGGCATTAGGTAATGGGTTTGATTTACCTGTCATTTCGTCAAAAATTTCTCCCAAAGATTCTCTGTACTGCTCTATAGCCTCATCCTTAGAGTAAAAGCTACATTCGGAAATATTAGGTATCTTCTTTATCTCTTGGCCTAAGGCTATTGCCTCAAGAGTAGATACATCATCGTCCAAATATACATAAACTATATTCTTATCACCCAAGGACTTAACTACATCCTTAACGTTGATAGATATAAGTGATGCCGCACCCGTGAGCAAAAGGCATGATATAAGCACACCTATGGATGCTATTGACATTGAACGGTTATTCCATATATTTTTAGTTCCCTCTTTTATAAGATAAATAAGGGAGCTTATTCTCATTCGTCTTCTTCCATGCTTCATTTATAGCGTCCTCCCTATAATTTGCCGTAAACATTCGGCGTATTTCTAATTAACCTATTCTCCTATTCTCACAAATCACTGAAGAAGTAATCCTCTTCTTCCATTTCATCCTCTCTTTTATCGTTAATGGATGTATCGCTGAGAACGCAGCCGTCCCTAATCTCTACTATTCTTTTACCGAATACCGTTACAAGCTCCTGCTCATGAGTAACGATAATAACGGTTGTACCGTGCTTGTTTATCTCACTTAAAAGATCAAGTATCTCATATGACATCTCAGGGTCTATATTACCCGTAGGCTCGTCCGCTATAATTATTGACGGATTATTTACAAGCGCTCTGGCAAGGCTTACTCTTTGCTGTTCACCGCCCGAAAGCTCACTGGGACGGTTCTTCATTTTCTCGCCCAAACCGACAAGCTTTAAAACATAAGGAACTCTCTTTTTTATTGTTGACGGGTTTGCGCCTACGCAACGCATTGCAAAAGCAACATTCTCATAAACCGTCATTTTGTCTATAAGTCTGAAATCCTGAAAAACTATACCCATCATTCTGCGCAGATACGGCACGTCCCTACGCTTCATATTCGCAAGTGAAATATCATCTATTATTATGTCGCCTGTAGACGGCGTTTCTTCATGAATTATAAGCTTTAAAAAAGTGCTTTTTCCTGCTCCTGATGAGCCTACTATAAACACAAACTCTCCGTCATCTATTTTTATATTAACGTTTTTTAACGCATGAGTACCGGATTGATAAATTTTAGACACATTTTTAAATTCTATCATTTTTCTACCTCCTATAAAATAATTCTATATATTATAACTCGATATTTCGATTTATTGTCAACGTCATTCCGACTGTCGCACTTATTGCACAAGCCGTACCAATACACATCAAAGCCACCTTTTGACGGTAAGCCTTGATATCTCTCAATTAAATATTACGATAATACTATATTTGGTGTAATACCACATAAAAACACCATTAATTTGTAAAAAACGCCTTTAAGCAGCAACTATAATATACTGCCCATGCAACGACAAAACAGCCAACCTACAAATATTTAAGTTCTTTTAGAAGTATAATGTTACGCCAATGGCAGGGTAAATCTGAAGAACCGTAATAGGCTGACTGTTATTAAATTAAAGTTGATTATAAAATTATCAATACTTTGTCGGGTTTGATGAGAGGTACTTATTAACCATTAACGCTACCTTAAATACGATAGCGTCCTCAAACTCACGCAAATCAAGTCCTGTAAGCTTCTTTATCTTTTCAAGTCTGTAAACGAGTGTGTTGCGGTGTACGAACAGCTTTCTGGATGTTTCTGAAACATTGAGGTTATTCTCAAAGAACTTTTGAATTGTAAATAATGTTTCCTGATCGAGGGAATCTATTGAACCACGCTTAAATACCTCATTGAGGAACATCTCACAAAGTGTGGTAGGAAGCTGATAAACAAGTCTGGCTATACCGAGGTTATCATAGCAGATGATAGTACGTTCAGTATCAAATACCTTGCCTACCTCAAGTGCGACCTGAGCCTCCTTAAAGGAGCGGGCAATCTCTTTGATGCCTGTTACGGTAGTGCCTATACCCACTACACAATGTGTATAGAACTCGCCTGAAAGGGTATCTACTATAGAGCTTGCTAGCTTCTCGATGTCCTTCTGCTCTATGTTAGGCCTTATCTCTTTAACAAGGGCAATGTCGGTCTCGCTTATATTTATAACAAAATCCTTAGTCTTATCCGGGAACAAATTCTGTATAATGTCAAATGCGGATACTTCGGTCTTAGAAGTAATTTTTATGAGTATGCAAACTCTTGAAACTTCAGCGTTAAATCTTAGTTCTCTTGCCTTAAGGTAAATATCACCCGGCAAAATATTATCGAGAATTACATTCTTAATAAAGTTACCTCTGTCATACTTTTCATCAAAGTGCTGCTTTATGCTGGAAAGCGATATGGCAAGAAGCATCGCATATTTCTGGGCAAACTCATCATTGCCGGCAACAAATACGGCATACTCTGCCTTTGTACCTGTACCGAATGACTTAAATGTTTGACCGTTAATTATAAACGCAGTAGTAAAACTTAGCGTTTCGGAATTTACACCGTCTATAACTTCACCTATTCTTCCAAGGTCACTACACGCAATAACTACCGAAGTTTCATCAACAACTCCTATAGTTCTGTCTATAGCATCCTTCATTTGATGAATTACACCTTGAAAAAGTCTATTTGACATCTGAATCCCCCGCTTACGCATTTGTAATTTATTACAGACGGTTGTCCACTCTTTTTATTAATAGTAGACAACGCCAAAATAGCTAACATATACATTTTACACAAAAAAAAGATAAATTGCAACATCTAAATAAATATTTTTTTGAATTTTCTTAAAACAAACAGGCTTATTTTGATATTTTTTACATTTAGTTCATAATTTGCTTTATCACAACAGTCAAATGAATAAGCAAATACAAATTGTAAAATCCCCTGAACCGTTATATCGGCTCAGGGGATATTGATAATAATTCGACAAAAACCGATAATATATTTATTATATGTTATAACTTACCGAATTGTCAAGTATAAATTTGTGCAAGGATAACAAATTTTTTATAATTGGTAAAAGATTTTATCGTATTTATATCGTAATTGCTTAATAAATCCATTAATTTCTATTAAAGTGCAAGGCCCTCACAGCTATATAAAAACGGAAGAAGCTTATTTCTGATAATTTCAACGCCGCCTATACTGTCGCTCTCTATATTCAGCGGCATTATAGGGTCATGTACGCTAAGGCGAAGCAAAAACCAGCCGTCACCGTCATCTTTATCAAAAGAAACACGTATGCCCTCGTGATTGTCAGGTGCTATATTCCAGCCCTGCTGTGTCTCGGCATATTTAAACAGATCGGCTATTACCTTATTGCCATATTCTCTGAAATCGCTTACGGTTATCTTTATGCGTTGTTCTGTGCTTTCTATAGGTTCGGCAAGCTTTTCGATAAGGCTGTCAAGAGTTTTACCCTCGTTACGCAGTTTAGCCGCCTTGATTATTATTTTTGTAACCAAGTATGCACCGTCATCCAAAAAGTAATTTTCACGCATTGCGGCATGGCCGGAGGTTTCTATTGCAAGCGGACAGTTTATACCCTCTGCGTTAAGCCTTAACGCCTCATTTATAACGTTACGGTAGCCTCTCTTAAAGCGAACGTGCTTGCCGCCGAGTGTCTGCTCTATAAACTGCTTTAGTCCGCTTGACGTAATACTGTCAGTAACAATGGCACCGCCTGCATTACCCTCAAGTACAATGGCAGAGGCTATTGCAACAAGCCTGTTACGGCTAATCTCTTTACCGCTTTTATCTACTGCGGCGCCACGGTCAACGTCGGTATCAAATATAACGCCAAGATCAGAGCCGCTGTCAACTACGGCCTTGCTTATCGCTTCTATGGCTGTTTTATTCTCAGGGTTAGGTATATGGTTGGGGAACATTCCGTCAGGCTCTAAAAACACACTGCCCGATACATCCGCACCCAGCGGCTCCAATACATCGTGTGCATAAAATCCGCCGACTCCGTTGCCGGCATCTACGGCTATCTTAAAGCCTGCAAGCGGTTTGTCGTAATTTTCAGATAAAACCTCTTTACGGATAATATCCCTTAAACGTTCGGCATATCTGCTCATATAATCTATCTCTTCACAGAAGCCACCGCTTACAAATACGGGATTTACTCCATCCTGTGCAAACTGCAATATAGACACAAGGTCCTCGCTGTCTATTCCTCCCGTCTGTGTAAAAAACTTTAGTCCGTTGCGGTCGTAAGGATGATGACTTGCGGTAACCTGTATGGCTCCGTCACATTTAAGGTCAAGTGTAGCCATGAACATTGCAGGGGTTGAAGACAGACCGCAATTATACAGTCTGCAACCGAACTTCATAAGTGTATCTGTTAAAGTATTCAGTATTCTTTCACCGGAGATTCTGCAATCACGTCCTACGGCAACGGTAAGTGCGGATGCCTTAACACCTTTTTTTCCGGCAAGCCACATGGCAAAGCCTGCGGCCAATCGCCTGATAACATCATCAGTGAGGTCTATCTCAATATTGTCTGATGTCTGCACGGCAACACCACGCACGTCTGTTCCGCTTTTAAATTTCTTCCAATATTCATTAAGCATTATATCATCTCCGATTCTTCAGCTTAGTCGGTACATGACCGTATGTACAGTACCGTCTGATTTGTATTATACTACATTATGTTTGATTTGTCGATATCTTTTTAATGTATAGGGTTCAGATACTGATGCGTAATTTCGGATATAGCAAATATCCTGCGGTATGTTTTCATCACTCTGACCATTATCATCAAGCTCTATCTCATCCGGTAAATACTCCTTAGTGTTATAATACAGCAAATATAAATCGAGCAGATTTGTTTCACCGTCACCGTTTACGTCTATTAATCTTCGCTGTGCCGATGTAGAATCCACCTCACCGGTAAGAGCCTTCTGCAAAAACATTACATCGTAGAAATCAAATATGCCGTCTAAATTAATATCGCCGAATATTCCTCTGACTGTCTCAAGAGTATTGAATACATCAAGCTTAAATACACATCTGCCCTCGATTATCTCATAATCCAGTTGCTTACGTTCTCCGGTTAAAGCATTAACGGAATATATTATATAAATATCCGTTAGCTTCGGGTTGAGGTCAATATATAATATATTCTTTTTATCGTCTTCCTCAGGCGGTATATCAGGCAACGGCGGGTCTGTAGGCGTAGGCTCCGTTGGTGTTGCATCTGTTGGGGTTGCATCCGTTGGGGTTGCGTCCGTTGGGGTTGCGTCCGTTGGGGTTGCATCTGTTGGTGTTGCATCTGTTGGGGTTGCATCCGTTGGTGTTGCATCTGTTTGGGTTGCGTCCGTTGAGGTTGCATCTGTTGGGGTTGCATCCGTTGGAGTTGCATCCGTTGGAGTTGCGTCCGTTGAGGTTGCATCTGTTGGGGTTGCATCCGTTGGAGTTGCATCCGTTGGAGTTGCATCGGTAGGAGTTGCCTTTGAGTGTATTGCATAACCGAATTTAAGTAGATTTACAATGTCATTGCTTGCGTCAAGTGCTGACAGCATAAGCGAAACCGTTATTTCTGCACCATCCATGATTCTTTCACCGTCAACATATGCTTCTATTTTATAGTAAACATTGCCGTTATCAGTGCATTTAACGTAATGTATTTCTGTTATAAGATAATTGCTCCTATCGCTGTATGATGTAAGCTCACCCAAGCTTAAAAACACAGTATAGTCTATGGCATTGTCATGGGCAAACTGCCTTATATAGCAGGACGGCGGACATATTATATTAAGCTGTGTACAGCCTGTAAATGAGTTTTCGGCAACGGATGTAATGCTCTCACTCATTTTGAAGGACTTTAAATTCGTACAGCCTGCAAACGCCCTTGTGCCTATACTTCTCAGGTTATCACCGTCCACATTTTCAAGGGAGGTACAGTTTAAGAAAGCTTCGTTATAAATATGCAACACATTATCGGGGAAACTTATATCCTTTAAGGCCGTACAGCCCTCAAAGCTGTTGTTATATACACATTCAAGCGCAGATGAAAGGTCTGCCGATATAAGGGAAGTACATTTGCTGAAGCTGCCTACATTCAGCGTTTCTACCGTAGATGGGAGATTTATGCTTTTAAGTGATGAACACTCACTGAATGAATACTTACCTATCTGTAAAAGTCCCTCGTTTAGTATTAAATCTTCCAGTGATGTCATTTTATAAAAAGCATACGCCTTAATATAACATACTGAGCGTGGCAAAACAACGCTTTTAATTCCGATACAGCCCGAATATGCGTGATCTCCTATGTATGTTATGCGGTCGTTTATGGGTAACTTTGTAAGCGCTCTGCAATCGGAAAATGCGTAATCGCTTATCACCGTAACACCGTCAGGTATATTGATATTACCCAGCTTCTTGCAGTTATCAAAGGCGTGTGAGCCTAAATATGTTATACCCTGAGGCAATACAATATCCGTTATAAGCTGACAGCCTGCAAAGGTATAGTCGTTTATCTCGGTAAGTCCGCTTGGTACTGATACTGACCTGAGCGCCGAACATCCGTTGAAGGCGTATTTTCCAATATATGTTACGGTTTCGGGTATGTATATATCAGTAAGGCTCTTACAGTTATTGAATGCGCTTACGCCTATCGACGTAATATGTGACGGTATCCTTATACCGCTTAGCTTTCTGCATCCGCTGAAAGTGTAATCGTATATCTGCGTCATAGTATCAGGTAAACTGACATACTCAAGTACCGAACAGTCCTTAAAAGCATACTCCTTAATATCTTTAACACTATTTGGCACGGTTATCTGCTTAAGTGAGCTGCACCCCTTAAAGGCGTACGCTTCTATTGCTTCTATTCCTTCAGGTATAGTTACATTTTCGAGCATTGTACAGTCAGCAAAGGCATATTCACCCAGATATGTAAGTGTTGACGGCAGGCTTATGCTTTTAATTGAATTGCACCCCTCAAATGCTCTGTCGCCTATATAGCTTATATAATCAGGTATATAAATATTTTCAAGTGAAGCGCAATCTCTGAACATATTTGCACTTATTTGTTCAAGATGTGCGTTTATTGAGATATCGGTTATATTTTCTACGCTGTCGGGGAAGATATCACACAGCGGATAGTATTTTATTAAATCACCTATCGAGACCTTAGTAATGGACGTAACGCCGGAAAAGACATTTTTGCCAAGTGACAGCACGCTGTTTGGTAAGGTTATCTCACTCAGATAAACATTTGTGCTGAATGCGTTATCCGCAAGGTGTATTACATCATCGGGTACGGTAAAGCTTAATGCTTCATTCTGCGGCGGATAGAGTAAAAGCTCAGCATTAGATTTATCTATCAGTGCGCCGCCTAAAGTATAGTATCTGTCGGGTGCCGGATATGTAAATGTAATCTCTTTCAGTGCATTGCACTTATAAAATACATATGGTTCTATTTCAGTTATATTACCGTTTGCTGTCAGATATTCAAGTGCTGAGCATCCCTCAAATAAGGATTCCTGCAAATATGTACTTCCGCTGCCTAATGTTATATCCGCAAGCGAGGTACAGTTATAAAATGCAAAGCTGCCCAGCAATTTGACGGTATCGGGTATATTTACACAGGTAAGCGAGGTACAGCCGTAGAACGCCTTACTGCCTATGTTCTTTACTGTCTGCGGCAAGGTAACGGCTTCAAGAGATGTACATCCCTGAAATGCGCTTGGCTGAACAGTAATAAGATCCTGCTCAAGTGTAACATTCTTAAGTGCAGTACAGCCGGAAAACATAGAAACTCCTACGCTCTTCACTGATGACGGTATGCTTACGGATGTAAGTCTGGTACAATCTGAAAACATATATGCGCCAAAAGAGCCGACACCCTGCATTATATTTACATCGGTAAGAGCGGTACAGCCTGTAAAAACTTTGTAACCTATGTTCGCTATATCTGACGTAACGGTAACCGATGTTATACCTGTACATCCATAGAATGCTGATGAACCAAGTGTACTCAACTGTGACGGTAATGAAACACTCTTTAACAGCTTATCTCCCAAAAATGCGCCGCATCCTATTGAGGTTATAGTATCTGCATATGTAAATGTAGTGAGTGCGGTACACCCATAGAAGGCCATATCGCCTATATACTGTGCATTTGCAGAGATATTACACGCCGTAAGCGAGGTACAGCCGTAAAAGGCATTATTGCCCACGCTTACCGCACCGCTTGCCGTAACGGTCTTAAGCTTAACGCAATCTGCAAGAGCATAGTCCGCAAATTCTGTAGTTACAAGCGGAAATGATATCTTGGACGTGATCTTCTGCGGAGGATACTTTATAAGTCTTACCGAACCTGAGGTAAACAATATCTTTGCATTTGCCTTAAATGTTTTATTAGCTGTATCTACCGATATCTCTGCAAGCGAGGTGCAACCCCTCATGGGCGCATAGCCTACATCCGTAAGCTCTGCATTGACCGTCACCTTCTGTAACAAGGTACAGTTGTCAAGCGCACCTGTCTGAATGCTTTCAACACCTGACGGCAGAATAAACTCTGTACCATCATGCTGTGACGGATATGCTATCAGTCTTGTTTTATCTTTATTGTACAAAATGCCTGAGTCACTATAGAAGTAATCGCCCTGTACATAAATATCGGTAAGCTGTGAACACTGTGAAAACGCCCTAGGCTCTATATTCTCTACGGTATCGGATATTGAAATCACTGTGGAGCCGTTATCATACCAAAAGGCAGTTGCGGCTATATCCGTAACAGGCAGACCGCCTAGCTGCTGTTCTACACAATACTCAGCAGGCGCATTTATTACCCGGCGCAATACCGCTTTGCCGGATTCCTTGGTATATATTGATGTTGAGCCGTCAATGGCAGTGTAACTATCGGTCTTGATATCTACAGCCTTTGACATATCGCAAACGCCCCAGCCGTATCTGATATCATAGCCTGTTTCTCCCACATCGGTACAGTAGGTTTTTATCATTTGTTCAAGCATAAGCGGTGTAGCGTCGGGGTACTCTGACTTAAGCATTGCGACCGCCGCAGATATATGAGGAGCTGACATTGATGTACCTGATTTTACTATATATCCTCCGCCTAAACACACACCGTTTACATTTTCGCCGGGTGCGGCAATATCAACGGATTCTCCGAAACAGGAAAAAGGAGAAATATCTCCGCTTTTATTAATTGATGAAACAACTATAACGCCGTTTGAGTCTGTCATGCGTGCAGGTGAACGTAATTCCGTAAAATATGCCTCATTGCCGGCAGAGCATATAACGGTAACTCCGCTGTCTACAGCATCACGTATTGCTGACTCCAGAGCATTTGACTTACTGGCTATAAGACTGAGATTGATAATATCCGCATTATTTGCGACTGCCTCTCTAATTGCATATATTATGGATGATGTAGTACCTGTGTTATACCTTGAAAATACTTTGATTGGATATATCTTTATGTTAGGTAAATTGCGTGTTAAGTCTGCTATTATTCCCGCTGTATGAGTACCGTGTCCCAGCTCGTCATCAGAAATATTGTCATTATTTATGTAATCATTACCCATGCCCGACAGCTTATCCGATATTAGCGTACTTTCTGTATCTATGCCGGAATCTATAACGGCTACGGTTACGGCGGTATCTATCCCGTTACTACTGAGATATTCAGAGTAAACATCTATACCCATATATTCTGCGCCCCATGATATATAATCTCCGCCGTCTGCCTCTGACGTTGTTCTGCTAATCTGCTGTATACTATCGGTATAGGCTATATCGTCAGCCTCGGCATATTCAACCGCAGGCGTTGTTCTAAGACTATTTAAGGCACTTTCTGCCGATATATTGTCCTTAAACTGCATTATGTAAAGTCCGTCACCGCCTGTAAGCACCTCGTCAGCCCCGTAGGCGGTGATATCTATACTGTCATCATTAAGCCTGACTATAAGTCTGCTTGAACAATCCTGCGGTGTATCGTACTGCTGTGATAATCTGCACAGCTCCGTTGAAAGCTCATTAGGCTTACTTTTAACTGTAAGCTTTGAACCTGCCTTTGCAGGTAATTCAGGCATATTATAGTGTGTTGCTTCCTCACCTTTATTGATAGCGGCGGCATTTACCCGGACACCTCCGCACACAGAAAAGCAACCGAAGATAATCAAAAACACCAACAATAAAGCAATATTTATTCTTATTTCATTTAATTTACGGTCATACAGCATTGGGGACCCTCCAAACGTTATAGGTAAATGTTACAGATATAATTACCTTAAATTAGCTATAATTAATCATAGCATATTTACGCAGTAAAGTCACGAAGTTTATATTTGAATAATTGATAAAACTTTTTTTCGTATATATTTGAAAGCCTGATGAGATATTTTTACGCCGGATTTTCAAGATATAAAATTCACATTACACCATATTAACCTTTATTTCTACCGTAATGTTTTCATTACTGAGTAAAGTCCTTTCACTTAAAAGCCGCTTATAGTTTTCGGAATTATCCCTTAGTATATGATTATGCAGACTGAAAATATCTGCGCTAAGCTCACCTAATGATTTATCAAGTGCAGAGCATACCGCCTCCTCCAATTTATCCTCAATATACATTCTGTATTTATTCTGTACATCTGCGGTTATATATTCTCCGCTTTCATATACAGAGGCATCTACGCTTACTGATATATACACATTAAAATTGTTTATATCTACATCTGTGCGGCAGTTACTTATAGACGCACTGAACATCACCTTATCATTATTAACCGTCACATTACCCTCTTTAAACTTACCCGTTGCAAGAAGTACGCCCATACTCTGCGATTTATCCAGAACCCCTACAACGGTGTTATCCCTGAATACTGCCGTACCTGTTATAGATAGCTCCTCTACACCGTCCGATATCTTATTTTTCTCTATAACAGGTGCAAAGGTATCTGTTATATCGTCCTCAAGGTCAGTGACTATACCAAGTACATCTGTGGTTACTGCGCCTGCCGATATGCTCTCTGCCTGTGCAAGCTGTTCTATACTTTGCGCCGTTATAGTCCTGCCGTCACTCTTAGCCGTCAGTATATCCTTTGCTGTGGTCTTGCTGATATATACTGATGCGGTAGGTCTTGCATCGTATGACCTTACAAAGTAATCGAGCGTTGTGCGTATATCCTGCTTAGCCGTATCATAGCCGAGTATTATACACAGGTTTTGACCCAGCATAGGCTCTTTACCTGTTTTAAGAACAGCATTATTTACTGCGTCATATACGCTGTTACCCGTGCTTGATATTATCTGTATGCTTTCGCCCTTCTGCTCTGATCCCTCTGTAACTATTGATTGCACGGTAAGCTCATACTTGCCGTCCTTAATATCTATGCCTACACCCTTGATTATCAATCTTTCGTCAAGCTGTTTTGCTCCGCAACCACTTAAATTAAGACAAATTATCATAGAAATAATAAGGCAGGCGACTTTTCCGGCCGTTGATTTTTTCTTTGATTTCGGCGCACCGTCTGAACTTGACTTGCGTAAGCATATAAGAATAATAAGCGGCAAAATAAAGCCCGAAACAAGAGTAAGCCATATCCACAAAACCGGGCTTGATAAAAACTTGGCAAATGCTTTGCCCTTTTGCGCTATAAACGCAAGTATTGCCATAGATGCCGCACCTATCGGTACGGATAGCTTATATCCACGCTCGCCCGAAACAGATTTGGCACATATTGATATTATGAGTAGAAAGAGCGATATTTTTATGAATAATCCTGCCGTGCAAATACCCAGATATGCAAAATCAAGCCTTTGCAATACGCCGTACTCCGCTATACCTGCCGCAGTATATACAGGATATGGCTGTGTCCTTATAAAGCTGCCGAGTACACCTGTAATTATTGCGGTAATGACCGCTACGGCACCGTAAACTGCAAAGCTCCATGCCACTATTCCGTGAAACCTTTTTCCGTTAGTAAACGGTAAAAGCATTGCCACGCACGATATGCCGTATGAGCGTGATATCATCAGATAAACTCCCTTAAGGACATTACCCGCACCGTTTTCCATAAGCGGAGGATAGTTAAGCAGCTGCACCTTAGGTATAAGCGCACATATCATAAATATCATCATTATCACAGACAACACGAGTATCAACACAGACGAGCGCACAAGCGCCTCTATCCCCTTATACGCACCGTAGCAGGCGGCGGCAACAACTATAATGGTAAGAAATACTACGGATACATCTGCGCTTACCGTTGCGTTAAGAAACTGTATAAACGAATACAGAGTATAACTGCCGGCAAGTACAAAATATATACTGTATATAAATGACGAAACCTTGCCAAAGGGAGCTAGTTCCGTTATGAGTACGTCCGGTGCGTTCTTTGTCAGAATATATGACGGTATGCACAGCAGTACGGTAATAGGCAGAGCTATTACAGCAGATATTACAAAATCCCACAGCTCGCCCTCGTTACCGCCTGCACTGTATGCCAAATCTAATATTATTCTGCTTAAAAACAACATAGAAAACAGTTGGAATACTGTAATTTTTGTTTTAGTCATGGTACATCTCCGTTCATACTTGATTACCCGTTATCATCAGGAATATAAGAACCCCTCAAATTTTGCAGCTTATTGCGCTTTTTACCGAGTGTTCTCCACCCTGCACGAATAAGGACATCTCTCATCGCAAACGGTGAGAACGGCGATATCGGCGCAGTAAACGGAACACCCAGCGTACTTTTGCCGCAGATATTAACAAGCACTACACAGAACAGTACAGTAATTCCCCATACGCCGGCAACGCCGCCTGCTACTATGAAAACAAGGCGCAATACTGCGATAGGTGCATACAAATCAGGTATGACGTAAGAGGATATTGCCGTTATGGCAACCACCATAAGGGTGGGAGAACCTATAATGCCTGCGTTTACGGCTGTTTCGCCTATTACCAGCGCACCAACTATACTGACGGCATGACCGAGCGGCTGTGGCAGACGTAGCCCGGCCTCACGCATTATCTCATATATAAAGTGTATGACAAGCACCTCAAGCATCAGCGGAAACGGCGTGCTTGATACTGAATTTGCTATTTTGCTTAATAGCTGTTGCGGAAAAAACTCCGGATTGAATGTAGCTATCGCAACATAAATACCGGGTGTGAACATAGCAATAAAAAACGATATATACTTAAGCCAGCGTGTAAAGGTAGCGTAAAACGGGCGGTCGGAGTAATCCTCAAAGGTCTGAAAATTCTCTATAAACAGATGCGGTACTATAAGAGCAACGGGTGTACCGTCAATAAGTATGGCTATTCTGCCCTCGTTTATCTTACCGCACAGGGCATCCGGCCGTTCTGTTATACCTACACCGCTGAATAATGAAAAATCGTATTTTTTCCTGATAAACGGCGACAGATAGCCTGACGCAAGTACCGTATCAATCTCTATATTCTGTAGCGCATTTCTCAGCTCGCTGAGCATCTTTTCAGATACTATATCACGTATATAGCATAAACATATGTCAGTACGGCTCAGCTTACCCACCGTCATGGTTTCAAACTTCATGGCAGGATTTTTTATACGGCGGCGCACAAGTGTCATATTTATCCTGAGCGGCTCAACAAATCCTTCTCGTGAACCTCTTTGTACTACCTCGTTTTCAGGCTCTGCCACACCCCTGAAGCTGAACCCCTGAACACCTATTGACAACATCTTGTTTACACCGTCAACGGCAAAAACGGCAAAACCCGACATTATGAATTTATATACATCCTCAATGTACAGTACATCCGTAACCTCACTTATGGAAAGTATGCTGTTTTTTATATTACTATAATAGTCCTCTCTGCTGCTATATCCGTAATCTTCGCTTATTATAGGATTTATAACGCTTATTGCAAGTGCCTCTTTATTTACCATACCCTCTATGGTTATTACCGCAATGTCAACGCCCTTAACGTTCATTTCACGTACGGTAAAATCTACGCTTCCGTCAAAGTCTGCACGCATTGTGTCAAGATTTTCTTTTAATGAATATGATAAAGTACGCTTTTTAATCTCCAAAATATCACCTCATGCCATCGTTATACAAGCTTATCTTTTCTGAAAAGGCAAATTTTATACACAAAAAGGATTTTTATTGTAAGGCATAATTAAGCTTAAACGGCAAAAATTATATTTGGTGATTTTATGATAATTTCTGTATTAAGAACTTTGATAACATACATTCTGATAGTGATAGCTCTGCGACTTATGGGTAAAAGACAGATAAGTCAAATGCAAACGACTGAGCTGGTGGTAACCTTGCTAATCTCTGACATTGCCGCTATGCCTATGCAGAATACGGGTCAACCGTTTTTGAGCGGTATAGTGCCGATACTTGTACTACTGTCGTGTGAGGTAATTTTCTCGGTAATAATGCTTAAATGTCCTAAATTCCGTAAGGCAGTATGCGGCAGACCCATAATAATAATTAACGACGGTAAAATCGAGCAAGGTGAAATGCGCCGCCTGCGCATGACTATTGAGGACCTTAACGAACAGCTAAGGCAGCAGGACATATTCTCACTATCTGAGATACAGTACGCCATAGTGGAAACCAATGGGCAGATAAGCGTACTTAAGAAGCCCGAAAACCGTGGCGTAGACGCGCAAATGCTTGGAATAAATCCGGACGATAACGGCATAGAGGCGGTTGTTATAAATGACGGAATGATATCGGACGGTGCGTGTAAGCTGTGCGGTGTAGATATTAAGTGGATATCGTCTATACTCCGTGATAATGAAATGCAGATAGAGGATGTATTCATTATGACAGCCGACGGTAACCGCAACTACAGCATCATACGCAAGGAGGTATAGATAATGAAAAGACTGTGGTATGCCGTTATATGCCTTACGGCCGTAACGGTACTGTGCGTAGTTGAGTATGTATATACTGTGCAAACGTCCGATAAACTGACGCAAATGCTCGATAGGTCAACTGAATATGAACAAAACGGTGAGCATAAAAATGCGCTTGAAGAGTATTCCCGACTTATTGATTACTGGGAAAAATCAAGCTCACAGCTTGGTTTATTGCTTGAGCATAGAGATATTGACGATATAACGGTACTGACATCCTCGGCAGGAGAATACCTTAGGCTGAATATGACTGATGACTTTTTAGTTGAATGCAGGCGCATTAAATCAGCCGTAAAATCCTTTACTTCCAATGAAACCGACATACTGCGTAACCTCTTTTAATATATCTTTTAGAACAGTAAGCATAAATTACAGACTGCATATTTGATAGGGATGCGGAAAATATATTATCGGAGGTGATAATATGACCGCAAAGGAATTATTGTATGTAGAGGACGCTCTCAGCCATGAACAATACTTTCAGAGCAAGTGTAAAGAAGTTATCGACAGGATGCAGGACGGAGAACTTAAAATGTGCGTAGAGCAAATGTCGCAAAGACATCAGCGCATATTTCAGAGCATTTACGGATTACTTTAATTGAAAAGGAGTTTTTAAGGTGGATGACAAAAGTTTAATGCAGGATATGCTATTACTTGAAAAGGGTGTCTGCGACCTATATATGCACGGTACAATAGAGGCATCTACAACCAATGTGCAAAAGGCATTTAACGATGCACTTAATGAGTCATTGTCTATGCAAAGTACACTGTATGAGAAAATGTCAACCAAGGGTTGGTACTCAGCGGACCAGGCAGAGCAAAACAAGGTAAGCTCTGTTAAGCAGAAATTCAGCGCACAGGCATAAAGCCGTATAAATTTTAAGCTATCACTTGACAAAACAAAGTAAACGTTGTATAATTCAAGCAACTTAAAAATCAAAAACCTTTGAGCAGGAATAGTAACCTTTAGGAGCATTTTCAGAGAGCTGTAGTTTGGTGCAATACAGTAATGTGAAAATTGGTGAATGGGTCTGTGAGGGCAAACCGAAATCATTTTTTAATGCAGAGTAGGGGCGACGTGTACCGCACGTTACAGCGGATAGCGTATACATTATGTACGTGAAAAAGTGCATCTTATCAGATGAATTTAGGTGGCACCGCAGAAGTTATTAATGCTCCTGTCCTATATTATAAGGACAGGAGCTTTTTATTTACTTATCAGGCAAGAAGTAAAGACTTGCTTATAAAATATAATTTGAAAGGAAAATCATGTTATGCAAAAGGAAATCCCCTACAAAATCTATCTTGAAGAAAGTGAGATGCCTACGGCTTGGTATAATGTTCGTGCAGACATGAAGAACAAGCCCGCACCTCTGCTCAATCCGGGTACTCTACAGCCTATGACTGTAGAGGAGCTTTCACACGTGTTCTGTAAAGACTTAGCACTACAGGAGCTGGATGAAACTACACCTTACTTTGAGATACCGGAAGAAATAAGACAATTCTACAAGATGTACCGCCCGTCACCGCTTGTACGTGCATACTGCCTTGAAAAAAAGCTTGGCACACCTGCACACATATATTACAAGTTTGAGGGCAATAATACCTCAGGAAGCCACAAGCTTAACTCTGCCATTGCACAGGCATACTATGCCAAGAAGCAGGGCTTGAAGGGCGTTACCACAGAAACAGGCGCAGGCCAATGGGGCACTGCCTTATCTATGGCTTGCTCATACTTCGGACTTGACTGTCAGGTATATATGGTTAAGGTATCATATGAACAAAAGCCCTTCAGACGTGAGGTTATGAGAACCTACGGAGCAGCCGTTACACCTTCTCCATCTATGAATACAGAGGTAGGCAAAAAGATAAACGCAGAGTTTCCTGGTACAAACGGAAGCTTAGGCTGTGCTATATCAGAGGCTGTTGAGGCCGCTACTACACAAGAGGGATACCGCTATGTTCTCGGCTCTGTACTTTCTCAGGTACTTCTGCATCAATCAGTTATCGGACTTGAAACAAAGGCCGCACTTGATAAGTACGGCGTAAAAGCCGATATAATCATCGGATGCGCAGGCGGCGGCTCAAACCTTGGCGGACTTATCTCTCCGTTTGTAGGTCAAATGCTCAGAGGTGAGGCTGACTATAAGATAATCGCCGTAGAGCCTAAGTCATGCCCAAGCCTTACAAGAGGTTCTTATGCTTACGACTTCTGTGATACAGGTAAGGTCTGCCCACTTGCAAAGATGTACACACTTGGTAGCGGATTTATGCCGTCACCTAACCATGCAGGCGGATTGAGATATCACGGTATGAGCTCTGTTGTATCTCAGCTTTATGATGACGGATATATCACAGCAGATTCAGTTGAGCAAACAGAGGTATTCAAGGCCGCTGTAGAGTTTGCGAGAGTCGAGGGTATATTACCTGCTCCCGAAAGCAGTCACGCAATATCTGTTGCTATTAGGGAAGCACTTAAGTGCAAGGAAACAGGCGAAGAAAAGAACATCGTATTCGGCCTTACCGGTACAGGATACTTTGATATGTACGCTTATGAGGCATACAACAACGGCACTATGAGCGACTATATCCCTACAGATGAGGAAATTGCACAAAGCCTTGCAAAATTACCTAAAGTTTAATTTAAAATAAGTATTTGACAGCTTGAAATAAAGCGTTTAAAGTTCAAAGCTTTATTTGCAAAAGGAGAATCTTGAATGTTGATAGACTTTCATACTCATGTTTTTCCCGAAAAAATAGCCGCAAAAACTCTTGCAATATTACAAAACGGAATTTTAAAGCAAGAGGGCGCACACATTGAGCCGTGCTATAACGGTACGCCCGGCGGATTACATGACCTTATGAATGATACGGGCGTTGACATAAGCGTAACAATGCCGATAGTCACAAACCCCGACAGCACAGACTCAATAAACAGATATGCAAAAGAGATAACAAACGGCAGGATAATCTCGTTTGCGGGTATTCATCCTATGCTTGCAAACTGCGAAGATAAGCTTAAGGAGATAGCGGAACAGGGATTTATCGGTATTAAGATACACCCTGAGTTTCAGTCCTTTTACATTGACAGTAAAGAGTCTGTTGCGCTATTCAAAGCGGCAGAAAAGCTGGGTATTTATATCACATTGCACGCAGGCGAGGACATCGGACTGCCACCGCCTGTACACGCTACACCTCAAAGGCTGAAAAATGTTCTCAGCGAGGTTTCGGGTAAGTATATTATTGCGGCGCATATGGGCGGCTTTAGAGAATGGGATGATGTAGAGAAATACCTTGTAGATACTGATATATATATGGATACCGCATTTGTAAAGGACTTCTTAAGTGCCGAGCAATGCCGCAGAATGATAATAAATCACGGTGCGGATAAGATCCTTTTCGGTAGTGACGCCCCTTGGGAAAACCCTGCCGATACTCTGAATTTTATAAAATTGCTTGACCTGTCAGATAATGATTTTGAAAAAATTACACACAAAAATGCAGAAAAAATATTAAAACTTTAAAAAACAATATAAAAAGCAATCCCCTTGAGATGTTTTCAAATAATGAAATCACCGCAAGGGGATTTTTACTTTGGTTGTTATTATACTTACGTAAAAAGCGACTTAAATGCTTCTACGCCCTTGTTTACCTCTTTACGGGCAAAGTCGAGCTTTGCATTTTCTGAAATATTCTCATCATTATTAGTTGCTCCAAGCATGATGTATGCTACATAATCTCCGTTACGTACTACACGTGATGCGTTTATCTTCGCTGAGTTTTCACTTACTGCGGCAGTAGCGGATATGAGCGCATAGCGTGCGGCATTAAGTGCGTCCTCTACCTCTGCGCCATTACCCTCTGTAGCAACTACGGCAACCAGCCTGTCGGGGGTTGTGCCTATTGTGGGCATCTCCGCCTTCATCTCTTTTACATAGGATTTGTCAATGGGAAATTCCTCACTCATCTTATCCTCAAGCATGGTGCTGTCAGGGTAATAATCATTACCGTATGCCGCCTTTATAGTACTTATTATCTGTGATGCGGTATATCTCATATTCTCAGTATTCGGTGTAGATGACGTATTATTTGTACCGCATCCTGTCATGGTAAACAGTAATATTACAGCACATAATGTAAAAATTACAGCCTTTTTCATCTTTTATACTCTCCTTAATAGTTTTCGGCAATAAACATAATAAGAATACTGCCGTTTAATATAGTATTTAACCCGATAGCTTAAATATACAATTTTAATTTTAAATTTGATTTTAAGCTTTTGTGCGGTGTAATTTATACGGGTGTTGTTACCGAGCTTGCACAGCTTATTTTAATTGCTCTGATATTTTTGGCAACGGCGGTTAATAAAAACGAAAGTGCAGACTCAGTTTGAAATCTGCACTTTTGATTTTTCATTATTTTATTTAATAAATTTTGCCCAACTGCCGTTATAATGCGAGTAATTCTCGCTCCAATATATAATCCTGTCTATGTAGTGATCCTTTCTCTGCTCTACATACTTCTTGCCGTTATCAATACCGTATTTGCGAACAACTGCGGTCAGGTCATAAATGGGATATCCTATAGCGTGACCGTTAGCGTGTACCGTTGCACACGCCTGGCCTATTGCATGATAATGCGCTATATCCTCAGCATCCGTTATCTGCTTAGCTACTGCATGACAGTCAAGAATAGCTTTTTTGGCAACAGGCATTTTAACATTACCTGCTGCCCATTCAGCGGTAAGCTCAACGGCAAGCCTTGCCCTACCTACTTGAGGTGATTTTTGCTCTAACAACCGTACCGTTTCTCCTGCCAGAGCCAATGCCCACAGCACCACCGCTTTACGTGATGTATTATTTATAGCAAGTGCAACTTCCTGTATTATATCATCATCTTTGTTAAACAATATCTGACGCTTGCTTTTAATGCGAAGCCTTACATTATCCTGCCAATCCACTATATATCACCCATAGATTACATAATAAATATCATCTTTTAAAGATTTTTCTGCCAAAATAACGGTTTACCTTTTTACAATATTTCAGGTAATCATCCTTAAATGCAGCACTCAAGAAGTCCTCTTCAACATTTACAATTTGAAGATGGAACAGCACATAAGCTATAATTGTTATTGCAAACAAGACCCAGTTAAAAAACATAAGTAAAACTCCGAGATATACCAGATCAAAGCCGAGAAATGCGGGATTTCTGCTTATTTGATATATACCCTTAGTTACCAGCTCTGTCTTATCTGTCTGAGATACTCCTGCTCGCCAGTTATCCGCCATAGTGACAACGGCAACTATAAATACTATATCACCTAAAGCCCCTATAATTATACCTGCTATCCTTAGCGGAAGCGGTGACATAGTGTAATTTAATATAATACTCACAAGCTCAACCACAGGCACTATGCAAGTTACGGTTTTCAGTGTAACCTCAATAAACTTGATAAATCCCTGCTTTCCCTTGCCCAGTTGATCTGTCTGAATACCCTGTTTTTTCTGCATTATCATCTTAGAAAAGTAGCAGGCGTAGAAAACAAGCATAATAATCAAGGCGCTGACTTTAAATAGCATTATTAATTCATCTCACTAAATTTAGATTTTTACTTTTTTAAATCGTCTTTTCTCATATTGAGCAATTCTATTACCCTTTATTTAATATTGCGGTGCATATCTTGCTTTGTATGATTATCTGACAAATTTCTTAGTTTTCAATACATATTATATCAGAGTGTCCTTATAAATGCAAATAAAAATCCTATCTTGCCATAACAGGTAAGATAGGATTACAAGGCCGGATTATGATTGGTTAGTATTTTCCATAAGCTCCGATTTACTATTACCGCAACAAATACTCCTTTGTGTTGCTATGGTAAACAGTGTATCCGCAAGCTGCGTTAATATAGCTCCAAGCAGCTCCAGCTCATCATCGGTAAGCTTACAGGCAAGTAAATTTGCAACGGCAGTGATTGAAGCCGTCAATTCACACGAGTTCACAAGAAATTCACCCCTATATTATCATATGTTTAGATATGGGGAATGTGTAGTAACGGATTTCGTGCGAATTTAATCCTTATTTAAACTCGATTGCGCCCTTTTTGTTTTCACCGGTAACAATAAGTTTTCTGCCGTTTACTATAACGTTTTCACGTATATCAATAGCACCCATAGAGTTCACGATGTCGCTCTCAATAAACCAATCTTCAGGAACATGTATACTCATTGCACCTAAACTGTTATTAACCTCAAGATGTACAGGCATATCTGCATCGCTTTCATTTACGTTTTTAAAATATACCTCTGCTGCACCGAATTTATTTTCGACTTTAAGATTCTCACCACTTGAGGCGTCAAGATAGAAAATACCTGCTGACAAATTATTCTTTTGCCACCCGTCTTTGCGAACGCACTTCTTGCCAAACAGAAGGTGAACCGCAATAGTCAGCAAAATTGCCGATATAAAAATAATCCAGTTTGAGAATAGATCCTCAGGCTTATTAAGTGCTGTTGCAATTTCTTTTTCAAATACGATAAGTCCCAAAGCTACCGGCAGAAAAATATCAAAGTGCTCTGCAAGTGTATCACCGAATATTAGGTTGTCGATCAACCAATAGCCAAGAATGACTGCCGCTATAATTTTCCATGCAGCTATATCCGCAAGCATAAAGCCCGGAAAAGCAGCGAATAAAATAAGTGTTACTGCTACAAGAATAAGTATAATGCCCCATGCAATTTTATTTTTTGTTTTCATAATATAATACACCATGTCTTTCTGATAATATTTCTCTGAACGGTTTATAATACATTCTTGACACATATACCTTTTTATCGCATCCGCTAAAGTATGCCTCACAAACCCCTGTAACATTCTTTTTAATAGAAGATACAATATTTGTGTTAAGAACGCAACACTTAGAAACACGCATAAACGTATTTGGCAGCATCTGTGTAAGCTCATACAGCTTTAATCCTGTGCGGTAAACTTTATTTTTTGTGTGTGCAAACGTATAACCGTCATCTGTTTCAAAGAAAAGGATGTTATCTATTGGTACAAAGTACTCATTATCGCCGATTGTCAATGAAATCCTGTTTACTGATGACGGTGCACCCTGTTCAGCTATTCGCTGTAACTCCAAAATTTCATCAGTAAGCTTGTGGCATCTGATAATTATCTCTTCCTCTGCCTCACTGTCAATCTCAATTCTAACCTTACGTACCATAGCTTTTTTCCTTCCCTTAATATGACCCTATTATACAAAAAAGGTAACGGTTTGTAAATAGTTTATCGGTAAGTGGTCATTTTTTAAACCTAAGTTGCGTATTTTTTAAGGTAAGTTGACATAATAAGCTCATTTACAATATTCCTGAGCCATGGTTTGGCTTACCGTCTATCTTTTCTTTACAAAAAGCAATACAAATAACTAAAAAATTATATTTTATACTTTTATTTGCTCTTTTGGAATTAAATTATAATCAAACATAACAAGCGAATGATTGTCCCAAATAAGCTCCTTATTGATTATGTTTCCTGTATCTTTTTCAATAGTATTTCGATAGATTTGTGAAACCCTATAATAATTATCATTTTCCTTTTCAAAGTGATGATTTTCCTCTATCAGTTCATACCTATAAGGAAATTCCCGCTGACTTCGTAATTCTCCATACAGTTTTTCGCTATCGCACCATAATACTAGCTGTACGTCTTGATCGGTATTGTTCTTAAATCTATAATCAACATAATTATAGCTGACTGACGTTCCGTTGGCCAAAGGTACTCGATGTCCAATATCATATGCTAACGCATCAGAATGTTTATTAAATTCCACAATTTGTAATGGACTATGCAATATAAGATTATTAATTGTATTAGCCAAATTGCATAAACCCCCACCGGTACCGGTCATCAGTTTATCAAATTTTATTACTCTGCCGTCTTTATATCCGTTTCTTTTATTAGCTGCACCAACCATTTTCCAAAAAGAAAAAACCTCTCCCGGATGAATTATAATTCCTGTAATTTTGGATGATGCCAGTTTTATATTTACAGCTTTATTTTCTTGAGTTACAGGATCTATATCTTTGCCCTTTTTTATTATGGTTGAATTATATTCAGAAACAATATTTGAAAGCTTTTCTTCTTGCTTTGATGTTGCAAATTTCTCCTTGCTTAATAGATTTTTTATTGTTCTTATTAAAATTCCTTTATATGTAGAAATAGTATAAAAAAACGGATTAAGATCGCTAAAATTTTTATTTTTGTTAAATAACATCTTTTACTTTTTCCTCTTTCTTTGCAATATTTCCAAGTCTATGTTGTGAACTCTTATTATTTTTATAAAATTTAAGAATTATGTTTTCAATTTGTCTTCTTTTTCCTATTTTCTTTTCGCCCTCAGCTCTTATAAACTGAACTAAAATATTTGCTATTCCACTTTTATTAGCTCCTAATATATCTGTAAAAATTTGATCCCCTATAAATAAGGCCTGTCCCTTATCTATACTCATCATTTCAACAGCTTTTAAATAATTATGTACTTTCGGTTTTTCAGCATCGCATATATATAAAGAATCTATATTTTTTAGAAATCTTTTTACCCTCTCTTCATCATTATTAGACAGCAAGAGTGTTTTAAATCCAATCTTTTGAATTGTTATAAATAACTCGTCTATTTCTTTGGTTGAATCATCACCGTGATGTACTAAAGTGTTATCTATATCAAAGATTATCCCTCGATATCCTTTATCATATAGTTTATTATAATCAATAGAAAACACACTATCAACATACTCATAAGGATAAAATACCTTAAACATATAGTCCTCCAATTTATGTAACATATTTTCAAAATACTATAAGTACCTAATTGATTTATTCCATATATGCGCAAACCTTGTTAATTTGCTCACTAAAATCATTGCCAAATTTATTTTCAAAAAATGCTCCGCCGATAGTAAATGCCCATGGGTTAGCGTCTTTTAGCTCATCAAGTCTTTCATAACTATTTACACTACCGGCTATACACACCGGCGCATTAACTTCAGATACAAACCTCTTATTAAGTTCAGCTGCATTTCCGGTAAATCTATATCCCAATAAATCAAAACCGTAAACACCTTTTTTTAATAGGTTATTGGCTTCATTTATCATATTATCAATAGTTCCCTCAAGTATAGAAGGGCGATCTATAACTTTACCGATAAACGGCATATATTTAAGATTATTTTCTTTACAAAATTCATTAATGGAGTCAGAATACATCGTTCCCATAAGGACATCACATTCGCATTCTACAGCCACCTTAGCCCCATCAAGCCCTTCTTTTTCTGTATATGCTACGACCTCCAGAACTGTCTTTTTTCCACAGTCCTTCATATATCTATATAGCTTTTTCATTTCTTCAAAAGGTAACGGTTCTTCTTTAAATCCAAAAAACTCTGCTTTAGAATTTTTACACTCTTTAAATACTTCATAAGCATTATTTACTGTTATATCGTTATGTGTCAGCATTACAATTAAATTCAAGTTATTATCCATATCTACACTCCTTTTGCAATCTTTTATATTATATCATTTAGATCTAATATCACTTTTTTACCTTTCAAATTCCGCTTTATGATTACTGATTTTAAAAATTATACTATTATCTGCATAACAATCTATTATTTCATAGCCTTTAAATTTACAAAATCCTCTAATCTTTCATTTTGCTTTGAAATATTAAGTCCTTCTCTTGATTGGTATTCTGTTGATACCCTTAAATATAACTCATATTATTTTCTTCATTAACTTATACAGGATCTAATAAAAAAGAGGTATCACAGTATATACTAATACTAATGATACCTCTAAAAGACTTTTATTTTGAAATACATATTTTTAAAAATCATATAATCATCTCCTAATAACTATAAGTAGTCTACTTATGATATTATATCATGATTTCCATAAATGTCAAATATTAAAATCTATTTTTTCAACTATTTTTTTGGCAAATTAAAAATAAACATTATTAAATAATTTAGGACTAAAAAACGTTTTTTTAATAATTACTCTATGTACTTTAATATATGTAAGATTAGTTTTCTCAATTTTCTAATACTACTAATTATAAAATTGGGGTTAGCAATTAGGTCTACAAAATAAAAACCTCTCTTGTCGTGGTAGATAAAAGAGGTTTGTTTTCTGCCAAAGAGCGAACAAACGGTGTATGAATAGGGGTAAGAAGGAACAAAAGTAGTGTACAGTCTTACTCAAACAGCTCACTAATTTACAGTCTGATTTTCCAGAAAAGCTTACATAAGTATTTTTCCAGTATAAGAGCAATTCTTGTTATCCAGTTTTTTAATCATTTTGTAATTCCAAGTTCTTCCAAGCATTCTTCAAACAAAGCTTTGCTTTCTATAATCAAATCCTTGAGCTGGATACCATCACAACTATGTCCAAATGTTTTCACCACATATTTAGACATCTGTTCATCAACCTTATTTGTAATTCCATACCGGCTCATCTTTCTATAATCTGTATTAGGATAAGTTTCATCCAGCACTTCTATTAATTTTTCCATATATATTTTCTTATTAATCATCCGTCCCATAATAAGAACCTCCACTTTATTTATTTAGTTATTTATTTCTGTGATAAATATCCATTCTCCAATCGCATTCACCATTTTTAATTCCAAGTGAAACACCTTATAAAATGATGATTGCACAACTCTCATTACAGAATCCGATAATTGTTATCATCATCAATACACTCAACCTCTCTTGTCTTGGTAGACAAAAGCGCAAGTTTATTTTATGCCACGCAATTATCTCATCTTTATAATACAATAAAATCCTTGCTTATGCAAGGATGAAATCTGCTTTGTAGATGAAATCCACTAAGTGGATGAAATCAAATCCGTCCTATCTTCCGCCGTAAGGCGGATTTCATCACGAAGTGATTTCATCCATCGAAGATGGATTTCTTCCGGACGAAGTACGGATTTAACTGAAAGAAAACGCTTTTGTCCAAAAGACAAAAGCGGTTTCTTTCATGGTGCTGGTGGCCGGACTTGAACCGGCACGGAGTATTAGTCCGAGGGATTTTAAGTCCCTTGTGTCTGCCTATTCCACCACACCAGCAACTAACATACCTATTTTAGCACATAAAAATAGAAAAATCAATACTTTTTATAAAATTTCTTTTAATATATTCCCTGAACGGTTACTTCACCGCTATTGACTACAAAATCTTTTCCGTTTACGGTTATTACAAGCTCTCCGCTGTCGGTTATGCTTTTAGCTATTCCTATAATATTACCCGTATCATACCTTTGAACAGTGACCTCACGCCCTAAAGTAGCACAAAGGCTCTTATATTCATTGACAATACCTTCATCCATTCCGTTACAAAGGGCATCGTAATGCAGATCAAGCTCATTAAGCACAGCGCACAGCACATCTTGCTTAGAGTATTCAACACCTGTAGCCAGATATACTGAGCCTGCTTTATTTGCTATATCCTCCGCAAAGCTTCTGTTTGAGATATTAATGCCTATGCCTATTACTGCATAGTTCATGTTTACTCCGTTTGCGGATAGCTCAGTAAGTATGCCGCATATCTTTTTATTACCGACAATGATATCATTAGGCCACTTTATCTTAGCGTCTATACCGCAAAGCTCACGCAAGGCTTTGCATACGCAAAGCCCTGCTATTAATGTTATTCCGGATGCTTTCTCTGCTGAAATATCGGAACGTATCAGAAAGCTGAAATACAAGCTCTCGGTAGCTAATGACTGCCATTGTCTGCCCAGTCTGCCTCTGCCCTTAAGCTGAATTTCAGAAACAACTACCGCTCCAGATGCTTCGCCGTTTTCCGCTAATTGTTTAACGGTAAGATTAGTGGAGTCTACTGCATTATAGTAATACAGGTTTTTGCCTATATAGTCGGTTTTTAATTTATTTTTTATAATTGTTTCCAATTCTGAGTTACGCTCCGTCAAGTCTATACCTCGCCTTTATCTATATGATTTCATATTATTTTTGACCTTAATAAGCGCCGTTGCAATAGGTGCCGTAAGCACGACTGCGGCGGCTATCTCGATAAGTCCGTTAGTACCGATAATTGTACCGAATATAAGCTTTAATGAAGCCTGCAATGTAGTTGTGGCAATCTCTTCGCCATAGATTGCGGCAAGAATACCGAGTACAAATACTGTGTTTGTTATTGTACCTGCTACTGCTGATATACCTGCGGCTATAGGCGTAAACTTATTATTTTTAAACAGCTTCATTAAAAGCGCAAATACAGCCGCTGTAACTACACCGATTAAAATTCTGGGTAAAACTGAAACAAGCGGGTTTACAAAGAGTGGATCAAGTACCGACACCGGCATTGTCGCCGCCCTTACAAGGCTGGCAAGTCCCATTACCAAGCCGAGAATAAAGCCGTACTTAACACCCAACACTACGGCTCCTATAATTACGGGAATATGTACCGTTGTAGCCGATACAACGCCAAACGATATCATACCGATAGGTGTAAATGCAAGTATTATAATAAGCGCGGAGAAAATTCCTAATATTGCTAAATCAATGGTTTTAAATTTCTTGTTCATAAAGTATCTTACGTCAAATGACGCTTTGACCTCCGTTTCATGTTTTTAATTTTTTAGTTTTTGTTTTTTTCGTAGATAATTCGCATACCCTCTAGTAAAAGGTTCGGGTTCAGCTCTATCTTACGCTTACAGCAGTTCACAACAATTCCCGCAAGGCCGCCTGTAGCCACTACGGTGCATTTTTCGTTCATCTCCTGCTCAATTCGGTCACACATACCGTCTATCATTGCGGCGTTTCCGTAAATAAGTCCGGATCGCATACAATCTACAGTATTGGTGCCTACTACCGTTTGCGGCGCTTCAAAGCTTACCGATTGCAGTAGTGCGGTACGTGATGTAAGGGCTTCCATGGATATTACCATACCCGGAATTATACATCCGCCCAGCATACCCTTATCTCTGCCTACTACCATTATTGTGGTAGCCGTACCCATATCAATAATTATTGATGGGCATGGATAATGTTCAATGGCCCCGACACAACCTGCAACTAAATCCGCGCCAAGCTGTGAAGGATTGCTTATCTTGATGTTGAGCCCCGTCTTTATACCGGGACCTACGATAAGCGGAACCGTACCCGTAAGTGAACGTACAGCTTCTTTAATAGAATTTGTAAGCTGTGGCACTACCGAGCAAATAATTGAACCGGTTATCCGTTGCATAGGTGTTTTGTAAATGTCAAGAATTGCACGTATATCAACCGCATATTGATCTTTTGTACGTAAACGGTCAGTTGATAATCGTGCTACGAATTTCAATTCTCTGCCATCATACACGCCCATGCTTATATTGGTATTACCAATATCAAGGGTTAAAAGCATACGCAACATTCCTTTCATTTAAATTTTTATAAATATAACGGCAAATGCCGTGATATTACGCTCCCTGAGGATTACTTGAAGTATTACTTCCGTCTATAATTCCCTGCTCAATTACACCGTTGATTATATCCTGAGCATTCTCTTTCATATCTTCATCCTTTGTTATATCTACCATCTTTGTAAGGTCCTCATACATACTGTAATAATCCTTCATGTAATAGTAGCACATACCTCTGTTATAGTATGCGTAATCCAAGTTATATTCATGCTCTATACAATATGTAAAATATTTTGCTGAAATTTCAAATTCATTATCTGCAAAGTAAATAAAGGCAACATTATAATTTGCAAGATCTACACTCTGCTCTGCCTGTATGCTCTTTAAATACCACTTTTTTGCCTCATCCTTTTCACCCGAAAAGTCAAGTGATACTGCCAGGTTTATGTAATAGTCTGTACTATCCGGATTTTCTTCTAAGTAAAACTTTAGGTCATCTACGGCAGACGCATATTCGTACTTTAAATAATATGACATACCTCTGTACAGACAGGCCTTAGACTTCTCATAGTCGCTTTCAATAACTACTGTCATATCGGCTATAGTATTTGTATAATCCGTATGATTATAATATGCTATACCTCTATTTAAATAAGCGTCAAGTGATACAGTACTTGCTGTATTGATATACTCTGTAAGAAATTGTATTGCCTTATCGTAGTTTTCATTCATAAGGTAACAGGTACCTATTGAGAGATATAGCTTAGTTAAATTTTCTACATCGCCCTTAACCTGACAGCTTGCAACAGCCTCATCGTATATATCAAGAGCCTTTTCATAATCATTCTTGTGATAATAGCAATCTCCCATCGTTGCCATAGCTACTATATCAGACTTATCGGCATTATACAACTCTTCGCAACACTTAATGGCGGCGTCATAGTCCTCTTTCTCCATCAACGTCATGATTTTCTTTTCTACAGCATCTCTGTTATCCGATTTAATCTCTATGCTTTTATCGTAATATTCTACTGCCTTTTCATATTCCTGCTTATTAAAGTACAAATCCGCTAGTGCCTCGTTCACCATATAGCTTTCAGGTGCCAGCTCAAGAGCCTTCTTATAGTCTTTTTCTGCGTTTTCTATGTCTAACTTATATGTATAGGCATAACCTCTAAGTAGATACGTTTCATGATCTCCGTCATAAAGCTTGATCGCCTTTGTCATAAGATCTATGGCGTCATCATACTTTTTGGCTTCTATCATAACATAGGCATCTTGAACATATTGATTTACTCTGTCCATTTCTTCCTGTGTTGCATTGCCGTCATAAAGCCAAGCCTTTAAAAAAGCCGTGTTGCTTTCTCTTGGTAACAGCATTTGCCATATCAATAATATTAGTATAACAATAAGTATGGGTACGCCTATTGAAAAAAGTATTTTTTTTACTGATGTTTTTTCTTTTTTCTCCATAAGTATAACCTCCTATAATCATTTATATGCTATCCTTATTTTGCTTGGTTTACAACGGTCATAATACACCATTATTTTACCTTTACATTTTACTAAAAAACGGCGATAAAATCAAGCATATAACATTAAATGATACAGAAAATTAACATTCCCTCCGAGAAATTTATCTCGGAGGGAATTATTATTTTATTTATTCTTTTGTATTGTAGTTTATCAATACTTAGGATGTGCAAATGCAGATACCTTAAAGCCGCTTGTGTTCTTGTAACGTGTCTTCTGAGCAACTGTATTGCCGTTTGCCTGACTAGCGGATGATGTATTACCCTCGATAGTTGTTATAGCACCTGTCTTTGAGTTGTAGGATACAACTATACCAACATGGTTGTAAGCACCGCTTACGCTTGAACTATCAAAGAAGAGGATATCACCGGCTACAGGGTTATAAGATGTTGACTTGAGAACGCCCTTATTACGGAAACCATCTGCCATCCAATAGCAAGAAGCAGTTCTAGGAATAACGCTTGTTGATACGCCTGCCTTGTATGCACACCATGATACGAATGTTGCGCACCATGCGTATGAGTATGAACCGTCAATCTTTCCATACCAATATGTGTATGTATTAGGTCTGCCTGTTGTACCGATCTGGCTTCTGGCTACTTCTATAATCTTGCTTGCCTTGCCGCTAGATGTAACCTTATTAACTGTGTAAGCCTTGTCAACGAGTGTCTTTGTTTGCTTCTCGTCTGTTGCTTTAATTCTATAATAGTTTGTACCTGCAGAAGCTGCACCGAACTTGATGTATGCGTCTACGTTCTTTATAGAATAGCTCTTTGCGTTAGGATTAACTGTCTTAGTAGAAACTGCACTACCCTTTGAATTATAAATACCAACTGTAAGGCTTGTGATCTTATAGTTAGAAGATACTGTACCCTTAATTGAGAAGGAATCGCCTTCATACATTGTACCCGGTGTATTGTGACCGGTGATTGAAAGTGTTGATGCGCCGCTACCGCCTGTGGTGCCACCGGTTACAGTGTATGCACAGTTAAGTAAAGTCTTAGTTTGCTTAGAATCTGTAGCTACTACCTTGTAGTAGTTTGTGCCGGCCTTTGCTGCGCCAAACTTGATGTTGGCATCAACTGTAGCTATGTTAAAGCTTGTGCTGTTAGGAGCAACCGTTCTGGTAGAAACTGCACCGCCGTTTGCGTTGTAGATACCTACTGTTACGCTTGTGATCTTATAGTTAGATGTTACCTTACCCTTAATTGAGAAAGATGAACCCTGCTTCATTGTAGAAGGCTTGTTATAATCTGAAATTGCTAATGTAGAAGCAACCGCTTTAGCCTTAACTGTATACTTTTGATTTACAAGAGTTGCTGTTTTCTTTGTATCTGTTGCTACTATCTTATAATAGTTTGTTCCGGCCTTTGCGCTGCCAAACTTAATGTAGTTGTCAACGTTTGCTATTGAATAGCTCTTTGCGTTTGGCTTAACAGTCTTAGTAGAAACTGCACCGCCGTTTGCATTATAGATACCTACTGTAAGGCTTGTGATGTTATAGTTAGATTTAACTGTACCCTTTATAGAGAAAGACTTGCCTTCATCAAGTGTTGGAGGTACGTTGTAACCTGTGATTGTAAGTGTAGAAGCTGCTTCTTTAGCCTTTACTGTAAATGCCTTATTAACAAGAGTAGCTGTCTTCTTTGAATCTGTTGCTACTATCTTATAATAGTTTGTGCCGGCCTTTGCGTTACCGAACTTTATGTATGAATCTACATTCTTTATTGAATAGCTCTTTGCGTTTGGCTTAACAGTCTTAACAGAAACTGCTGCGCCGTTTGCATTGTAGATACCTACTGTAAGGCTTGTGATGTTATAGTTGGACTTAACTGTACCGCTGATTGAGAATGACTGACCTACTGTAAGAGTTGTAGGATAGTTATAACCGGTAACTGTAAGTGTAGATGCTGCAGTTTGCTTGCCTACTACTGTAAATGCCTTATTAAGAAGAGTAGCTGTCTTCTTTGTATCTGTAGCTACTACCTTGTAGTAGTTTGTGCCGGCCTTTGCGCTGCCGAACTTAATGTATTTATCTACATTCTTTATAGAGTAGCTCTTTGCATTTGGCTTAACAGTCTTAGTAGAAACTGCACCGCCGTTTGCGTTATAAATACCTACTGTGAGGCTTGTGATGTTGTAGTTAGAAGAAACTGTACCGTTGATTGAGAATGAAGAACCCTCATTGATAGATGTAGGTGCATTGTAACCTGTTATCTTAAGTGTAGAAGCTGCTGAGCTTGAAGAAGAACCAACTGTGTACTTCTTGTCAACGAGTGTCGCTGTCTTCTTTTCATCTGTAGCTACTATTCTGTAAGTATTTGTTCCGGCCTTTGCGCTACCGAACTTGATATACTTATCAATGTTAGCTATTGAGTAGCTTGTTGAGTTAGGTGATACGGTCTTAGCAGAAACTGTACCGCCGTTTGCATTGTAGATACCTACTGTAACACTCTTTATTGTGTAGTTAGATGTTACTGTGCCGTAGATGCTGAAGCTCTTGCCGACTGCAAGTGTTGTAGGTGTGTTGTAGTTGCTGATCTTAAGCTGTGACGGACCTGTTGGCTTCACATAAGAAGCATTCTTTAACTCCTTACAAGTAATCGGAATATAGTATGTAGAATACAATGTTGCAAATGAATACTGCTTATCAACATTCCATGTTGTATTTCCTCTTGAAGAAGAAAGACCGCATTGCTCAATACACTTAACGTAAGAATTGGTGCCGTTTACGCTGCCGTTTGAGTTTTTGGAAACATGAACTGCCGAAATAAGTCTTGTGTGATTAACAACACCGCTTACTCTTGCCATGATAGCGTCGCCTGGCTGTAACTGAGCATATGAAGCATACATGGTTGATGTACCGTTGCTTGTTGTTATTGACTTAGTTGATGTTGTTGACTTTGCACTATATGAGCCAACTGCCAAAACGCCTGTGCCGCTGCCGGGGAACATATTACCTGTATAACCGAAGGATATACTTGAGCTTACCTGCCTCCAAGCATATAAAACAGCGGATGAACAGTCGTTACCAACATAGCTTGCTGCGCTTGTAGAACCCGTATATACGTTGCTGCTGTTCAAATACTTTTTGAATGTAGCAAGGTTCTGTCTGTTGTTCTGTGTGTACGGAATACCTGTATATGTTGTGCCGGCATTGTATTTTCTGCCGTCGCAAGCATAATAGGTTATCGTTGACTTTGGTTTCCACTTAATGGTTGCCATGCTACGCATATAGTTGACAACGGTATCTCTTATGCCCGCTGCGTCAGCGACAGGAGCAAAGGGAAGTACGCCGGCGATAAGTAAAACCACAAGTGCGAAAGAAAGGATTTTCTTTGACCAGTTTGTTTTTGTTGCCATATCATTAACCTCCGTTTAACGCTGTTACACGTTTTATTTTTTAATCTGTTTCTATTATATAGTGTAAAAAATTGGTTGTCAATAAATTAAAATTTTTTCATGAAAAGCGTTCAAAAAACGGGCATATTTTACTCAATTTTGACCTCTTTTTTGTGCATAATTTTTCCAATGTGAAATTTATGTGAAAGACGCATTTTATATTTTCTGTTTTTGAGCTTTTACAGCCTATATACAGCCTTCATTTTGTTGATATCAGATGTTTCTTTATTTACCCTGCACAAAGATGTGTTTCTTAATTTTCTTTTAATTCTATGTATTGACATATTTTCAAATTGCCTGTGTTATTTGAAAATCACATCTAAGCCGTTGTTTTTATATATTTTTTATAACTTATAAAAATAAAAAACCGCCTGCAAAAGCATCCCATAACACTATGAAATGCTTTTACAGGCAGAACTGCTTGTTTATTTACCCATTGTATGCAGCTGCCAAGAGATAAAATCTAATTTCTTGGCTGCCTTTTCCTTACTGTCCGCAATACTCCTCATTTGACTTTCTACAGATCTTTGATGATCAAGTTCAGCCTGAAGCCTTAGTTCACGGTCAAGCTTTTCCTGACGCATTTGCTCTTTCTGCAATTCAAGCTTTTTCTGCTCAAGTGCAAGCAGCTTATCATTTGCCTGCATAGTATCATATACCTGCAATGCTTCCTTTACGGAGTCGGCTCTGTGTGTTTCGATAATATTAATCAGGGCATCAATAATCGGCAGATTTTTATCGTCCTCACAGAGTATATCTATGGCATCAATAGCCTGAAGATGCTCAAGCGCCTTACCTGATAAGTCATTAAATTCGCTTGTTAATTCAGCTATTTGTCTGTCTATATCGGCATTGCGTGATTCTCTGTTTTCATCCCACTGCTGCTGTGCAACCTGCTTATTATGTTCATTTTCTTCTCTGTTTTTATTATCAAGCAGCTCTGCTTCTTTCAGCTGCTTTTTCTGTTTGCTGCTCATAGGCGGCTTCTTGTATCTGACACATCGAATTTTCTCGGAAAGCTTGATTGCAATTATTGTAAGTAAGACTAAGACTACATAAAAGATTAAATACTGCCACGCATTAAATTCTATAAACACTGCACCGTATACGCATATTGCAGATATTGCAGATATTCCCAATATAATTAACAAACCAATTCCTATACAACTCACCGGATGCTCCTCCTTTTCACTCTACTTTAAACGGAATAACAATTAACAATGCCGTTATCAGCACATGGGAAAAGGTAGCAACCGCTAATATTTCACTCTTTGCTTTAGAGGCAATCATGTCTACCTGTTCCACACTTATGAATAAACCGGTTTTGGCATAAATATCAGCTATAACAGCCACTCCGATAGCCAACAAAAGCAAGGTATTTACTGTTAAAAACGCTATTCTGAACTTCTTATTATTGGCGTGCTTATTTCTCCATTCATTATCAAACTGGCTTTTCAGCTTATCATAGTTATTAGTAGCTTTAAGTGTTATCGGTGGAGGAGTAGTCTTGTTCTTTTCCTTTTCTAATGATTCACACTTAGCGTTTATTGTTTTGCAACGCTCTAAATATGTATATGATTGCTCAATCCTTGACTTCATATCTTTCAGAGCTGCAAGATCTGATTCTCTACTCATATTCTTTCACCCTTATGCTTATTACTCTTCTGCAGGATCTACATCTACAACTTTCCATTCGCCGTCATACTTAACCATGAATGCAAGTAATATTTTGGTTTCTTCATTTTTACTTCCCTTATATGTAGCGTTCATATAAACACATGATGTTTCGGTAAATAATGATGAGTCAAGGACTAATGATTCCAGCTCATCTGATGCTACACTTTTCTTAAAGGATTCCAATTCGCCTTCCGGCCAAGTTCCACTCGGCCAATCTTCATTCTTTGGAGTTGTAATGGATACATCTATAACAACATCATCACCGTAAGTCTGTTTTATATTCTCTAAGCCCCTCTCGCGATAGTAGCTATAATAATCATCCCAACTGTTTATCGGATAAACCGGCTCAACATTTTCGTCCAAAGTGTACAATTCAGAATATGTAATGTATCTTTCTTTATTCTTTAAGAAATCTTCTTCGCTGTTTATGTCATCATCTGATTTTATTTTAGCCTGACACTCATCTTTACTTGAAAAATAGTAATATTTATCCTCAATCTCTTTATCACCCACCATTGCGCCTTTAGTATATTCCATGGCGTTTATTTCTGCCTCGCTAAGTCCTGTTGCCATATCTGCACCCGGCTTATTACTGCCGGCTGCTTGACCGATTGAGTTCAAAATTGTACCCAAATTACAACCTGCAAGACTAACAGTCATTAAACCAATAAGTAAAACGCAAATTAATTTTTTCATATAACACAACTCCTTAATTTTTTAGTTTAATTTTATCAGTAATATAAATTCATGTCAATAGATTTTTAACAATTTATTAAACATTACTACATCATTGACACATAATACAGATTGAGTGAAGCTTTACCGTTACTATTAAAGCAATAGGTTTTGTTTTAATACCTTTTAACATAATATACAAATCAGGGGTTATCGCTAATGTTTTATCATTGGCGATAACCCCCTGCTAATATCTACGGAAAAGAACCCACTTAATTTTTCAATATATGGATATAATGGTTAGCTTCACGCAGAATATGAGCTTCAAGCATTTATTTCAGAGCTGCATTATCTGATTATCTGCTCATATTATCCTGACCCTTGTGTTTAGTTTTAAGCCATGCCATAAGCATCCGCTATCTTCCAAACACCGTCATACTTAACCATAAAGGCGACCATTCTTGCTCTTTCTTTATTATCACTTCCCTTACGTAAGGTAGTCATATAAACCGTCGTTGTGTCACTAAATAATGATGTGTCAAGAACTAATGATTTCAAATCATCCGATTCTATATCTTTAATAAAAGAGTCAAATTGACCCTCCGGCCAGCTCTCATCTCTGGGAGTAATTACCCCTACCTCTACAGTAACATTATCACCGTATGTTTTACTTAAGGTTTCTAAACCTTTCTTGCGGTAGTAGTTATAGTAGTCATCCCAACTGTTAATAGGATAAACCGGCTCAATATCATAGTCATAAGATCCGGTCTCAGCAACCGTTATGACCCTTTCCTCATGTTTTAAGAAATCCATTTCATTATTTACGTCATCGTACTTTTTTATTTCAGCCTGACACAAATCTTTATTTGAAAAATAAAAATATTTATCCTCTATCTCTTTATCATCCATTAAGTATCCTTTAGCATATTCAACAGCAATCCTCTCTGCTTCGGTAAGATCCTGTACAGTTTCTACAGAAGAATCCGAATCAAAAAAGTCAAATAATGAACCGATATCACATCCTGCAAGACTAACAGTCATTAAACAAACAAGTAGAATACAAATTAATTTTTTCATGTAAGACAACTCCTTAGTTTTTATTTTATTTTATCAGTAATAAAAATTCATGTCAATATATTTTTTACAATTTATTAAACATTACGACATTACTGCGTTTTAGCCGTTCAATACAGAGTGTTGGGGCTTTGCCGTGACTATTGCCACCCTCGGTTTTGTTTTCCTCTATTTTAATATAATATGTAAATGTCTTATCGAAATAAAAATATGTAAATTATTAGGGGCTATCGCTAATGCTTTTTCTCATTTGCGATAGTCCCTTGCTCAGACCGACGGAAAATAAATACACTTAATTCTTCAATAGACGGATATAATGATTTGCTTCACGCAGAACATGGTCCGCAAGCAACGGTAGGATTACAGACCGGATTTTGCATTGCTGGATGCCCTTTGCTCCGGCTGCTTTAAAATCTCTGAGTTTAACGGTTTTTTCAAGCGAGCTTGCTGTCAGCGTTTGATCCTGTGCACATTTACACTGCGACAATAGCTCTGCAAAATCCTTGATAGATTCATCTGCCGAACCGATAAGCTCGGTTTCACAAGGATCAAGCAGACCGCGTATAAACATGGCATGCTCCATCATGATCTGATTCCAAAAACACTCGATCTCCCTGATAGACTGGCAGTTTAACTCTCCGTCCTTTTCAAGCATAAACAGATATTTGCGGTAAAGCTTTGCCTCACGGATGATGTGTTCCAGCAGCAAAGGATAATTCATGGTGAACATTTTACAGCTAAGAACATTTTTTAAGATGCTTTCTTTAAAGCAGACAAGTCCGTCCAAAAGCCGTATTGCTCTCTCGTTAAGTCTCTGCAAAACACGAACCTTTTCGCTAAGGTTGCAAATGTCGCAACGGTTGCAATCACTGCATAGACGCAGCTCTCTGCCGGTAATTTCTTTGTTGATTGCAATGCCGGTAAAGGCTTCTGTCTGCTTTTCTGCCAAAGCCGTAAACTCGGTTACTATCTCGCCGGAATTCAGCACTTCGGACGATACGACGCCGTTACTGAGGGTCACGGTTTCACATAAAAGCTTTTCAAATTCATTCTTATAAACTTCCGCCTGTTTTGAAAAAGCTGCATTTACCGGGGTAAAGCCCGCTTTTAAAAATAAAGCGTGTTCTTTCATTATACGACCGAAGAACAGATGCAGCTCAAGGGATTGTACAACATAAAGGTCATTACACATAGTTTCCTCCAAAAGATAATATCAGTATACTATATGCGAAAGGTGGTTTATGTGTGAAAAGACACCTGCTCGGCAAACCCGCAAGTTTTCATACCTTTTATTAAGATAAAAATAAGGAACATTTGCCTTGCGGTAATGCTCCTTATTTCTCCTATAAGGACTATAAATAGATATTTTCTGTTTTTGAAATTTGTATTTTTTTAAAAATAAAGGTTTTTACGACCATTGATAACAGGCAATAACCGTTAAAAATCGCATTTGAAATTTACGCTTTAAAAAGATATTTGGGCGATTTTATTGCCGGTACTTTAACCCTTACAATTTAAAATCCAATAAAATTATTTTTCATACCATCTTTTCTCCCACCATTGCTTTACGCCTCGGCAGAAAACCTCACAACGATACCTGACATTGCGGTTCATTACACGGAAGATACCCCACATTCCGGACTCCACATCCCATCGCAGGGAACCGGAGCGATACAGATAGTCGCCGGGACATTTTGTACGTTCCGGCTCAATATTGAATACATTACCAACACTGATTGCACCCTGTACGGGAATCGTTCGGCTAAAGGGATCATCGGGCTGTGCTTTCCAGTTATGGCCATGCAATACAAAGCCGATATTTCTCGGTTTATCTGCCGGCATAAGCAGACGTATAACCACACGTTCTCCCGTATAAGATCTAAAAAGCGGCGTCGCCGGATCCCCATGCACCTTAGAGTCAAATATCTTTGAAATCAAGGGAATCCGTTTAAGGCGGTTAAAGAATCGCTCGGACCGATAGTTATATCCCTTTTCTCCCGTATCCTCATGATCCGGCGCTTCATGGCCTCCTTCTCCACCGACAAGATCCTGCTCCGTTGTTTTAATTATGACGCCGTCTTTATCCAAGAGCCGTATGCCATTGTGGGCAAACAGCACAAATTCCCTGAAGCTCTCCTTGCCCGGTGCAACTATGACAGCCTCTTCATTATAGTTTTCATCTACAGGACAAATGCTGTTATAATACTTTGCCTCCGTGGGTTCAATGATAATTGCGCCGAACAGTCCATGATGACGGTGATTGCGCAGATCTCCGAAAGAGTTGAGCATAACGGTTCCATACTCCTTGTCGGCATGCCAAAGATACTTGATACATTCTCCCGGTGCAACGGTCTGCTCTATTGCATTATATCCGACATTTACTCCTGATGATGCGATCGGATCATACTTCAAAAACTGTGGGTTGAGCGAAACCCTGTTGCCTGGAAGATGGAACAAATCTAACGGTACAGAGGGATAATCATTGTATCGAATCGGAACATTTGGATTAAATAAGTTGTGCAGTGTAACCTCAATCCAATCTCCGGCATTTGCCCGCAGAATTAGAGGTATAGGTTTTTTACGCCCGCATATAACATTACACGCCTGATCCAAGGGAACAAAAATTAATCCCTCCGGGTCATGATCTCCGTAACAATTATAAATAAGGTCTTTTTGAATGGCAGCAATCTCAAATTTGCGCACAACTGCATTCGGCGGCGGTGTCTGTGGAGGAGCTATCGGACGAATACCGCACAGCGGAAGCAGATCCTTCTGCGGCACCGCATAAGCACGGATAATACCCCACAAGCCCAACCACAGATCGTCAATTCCACCGGAATAATAAAGATAATCTCCTGCGGTATAAGGCTCGTCGATGTGAAGATTAAACGCCTCTGATATACCGATTGTCTGTGCTTGCACAAGCGGAGAAACAGGATCGGTAATTTCCTTTCTCCAAGGAAGCCCGGTAATATTAAAGATATGCTGTTCCTCATGCGCACCGTCCAAAAGACGAATGCGTATAGGCTCACCGGGATAGGTTTCCAAAATGGGCGTGGCCGGGTCGCCATATACAAAGGAACTGAAAATATGAGCCGGATCGTTTTTGATTTTCAGTCGTTCCGGCATAGGCTCACAGCGATAATTGATACCCATAACACCGGGGTCATCGTCAGATCCGGGATGCTCCGGCGGATTGAGAGGTTTTCCATTCTTATCGAACAGCAAAGCAAAATCGTGCAGAAACAGCGCAAACTCACGGTATGACTTACCGTCCGCAGTGCGTATAACCGCTTTTGTACCGCTTTTAAGCTCTTTACCTGTTTTGGGGTCAAGAAATACAGAACCTGCAGGTTCTACAATAAGGGCTCCGAACAAACCGTGCTGCTGGTGGATATTGGCATACAGATGATCGTGGAAGAAAACCGTATTAAGCTCTTCATTGGCAAAAAAGCGTTCTATCAGTGTTTCATACCTTCTTGCTCCGGCGATATTGTTCCAGCCGTTGGCGGCGCCGTCGGACACGATCGTATCAAATTTAACCAGATGGATGTGGTAACCGACGATATCAGTAAGTGTTTTCAGCTGAAATGGACTGGCTTCAATATATTCAGGCAGCAGATTGGTAAGCCGTATCTCGATGCAGTCTCCCGCATTGACACGGATTACCAACGGCTCCGGACGAATTTCTCCGCATTCAACCTTTGCAAGGTATTTATCCAGTGTTCCTTCCTTTTCAATATCTTCTTTGAGGACAAAAAACCGTCCCTGTGGGTCGTGCCAACCAAAATCATTGTAGACAAGATTGGCCTGCACCGCAGCTATTTCAAATATCTTAACCGGTTCCGCAGTACCGCAAGGGCAGGTTTCCGTATATAACGCACCCGGCACGAAGTTTTCCACAAAATTTGCTTCTTCTTTTGGCGAGGGTTCTCTTGTCGGCTCATTATTCTCGCCAAGGACACCCAGCGGCGGCTGGAGTGGTTCTTCTCCGAACGTTCCTTCGACAAAGTTGGGATATCCGGGATGCAGATTGTCCTTTTTCGGTGGATACGGCCGATCCTTCAGCGGCACGAGAGCCGCAATCTGCGTTCCGTCCGGATATATCCCGCTGCCATCCTGCAGACGGTCAAATACACGCCAGAGCGTCCACATACCCTCATGAAAGTGTGGATAAAGATGACAGTGAAAAATGGCGTCACCAATCATTCCGTTTAGACTGCCTGCGCCATACAAAATGTCAAGAGTATAGCATTCCTGAGGACTGATGGAAATAGAGTCAATGATGGTAGATTTGGGATCATCCGGCTCTAAACGCCACTGATGATTGTGCAGATGGAACACGTGCGTTTCTTTGACTCCACCGTGGATTAACCGTATTTTAGACGGATCGCCCACATATGCTTTGAGAATAGGCGGAGCAGGATCTCCATATGCCCAAGAACTCATGGAGATATCCTCTGCTGTGTCTGCGTGATCGGCATGAGGATCTAGCGGCAGGCGGTTGCGCATTGGCTCGGAACGGTAGCTGATTGCCGTAGTTCCATTTGGAAGCCCTGTATGAGGATCTATGGGCGGTTGATTGTCCTTGGTCAGGATTTCCAGTTCATCGTGGAAGAACACAGCATATTCACGGAATGCAGGCTTGGCGGGATTGTAGATATCCGCAAACAGGCCGCTGTCCAAAGGCTTGCCCGTCACCGGATCAAACCATGTTGAACCTGTCGCCTCAACGATGATAGCACCGAACAGGCCGTGTACATTTGTACCTTGCTCGTTGCTTCTGGTATCCGCCATATCCGAAAACAGATAAACACCCTCTTTATCTGCCTGCCAAGTATAGCGAATAAAACGGTCGGTTGTGGTATCAGGATTAAAACCGACATTTGCACCGTCTGAGGTCAACACATTATAAGAAAGCCCTTGAACATGAATAGAAGCACGACGGTCAAGTTTATTTTCAAAGTTTATTTCTACCGTATCTCCTACATTGGCTCGAATAACCAGAGGGCGTACCTCTTCACAAGGCTGCGGCGTAGGCATGGCAAACAGCTCTCTTGCCTTTTGTTGGATTCTTTCAGAGTCCTGTTTAAGCACATACATCATTCCGTTAGGATCATGATCTCCGAATTTGTTATAGACGATTGGCAGCGAAATCGCCTCAATATCATAAATCCGAACTTGTCCGGTGTTCGGATAGTCAGTTAATTTTAACATATATTTTTCTCCCTGTTGTTTTTATAATACGGCATCTGTACAGTACAAATACCTTTATAACTTATTTTATGCTGCCAAGATAACTATGGTGTATCCCTTTAACAAATGTAGAATCGGCATATTATTGCTACCATACGATAAACGGCCGGATTAGGTCTGTGGATATTACCCATTCTTTTTAGGGTATATGATTATATCAAGGACTATACCGCTTATTGTTTTTATGACTATTTTATCTGTGAGCAGAGCAACTGCTGTTTTCTTTAGTGATGCACCTATATTAACACTCATTTAATCACGTCCCAAATGCAAAAAATCCGACTGACTTTCATTAAGAAAATCAATCGGATTATGCTACTTTTATTAAATTGTAAAGGGATGTATAAACTGGAAGTTATTTGTGCTTATTTTATCCCCATTATATGATTAATATATTCATTCAGACTAGATTGAAATTCTTTGTAATATTCAATGTCGTTTATTGCCCATTCTTCATTCCTAAATATCGGTTCTTGTCGGCACTGTATATCTTCTTCCACAAGGTTATATAATCTTTCAGCTAATTCAATTCTTGTATAGTTTTCCTTTTCTTCTTCCTCAATTACATCGGACACATCAATACTAATTTCCATACTACCGATTGCCTCATCATATTTTCCCATATTAATCCTCCATCAAATTCCAATTTATCAATCAATTATTTTACAATTATCATACCATAATTTTAAAATTCTGTCAATTCAAAATTATATCTTCCGCCTGCACTACTGAAGACTTCGGCTTTATATTTAAGAGTCTGAACGAGAAACAAATATCTCCTGTTCCCACAACGTAAAAACAAGTGCCACGCTCTCCCGTTATATTGATGCAACCGTTCTAATTTACAAAATTAAAACGGTTGCCAAATAAAAAATCCAATTCTATATTTAATTTATATAAAATATATACTGTTATTTTTTCTGCACAGGGCAACATACTTCTGTAACAAATTCATCAGGATTGAGTGTTTCATTTGGGCTAACATGGTAAATATCCATCATTTCACCTGTAAACTCATATCCATTATCAGAAACCCATTTTGCAAGTGATGCGTATACATCCGGAAACTGACTATATGAACCCTTAAAAGTAGTGCTTGCCACCAATTGTTCCGGTTCATTTTTAAATTTAACATTCTCAGTATCGTCAAATTTTCCTTTTACTTCAAATTGCACCTCTACATCAACATCTGTCTCTTTATATTCCTTGTCATGAAGAATGGCCATTGCTGTACCTAAGGATATTATTCCCAGCTTTTCAGTCTCACTACAAAGAATATTCCAAAGTCTTCCCTCTTCATCATACTTCGGTATAATCTGTCGCACACTTGCAACATACCTTTCAGGGATCTTTTTTACAATACAATCGTAATTCATTGTTTCATCCTTTCTCAGCCTTTCTATGGCTGTATCCAAGAGCTGTATTCGATTGCTTATGATTTCTGATTCCTCCATAAGCTGAGCTTTCTGCACTTCAAACATCCGCTTTATTTTCTGTGGACTATTGTTTGATTTAATCATCTCACCTATGGCTGTCACACCAAATCCCATATCCTTAAGGGCATTAATTCTACCCATCGTAGGGAGTTGATCCTCGCTATAATAACGATAACCTGTGAACTTATCTACCTGAACAGGCTTGATAAGATTCATTTTATCATAATATCTTAGCATTCTAATACTAACTCTGGACAGTCTTGAAAAATCACCTATTTTTAACATTATGTTCCTCCATGGATTTAATGTATATCTTGAGCTCAGTATCATTTTAACATCTTACACAGTGTGAGAGTCAATACCAAACTTCAAATTTATTTTTGATTATTGAAAAAACTATAACATCGCAGTTTATCTATTTTAATTAATATTACTTTCCCTCCGCTCTACCCAAAAATCTCTGTTTGTATTTTGAAGTCTGAACGAAAAGCAAATATCTCCTGTTCCCACAACGGTAAAAATAAGTGCCACGCTCTCCCGTTATATTGATGCAACCGTTCTAATTCATAAAATTAAAACGGTTGCCAAATAAAAAACAATTCTATATTTATATAAAACCTCTTTTATCGTGGTAGACAAAAGAGGTTTGTTTCGTGTCTAAGAACGGCCAAAAGCAGTGCGCCATCATTACGTCATTTTTTATTATTTGCAGTCAGCAAAATTATCTCATCCGGCGTTTCCGGCATTCCTTGACGCATCCATTCATCCACCCAGCCGAAAATCATTCCTGCAATCGTAGCTTTTCCGTATCTCTCCATGTTGTTCTTAGCTTCATCCATCTTTGTTCCCCAGCGGATTGTTTCATAGACCATCGCAGACAGTCCCTGTTGATATAGCAGAAGGTAGAAGTCTTTGTATTTGTAATAGTGCCGCATTAGACTTTCCGAAAAATAATCCGGGTCGCCCCGTTCTTCAAAATCTTTCCCCCATTCTTGTATCAGCTTAGTAAGATACTGCTTAAGGACATCTTTTTTGCTTTCAAAATTGCGATAAAAAGATGCTCTGCCGACACCGGCTTTGTCTACAAGTTGGCAGATAGATATTTTGTCTAACTGTTGCTTCTTCATCAGTTCTATCAGCGCTATTGTGATGCACTCCTTAACGAATGCGTTTGTTTCCTGCTTTTTGTTCATGTGATACAAATACGCTCCTTTGTTTCTCAATCGAGTGATACCATTGACAGATGAATAAATCAAGTGATACAATTGTTTCACTTTCTATGATACACCTTATTTTGAGGATGTCAAGAAGGGAATCGCAGATGAAGGGGAAAGAATATGAGAATATTGTGGAAAGTTTTATTAATCTTACTTGCTGTTATTGTAGTTTTGATTATCGGTGTGGTCGTACTGTTTTTTGTTGCTTCAAAGCAACCTGTAGTAAAGGAAGCATATTTTGAAAAGGTGACCACCAATATGCCGCTTGAACAAAAATATACGGCAAAGGGCGAATATTCGGTTTCTTCTGTCACTTTCAAAACAGACAACGAGAAGATCGCCCAGTTCAAGGTTTGGTATCCTACAGAAATGGAAAATACAGACAATACATATCCGCTTGTTGTCATGGCAAACGGCACCGGAGTGAAAGCATCCAAATACGAAGCAATTTTTGACCATCTCGCTTCTTGGGGATTTATTGTAATAGGAAATGAGGACGCAAGCTCCTGGGACGGTGTTTCATCGTCCGAAAGCCTCAAACTGATGCTTCATTTGAATCAAGATAACACAAGCACTTTTTATGGCAAAATCGACCTTGAAAACATTGGCGTTGCCGGACATTCACAGGGCGGTGTCGGTGCAATTAACGCTATAACGGAGCATGAAAACGGCAGATATTATAAAACAATCTATACGGCAAGCACAACTCACATCGCACTGGCGCATGGATTGCAGTGGACTTATGATGTATCCAAGATCAGCATTCCTTATTTTATGGTTGCCGGCACAATGAAGATGGATGCAGGTGACGGAGTTGAAGGTAGTTCCAATGTAGGAATAGCGCCTCTGTTTTCATTGCAGGAAAACTATGCGGCAATACCTGACGGAGTAGAAAAGGTAATGGCCAGACGGGTCAATACCGACCACGGAGATATGCTACAGTATGCGGATGGATATATGACCGCTTGGATGATGTATCAGCTAAAGGGAGATGCGGACGCAGCAAAGGTTTTCATAGGCAAAGATGCCGAAATCCTTGTGAACGCCAATTGGCAGGATGTTGAAATAAATAATTAATAATTGACGTAAACGTAAGCCTACTGCTATAACTCCGGTATTAAATAATACAAACACTGAAAAAAGCACCTCAAAACACGATAGCTTAAGATTTTTTGTCAAACTATCGTGTTTATTTGGCTACAAACACAATTTTTGATACAGGTTGCACTCAGTACTATCTGGGTGGAGGGATATCCATGCAAACTTGGCTATATCTTTTTCGGTTAATTCCTGTCGGTTGACACACAGTTATAAGTTTTCTTCGGCACGACTAATCGCATCAGAAAGTCTTTTTGAAACAACAGCATTATAATCAATTTTAACTTTACTGTTTTCAAAAACAAGCTCAAGGCAATCATGTTTGTATTTCAAATCCTTAATCTCTGTGAAATAGTAAAGTTTTTCTTTGCCAAACATTGTGCTGTATACAAAAGCATTAGAGTTTACCACTTCTATCCATTGGTTTTTCCAACAGAGAACTCCTGCAATACCAATTAATAAAGAAGCAGAGCAAACAATAAAACATAAAACGATATTTGTCAAATTCAAAGGAAATATTACTAATGCTAAAGCAATAAATAAAATCCCCGAAAGTAACACCGAAATAGGTAAATACATATCTTTATCTCTCATATTAAAATTTCCTCCGTTTCCGAAAAAAACGTTATGTAATTTTGGATAAGTTAATCGTACTATAATCTTGCGACTGTGTCAATCATTCAACAATAAATAAAACACGATAGCTTACGATTTTCGTGTCAAACTATCGTGTTTATTTGGCTACAAACGCAATTTATGATATGGGTGCGCCAGTACTATCGGTTCGGGTAAACTATGCAACCTTAACTACGGCTTTTTCGAATCATTTTCTGTCCGTTTGTATCATTAGCTATAAATACTTGACAAAACGTAAGTAGTTTACGGCTTGGAAATCGTATTATCAATGTTTTCTACGGAACGATCAATCGCATTTAATAATCTTATGGAAATAACAGCGTTATGCTCAATTTTACTGTTTTCAAAGACAAGCGTCATGGAATCAAAGTTGTGTTTCAAATACTTAATCTCTGCAAAATAGTAAAGCTTCTTTTTTCCAAACATTGCGATAATATAACGAAATCCACTAAGTGGATGAAATCAAATCCGTCCTTTCTTCCGGACGAAGGACGGATTTAACTGAAAAAAATACAAAAAGTAGCGTTATTATTTAAAATACTGTTTATACTCTGGTTCTTCTTTCATTCCTTTCAACAATTCTTCTTCGTTTTCAAAAAGCGATTTTCCAACAACATCTCTGAAAGTTTCCCATATTGCCGGCAACGCATCATTATGTGAGCAAATATACTTCCATTCATCCTCGTCAAATTGATAAATGGCTTCCAGTTGATATGTAAAAAGCCCTTTTTTATTTTTCAAAACAACATATCGCATTGTTTTATCGGCAGAATAGACAACTCTTACTACTTCGTCGGTAAAAGCATCAAGGTACTTATCATACATCATTTCAACAATTTCTTCCCATGGCGGCATGGCAGGGATTTCTTTCGGCCTTTCTTTTTGAAACAACCTTTTTAAAAAATTCATTTCACGGTCTCCTTTGCTGTTCTGCAAGAAGCAATCAGCATCTACGAATATTTCCTCAAAGTTTCTCTGCGTTTTGATACATCGGTGTATCTATACGGTTTGTTTCGTGCATTAACTTCATCCAATAACTTGTTTCATTGGACTCTTTTAATGCAATCTCTAACCTTTTAATAAAGTCCTTCTTGCTTTGTGCGCACTGTGCATCATGTATATTGGCACCTATAGAGGTGGCAATATGTTCCAACTGATTGACGAGAGAATAATGCCCCTTAATTCCGTCTGTCAGTTTTAAAAAATTAACCGCAAAATCTGTGGATAGACCAACAAGCTTGTTTTCTGCCATAGCAATCACCTCATGTTTATAATACAATGAAATCCTTGCTTATGCAAGGATGAAATCTGCTTTGCAGATGAAATCCACTAAGTGGATGAAATCAAATCCGTCCTTTCTTCCGCCGTAAGGCGGATTTCATCACAAAGTGATTTCATCCATCGAAGATGGATTTATTCCGGACGAAGGACGGATTTAACTGAAAAAACACGCTTTTGTCCGATAGACAAAAGCGTGTTTTTTCTGTCTAAGGGCTATAAAAAAGATATTTTGGCGTTTTTGGCTGATGACTTCGAACCCTCACGCAATCAGTTGCTCACATACTTCAAGACCGCCGACGAATACCACTTTTATTTCATTTTTTGATTCGACAACCACACATTCGAGTATCTGACGCACAATTTCATCATCATACTCCATAGGATGATTCTGCATACCGTCAAGGATGGTGAAAATTTGATCGAGACGGGATTTGGCACTTTCTCGCTTTTGACGGGCATTTGCATACTGTTCGAGTTGCTGTGTCAGCCTTTGCTTTTCATTCATTAATGCACCGATTTTTTCCTCGTCGAAGGTATCTGCATTTTCGGCAGATACCGCCTTGAGCATTTGCTTGAATTCAGCGTCTATTTCAGCAATGCGGATTTGTATGTCGAGGCTTTTGTCCTCAGTGGTTTCGGCTTCTAATCCCATACCGATATGGAGCTTCAGTGTTTTCAGGACATCGGCATTTTGTTTTGCTGTTTTCTGTATAGCTCTCATAATCGCCGTTTGTAGCACACCTTCCTCTATGCTCGGTGATTCATGGCAGTATTTTTTTCCGTAGTCGAGACGGTTGATGCATCTCCATACAATCTTCTTTTGTCCTTTTATCGACCATGTGCATCTGCGGTACGGCGTTCCGCATTCTCCGCAGATGAGCAGTTCGGTCAGAGCATACTTGCTCGAATATTTGCCTTGCTCTGTTTTGGTGCCGACCTGCTTGACCTTTCTTTTACCGGAGCGCCGTTTCAGTTCCTCTTGAACTCTGCCGAAGGTTCCGGCGTCGATGATAGCAGGATGATTATTCTCCACGTAGTATTTCTGTCTTTCGCCGTGATTGATCTTGACCGTTTTGCTTATGCAGTCTGCGATATAAGTCTTATTGATGACTGCATCGCCCTTATACTTTTCATTCGAGAGAATTGACTGTATTGTGGAGTATTGCCAATTGGGATTTCCTGCAGGTGACGGGATTCCATTTTCTTCAAGGTACTTGATAATGCCGCCGAAACTGTATCCTGCAAGGAATCTGTCATATATTGTTCTGACCACCTCGGCTTCTTCGGGATCAATTTCGGGATTTCCGTCAGCGCCTTTTCGATATCCGAGGAATCGCTTATAGTGGAAGGATACATTACCCTCTTTTGCACTCTGTGCCTTACCCCATTTCACATTGGCGCTGATATTTTCGGATTCGCTCTGTGCTATGCTGCCGTAGATAGAGATGTAAAATTCTGAGGAAGGATCGATGCTGTGCAGGTTTTGTTCCTCAAAGTACACATCAATATCAATTTTTCTCAGCATTCGTGTTATTTTGATGCAGTCAAGTGTGTTACGGGCGAATCGGCTGATGGACTTGGTGATAATCATATCGATTTTGCCTCTTTTACATAGGCGGATCATCTTGTTGAACTCATCACGGTGTTTCATGCTGGTTCCTGTGATTCCTTTATCGGCGAATATGCCGACCAGTGTCCATTTCGGCTCTGTCCGAATCCGTTCCTCATAGTGCTTTTTCTGAACTTCATAGCTTGTAAGCTGTTCTTTTTGATTGGTGGAAACTCGGCAGTAGGCAGCCACTCGAAGCTGTCGGTAGCATTTCTTGATTTCTGTTGCTACATCGATGGTGGCAGGAATTTTCCTCACCACTTTCGGTGCCTGTGCCGTTGCTGTTTGCATCATGATTCGCTCTCCTTTCCGATCACCTGACCGTTTATTAGTGTTAAACTTACCTTTCCGTCTGTGTTAAGCCGTACCGATTTCACGGTGCGGTAACAGAAGCCAGCCGAGAATGCGGAAAGCGGACTCGATTTCTCAAAGTCCGCTTTCATTCTTCTTGCCGTATATGCATCGGAATCGATTCCCATATATTTAAGAGACACACATTCCGACATTTTTTTGCGAAGATCTTCCTTGTTAAAGCTGTATGTTTCCAGTGTATGGCTGATTTCATAATTCAGTCTGTGCACATCATCAGATGGGATACTTTCAACCGATGGGGTTTTTATGATATCGGGATGACCGATCGCAGTATTCAGTACATCCGTAATGTTTTGCAGAAGATCGCTGTCGGTAATTTCAATCAGTGTTTTACATTCTGCATTTCGGCAAATCCACCTTTGTGCTACTTTGCATCGGCTGTCATGCCGTCTGTACATCTCACATCCGCAGTCAGGGCAAATAATCGGAACATCAAGCCGGAATATATCAGCGTTTCTGTCCGTTGCCTTCTGTGTGTTCTTTTGCGCTTTCAAGCTTTGCAGTTTGCCAAAGGTTTCAGGCTCAATAATCGCAGGAAAGACTTCAGTTCCAAGATAGCGCTTATCCTCAATGATTCGCATCAGCCGTGCTTTGTTCCAGCCGATTACTCCGGGCATATACTCGGCTTTTTTCGTATTGAGCTGTTTCGCTATTTTTAGCAGGGAGAGTCCTTGCAGATATTCTTGAAAGATTTTTCGGAGTATTTGCGATTCCGACGGATGAATAATGACTGCTCCGTTTTCATAGCAGTATCCGTATGGTATGTTTCGATTTTTCATGCTGATTTACACCTGCCTTTCTCATAGATTCTTTCTGTCAACTCAATACCGCCGAGCAGTTTGAAGGTTAATTCTGCGTTGCTTTTGACCGTGATACCTGTGACGGTCTGTTCAAAGAGTTCGTTGTCGAAGTTACAATCAATTTCGGCATCTTTGAGAATGCTGTCAAGGTTTTTCAGCTCATCGAGTAGTTCATCGTCCTCATCTTCGGACAGCTTCTTTCTGCGCTCGATACGCAGCTCTGTTATTTTGTTACTGATATCATCGGACTGCGCTGTATAATCCGAAGAACTTAATATGCCTTTGGTATGCAGTCTTGCAATCAGGAGATTTTGAGCACCGAGATCGGCAATCTCCTTGTCTATCTCTTTAATCCGCTGTTGACTTCCGCTTGTACGGTACTGCATTTCTTCAATCTGCTTGATAAGCGAGCCGATCAGATAATCCCGATTATCTGTCAGCTTCATAACCATCATCATGAAGGTGTTGTAAACCTCATCCTCTTGTACTCTTAGAAGTCTGCAATCGTTCGCGCCGGACGCTCTGCCTGAGCATACCCAATATGGCTTGCCTCTCACAATCTGCCGACGGAATGATCTGCCGCAGTCGGGGCAGCGGAGGATTCCGGTCAGTATATAGGCGCTTTTCTTTGTACCGCTGCCTGTTGAACGCTGTTTTTGCAATTTCTGTACCGCCTCGTAGATTTCTTTGCTAACGATGGCAGGATTACTGTTCTCAACATAATACTGCGGCTGTTCACCTTTGTTTTTTACCTTTTTGAATGGCAGGCTTTCAGTGGTAAAGCTCTTTTGGAGAAGAGCGTCACCCATATACCTTTCATTGTTCAGAATATACTCGATGGTAAAACCATACCATTTCTTATGATGATATCTTCTGCATACGCCGTCAGCATTAAGCATGTTGGCGATGGTCTGTTTGCCGAAACCTTGCAGATACAGCGCGAAGATTCGCCGTACCACATCTGCCTCTGTTTCGTTGATTTCAAGCTGACCGTTTACAAGGTTGAATCCGTAAGCCGGAGCGCAGCAGTTGAAGTCGCCGGACTCCATGCGTTTTCTGTAGCTCCAACGCATATTCCCCGATATGGTCATGCTTTCCTGCTGTGCAGCCATACCGGGGAATGTTACGATCATTTCGCTGTTCATAATTGCCGTATCAATGCCTTGTTCTTCAAAGTATACGCTGACTTCGTTTTCCGAGAGCATTCGCAAAGCGGCGAGCAGTTCCTCGGTGTTTCGTGCAAACCTCGATACGGACTTTACGATAATTCTGTCAATCAGCCCTTTTTTACAGTCACGGAGCAGACGGTGAAAATCATCCCGCTTGTCCATGCAGGTGCCGGTGATTCCCTCGTCGGCGTAGATGTCTACGAGACGGTATTGAGGATTTCGTTGGGTGTATTCCGTGTAGTACCGAATCTGTGCGGCGAAGGAATGGAGCTGATCCTCGGAATCACTTGACACTCGGCAATAGGCCGCTAAACGAATGATCTCGGTCTTTTGCTGTTTTGTCGTGATTTCCGTTATGTTTTTCATTTTATTTTCTCCTTTCCGCAGGCATTTGCCTGCCTGTATTACCGCTTTGTCCCTGCGGCAGTACACACAATACCACAGGAGTTCGGATACATCCAGCGAAAACCGCAAGATTTATCACTTTAGACACAAACAACTTCCGTGCCGTAATATTCGGCGCTTATGCTTACGATTTTTCTGTATTCATCCTCAGTGATGAGCTTCATTTTGAGAATCATCCGAAGCATATTTACGCTGTATGCAAAGGAAGCGTTATTGGTGTCCGTTTTATTGATCATCAGAGCAGCACCTCCATATATTTAATACCAAAGCTTTTAATAATAGCGTGATCTACTTTTCCCATTATATCCTTGTCCAGTTTGCCTACATAATCGCTGAGGCGGGACTTATCTATTGTCCTGATCTGTTCCAGCAGGACGATGGACTCGCGTTGCAGGCCGTCAGTGTTTATCTTTACATGAGTGGGCAGCTTCGGTTTTGTTTTTCTGCTTGTAATTGCCGCCACAATCGTGGTCGGACTATGTTTATTGCCTCTGTCGTTTTGCAGAATAAGGACGGGACGGATTCCCATCTGCTCGCTACCGACCACAGGCGACAGATCGGCGAAGTAAATTTCGCCTCGTTTCACTTGTTTCATCATTGCCTCCGTAATAATCCGTAATAAGTATAAAGGCGGTCGTTTGGCTCAAAAAGTGAGTAAACGACCGCCTTGTTGTATCAATCGTTTTGTTTTCGCCGATATTTGTACCACGACACCCCTCGGCACAAGGAACAAACGCTCCTTTGGGAACGCATTTTCCGGCTGTGCATTCAGCCTCATTGGAATCTCACCACTCCCAGGTTCTCTGCGAGGCGCCCTCGTTGGCTGCGACGGATCACGGTTTTGCTGACCGCGTGGGCGCTCGGCCTGTCGACTGGACGCAAGTATCATTAGCACCTCTGCCTGTCATCGCCTTCGTTACGGATGCGCCGTACCGTCAGAGTCTTGAAGACAGCAGACACGCAAAACATTTTTCATTATGATTGGAGTCTGTGTGTTCGCTCTTGTGGCTTGTCGGATTTCCCGACAGCAGAGGGAAGGTAAAAAATGCGCTGTACTATGAACTTGTCAAAGAGCAAGACCTATTTCCCCGCAACGGAAAACAGGTGAAGGATTTAACCCCTTCACCTGTTACCTCACTTAAAAGCAAAAACACAGGGTTCTACTCTAAAAAATTTTTCAATCTTTTTAAAGCAGCGTAAATGGAATCTTGAACTGTTTGATACTTACAGCCTTCTAATTTTCCGATTTCCTCATATGTAAGCTCACCAAAAAAATAGAGGATTAGCCTTTTCCTTTGCTTTTCGGACAATTTCGCTATTGCTTTGTGAAGCTGTTCATTTTGCATTTTTCGGTAAAATTCTTCTTCAATTGAATCGGACTTATACAGCAGATGCCGAGCAATGGTTTGATCATTCAGTTCTTCATCAGAATAGTGCCTGTCCGTCTCATTCAGGAAGGAAAGGTCATCCAGTTCAAATCTATCGAATACTTGAAATAGATCATCGCTGATTTCCAAGTGGTGATATACACCTTGTCCATCCGTAAAAGATAAAAAGTGCTTGCCGTTTTCTGTCGTGTAAATAGAATAAGGATTGTCTTTATCCTTTCTGCGTTTTGGATGATATCCATCCATTTCTTTTTCCTCCGTTCTGTCTGAATTTTTAAGTTCAGACAGTTTCGGAGGACTGCGGCAACGCGGAAGGCTCCGCTTGTTAAATATAAAAAAATGCCTATCGCACGGCAAAATCAGCCATGCAATAGGCACACAAAAACCTCTTATTTCATTATTATACTGTATTGTGAGTTCAGTATAAATCCCGTAAATATCCGA
>JBJEPE010000002.1:0-27024 GCA_051881075.1 Acutalibacteraceae bacterium | reverse complement strand
TGAACGAGATGTCGCCGTTGGGAACGGATACGTTTAATTTACCGCCTTTGATTACATATTCCGGAAATTCCTGCTCCTTTTGAGCTTTTAACGGTTTGGGAGCATATGGAGTTTTTCGGTAGAGCATACAATTATCCAAACTGGCGTGAGCGTGCTGAAATGTTGCTTGATAAAATGCAGCTTACAGATAAAAAGGATAAGCTCGGCAAAGAATTATCAAAGGGAATGCAGCAAAAGCTCAGCATATGCTGTGCATTATTGCCTGAGCCAAGTGTAGTGCTTTTTGATGAACCCTTAGTAGGACTTGACCCCCACGCTATCAGAGAACTTAAGGGTATGATATTGGATATGAAGGCAAGCGGTAAAACCGTGCTTATAAGTACACATATGCTCGATAGCATGGAAGATCTGTGGGATAAAGTTCTTATTATGATGAACGGCAAAATAGCAGCCGTGCGCACAAGAGAGGAGATAGCTCAAAGCGGAGAAAATTTGCAGGCTCTGTTTTTCTCTATAACAGAAAATAACGGTGGGAGTGATAAGCCGCAATGAAACCGTTGAGATTTGTGCTTGCAAGGACGCTAAAAAATATTATTGTTGATACATTTCGCAGACCGGCCAGACTTATTACATACAGCATAATAGCTTTTTTGATCATTATTTCCGCATATATGAACGTAAGCGGTAAGGCTACAGCGGTTGATAGCGGATATCTTGATATAAGAATTTTACATGGAATATACATAGTTTTGCTCTCTATGATAGGTATACCGCTCATGTTGAACGGACTAAAATCAGGTACAACATTCTTTTCTATGTGTGATGTCAATATGATGTTTGTTTCTCCAATCAACTCTAAGCATATATTAATTTACGGCTTGGCAAAGAAAGCCGGAGTTGTACTTTTGGTTATTATTTGTTACTTAACATATGGCAAGCTGGCGATGAGAACATTCCCTTTGAATGATTTTCAGGCCTTTATGTTGATTGCAGGACTGGCTATATTTCTATTGCTGGTTCAGGTATATACACTTGTGATCTACTCAATGACTAACGGAAACGACAAGCGAATAAATGCAGTTAAATTTGCAATTTATGGCTCGCTTACGTTTATGGTAGGCTATACTGCCATATATGTACTTATGCACGGTGTTACACTTAATAACATATATGCAGCGCTGTCACAGCGTGTTCTTGAATATGTGCCTATAATAGGCTGGATTAAGGGCATGATTTTTTCTGTTAATAATTCAGAGTGGTTTTATTTTGCCATATACACCACTCTTTTAGCATTATCAGTGATAATTTGCTGTGTAATTTTTATAAAAAACGATGCTGATTATTACGAAGATGTACTTCAGAACACAGAGAGTACATATGAGCTTAGAAAGTCGATGCGCGAGGGCAAGGTACCTATCTTTAACAAGTACGGTAAAACTAAGCTACATTCTACTGGCATAAACTTCGGCAAGGGAGCATCAACGTTCTTCTTTAAGCATTTTAGAGAGGCATCTCGCCGCTCACGGATGATATTTGTGAACATGAGTTCATTAGCTATTATTGGTGTTAGCGTCATACTGGTAGTATTGATGCGTAACTTTGAAATGCCGGGACAAAGACCGCTATATACCAAGACTATAATGGCAACCACGTGTATGCTATGCGTTTATATACAGTTCTTTATGAATGCCTACGGTGATTGGAACAGAGAGCTTGCACGTCCGTATATTTACATTGTGCCGGCAAGTCCACTCAAAAAGCTTATATGTGCAAGCTGTATGAGTATAATAAAACCTTGTATAGACGGCGCTTTAGCATTCGTTATTGCCGGCAATATAATAGGTGCAGATTGGTTGACAATTTTTGTATGCGCAGCATTGTACGGAAGCTTTGGCTTTGTGTTTACTACTACTAACATATTGACTGACAGATTTTTAGGTAGTATATCTAACCGTGGTATTCTTGTTGCGGTGTATGTTATGATTATATTCTTCCAAACATTACCCGGAGTTTTGTTTACCGGCGTTGTTATGGTATTCATTAAATTTAAAAACTTTGCTGTGCTTGGTATACCGGTATTTATTTGGAATATCATTTCATCATTGATAGTATATATTATTTGCAAAGAAACGCTCCATGATATGGACAATGGTTGATTTATCAGACTTAGCATAAAAAATGAGAATGCCCGAACTTTCATTAAAACGAAGGTTCGAGTATTTTTGAAAGCAGATTGTAAATACTGCATTTGCTGTAATTTTGGCACATATAAGGCGATATAATAGTGTTTAAAAAAGAGAGCTGCCATAATATAAAAGTCTTTACACACGACCGTATAAAGCAAAATACAAGTAAAAACACCTTGAACTTAACTGATTCATTCAGCACAGTTCAAGGTGTTGTTTTTTAGAATTATTTTATTAATTCGCCCATTACATAGCGTTCGCATATGTTGTCGGGAGTACCTGTAAACAGATACTTTTCAAGCCGCTCCTGTAAAGAGCTGTGTTCTTTAGCACGTAAAAGGCTTGTGTCATCAATAATAAGTGCATCAAAGCAATAACCGTCCTCAAAGCTGCCCACATTACCAAAGAATTGACCGCTACCTTTAGTTGCCAGATAGAAGGCCTCGCTTGTGCTGAGAGGCTTACTATCACGGTGCATTGAATGATAACACTTAGATGCGTGTATAGCTTCTACAACGTGAGCAGCCATATTGAGCGTATGACCTCCGCTTACATCTGAACCGATACCGACTTTCAAACCCTCGTCTAAGTACTTTCTAAGAGGCATAACACCACTTGAAAGATTAAAGTTTGATTGCGGACAGTGCGCCACATATACATCTTTATCTTTAAGTAGCTGTATTTCTTCTTCTGTATTATGTATGCAGTGAGCCATTATTGTTTTACTCTTAACCATAAGACCAAAGTCATCGTAAACGGCGGCAAAGCTTGCACACTCAGGATGCAGCTCCTTGACCCATGCTACCTCGTCAAGATTTTCGTCAAGATGAGATTGTACTGGGATATCATATTCGGCGGCAATTTTTCCTAATTCGGTCATAAGCCTTGCAGTAGTGCTCGGTACAAATCTGGGAGTTAAAATGTATCTTACAAGCGGTATCTTGCCTGCATTTTTCATTTCTTCTGCATAGGCTATATCCTGCTTAACAAGGGTCAAAGTTTCAGATATGGAAGCGTCAGTATCTTCCTGTAATCCTTCACTTGAGTTTCTGTCCATATTTACCTTACCGACATATGCTCCAACGCCACGTTTTTTAAGAAGATCCATTAAAATTTGTGTTGCCTCAAGATGTCTTGTAGCAAAAATACAAGCACGGGTAGTGCCGCAATTAATCAAATCGTCTACAAAAGCGGAGTAGTTCTTTTCTGCAAAGTCGTTATCGGCAAATGCGCTTTCAAGCGGAAATGTGTACTTTGAGAGCCACGGCAAAAGCTCCTCGCTGTAGCCGATACCCATATTAAGCCACTGTGGTGCGTGTACGTGTAGGTCATTAAATCCCGGTATGATAAGCTTATCTCCGTAATCCTTTACGTCAATACCTGCGTATTGCTCAGGGAGAGTGGGGAATATGCCCTTAACAAGACCGTCCTCAACCACGATATATGAGTTTTTGTGTTCCTCAAATTTTTGCAATTCCTTTGTGAAAATAATATTACCCTTAAAAATTTTAACCATAAATCATCATTCCTTCTCTGTACCGCATTGCGATGCTGAGGTGTAAAAGTAGAATGTATCTCAGAAAATCAAACCAAAAGGCTTATTTGATGATTTTTGTACCTGTTTTGCCTGAGAATACATCTCTTGCGTTGTCTAGTAAAGCAATGTATGCCTCTTTGCCTTCGCCGGAGGCTACAAATTCCATTGCGGCCTGAACCTTAGGCAACATGGAACCTTTAGCAAACTGACCTTCGTTTATATATGTTTCAGCCTGCTCTAATGTCATTTCGGCAAGATTTTCTTGATTTGGTTTGCCGAAGTTTATTGCTACTCTATCGACTGCCGTTAAGATAATAAGGCAGTCAGCGTCTATATCCTGTGCAAGAACACTGCTTGCAAAGTCCTTATCAATAACAGCGGGAACACCCTCAAGGTGATCTCCCTTGGATATTACGGGGATACCGCCGCCGCCGCAGGCTATAACTACCTCGCCGGCATTGATAAGTGCTTCTATTGATTTAAGCTCAATTATATTTGTAGGCTTTGGGGATGCTACAACAAGTCTGTAACCTCTGCCGGCATCCTCCATAACAGGCTTGCCGCTTGCTTTAGCCTCGGCTATCTCTTCCTCTGAGAGATAGTGACCTATTGGCTTAGTTGGTGATAAGAATGCCTTATCGTCAGGATTTACCTCAACCTGTGTAACAACGGTAGATACCGACTTATTGATACCTCTGCTGCGCAACTCTTCTCTAAGAGCGTTTTGCAGATCATATCCTATATAAGCCTGACTAAGTGCTACGCAAACGGAAAGAGGAAATCTGTCATGGCTCTTATCGGCTGCGGTATAACAATCCATAGCCTCTTGAATCATACCAACCTGAGGGCCGTTGCCATGTGTAACAATTACATCGTTGCCGGCCTCGATAAGATCAGCTATAGCCTTAGATGTATTCTTAACGGCAGTCATTTGCTGAGAAAGAGTTTTACCCAGAGCATTGCCGCCAAGTGCTATTACTATTTTTTTCTTCATGATTTCACCTTTGCATGGCGGGGCAGACCGTATATAACAGAATGCTCCGCCACATACATTTTATATTAAGATGCTTATAAGATTATTTCTCAAACTTATAAATTCTGTCTGTACCTTTTTCCTCAAGTGCTTCAAGTACTGCTGCAGGATCCTTAACCTTGCTTAAGAAAATCATAGCAGCAATGATAAATGGCTTGTAGCTTGCCTCCATGTAAAGCGGATCACGGTAACGATCAAATACGCTTGCGGCAACCTCGCCGGCCTCACAGCTAACGTCTGTGATATCAGCAGGTAAGCAGTGCATATAAAGTGCCTTGCCGTCCTTTGTTAATTTCATCATTTCCTCTGTGCATTCCCAATCCTTATGCTCGGCGTTCATAGCGAGTAATTCTTTTTCAAGAGCCTTAATACCCTCTGTGTCGCCGTTACCGTAAAGCTCTGTGCGCTTTTCCATAGCAACGAACGGAGCCCAGCTCTTAGGATAAACAATATCGGCGTCCTTGAATGCTTCTGCCATTGAAGAAACCTTTGTAAAGCTGCCGCCTGAAGCCTCTGCGTTTTTCTTAGCAACCTCTTCAACGTCTGCCATTACTTCGTATCCCTCCGGATGTGCAAGAACAACGTTCATACCCATACGTGTCATAAGACCGATAATTCCCTGCGGAACTGAAAGCGGCTTGCCGTAAGACGGAGAATATGCCCATGTCATAGCTATCTTTTTACCCTTAAGGTTTTCAATGCCGCCGTAGTAATTTATAAGATGGAGCATATCTGCCATTGCCTGGGTCGGGTGGTCGATATCGCACTGTAAATTAACGAGCGTTGGGCGTTGTTGAAGTATGCCTGCCTCATAGCCTTGCTTAACGGCATCTGAAACATCGTGCATATACTTATTGCCCTTGCCGATATACATATCGTCACGTATACCGATTATATCAGCCATGAATGAGATCATGTTTGCGGTTTCTCTTACAGTTTCACCGTGAGCTATCTGTGATTTGCCCTCGTCAAGATCCTGTACCTCTAGTCCGAGTAAATTACAGGCAGAGGCAAAGCTGAATCTTGTTCTTGTGGAGTTATCTCTGAAGAGAGAAATTCCAAGACCACTGTCAAATATCTTAGTGGATATGTTTCTGTCTCTTAAATTACGAAGAGCGTCTGCAACAGTGAAAACTGCCTCAAGCTCATCGTCTGTCTTTTCCCAAGTAAGGAAAAAGTCATTTTGGTACATATCCTTAAAATCCAGTGATCTGAGCTTTTCCAAATAGTCCTTAAATTCCATTTTTATCTTCCTCTCAAATGTTAAAAAATTAATTATTTATTGTGTAAGCAGTAAAACACACGCATCATAATTTACATTATAATGCGTGTGATACTGTAGTTTACAGTGACATTAAAAAAATTACTTGTTTTCGCAGTATAATGTAGGTACGGCTGCATAAACAGCGGCACACTTAACAAGGTCTTCTTTCCATGTGATTTCGTTAGGAGCATGAGCCTGTGCCTCTTTGCCCGGTCCGAAGCCTATGCAAGGAATACCAAAACGTCCCATTATTGAAACACCGTTTGTTGAGAAAGTCCACTTATCAACTATCGGCTCACCGAACATATTGCTGTGTGAAGCAACAAGAGCCTTAGTTGCAGGATGATCCTCAGGTATAACCCAAGTCGGGAAATAGCAGTCTGTAGGATAAACAAGACCGGTGTAGCTTGGACGGTCATATTTATACATTGTAACCTCTGCACCGTACTTCTGTACTGAAGGCAATGCACGGATTTCCTCTAAAGCGGAGAGGTATGTTTCGCCGTCTGTGAGTCTGCGGTCGATAGATATAGCGCTCATATCTGCAACGGCGCAGCGTGACGGTGAATTATAGAAGCTTTGTGATACAGCCAATGTGCCCTTACCGAGGAACGGGTCATAGTGGAGTCTGTCGTTAAGAGCCTCAACCTCTTTAATGATATCGGCCATCTTATATATAGCGTTCTCGCCTCTTTCAGGGGCTGAACCGTGGCAAGAGATACCCTTAACCTCAACACGGATTTCCATACGTCCTCTGTGTCCGCGGTAAATTCTGCTGTCTGTAGGCTCAGTGATAACTACGAACTCAGGACGAACCTTATCTTCGTTGATTATGTACTGCCAGCAAAGACCGTCACAGTCTTCTTCCTGAACAGTACCCGTTACAAGTGCTGTGTACTTGTCGCTGAGAAGACCGAGATCCTTCATTATCTTTGCACCGTATACACTTGATACTATGCCGCCAAGTTGGTCAGAAGCGCCTCTGCCGCCAACCTCGGTTTCGTTTTCATAGCCTTCATAGGGATCAAATTTCCAGTTGCACATTTCGCCGATACCTACTGTATCAATGTGAGCGTCAAAAGCGATGAGTGTTTCGCCATTGCCCATGTAACCGAGAATATTGCCCATAGGATCTATTTCTACCTTATCAAAATCAAGAGCTTTCATTTCTTGCTCTATTCTCTTAATAACACCCTCTTCACCGCAGCTTTCGCCCGGTATAGCAATAAGATCTCTTAAAAATTTGACCATTGCAGCTTCGTAATTTTTAGATGCTGCTTTAATTGCTGAAAAATCCATAAAATTTCAAATCCTTTCGTTGCGCAATATGTAAAATATAACCACGCAATTTTACGCATACAATTATAACATACCCATAGTGGAAAAATCAATACAAAAATCAATTTTTTCATAAAAATTTTGTGAAACAGTGAGCAAATATTAGCAAATAGGTGTAGACAAAACTATTATTATGTGTTAGAATTAATATGATTATGAAACAAGATGATGTATAAATCTGTTCATAAATAAACAAATAACGCAATAAATCTGCGTAAACAATTAAGAAGGAGAAGATTTAAGAAATGATTGATCTCAGAAAAAACGAGGCCGGTCTTGAAAAGAACATTCAGGTTGCAAGGGAAAATAACATTATAATCCCCACCTTTGCTCAAATGAAAGACCCGAACAAAATTCCGGAGAAAATTAAGGCTCAGCTTACAGACGTAGGTTTGTGGGATGTTAATCCGCTAAACCTTTTCAGAGTTACATGGAAGAACGAGCCTAAGGAAAAGGGTGGTTTGTTCGGCGGACCTAACTACATAGTATTACCAAAGTCACTCACAGGTGTTGACGCAAAGATCATGTGTATGGTAGGTAAGTGGTTCCCGACAGGTTGCCATAAGGTTGGCGCATCTTTCGGATGTCTTGTTCCAAGACTTGTAACAGGTCAGTTCGACGCAAGCTATCACAAGGCAGTATGGCCGTCAACAGGTAACTACTGCAGAGGCGGCGCATTTAACTCAAAGCTTCTTGCCTGTCACTCAATAGCTATTCTTCCGGCAGAGATGAGCCGTGAGCGTTTTGAATGGCTTTCTCAGATAGCAGGCGAGGTTATAGCAACACCGGGTTGTGAGAGTAACGTTAAAGAGATATTCGATAAGACATGGGAGCTTCGCAGAACACGTGAAGACTGCATGATATTCAATCAGTTTGAAGAAATGGGCAACCACCTCTGGCACTACACAGTAACAGGTAATGCTATTGAAGAGGCCTTCAACAGCTTAGAGGGCGAAGGTCTTAGACTAGCAGGTGCTTGCTTCACATCAGGTTCAGCAGGAACTACAGCCGCAGGCGATTATCTTAAGGAGAAATTCCCACAGATTAAGGTCGGCGTAGGCGAGGCTTTACAATGCCCGACACTGCTTAACAACGGTTTCGGCGGACACAGAATCGAGGGTATCGGTGATAAGCACGTTCCGTGGATACACAATGTTAAGAATACAGACTTTGTATTTGCTATTGATGACGAAGACAGCCAGAAGGTATTAAGACTCTTTAACGAGCCAAAGGGCAGAGAATTCCTTGCTAAAGAAGCAGGCGTTCCGCAGGAGCTTGTTGACCTCTTAGGTTATCTCGGAATTTCAGGTATAGCTAACGTTATGAGCAGTATTAAGATGGCTAAGTACTTAGAGCTTACCGATAAGGATGTTATTGCTACGGTTCTTACCGACTCAGCAGTAATGTACGGTTCAAGAATCAAAGAGCTGGAAGAGGCTGACGGTGAGTACACAGATATGATGGCTGCCGTTGATTACAACAAGCACATTCTTTCACTCAAGACAGACAACATGGAAGAGCTCACATATACATCACGTAAGAGAATACACAATCTTAAGTATTACACATGGGTTGAGCAGCAGGGAAAAACAGTTGAGGAACTCAATGCTTTGTGGTATGACTATGATAATACATGGGGTGCTGTTCATAAGCAGAACGTTGAGATAGACGAACTTATCAACGAGTTTAACGAGCGCACAGGTCTTCTTAAGAATTTATAATAAATAACAGGAATTATCGGGAGATATATCATTATGATGAAAAATGTAATTTCCGCAGTATGTATAAAGTGCGGAGCAGAGCATGAAGCAGTACCCGGTGTAACCACCTGTAAAAAATGCGGCGGCATACTTGATATAGTTTACGATTATAAGTATATCAAAACTCAACTTACAAAAGAGAAGCTTGCACAAAGAGAAAAGAATATGTGGAGATACATGGAGCTTCTTCCTGTAACAGGAGAGAGCAAGGTACCCAAGCTTCGTGTAGGCTGGTCGCCGATGTATAATGCACAAAGACTTGCCGACCAAATCGGAATTAAGTCACTTTTCATTAAAGATGACGGTATAAATCCTACCGCAAGCCTTAAGGACAGAGCTTCTGCAATGGCAGTTGTAAAGGCTGAAGAGGCAGGCAAAGATACTATCGCCTGTTCATCTACGGGTAATGCCGCATCATCTTTGGCAGGCAACAGTGCCGCAGCGGGCTTTAAAACATATATATTTGTTCCTGAGCGTGCCCCTAAGGGCAAGGTCGCTCAGCTTATGATGTTCGGTGCTACGGTAATAAGCGTTAAGGGTTCTTATGAAGACACCTTCAGGCTTTCTGACGAGGCCATCGACCGTTGGGGATGGTATAACAGAAACGCCGCAATAAACCCATATCTTATTGAGGGTAAAAAGACGGTAGCTCTTGAGATAGCAGAGCAGTTGAACTGGAATATGCCTGACTACCTTGCTATATCAGTAGGTGACGGATGTACAATAGGCGGTGTATGGAAGGGCTTAAAGGACTTATATGCAATCGGTTTTATTGATAAATTGCCACGCCTTATAAGCGTTCAGGCTGAGGGCTGTTATCCTATAAATAAAGCTTTTGCAGAGAACAAGCCACTTGAGCATATGGATGAAAATACTATTGCCGACAGTATTGCAGTAGGTGTTCCAAGAAACCCTGATAAAGCATTAAGAGCGATTAAGGAATCAAACGGTATAGCAATAAATGTTTCTGACGAAGAGATACTTGCGGCTATGAGAACATTGGGCAGAACCTGCGGCGTATTTGCAGAGCCTGCCGGTGCCGCCGGTTCAGCAGGACTTATAAAGGCTGTAAATCAAGGTCTTGTACCGCATGATGCAACCGTTGTAAGTGTTGTAACAGGTAACGGACTTAAGGACGTTGCTAACGCAATTAAGGCGGCAGGCGAGCCTATCTGCATACCGCCTGAGATGGATTTACTTGTAGACGCATTTAAGGCTGCAGGCAAGAACATTTAATTTTATTGGCAGTTTTGACTGCTTTAAAAGCCTTTATACAGAGTTGTATTTTAGGCATAATATAAGCCTTGCGGCAGAGCCTGTCTTTACCGCAGGGCAACTCTTAGGTAGATCCGTACAGAGCCATTTTGTGGCTTTGTGCGGTTATGCCTTAATATAAGGAGGAAACAGAAATGATAATTATCGGAAACGGACGACTTATAACTCGTAACAGCGATAATCCGTTTATTGAGAACGGTGCTGTTTGTATTGACGGCAAGCTTATTAAAGATGTAGGTACTACCGAGTCTATGCGTGCCGCATACCCCGATGCTGAATTTGTAGACGCAAAGGGCGGCGTGATAATGCCGGGACTTATCAATACGCACAACCACATTTACAGTGCAATGGCAAGAGGCTTATCCGTAAAGGGATATAATCCTAAGGGATTTTTGGATGTACTTGACGGAATGTGGTGGACACTTGACAGAAAGTTGAATAATAAGCAAACGTACTACAGTGCGGTTGCTACATATATAGATTGTATAAAGAGCGGTGTAACTACCGTATTTGATCATCATGCCAGCTTTGGCGAGATAGAGGGCAGCTTGTTTGAGATTTCAAGAGCCGCAGAAGAGCTTGGTGTTAGAACCTGTCTTTGCTATGAGGTATCTGACAGAGACGGTGAAGATAAGATGAGGGCGGCGGTTAAAGAAAACGCTGATTTCATAAAGAAGTGCAGTACGGATGATTCCGATATGCAGAAAGCAATGATGGGTTTGCACGCTTCATTCACATTATCAGATAAAACATTGGAGCTTTGCGCTGAGAATACTCCCGAGGGAGTAGGATATCATATCCATGTAGCAGAGGGTATAGATGACCTGCATATGTGCCTGCGTGACCATGGCAAGAGGATAGTTTACCGCCTTATGGATATGGGCATACTCGGTGAAAAGACGATTACGGTACACTGCGTTTATGTAAACAGTGCAGAGATGGATTTACTCAAGGCAACAGATACTATGGTTGTGCATAACCCTGAGTCCAACATGGGTAATGCCATAGGCTGTCCCCCGACCCTTGAAATAATGAAGCACGGTGTACTTACGGGACTTGGCACGGACGGATATACAAACGATATGTTTGAATCTATGAAGGTTGCAAACATTCTTCATAAGCACAATCTTTGTGACCCGGCAGTTGCATGGGGAGAGGTACCTCAAATGCTGTTTGACGGCAACGCAAAGATAGCTAACCGTTATTTTAAAACACCTTTGGGTGTACTCAAAGAGGGTGCGGCGGCTGACGTTATTATAGTTGACTATGATCCGCTTACCCCGATGAATGAAACAAATATCAACGGTCATATATTATTTGGTATGAACGGCAGAAGTGTAAGCTCAACCATGATAAACGGTAAGTTTGTTATGCGTGACAGAGTACTTTTGGGTATAGATGAGCAGAAAGCAATGGCTGATTGCAGAGAACAGTCACAGTTGCTTTGGGATAAGATAAACGCTTAATTTTAATATAAGGAAGTGACAGCATGAGCGACAGAATGATACCCATAGCTTTTGAGAAGCTTATGGATTATGCAATGACCGAGTATAAACGCTGCGGTACGGTGTTCGGCGTTGCTAAAACATTTTATAAGAAAAGCGACAGCCGCTATTCAATTTTCGGTGAAACAATGGAAACCGCATTCGGTCCTGCGGCAGGCCCGCATACACAGCTTGCACAGAATATAATTGCGGCTTACTTTGCAGGCAGCAGATTTTTTGAGCTTAAAACCGTACAAACCCTTGACGGTGAAGATTTACCCGTTGCAAAGCCATGTATCTTGGCTGATGATGAGTGCTACAATGTTGAGTGGTCTACAGAGCTGAGAGTACCTCAGGCTATGGAGGAGTATATCAAGGCTTGGTACGCACTTAAGCTTTTATCAAAGGAATATTCGCTTGGCTCACCTGACGGTTTCATTTTCAACATGAGCGTTGGATATGATCTTAAGGGTATTCAGTCAGAGAAGATAGATAACTTTATCGAGGGACTTAAAAACGCTGAGAATACTGAGATTTGGTCATATTGTAAGCAGTACGCCCTTGATAATCTTGATAAATTTGAAAATGTAGATAAGGAGTATATCGAGAGCATAAGCCCAAGGGTTTGCCGCTCGGTAACGCTTTCTACATTGCACGGCTGCCCTCCGCAGGAGATAGAGCGAATAGCCTCTTATCTTATAACACAAAAGAAGATAAATACATTCGTTAAGTGCAATCCTACCTTGTTAGGCTATGAATATGCAAGAAAGACGCTTGACGATATGGGCTATGATTACATAGTATTTGATGATTTCCACTTTAAGGATGATTTACAGTACAGCGATGCAGTACCTATGATTGAAAGGCTTATTGCCCTTGCAGAAAGCAACGGTTTAAGCTTTGGCGTTAAGCTTACCAATACATTCCCTGTTACTATAGCCTGTAAAGAGCTTCCCGGTGAAGAAATGTATATGTCGGGTAAGTCATTGTATCCGCTTTCACTTTCACTTGCAGAGAAGCTTTCAAAGAGTTTTGACGGCAAGCTGAAAATTTCATTCTCTGGCGGTGCAGATATATTTAATATTGACGAGCTTATCGGCGCAGGCATATGGCCTGTAACACTTGCCACTACCGTGCTTAAGCCGGGCGGATATGCCAGAATGGTACAGATAGCTAAGAAGCTGGAGAATGCTGAAAACGGAAAGTCATTTGAGTTTAACGGTGTAGATATAGATAAGGTTTCTGCGGCTAAGGCAAAGGCACTTAACGACCCGCATCATAAGAAAGCTATTAAGGCTATTGAAAGCCGTAAGCTGAATAAGCCGTTGCCTATGCTTGATTGCTTTGTAGCCCCGTGTGAGCAGGGCTGTCCTATAAATCAGGATATAACCGCATATATGCAGCTTGCAGGCAGCGGTAAGTATGACGAAGCATTAAGAGTAATTACGGATAAAAACCCGTTACCGTTTATGACCGGTACTATATGCAGTCATTTCTGTATGGGTAAATGTACAAGAAACTTCTACGAAGAGCCTGTAAACATTCGCTGTGTAAAGCTTGAATGTGCAGAAAAGGCTTACGATACAATTCTTGCTGAGGTAAAAGCAAACGCAAAGCCTCTTGATGAAACAAATAAAACCGCTATTATCGGCGGTGGCCCTGCCGGTATTGCGGCGGCATACTTCTTGGCAAGAAGCGGAGTAGCCGTAACAGTATTTGAGAAGCGAGCAGAGCTTGGCGGTACCGTTAAGTACGTTATTCCAAGATTCAGAATTTCAAAAGAAGCAATAGATAAGGACGTTGCACTTGCCGAGGCTATGGGCGCAGAGTTTAAAACAGGCGTTGAGGTTAAGTCAGTAGCAGAGCTTAAGGCTCAGGGCTATAAAAATGTAATAGTAGCCGTAGGCGCACAGAAGCATACCTATGCTGATGTAGAGGGTGCAGACGTTGAGAATGCCGTTGAATTTCTTGAAAAGTGCAACAACGGTACAGCAGGTACAGGCAGAAGCTTCGCCGTTATCGGCGGCGGTAATACCGCTATGGATGTAGCCAGAGCCGCTAAGCGTATTGACGGCTGTGAAAAGGTAACTTTGGTTTACAGAAGAACCAAGAGGTATATTGCCGCTCAGGAGGATGAGCTTATTGAAGCATTAGAGGACGGCGTAGAGCTTTTAGAGCTTGCCGTGCCAGAAAAGCTTGAAGGTGATAAGCTTATCTGCCGTAAGATGAGGCTTGGAGATTATGACGCAAAGGGCAGACGCATACCTGTTAAGACAGACGAAACCGTTACTATAGACGCTGACAGAATTATTGCCGCTATTGGCGACAGAATAGAAGAAAGCTACTTTGCAGAGAACGGTATAGATTTAAACGGAAGCGTAAAAACAAATCTTGATAACGTATATATCGCAGGCGACTGTGTAAATGGGCCTGCCACTATAGTAGAGGCTATCAGAGATGCAAAGCTTGCGGTAGATATGATTATATCTAAGAGCTGTACAAGTGATGTGGCACTTGATAAGAATGAGGAACGTGCATATTCTAAGAAAGGTATCCTTGTACACTCAGGCTGTAATCATGAATGTGACAGATGCCTTGAATGTTCCACTATCTGCGAATGTTGCGTAGATGTTTGTCCTAACAGAGCAAACGCCGCAATAATCACAGAGTACAGCAAGATACCACAGATAGTACATATTGACGATATGTGTAATGAGTGCGGTAACTGTAAGAGCTTTTGTCCTTACGGTGGGGCACCGTATCTTGACAAGTTTACTCTGTTCAGCAGTGAGGCTACCTTGCTAAATAGCAAGAATGCAGGCTTTGCAAGAATTGATGAAAATCTCTTCAAGGTTAGACTTGACGGTGAGATAGTAACCTATGCTATAGGAGAAGAAAGTAATCTTCCTGAGGGCATAAAAGCTATTATTAAAGCAATAGTTGATAACTATAGCTATATGCTTTAATTATTATAGATATAATATTCTTTTAACAATAAATTATAATATCTATTGATATAGGAGATGGGCAAATGGAAATATTGTTAAAGGGTGGTACTGTAGTAAGCTCACAGGGATGCTATGAGGCGGATGTACTTATTTCAGGTGAGAAAATTTCTGAAATTGGTCCGGGCATCCCGACAGAAGGCCGTAAGGTAGTAGATGTAAGCGGTAAGCTGTTATTTCCGGGCTTTATAGATACTCACACACACTTTGACCTTGAAAGTGCCACGCTTACTGCCGATGACTTTGCTACAGGCAGTAAGGCGGCTATAATAGGCGGCACAACTACAATAGTAGATTTCGGCACACAGAACAAAGGCGAAACTCTTGCACAGGCACTTGAAAATTGGCACAAAAAAGCGGACGGTAAAACCTCCTGCGACTATGGCTTTCATATGTCTATCTCTGAGTGGAATGAGTCTGTTTCTAAAGAAATGGACGACATGACTGCGGCAGGTATAACATCGTATAAGCTATATATGGCATATGATAACCTGCGTGTTACAGATGCTGAAATGTATCAGATACTTAAGCGTGTCAAGGAGCTTCATGCTATAGTTGGCGTCCACTGTGAAAACGGTGATTTAGTAAATGAAATGGTTAAGGATACTGTAGCAAAGGGTTTGCTTGAACCTAAATATCATCCCATTTCCCGTCCTCCTATAGTAGAGGCTGAGGCAGTCAAAAGATACCTTGCGATTGCTCAGGTTGTCGATGTGCCTGTAAACATAGTGCATTTAAGCTCTGAAGAGGGTTACAAAGAGGTGCTTTCGGCACAGGCGAGGGGACAGAAGCTTTATGTGGAAACCTGTCCGCAATACCTTGTTATGGATGATTCTTCTTATGAAACAGGTGTTGCAGGTGATCAAGCTCCTGACGAAGATCCGTTTGCCGGTGCAAAGTTTGTAATGTCGCCTCCGCTTAGAAAAAAGAGTGATAACGAATGTCTGTGGCAGGCAATAGCCGATAATAATATAACTACCATATCGACCGACCACTGTAGCTTTAACTATAAGGGCGATAAAGAAATAGGTAGAGAAGCCTTTAATAAAATACCCAACGGAATACCCGGTGTTGAACATAGACCGGTTATTATATACAGCTACGGCGTTAAGGGTGGACGCATAACCATAGAGCAAATGTGCAAAACACTTGCTGAAAATCCTGCAAAGCTTTTCGGAATGTATCCACGCAAGGGCGTTATAGCGGTTGGCTCAGATGCAGACATAGTTGTTTGGTCACCTGATGAAAAATGGACTATCAGCAGTAAAAATCAACATCATAATTGCGACTATACTCCTTATGAGGGACTTGAAGTATGCGGAAAGGCCATTGATGTTTATTTACGTGGCGAAAAAATAGTCGAGAACAGCGAAATTGTTAAAGAAAAATTCGGAAAATACATCTTTAGAGATAAGAGTATATACTTTTAATCATAAAAAATACTGTTTTTCGATATCAGAAAGGAATTTGCAAAATGACAAAACGTATATTTTCTATTTTACTTGCAATGTTGGTTTTACTTACATCTTTATGCGGATGCAGTGGTTCAGAAGAATCCCCTTCGCTCGATGAAGAGCCTACTGATACTATTAATACGAACGTTATTGACTGGAGCTATGCTGACGGAGATTACTTAGAAAAAGATAACAATAGATTACTTACCTTAGAGGGCAAGTATGATGATGTTATGCCGTATTATACAGTTGAATTTATAGACCAGGAAACCGGTAACTCGCTCTTGCATTTAGAGAATTGCGGCGATATATCAGAAGACGGTGTAATGAAGATAGAAGTAAGTGAAACAGATATCGTATATCTTGATGTTACAAAGGACGACGATGGAGTAAGCTGTATTATAGTCACAGGTCAATACGAAGGCACAGATTTTGAGGGCAACGGAACATACTACATTGCAGCAGGTTGATTTTTGAGATTAACTAAATAAAAAAGACTCCCGACTTTATACCGAAAGGCATAAAATCGGGGGTCTTTTTTAAAGAAGAATGATATATGAATAATTAATCTGTAAAAATTAGGACTGTATATAAATAGTAAGTGAAAATATATTTACATTTATTTGACAGATACGTGCGATTGCTGATAAGCGCAAGCCTGATATTGCGTTACGCCTAAAATAGTCTCACCGTCGATTTGCAAGGCAGTGGGACGATCAAATTCTACGGTAATATTATGACCGCTTAAAACCTTAACGCAGTCAGAATGCTTGATATGCTCTCCCTTAAATATAGATGGAAATATTGATAAAGTCTTTAATTTACCGCTACCGTACATAACCATTACAGATAAGGTTTTATCTGTATTCAATCGTTCTTGCTCCGGTGTCGGCATCATACCGCCACCGTAGAAACGTCCGTTCATGGCAGGTGCAAGCCAAACTTTATTGAACTTATATGTTTTGCCGTCAACAGTGATCGTGGCATTTGTGGGTTTATAGTGAAACAACAGACCTTTTATTGCAATCGAAGTGTAGTTTATAGGCTTAGTGGAGGTTTTGCGCAATTCATCTCCGACTTCACAGCAATAACCGTCAATTCCATAACCTATACCGTTAAGGAATAAATAATCATTACCGTTTACCGTTACCTGCGGTAGATTTTTTATGTACTGATCGATGCAGATAGGCATCTTTTCCTGATTTTCCGCAATATCGTGTAGAAAATCATTTCCGCTTCCTGCGGCATAATAGTATATATGATAACCGTCAAGATACTTTACCGCTTCGTTAATAAAGCGATTAAGAGTTCCGTCACCGCCGCAGATAATAATATTATTCTCTCTCGGAATATTGTTAAAGTAGGTTTCATAATCCGTGATTTGTGTCATGTCCTGAAAAGTGAGTGAGTGTTCCTTCAGTTTTTCGTTAAGCTCCTTACTTATTTCTTCTCCATGTCCGTTGCCGGCGTATGGGTTATATAAAACGTGATAATACATTTTTCTTCCTGCTTTCTGCAATTTGCTTAGTTTATTTTTTTCTGTTGTTTTTGATGATAGATACATAGAAATTTATATATAGGGCAAATGATACCAGTATTGAGGCTATACAGATAATTATCATGTAATCGACTACTTGTACCGGAATATTATTGAAAAGTATCAGTATCGTCATAAACAATTCCAGAATTACCGTACATGCCTTGCCGTACCATTTTGCGCTGTTTACCGTGTCTGTATATTTCAGGACAATTCCGCCGAGTACAAACATTAAAATCTCCTTTACGGCGAATATACCCACCAGCCATTTTATTTTTGTATATCGGGAGGTAAGGCAAATGAGTACAGCGCCGTGTGTAAGCTTATCGGCGATAGGATCCAGTAGCTTTCCAAGATCAGAGGTCATATTGAATTTTCTCGCAATTTTTCCGTCTGCAATATCGGTTATGGCGGAAAGTATGATAACACATACCGCTAAAAAATATTTTTGTTTATACAAGTACAGATAAACAATTATAGGAATTAAAATAATGCGAAAGAAGCTCAACAGATTAGGAATAGTCAATACTTCTTTCTTTTTTAAACGCCTTGATACCTTGTTTAACGTTTCATGCCTCATGCTATCAGCTTCTTTTCAATTTCATTTCTTATTATTTCGCCTATTTGATCTGTCCTGCGGTGATAAATATCTTCAGATGACAGCACATCTAAAATATCAATGTTTACCGGTACGGAACGGAAAGGGGTGTTTTTATGTATCTTTTCCGTACCACGTATAGAAGCAACGACTATGGGAACATTTGCCTTTTGTGCAATTTTAAATACTCCGTTATGAAAGGGTAAAAGCTCGTTTGTTTTGCTTCGTGTTCCCTCAGGATAAACTCCTATTGATACCGTATCGGATTTTATAAGCTCTGATGCTTTTATAATAGTTTTTATTGCGTTTCTCGGATTTTCTCTGTCAATCGCCATAAAACAGCATTTTCTTATAATACGCCCAAATGCAGGAACATCAAAATTTTCCGGCTTAGAGATAAATGCGACATCGTATTTGCGGAGTATATACCATGAAATTATGGGGTCAAATTTACTGCGATGATTGGAAACGAACAGAAAGCGACTGTCTGATGGGATTTTTTCTTCTCCCGATACTTTTACTTTAATTCTTCCAAAGAAGAGCAGCAGTCCGGTTGCACTGTTTAACAGCCATCTGTAATATCGGCTGTTTGTGGAGTATTCTGTTTTAGTGTCCACTAAAAAAGCACTTATACAAATCAGCAGAATATATGCCAACAGTAATCCGATAAAGGTCAACAGGACGGTTATTAATATTTTCATAAGCTACCTCTGAACATAAGGTTTATATTTTAGCAACGACATTTTTAAGAGCTTGTCATACATTTTTCGTGCTATTATGACAAGATTTGATAAATATAATACGCTTTGTTTCTAAACTTAATCTAAACAAATACAGCGGTAAAACCACAACTTTCTTGCGATTTTACCGCTGTATTTTTAGTGCCGGACTGATTTATTATTTGACAGTAAAAAGAAAAGCCACCCAAAAACGGATGGCTATAATTTATAAATTAAATGTACTGCTGCTCAATAACATTAAACAGACCTCTGTCGTTAAGTCTAATCTCAGGAATAACAAACAGAGAGATGAATGACAGCATCATAAATATGTCTACATCGTGATTATCACGAAGTGCCATAGCGGCTTCTACTACCCTTGCATTCTCTTCGTTTACGGTTTCCGCAGGCAAATCTGACATAAGACCTGCAATAGGCAATGCAAGCTTGGCGATTACCTTACCGTCACAGGCAACGGTAATACCGCCCTCTGTTCCCAAGGCATTTACGGCTACTGCCATATCCTCAGGATTAGATCCGACAACGGTGATGTTGTGTGAATCGTGACCTATGCTTTGAGCTATTGCACCACGCTTGAGTGCAAAGCCGTCAACCCATGCAAGGCCTACGTTGCCGCTTGCCTTGTGACGTTCAATAACGGCGCAGTAGTTAAGTCCATCTGGGGTATCTTTGTTTACCTTAGCTGTAACAAGCGTATCAGGCATAACCTTTATAACAGGCATACCCGGTGTAAATTCAAGCTCAAAGGCTTCAGCGGTAAATTCCTTAATATGTACTGTGTTTATAACATCGTCATGATTAACTGCTATCTTTTCAAACAAAGCCTTGCCGTTGCGTGCGACAATGTTACCGTCTTTGTAAACTTCAAGAATGTTCTGAGCGGTGATATCCTCACAAACAAGCAGGTCAGCCACATAACCGGGGGCTATTGCTCCCTTCTTCTTTAATCCGTAACAATCGGCAGGATTAAGCGTAGCAATGGTAATTGCATCAATAGGATCTACACCTAGACTTATCGCCTTGCTTACGCAGTTTGATATCGTACCTGTTTCAATTATATGATTTATATGTTTATCATCAGTACAGAAAAGTATTCTTCTTAGAGTATAAGGATCAATGGCCTTTATAAGCTCAGACAAGTTCTTTGCGCTTGTTCCCTCTCTTATCTGAACATACATACCTAAGCGGATTTTCTCCAAAGCTTCTTCTGCCGTTACACATTCGTGGTCTGTCAATATACCGGTTGAAGCATATGCACAAAGCTCTTTGCCTGACAGCATAGGACCGTGGCCGTCACAGATATCCGCACACTCTATCTTAGCTAATGTTTCATCGTTGGCAGAGATAACGCCGGTATAATCCATCATTTCTCCTAAACCGAGAAATTCGTATTCCTCCATGAGTCGCTTTGTAGCGGCGCTGCCTATACGTGCGCCTGAGCTGTCAAATGGGGTGGCAGGCACGCATGACGGCAACATATACATTATATCCAGCGGTACGGATTTAGCGGAGTCTATCATGTATTTAAGTCCCTTTTCACCGCATACGTTGGCTATCTCGTGTGGGTCGGCTATAATGGTGGTAACGCCCTTAGGCACTACTATCTTAGCATATTCCGACGGTGACAGCATACTTGACTCTATATGTAAGTGGCTGTCTATAAATGACGGCATAAGGTACTTATCGGTACAGTCAACCTCATGTGTTCCGCTGTAAGTTCCTAAGCCTGCTATCTTACCGCAAGATACGGCAACATCACATTGTATAAGTTTATGTGTAAAAACATCAACGACGGTTGCGTTTTTAAATATAATATCCGGTTCAGCTTTGCCTAATGCGGCATTAATAAGTTGCTTCATCATAAAAATGTACCAACCTTTCCATGAGTATTTCATATATTATACCAAACGATTTTTTAAAATGCAATAAAAATCCTAAAAAACTTACTAATTTTTTTAAAATGTTTGTTAAAAATATAGCTATTTAGAGGAATATCGTAATAAATTATTTAAAAAATGACGATATCATTATTACTACATAAAGTAATCTCCCACACCTATATCAATAGATATGAGTGTGGGAGATAATATTTGCTTATAATTTAATTAAAGGTCAGATACGGTTTGAATTTTTCTGTTATACAAAGTTTAATTGTTTATTATGGCTAAGCATATAAGGTATGCGTCAAGCAGATTTACCTTTCCGTCATCGTTGTAGTCCGCAAACTCCATAAATTTTTCTGAAATACTTGAAAGATTAGTCAGATAATCAAGTATAAGCTGAGTATCAGAAGCGTCCACCTTTCCGTTACCGTCCGGATCGCCTACCGTAAGTATGATAAACTTTGCAATGCAGGTAACGTCCTCTATCATAGTGAATGAATACTGGGCATCCTCACAGAGTAAATCACCGTTTGAATTGTACCAACCGTCAAATGTTGAATTGCTGCGCTCAACAGCGGTTACGGTTATTGAAGTGTTCTCTGCATATGTTCCGCTCATGTCTGTGGCCAGATCGCCGTTTCCGTCTGTAGATACATTTAGGGTATAGTACTGAACGGCCTGTGCAGATTTGTCGTATTTATATATGCTTAAAGCATAAGCATACGTTGATGCAGTAGACTTATACCATTTAAATACATTTGTGTTTGTGTTATATCCCAAATAATAGCCTGAGTCGTTATTTTGATGAATTGTAAATGTACCGTCACCGTTAGCGGTTATAGTTACCTCTATGCCTGTAGTATTAAGACTTACGTTACTTGAGCTTGAACTGCCGCTTAAGTATTTTTTATCAGAAGTCATAAGCTTATAAACGCCGTCTGTTTCGGTTGCCTGTATTACCCATATAATAGATGAATTATCTGTGGTTATCTTATTGCCTGATGCAGATACATCAACAGGTGTAAGTGCGGATGATGACAGGGCAGAGCTTATCGCCTTATCGTTTACCGCAATTATATACAATGAATCATTGGATATTGAGCTTAACGTACCCGTCTTAACAAATGTACCGTTGAAGCTGTCATCAAGAACAGGCTTTGTATAATTGTATGTTGAAACCTCACCCGTGGCATAATTTTGCTTAGTGGCATATGCGCTGATTGTAAGCGGGAACACATCAGCCGTAAACGGGCCTGTGTACTTAATGTATTCGCCGCCGTTAATGCTGTACATGATGTCGGCATCATAATCCGTAGTAAGTGTTATAAGTGAACCTGATTTTATTTCTCCGCTGTCCGGATCTGCCACTACCTTACCGCATACAAGCTGTGTAAATGTAGCGATATATGTTTCTGTAGTACTTACGGTGAGGGTAAAGCTTGCATTTGTGCTTACCACCTTACCGTTACTGTCTGTCCATGCACTGAACATATAACCGCTGTTGGCTACGGCATTAAGCTCCAGCTTAGTTCCGTTTACTATGCTTTCAGATGTATATACCGGTGTAACGGTGCCGTTACCGCCTGAACATATTGTAACAGAGCTTAAAGCATTAACTGTAGGTATCTCGTCCTCTGTATATATGTACACGCTGATTTTTCCGCAGTATTTTGTAAGGTTACTATCTGAATAGGTGTACAGCTTAAAGCCTGTAGAACCGTTATAGCCTAAATATCTGCCGGAGTCAACATGAACAAATATGAATGTACCGTCAAGCTGTCTGCTAAGTTCAAATGCTGCAGGGGTATCGCTGTTTACAACATTAGCGGAGTTCGCCGTAGTAGTAAGTGCCAGATACTTGTCCGTAGATGAGTTTTTGATATAGTAGTAATTGCCGTTTTTCTCTAGCTTATAGGATGTTATATCATTTACATCCGTAATAATATTGTTTGATATAGTGATTGCTGTAGACAGTGCAGTACCGCTGCTTATTTTGCCTATATATGCTCCGTTGTAGATAAGTGCAAATTTTGTGTTTTCGGTTGCGTTTTCTATATAAGAGCTGTCTTGAATAAGAGCAAATACTCCGGAGGCGGTGTAACTGAATTGTGAAACCGAACCGTTCAGGTAATTGTCACGGGTTGTATATGCACTTATTGACATAGGTAATTCATTTGCGATTATAGCGGACTTATATTCAACATAATCTCCACCGTTAATGCTGTACATTATCTTTTCACCGCTTGCGGCAGAAAGTGTTATCGTGCTGCCTGTTTTTATTACTCCGCCGTCAGGTGAAGCGGTTACGGCACCGCAGCTTAACTGTGTAAAGGTTGCGGTATAAACCGTGTCAGATGTAAGACTGAATGTATATTGTGCATCGGTTGAAACAGTATTTCCATTTTCATCTACCCAAGCATTAAACTCATATCCGTCATTTGGTGTGGCCGTAAATGTTACCTGTGTACCGCTTATATAGCTCATGCCCTCGGCCGTATTGGTAACAGTACCGTGACCGTCTGTAAGTGCCTGTGCTGTGTAAAGTTTAGAGTCAGGTAGATTTCCGCTTGTATTATAAACATATATGTTTACATATCCGGGGTGAGTATTCATATAGCCGGTGGTGTACAGTTTAAAGCCTGTAGAGCCGTTATATCCGAGATATCTGCCGGATTCAACATGAGTTATAAGGAATGTTCCGTCACTTTGCAGAGCAATGTCAAATGCCTGTGCGGTATCGCTTGTATTTACACTTGTGGAACTGCTTAAACCCAGATATTTGCCTGAAACTGTATTCTTCAGATAGTACTTAGTACCTGATTGTTCTATTATCCATGTGTCTTCATTTTCAATATTTGAAGCAATACCGTTAGATACCGTAACATCGGTTGTTATCATTGTACTGCTTGAAACCTTGCCAACGACAGAGTTGTTATAAATAATAGCAAGCCGTATGCCGTGAATAAGATAATCAGGGCTGGTTATAAGTGCATAAACGCCGCTGTCGTCTATAACCGTAACGGTGCAGGTAGCAGTAAGGCCGTTGGATGTTGTTGCTGTTATAGTAGCATTACCGTCGGCAACACCTGTTACTAAGCCGCTCTCTGATACCGTAGCTACCGCAGCATTGCTACTGCTCCATGTAACTGCCTTATTTTTTGCGTTGTCAGGTGTAACCGTTGCGCTTAGCTGTACGGTTTCTCCTTTATTAATGCTAACGTCAGTTTTATCAATTACCACAAGCTCAGGCAATACGGTATATGTTGCAGTAGCCTTTGCGCTGTTTCTGTAACCGCTTTTTGTGGCAATGGCACTTACGGTTGCTTCCTGATCGATTGTAAATATGCCCTCGTATTGTGTGCTTGTTGTAGACGGTGTAGTGCCGTCTGTGGTGTAGTATATAATGCTGTCGCCTGTATCGCACGATATGCTTACGGTGATAATTCCGTTATTCTGTCCTATTGTTATCGCAGGAGTTTCAACACGTGGTATTTCAAGTATTTCCTCCATTATATCACTATCATAGTAACCATCTGCAACGGCTATCGCTTTAATGGTATATGAAGCACCGCTTAATTTGAACTTAGATGTATATATCTTACTGGTCGTAGTAGGATCTGTACCGTCTGTAGTGTAGTATATGGTTGCGCCTGCCGTATTGGTAGTTAATGCTACATATTTACCGCCTACATAGTCTGTGTAAGCTATAACAGGCTTGTCGGCCTTAGTTGTTTCCGCAAGCATGGATGTTACACTACTGTTGCGATATCCTTTTAAAACCGCATATGCCTTAACGGTAATACCGTTTGATGCAAGTGTAAATGTGCCTTCATAAGCATTACTTGTTGTTGTCGGGTTAGTCCCGTCGATTGTATAGTAAATAGCCGCACCGTCTGTAGGGCAGGTTATTGTAACGTTCTTAGCTCCGTCTATGGCTATTACGGGGGCCTCTACACGCGGTATCTCAAGTGTTTCTACCATTATATCACTGTCATAATATCCGTCTGCAACGGCTATTGCTTTAATGGTGTATGATGCCGCACTAAGCTTGAATTTAGATGTATATACCTTACTTTCCGTTGTCGGGTCGGTGCCGTCTGTAGTATAGTAAATAGTTGCGCCCTCCGTAGTGCTGGAGAATGCTACGTATTTACCGCCGACATAATCTGTGTAAGCTATAACAGGCTTGTCAGCCTTAGTTATTTCTGCCGTTTTAGTTGCTACGCTGCTGTTACGGTATCCGCTTGCTACTGCTATTGCTTTTACCGTAGCACCGTTTGTGGTAAGCTTGAATGAACTGCTGTAAACATTACTTGATGTAGTCGGTGTTGTTCCGTCTGTTGTGTAGTAAACAGTCGCACCGCTTGTAGAGCAGGTAATAGTTACGTTTTTGGAACTGTCTATTGTTATGACAGGAGTTGATACTTGGCTTACGGTTACGGTACTTGAAGCAACTGCGCTGTTTGTATATCCGCTTGTTACCGCAAGAGCCTTTATCGTGGTAGAATCCGCAGTAACATTGAAGGCGGCGGTATATTTGGTACTTGATGTAGTCGGGGTAGACCCGTCAGTTGTGTAATAAATAGTTGCACCGCTTGTTGAAGAGGCAATGGTGATACTCTTACCGCCGGTTGTGTTAGCCGCTGTTATGGTAGGTGTGGCGGTCTGTGTTACTGAAACGGTGCTAGAAGCAACCGAGCTGTTTGTATATCCGCTTGTAACTGCAAGCGCCTTTACGGTAGCAGAGGATGTAACCGTGAAAGCGGCGGTATATTTGGTACTTGATGTAGTCGGGGTAGAACCGTCAGTTGTGTAATAAATAGTTGCACCGCTTGTTGAACAGGCAATAGTGACACTCTTACCGCCGGTTGTGTTAGCCGCTGTTATGGTAGGTGTGGCGGTCTGTGTTACTGAAACGGTGCTAGAAGCAACCGAGCTGTTTGTATATCCGCTTGTAACTGCAAGCGCCTTTACGGTAGCAGAGGATGTAACCGTGAAAGCGGCGGTATATTTGGTACTTGATGTAGTCGGGGTAGAACCGTCAGTTGTGTAATAAATAGTTGCACCGCTTGTTGAACAGGCAATAGTGACACTCTTACCGCCGGTTGTGTTAGCCGCTGTTATGGTAGGTGTGGCGGTCTGTGTTACTGAAACGGTGCTTGAGGCCACCGAGCTGTTTGTATATCCGCTTGTTACCGCAAGAGCCTTTACGGTAGTAGAGGATGTAACCTTGAATGCGGCAGTGTATTTTGTACTTGATGTAGTCGGAGTAGAACCGTCAGTGGTGTAGTAAATGGTTGCACCACTTGTAGAGCAGGCAATGGTAACGTTCTTACCGCCGGTTGTGTTAGCCGCTGTTATGGTAGGTGTGGCAGTTTGACTGACGGATATTGTACTGGAAGCAACCGAACTGTTATTATAACCGCTTGCTACTGCAATAGCTTTAACGGTAGTTGATGATGTTACCTTAAAGGCAGAAGAATATTTTGTGCTTGATGTAGTCGGAGTAGAACCGTCAGTGGTGTAGTAAATGGTTGCGCCGCTTGTAGAGCAGGCAATGGTAACGTTCTTGCCGCCGGTTGTGTTAGACGACGAAATAGTCGGAGTTGCTGCTGTAGGGGTAGTAGCACTAAATCCGTTAAGACCCTTACTCTTAATTATAGTAGGGTAATCCTTATATGCAACGTCAACATCAACGTTACCGCTAATACCGCTGATAGAACTTGTTGAACTCCATTGCCACATACCGTATAGTGCGCTGTACTGTGAGGTATAGCTTGATACCTTTGAATATGCTTCACTTGGGGTCATGTTCATAAGTGCGTTGTAATATTTAGCCATCCATATATCATTGTTTTCGCCGATAATTGATGTATCTATACACGAATTAAGCATATATTCGCCTGAGTATGTACCTACATAGTAGCCGT
>JBJEPE010000001.1:0-5967 GCA_051881075.1 Acutalibacteraceae bacterium | reverse complement strand
CTTCCGCAACCTTATTTTTAGGGTTAAACGGATAGTAATTGAAGCAATCAGCCGCCTTTTCGCAAAAATGGAAACCACAATTACAAACCATAGGTTTCACATCTTCTTCATAAATACCGCCTACTTCATACTGGAACGGCTTCCCATTTGGGCTACAAGTCCAATCCGGATTGAACACCTTGAACCCTTTAACAACTCCTATTTCGCTCATATTTTTACTTCCCTTCCGGTACTAGTTTACCTATGTAGTTTAAAAATGGAACTCTGGGTATTCTTACTCGGGTTCCGGCTACTATTACCGGGAAACCAAGCTTACTTGAATCCTGCTGTGCTTGTAATCTTAGGCTGTTTGCCGACATACCTAAGACCGCTGCCACATCAGTAGGTACTAAAAATATTTTGTCTGATTCCTGTATCTCTTGCAATGTCATGATCCAACTTCACCTCTTAAATTTAGTTTATCTGCCATATTTATTTCTCACTAAAAGCTAGTAGGTTTACTTTTTCTTTTTAAGCAACTCTATAATCTGTGCATTTTGTAACGCTGTTGCTATCTCTGAAAGATTTGATAGCAACTCATCTGTTTTTTTCGTCATTTCGTTAATTAATTTAAGTGCGGCATCAAGCTCTGTACGGTCAACCTCGATTTTAACTTCTATTGAATCAGGTTTTTTATTCAACTTACATCTTAAATTTGGTTTATCTGCCATATTGCTCCCTCCCTAAAAGCTAGTCAGTTTACTTTTGCTTTTTAAGCAACTCTATAATCTGCGCATTTTGTGCGCTTATTGCCTTAACGCTTGCGGTTAAAGCTTTTAACGCAACATTTATAGCTTTAATTTCTTGTAATATTGAATTAGCTAGTTTATCCGACACGATTGTCACATCCTTTCATTTGTAATATCTGCCTATGCAGATTTGTTATTAACCAATCCTAGCAAATAATCAGTTGTACAATTCCATGTATTTGCAAGGATTATTAATTTGGATATCGGCATCTCAGTTTTTCCACTTTGCCAATTTTGAATTGTTCTCCTAGATACCCCCAATATTTTAGAAAACTGCTCTTTACTTAGGTCGTGTTTAATTCGTTCGAGTTCAATTACTGGCAATTTCATTTAACCACTCCTATTTTATATTTTTGCTCAAATTGAGCCTCTATCATTATATTATACTCATTTTGAGCAAAAGTCAAGCGTTTTTTAAAAAAATTGTTCGATTTGGGCAATTATTTTCTTGACAATGCAAAATATTCATATTATACTATTCTTCAGGAGGTGCTATATGGAAATATCAAAATCTTTAGGACAGAAAATTATTAATCTAAGAAAATCTAACAATGTATCTCGTGAAGATTTAGCAAATGAACTTGGTATTCCTTATACTACTTTAAGAAATTATGAAAATGGTCTAAGAGAACCGGGACATTTGTTTTTAATAAAAGTAGCTAAGAGATTTAATGTTACCACAGACTATTTGTTAGACATTCAAAATAGTTCTCTTAACATAAATAGTGAGGACGACGTAAAAAAACAAAAACTTATTCAAAACTATGAAATGCTTAATGATGCCGGGAAAAACAAGCTTTTTGAGTATTCAGAGGATTTAAAAGTGAATCCCAAATACACAGAAAAGGTACATAAAATAAAAATCGCCGCCCGTAACGGCCGCTTTGAAGAACGGACCGTCACAGACAGCGATATTGAAAAGCTTAAAAATCTTCCTGATATGGACGATGACATTTAATAAAATTTTTAAATTGCGCATACACCTGCCTTTCTAATGGGGACGTTAAGAATTTGTTTCGTTTATATAATTCTTCCATTCGCTTCATGCGAAATTCCGCTGCCTTAGGGCTAATATCACATAGAGCTACTATATCAGCAGCGGTTTTAACTTCGCACCCCCATAAAACGCAGGCAGGCGCAAGCAGGCGGCTAGCGAATACATTAGCTTCATGCTCTATTGGTTTGTCCGATGGGGACGGTTCACGGTTGACTAAATTATATTTGCCTACGTGTCCCAATAATAAATGTCCAAGCTCATGCGCTATTGTAAATCGTTTTCTCGAGTGCACACAATTTTTATTTACGAATATGTACGGAACATCATTAACAAATGTGCAGTACCCGTCATTGTCGTCATTAGGCAAATAGTATTTTACTATTATGCCAAGATTTGCACACAATGACCCAACTTTAATAGGAAGTGCGGTAATGTTTTCTTGAATTAAGATTTTCCAAACAACATCTCGCACATTCTGATATTTTTTATAATTCAAATTAATCACCTCATAAGAATTATGAGGGAAAAATCGACAAAAAGATACAGGTAAATAATGGAAATGGGAGATTTTGCAATGAACAAAAAACGTATTATACTCATCACTATAATAATTCTGGCGCTTATAGGCGTAGGAGCTTATAATGAATTAAAGGATGGCACGAAATCGCCTAGCACGTCATATAGCGATACTCGCTCATCATCCGGTAGCGCAGAATCTACTTTAAGTAGTACTCCTGAGTGTGAACATGATTGGATCGAGGCAACGTGTACCACTCCAAGCATATGTTCTAAGTGCGGTGAAAAACGAGGTAGCGTTTTGGGACATAATTATGAGGGTGTCACCTGTACAACTGATGGCAAATGTACTAGGTGCGGAGATATAGAACCCGCATTAGGCCATGCATGGAAAGATGCAGACTGCACAACACCGAAGACCTGTTCTATTTGCGGTAAAACAAAAGGTAAGGCGCTTGGACACACAACTGATAACGGTATTTGTGAACGATGCGGATTGGAATTATTTAAGCCAATTAAAAACTCTGGACATGGTGACTCTGCAATATCTGACATAAAAACCGGTAGCGGCCTATATACAATACATTTTAAGCATGATGGAAACAGTAATTTTATAGTATATTTATATGATGATAAAAATGAAAAGGATATTATTATTAATGAAATCGGTAATTACGATGGTACCGTACTGCTTACCGGAGACAATCCATATATGCTTAATATTAAAGCAGATGGCAACTGGTCATATACTATTGATAAACTTTCAACAACAAATGAGATAGACTTTTCCGGTCATGGAGATTTTGTAACACCAATTTTTAGCGGAAGTACATCTATATATAAATTCACACATGATGGAAATAGTAACTTTGTAGTTCGGGTATATTCATCAAAAGGATATGACTTATTAATTAATGAAATCGGGGATTACAATGGAACCCAGATAGTCGAGATATCCGGCAGTGCATTTTTTGAAATAAATGCTGACGGTAAATGGAGTATTGAGAAGCAGTAATAACGAAATCACCCGGCTTAATCATCGGATGACTTATAAAATAAAAAAAGGACTCCACAGTGCGGCAACACCGTGAAGTCAGATCATCCATTGCAAGAAATACAGAAACCTCACAAAAGGAATGATATTTTTATTATAATCATTCCTTTTAAAAAAGTCAAGATTTGCATGGAAATATAAAATTGGAGTGATTATAATTATGCCTAAATCACGAGGTAACGGACAAGGATGCGTTTGCCGCTGCTCAGACGGTCGCTGGCGTGTTGAAAAAACATGGGGATATTATTTAGACGAAAATGGAAAATCACACAGGAGAGCCACTAAACGCACAGGAATACGTACAAAAAAAGAAGCATTAGAGATTTTAGCCAATATGCAACCACCGACCGAAACAAAAGTAGTAGAAAAAACATTTTTACAAATATATGATTTATTTGAAACTGAGTATGATAGAAAAAATCGCAGTAAAAGTACATTAAACTGTTATAGAGCCGCTAAGAAGTATTTTCAACCGATATATTATGTTAATTTCAGAGAGCTTACAATAGAAGACTGGCAGGAGTGTCTTGATGAATGCGATAAGGGGAGTAGGACAAAGCAAAATATGAGAGCCTTATGCTCACTGATGTATAAATACACTATACCTCGACGGCTAAGTGATAGTATTAATATATCTCAGTTTTTATATGTAGACTCAGATAAAATTAAAGAGAAGGAAGCTTTTACACTTAATGAGCTGGATATTATCCGTAGAAACATAGGTATTGTATACGGAGCCGATATTATATATTGCCACTGTTTGCTAGGATTTCGCCCAAGCGAGCTTTTGGATCTAAAAGTAGAAAACTATAATCGTATTGAAAAAAGCTTTGTAGGAGGAGCAAAAACAGCAGCAGGAATAAATAGAATAGTTACATTAAATCCTCGAATAGTTACTTTAATTGAAAAATGGATAGGCAATCGCAATGAAGGATATGTCTTTAACGATAAAGGTAAAAAGATAAGTCTAAAAAAATATAGGAACGAAATATTTTATCCGGCGTTAAATAAAATGGGTCTGCCATATCCGGCAAAAAATTCTACCGGAGAATTGCGTAAGATAACGCCTCATTGTTGCCGCCATACCTTTGCTACCTTAATTAAAAACGTCAATGCGCCTGATAAAGATAAGTTGAGTTTAATGGGTCATACAAGTGCAGAGATGCTGATGCACTACCAGCACAGCGATTTTGAAGCTTTGCGAAAAATTACAGATAAAATAATATAAATAACCGCTGCTGTTAAATTCTAATACAATTTAGCAACAGCGTATTTATTTTGAAATAAAAAATAATATAAATTTAATATAAATTTAATATAAATCTATTGACAATGCGCATAATGCGTGCTATAATATATACAGGAGGTGAGGGAATGAGGTTTCGTGAAATTGAAAAAATCCTACTTGATGACGGATGGACACTTAAAAATACAAAAGGTTCACATAATCAATACATTCATCCCACCAAAAAAGGTAAGGTTACAATTCCGAACCATAGAGGGGACTTGGATATAAAAACTGTAAATTCAATATTCAAGCAAGCAGGACTGAAATAAGTCCTGCTCCTTGCCTCACCTCTTTTATATCTATTAAAAACGGAGGTTATTTTTATGAAGTTAGTATATCCTGCATATTTTTCACCGCTAGAAGAATCAGAGGGCTATTGTGTTACATTTCCGGATTTACCCGGTTGTGTTACAGAGGGAAATAGTTTGGCAGATGCAATAGTAATGGCTATAGACGCTGCTTCTGGTTGGGTCCTTGATGAACTTGAAGACGGAAAAGCCATTCCCAAAGCCTCAAAAATAAAGGATATAGAAATAGAAAACGATAACGATTTTATTAATATGGTAGTACTTGATATGGACACATATGCAGAAAAGTACGGTAATAATGCCATACGTAAAAACTGCACTATTCCTGCGTGGCTAAATACAATCGCAGAAAAAAATAATATAAATTTCTCGGCAGTGCTCCAATCCGCTTTAATTGAAAAACTTAATATAAACGAGCAATAAAGCATAAATATAGCTTGGATAAAGATATAAAAATAATGCTTTCTATTTCGCCCGTATTTTGCCTAAATGTTAGCAAAACCGCATTAATACTATATATGCGCTTGAATGGGGTTCAAGAGGCCGCTGGTTCGACTCCAGTCACTCGGACCATGAAAAGCCCACATTTGTCTAACACACAAATGTGGGTTTTTCAATAATATTCGTTCCTATTGGAACGGGTGATATACCTGTCGGTACGATATATGCTTCGCAGGTGATGCACGCTTTGCATTTTAATGAAAATGATATTATATAATTGGTAATATTTGTATTTTACATTCGTGCAAATCTAGGCTTGCTTATAATAAACAGGTTCAAGTTATTGCATATAAGCATATAAGTAAGAGCAACATACATATGAATATATCGGTTCAGCGGCAACTATAGTGAGAGTATTTTAATTACCTACTGCTTTTTTCAAAAATTACAGTTTTAGTGAGCTTTTAGACGAGAAACTTGACAATTTTTGCCGGAGGTTGTGATAACTGCTATGCGCCAAAATATCAGGTTGAACAAACGGTATGGGTGGACTTTTCCATGTGGAAAAGTGGGAG